>SOIM01000016.1 GCA_004377185.1 Methanomassiliicoccales archaeon | reverse complement strand
GTGGCGGGGGGGATAGCGTCGATATCTCCAGGTCCGAGTTCCTTTGCTCTCTTCAATCCAACGCAGCCAGGCATGGGCACAGTCACGGCAGATGATGGAATCGGACACACAAACACCACGAACGTCATTCAAGTTGTTGTTGGAGCCAGAGCCAGCATTGGGATCCAGCCATGGAGTCCTGGAACACTCACAGCCGATGATAGTGTGAACTTCACAGCGTACGATTACGACGCTGATGGGAACCAGATTGGCACGGCGACCGGGAACTGGACGGTCAATGGTGGCATAGGAAACATATTCCCTGGACCCTCTGAGAATTCCACTTTTGAAGCCACCATGGTTGGAAGTGGAACAGTATCAATCGATGACGGGTTCGGGCACACGAACACCACAGATTCAATCATAATCATACCTGGTGCATTGAAATGGATTCAAGTGCAACCCAATCCAGTAGTAATGGAGCACGGAGAATACCAAGACTTCACGGCAAGTGGCTATGATTCGGACGGCAACACAGTCACAATTGCCGACTCACTCTGGGAAACAAATGCAGGCAGTGTAACGAACTCGTCAGCCGAAACAGCGAGGCTCAGGGCACAGGATACGGAATTGACCAATGGATGGATCACCGTGACCGCGATACTGCAGAACAATGTATCTGGTGGCGCAAATGTATCCGTCGTGGTCACTAATGTGAAACCGATGATTTTGGGAACGATACCAAACCAGCTGAAACCAGAAGACTATGGTGCTTGGAGTCTAGACCTTTCATCGTTCGCCAGCGATCCGCAAGATCCAGCGTCGAATCTCACCTGGTACTTCACAAATCACGATCCCTCGTTGACCACAATCTCTGGGGACAACGTCATCGGGAACCATTTGATAACATTCACAACCGTTCCCAACGCATACGGGAGCGATGAGCTTACGATTTGGTTGAGAGATAGGGACGGATACACGGACAGCCAGACATTATACATAAACATAACATCGGTGAACGATAATCCCACCATTCAAAGCATAACACCCTTCACGGTGCACTATGATGTTCCATACAACTACTACTTCTACGATTACGTCTCGGATGTGGAGACTTCGAAAGAGAACCTTACAATGAGTAGTTCTGAGCCGGACTACATTTCTTTTGATGGATTATGGGGGATATTTGAATATCCACAGGAGTTCGATGGTCTTACTGTATACCCGATAGTAACGGTGCATGATGAAGACGGAGGGCAAATGTCGACGGTGATTGCCGTCACGGTATCAGATGACTATGTTCCGGTGCTGATTATAGACTTGCCTGATGTCGTCCTATATGAAGGTGAGGAAGTATTGGGCTACTTCGATCTGGACGACTACTTCGAGGATCCTGACCATGACAGCCTCTTTTACACCAGCGGGAACGTTCATGTCGACATCACGATAAACGAGGACCACACCGTTGACTTCAAAGCCCCGGTCGACTGGTCAGGAACGGAGACCGTGTCCTTCAGAGCGATCGACCCTTCAAACGCGAGAGCGGAGGATATTGTTCTTATTACGGTAATCCCAGTCAACGATCCCCCAGTGGTCTCCGGGGTACCGGACCTTGTTGTCCGCTATGACGACCCAGGCTATCCTGAATATAACTATACGTTCGACTTGGCACCGTACGTACATGATGTGGACAACGACACTTCAGAGCTCGTAATAAGCACGAACGACGCAACTCACATCTTCTTCTACGACGGTCAGAACACGGTAATGGACCTCCACTACCCGCAAAGCATGAGCGGCCAGACGATTGCGGTCAGGATTGCGGTGAGCGACGGCCTCTCCAGCAATCACCAAGACATCAACATAACGATAATGGATAATTGGCCACCAGAGTTGTCATCGACCATCCCTGATGTCTCTTTCTATGAGGATACAACCCTCCCCAACGCCTTCAAAATAGACGACTACTTCACCGACCCGGATGGGGACGAGCTTACCTTTTCCAGCCTTTCTTCAAACGTCTTGATTCACATAGACAATTCGACCTTTTATGTTACCCTGAACTCAACCCAGGACTGGTTCGGAGTGGAATATGTCACCTTCAAAGCAATGGACACGAATGGTGCTCTTACGGAGCAAACAGTGAAGGTGACTGTCCTCCCAGTCAACGACGCACCAGTAATTCGTGAGATACCGGATCTGACTATGAGGAAAGACCAAATCTTCACTCTGGACCTGACGCAATACGTCTACGACATTGACAACAGCTTCTCGGACTTGATCATTCGAGCATATGGCGATCATTCCAAAACACCCACTCTCGCCGGCTACGTCCTCATTTTCAGCTACTCAGAAGAAGGGACCGACCAAGTGCACCTCGAGGTCAGTGATGGTGATAAAACGGTCTACGTCATGTTCAACGTCAGAATAGTCAGTCCGCCACCCCCTTCCTTCTGGGACCAGATCTACTGGCCATGGTCTCTGATCACCGCCCTGCTTGCTGCTGCAATTCTTGTGATATTCGCAAGGCGGTTCTTCGCGAAGATACACATTGACGAAGCTTTCCTCATCTACAAAAGTGGAAGTCTCATCAGCCACTGCGTGATTGAGAGACGAAGCGATATCGACGAGGATATCTTCTCCAACATGCTCACTGCGATCCAGGAATTCATCAAAGATTCGTTCAGAGAAGTGGAGGATGCACCGGTGAAAAAGATCGAGTTTGGAAAGCAGAAAATCATGATCGAAAGGGGCGAGTTAGTGTATCTGGCTGTCGTCTACAACGGGTTCGAAACGAGAAGGAACCTGCAGCCGATAAAGGATGCGACCGAAGAAATCGAGAAGAAGTACAAGAAGGAACTGGAAAGCTGGGATGGATTCATCTTCAGATTCTCCGGAGTGGAGAATATCATTCAGAAACATCTCGGAGAGCTCAAGACGAGTGAGGGTGTTGAGATCGGGCAACGAAAGAACGAAGAACGGACTGCAACAGCTCCAGAGTCAACGGAGCAAGAAACCGGGGGAGAGAGTAATCTGGAGGAGGCCTTCAAATGAGAGCGAGAACCGGAACATCTCGTCGAGCAAGAATCCTCGCCCTGGCCATTGTACTGTTCTTGCTTCTATTGATGGTCCCGTCCTTGCCAAAAAGCACAGGAACGGCGAACTTCGGTGCTGGGCCTTACACACTGAATATGCATTTCAGCGAACTCCCCAGACCTTGGTTTGGGGGTTCCTGGTGGGATTCAAACTGGACAAGTCGCCAGAAACTGAGTTTTGACACCCAGTCTCTGACCGAGGATCTGACCGACTTCCCGGTCCTGATAGCACTCAACGGCAGTAGAATCGACTACGCCAACACCCAGGACGCGGGCGAGGACATTCGGTTCGTGGATGCAGACGGAACCACCTTATTGAACCACGAAATCGAGAGATGGAATGAATCAGGAACCTCATTTGTCTGGGTGAGGGTTCCCCTTATTGATGGCGGATCGACGACGGACCATATTTGGATGTACTACAACAACTCCCTGGCAACGGATGCCCAGAATCCAGCGAGTGTTTGGAGCAATGGTTACGCAGGCGTGTGGCATCTTAGCGAAGATCCATCCAGTGCAGCTCCACAGATGATGGACAGTACTCCCAATTCGAATCATGGAAACATAGCGGGCGCAATGATTTCAACCGACTCTTTGAATGCCAAGATTGGCAACGGGTTGAGGTTAGATGGTGTTGATGACCTTATCAACGTCAGTGACAGCGCAAGTCTTGACTCGACCAATGACGAAGGAACGTTCGAATTATGGTTGAAATGGACCAACGCATCAGATGGCGACCGTCAGAACATCATGTCTTCCAGCAACAGGTTCACGACTGGAAACGAAGATGGCTATGAATGGGCTTCACAGGGCGACGGAGACCACTTCTTCTATCCCTGGGGGGGAGATATCAACAACTGCAATCTTGGTCCGAATCCTTTCACTGATGGAGTGTGGCATCACCTCGCTGTAACGCTGGACTACTCGAAAAAAGAGGTCAAAATCTACGTTGACAATACGCCCATGCTAATCGTTCAAGAGAACGTTCCTACGTTGTGGACAACACTCGCCTCTCCAGACGACTGGCTTTGGGGCGGCAACCCCGATAGACCAACACGGTATTTCGACGGCGTATTTGACGAAATCAGGGTTTCGAATGTTGTGCACTCCTCTGACTGGTCGACTGCCCAGCACAGATCGATGACCGATACTTTTGTCACATTTGGAGGTGCGCAGAGCCAATATCTGTATAGAAAGGAAATCACAATCACACCGGGCTCTTCAGACCTTCCGCCAGGATATACGGTCTCGACGGTCTTTAATCATGCTGCCCTGGTTGCGGCGGGCAAGTCTCAAGCGGATGGGGACGATATCCGGGTGATCTATTGGGACTCCGCAGAATGGGTGGAGATAGACCGATTTCTGGATTCGGCCTCTTCATGGAACAACAATTCGACGAGAATATGGTTCGCCCTGTACCGAGGGATAGAGGTCTCCACATCCGATGGAGGATACTACCTGTACTACGGCAACACAAAGGTGTCCAACCCTCCCACGAACGTCAGCATCGGAAGCAGGATAAAGTCCGTGCAAAGTGGCACAGCTGTCAATGCAGCCAACGGCATCACTACAGTCAGCATAACACAAGTGGACATGTCCAAGGCCTTCCTAATATTCAACACCCGACACAACGGGAACCGCCCAGTAAGTTCCGAACTTGCGGGAAGAATCGCCACGCCGACCTCACTGGAATTCGGGCGATCAACCAACGAAACCTCACCTATCACAATCCAATGGTACGTAATTGAGTACTATTCAGGTGTAAGAGTACAGCGTGGGGAAATTCCCTCTCAGACTTCAACCGCAATCAATGTGCCCATAAATCCAATCGCGTCAGTTCAACAAGCGTTCGTCACGTGGTCCAAAACACCTGCGAGTAGTGATGTGAACTGGAGCTCAGATGACCCTGTTCTTGGAGAACTCACGAATACGACCAACCTTCAGTTCAGGGTCTATGGCGCGAACTCTGGCCATTCCATTTGGTGGCAAGTCGTGGAATTCACGAATCCCGTAGATATCTTTGTCCAGAGAGGGTCCATCACCACAATGACAGGAACCAACACCTCTGTCAACGCAACTCTCAGCGTTCCTGTTGATGTCACTAAGACATTCGTGCTGGTCGGTTTTCGAATAGCTGGGGGCGGTCCGAGGGTGGGCGCAAATATGCTTCGCGCACAGTTGATCAACTCTACGACCATCATGATAGACCGGTGCATCTCTGGACCTCCGAATGACATAACCGAGATTTCCTGGCAAGTAGTAGAACTGAGAGATGGCAGTAGGGTTCTCGCGGGAAGTGAGAACATAGGACCTGGTGTGAATCAGAAGGTGGTTCCTCTTCCCATCCCAGTGGACATCAATCGTTCAGTGGCATTCGCCTCTGTGCAACCGGCAAGCGGCCAGAACATGGGACGTTCTCCATATGTCGGTGATGATATCACCGGAGTAGGGTCGGTTACCATGGCTCTATCCGCCACCGACATCACCATGGAGCGAGACAACACTGCAGATGAAGCTGACATCGGTTGGTTCGCAGTGGAGTTTGAGCGAGAAAAGCCAGCGGTAGTCGTTGGGCCTGAGGGAGATACTGGGAACGTCCAGATGACCGCGAGTGTGCACCATACAAGACCCGACGGCAGCGATCCCCAGGAGATTGTGACATCCCCTCTCACAACTATCGACAGTAGGACGCCCAATCCCTTTGCGCTGACCATCGGTTCTGGCGCACAACTCAATTTCACGGACAGCGATCCTCGACTCTTGCGGCTTGAAATCAATGTGGTCAACATCAATGGAGGAGAGCGTTTCGCTTTGGCCTACGGCTCTGTTGCCCAACCAACCAACTTGGACACACCAGCCAATTCCTCAAACATTCTCTACCTTCACGATGCGAACATGGCAGGGATGGTTCCATCTGGCAAACGGATGAACAACACCATGGGCTCGAACGTGGAAAGAGTGTTCTTTGACACCCCTGGCCAAGGGGCATTTTGGTACGAGATGCTGTGGTCCCCGCCCACCGTGAGTATCCTGAATCCGGTTCAGAACCAACACATCACTGGAACCTACGCAGTGGTTTACACCACCAACCCCAGTGTCGCTAACGTGTTCTTCGAATACCACAACGGCACTTCCTGGACATTCTTGGGATATGATGCGGACGTGGACGGGACATACCAGTGGGACAGCTGCAGTGTTGGGGATGGCGTGGTGACCCTAAGGGCAGTTGCCATGGACCCGCTAAACAACACAATAGAGGATGCTGTACCAGGGATTGAAATAGACTGTACACCGCCCTCCATCCAGATATTGCAACCAACCGATTACTCAGTCATAGATGGCAATGTGACAATCACGTACGCAGTAGACCCTGATGCAGTCATGGTCGAGATCAGATACGATGATGGCGTGCTCCATACCATTGCCACCGAAATGCCACCGGATGGGAACGCCGTCTGGGATGTCAATGGGCTCACATTGTCAGGCGCCATTCTGAAGGCAACGGCCCGGGATGAAGTGGGACTGACCTCAGAGACGGAGGTAGTGGGTCTATCGACTCCTGAATTGCCGGCGCCGACAAACCAGCCACCAACGATCTCCGGGGTTCCCGACATAGTGGTTCACTACGACTATTCCTACAACTTCGATCTGGCCCCGTACATTAGGGATGAGGACAACTCCTCTGATGAGCTGACGGTCTGGACATCGGACAGCGCGCACATCTGGGAAAGTCCCGAGAACAATCTTGGGATCGTGATGAACTATCCTCAATCAATGCTCGGAGAGACTCTGAAGGTGACCATCTGGGTCACGGACAACATAGGGACGGACTTCCAGGTCATAAATGTGACCATATCGGAAGATTATCCTCCGGAAAAGCTCAGGCCACTTCCAGATGTCTCCTTCAACGAAGATGAGATGCGGCTGAACGTTTTCTTCACCAATCTGGACTACTATTTCCTCGACGTTGACGGGGACAATCTCTACTACACTTCCGGGAACGCATCGGTGAGAATCAGGATTAACAGCAACAACACAGTGGACATGTGGGCCACGGAGGACTGGTTCGGATTTGAAATCATAACAATAAGGGCAACGGATCCCACAGCGGCTTTGGTGGAAGACATTGTTATCGTCCAAGTCAACCCAGTGAATGATGCTCCCGTCATCGAGGAGATTCCGGAGATCCACGTCTGGGGTGGCAAGGCTCATACCATTGACCTGTTCGAGTTCATCCACGACATCGATTCGCCCATGGAATCTCTGTCCGTCACAACAGACAGCGAATACGCAGAAGCAAATGGGTTCAATCTCACACTCACATACCCGCGCAAGATAACAGAGGAATTCCTGACAATCACGGTGAGCGATGGGATTGATTCGACCATGAGAATGGTGAAGGTCGTTGTACATTTGAGCCAAGATGACTGGCCCGTCCTTTGGGTGATTATGTTGGCAGCCTTGGTGAACGCTCTAGCATGGGCAGTCTACATTGTCAACAGGCCTCAAATCTATGCCGGTTTCCTACTCAGGGAGAATGGTTCCCTCATCAAAGAGATATCACTGACCCGGAAGCAGGCAATACCGTACGGACTAATCTCAGAAAGGGTAAAGGGAGAAGGTATGGCGCGGGTACAGAGACTGGACTTCGACAGGTACCGGGTTTCCATGGTCCACGGGAAGAGGTTGCATCTGGCTGTTGTCTCCTCTCCTCATGTTTCTCAGCAGACAATTGCGAAGTTGCAGGAATCAATCCAAAGCCTGGATACCGACCAGTTCGACAGGATCCTAATTGAGGGGGACGAAACTCAGGTCGAGAAGTACCTGTGTGAGTTCGAAACGACTTTCAAGAGAATAGGCAGGAATGCCTGAGAGAGTGGATCCCGAAACGTCTGGTATCTGGTAACTAAGCTGGTGATACTGGGGTTTTGTTCTTATACTTCCATGACAATAGCGAGCCAGAGATTCAACATCCTCCGATTCCCGACCAAAGAAAGTGGAATGACAGTCGACTCTGAAGCTCAAGGAGGGGGGATAATCGTGACTCCATCACACCATGCTGGAATCCAGATATCATGCTGCATGCGACAGGCTCCTCCCTCCCCCAATTTTGATTCTCAATTCCTGAGTCTTGAAGAAGACGTAGCGCCGGCGACCGGATTTGAACCGGTGACCGTCCGGTTTCTGCAGAGGCCTTAACAGCCGGATGCTCGACCAGACTGAGCTACGCCGGCTTCTTCCAGAAGTCCAATACAGGAAGGGCTGAAAAACCTTTTTATCACAAGGAAGCGCGCAACTCTTTCACGGTCCGAGAAGTGGAATCCAATATTCTCTTCAACTGGTCCAGGAACTCTTGAAGTTTCTCCGTGGTCATGGCACCGTCTGGAGAAGGCCTTATGAGACCTTCCTGCTCCAATATTCTCAGAGAGTATCGGACCTTGTGCTGCGGGTGTTTGAGAAGTTCAGAAAGCCTAATGATGCCTATCGGTTGGTTCTCCATTATCGCTTTGAGCATATGAACATGTCTTTGCAGTAGATTTACCTCATCCTCCAACTTGCTGGTAATCGAACTCTTCCCTCTCCTGTTCATCTGGTTCCCTCTACGAACGTTGTCATGACACGTGATAACACATGTGTTATATAATAGTGTGCCTAGCCCTCTCGTGCCCACCAGGCCATCTTTGTGTTGCAGGACACACCATAGCCATCCTTGGAAACCGCAATGACCCCTGTGGGCATGTCCTTCTCGAACAGCTCCAAGGATGCATCGCACGCGTCTTGCGGGTGCCGACCATCAACCATTCGGTCATAGACCCACTTTGAAAGCACGACCCTCACTATTTCCTCCCCAATCCCTGTGGCGGAGACCGCCCCTTTTTCGGCGGCGTACAGCCCTGCACCGATGACGGGGGTGTCGCCAACCCGTCCGTCAAGCATGAAGGTGGTTCCTCCTGTCGAATTCGAGGTTGCGAACCATCCCCTGGAATCCAAGGCAACAGCTCCGACCGTATCTCTGACATCATAATCCTCCCATTTCTCGGCCCAGCTGGGCAGGTCCTTCTCTCTCAGCCTCTTCCGCACCTTTTCCCAGGCCCTGACAGTCCTATCAGTTTTGGGATCATAGTATTCGAAACCTTTGCTCCTAGCGAATTCATTTGCACCTTCGCCAGCAATGAACAGATGGGGGGTTTTCATGACTTCCCTTGCAACCTTGATCGGATTCTTCACTCCTTCCAGAGCCGCCACACAACCGCAGTCTCTCTTCGAATCCATCAACGATGCATCCATCTGGATCTTTCCGCTCAGTCTGAGTCGTGATCCCGTGCCGGCATTCAGTCTCTCATCGTCTTCCAGAACGATCGTGGCACCCACAACAGCATCCAGCGCACTTCCACCTTTGTTCAGTATCTCAAAACCTACCTTTCCGGCCTTTTCCGAGGCATCCAATACTTTCTCGGTGGACCCGGCCCCGCAGTGAGTAATCATGATGAGCGCCATGAGGGTGAATCCCCAAACCATCTAGAAAACCCTTTTGTCGATTCGCAGAACGAGGAGAGAAAGGATAAATAACAAAGGTCGTAATGAAGCCCCGATAGGATGGCTGTAATAGAAGCCAACAGCATAACCAAGAGATTCGACAAGACAACCGCACTCTACGATGTCAGCCTGTCGGTGAACAAAGGGAACTTCTTCGGACTCTTCGGTCCCAACGGCGCTGGAAAGACTACACTGGTGAAGATTCTCACAGGGCAACTCCTTCCCACATCTGGAAAGGCCCTGGTGGATGGCGTGGATGTGATCAAGAACCCAATGGAGGTCAAGAGAAGGATCGGGATCGTGCCCGAAGTGGAATCACCACCCAGCTATCTCACCTCTCACGAGTACCTCTATTTCGTTTGCAGGGTGCGAAAGGTCGATAACATAGAGAGCAGGATAGAACACTGGCTCAAGTTCTTCGAGATGGAGGATGCGGAAAGCAAGATATGCCGTGACCTGTCCAAGGGAGCAAGACAGAAGCTCATGCTGGCTTCTGCTTTCATCCACGAACCCAAGATATTCTTCCTGGACGAGCCCTTCATAAATCTGGACCCCATCCATCAGAAGAAAGCCAAGGACTACATCCTGGAGTGTGCAAGAGAAGGCAGAACGATTCTCATGTGCTCCCATCTTCTTGATATCGCGGAGAAACTCTGTGACAAAGTAGCGATAATAAACGACGGCATGATTGTCACTTCGGGCAGTCTGGATGAGGTCAGGGGAGAGGAAAAGGACCTGGAGAGCGCCTTCCTCAGCATAATGAAGGACCGGAGAAAGGTGAAATGAGGAAACTCGTTCCGCTGATGCTCAAAGAAGAGTTCAGGATGCACACCTCCCATTCCAGCAAGTACATGTTCCTCGCTTTTCCCGCAATGACCGTCTTCTTCTCGTTCGCGATTGCAATCACATCTGGGCGTATCTTCGAATCGACTCCCATGAGCCAGCTGATGCTGATGATCCATGTTGGTGTCTTCATCTACGGAATAAGTGTTGGCGCCTTCGGTTTCCTGGGAAGGATGTACGTGGAGAGGCAATGGGGGGAGAGGGGCTTTCTGGTAGCCGTTCCCCAGACCCTTCCGATATCTTTCAAGAAGACCTTTTTCGGGCTGTATTTGAGAGATGTGATATTCTATGTCCTGCTTCTGCTGCTTCCAGCGACGATTGGATTGGCAGCTTCCATACCAATAACGCATTTCCAGATCACTTCTGTTCTCTTCCTCTTTGTGTCCGCATTCCTGTCCTTTTTGGTGGGCATATCCCTGAGCTTCTTGGTTTCCGTGGTGTACATCAGGAACACTCCGGCCTTCGTAGCGGCAGTTGCCGCCCTGTTACTTTTGTTCATCGGACACGGTGCCTTCGGCTGGTTCCCGCTGGAATATCTCCTCCCCGGGCTCGGACTCCAGTTCAGCCTCCCGCCCTTCACGGTCAATCTTGAGTACATAGCAGCCTACTCCATCCTAGCTGTGGCCCTCGTCATCCTCTTCGACCTTCTGTCCGTCCTATTGGTACAAGAGAAGTTCGAGCCAAAGAAATCCGGTAGCGTCGAGTATGCCCTACCAGGAGTCGAGAAGAGGGTCACATTTGCCAAGAAATACACGACTCTGTTGAGCAAGGAACTTGTGGACCTGCGTAGGAGTGGGACGGTGACCAAGATGTTCTTCTCTTTTGTCACACCTCTTTTGCTCCTGAGCTTCACGGCCTGGTTCGTCAGAACTGGTCTGGCCCTCCCTGTGGGCTTCAACACCGTCTTCTATGGTGCCATGGTGGGGTTCTTTGGCGTGATCCTCTACAGCTGGCTGAACAACGTTGATGTTACCGACTACTATGCCACCCTCCCCGTTTCCGTTCCTCAGGTCATCAAAACAAAGCTCATCGCCTTCGTCATAATGACCACATGGATCAGTACAATCTTCGTCCTTGCCATAAGCTGGTTGAACAACGATACGAGTCTGTTATGGCTGGCCCTTCCGGTCATGTTCATTGTGTCCATCTACATGGTGGTAATGATTGCGTATCTAACTGGGCTGAGGACAAACAGCTTTCTGTTCGACCCTGGGGTTCTTATCAAGTTCAGCATAATGTCCATACTGCCTGACCTGTGCTTGACGATACTCTCTTTCACGCTTTCGGACCCGGGTCAGGTCATTTTCTCCGTCCTGGGCATCGTATTGGTTTGCGCGATACTGATCGGAACCACATACATGCTCTATCGGGGCATTGACCAGAAATGGGGCAGAACTGAGTTCGGCGAATAGCTCAGAGCGTTTCTGGGAAAGAACCGCAAGAAACTAATGAAAGAAGCTACGGCTCTCGACCAGTTGCAAGGAATAGACAGAGGTCTTCAGGGCGACCTGGGCCATCCAGTTCCCTCAAGAGTCCTTTGCTCTGGAGTTCCCTTGCCCCCTTCAAGCATTCGGAGAAAGGAATACCCAACTCATCTGATATGCTCTCCAGACTGGACGGACAGCCTCTTGCCAGTGCTAGAATCATGGAGTTGAGGTCGTTTTGGCGGGAAGAGAGGATGTAGGTTTTCGGTTGAGTCGCCAAAGACGACAGATCCTGGTAGGATTTCGAAGAGTTCTCCTCTCTTTCCCGACCTTTTTGCATGGATTTCTAGACCTCTCACAGTGACCTTTTCTTCAAAGAACATAAGTCTTTCTACTACGTTTTCCACATTGATAATAGGAAATGGGAATATTTCTTGACAGAAATCAACAATTCTGTCAAAATCAGAGAGTAGTCTCTCTTCCCTGGATTCTACTGGTGACCTTTCCAGCTCTCAACGAGACAACCAGGAAGAATATGCCAATGACCAGGATTATCAGGCCGACAACCGCAACGAGGACGTTTACGGGACCGAAAGCTGCATAAGTATCATACTCCGGCCCGGGGAAAGGTAGGCGTAGCCAGTCATGCAGATAGGACAACGTGGCAATGCCGGGACCTCCTAATATGACGAGAGTCAACCCCAGATACATCGTGACCTTTTCCAGCCTCTCTGTAGGAAGATCGTCGCGCTGTACCTTCTCTCTCCTTCTTCTCTTTCCAGATTTCTTGGGCATATCGCAAAACAGACAGACACCGTCCTCGGAGATGATCCCAGACCCGCAGTTCTCGCATATTTCAAAGTAGTCCTCGCCTTCTGGACCCAGCAGGTCGTCAATATCGAAATCATCTTCCATTCCTTGCTCACCTCACCAAGGTTGAAGTTTCGATCTGAGGGTTGCCCACGGTTGTTCGCTTGGGCAACCGAAGATTCGAAACATGATTTCTCGCTTCTATTCTAGCCAACTCGACCCCACCTTAATCTGGCCCTTTCCTCAATATGCATGCTTCCTATGATCAAACTAGTGCCGAGAACCGCCATGAATGCCGAAATCAGAATCGATCCGAAAACCCAAAGCGAGAACAGACCCAGTAAATAGGATCCAACTCCGATTATCAACAAGAATGAAAGCCTATTCGACTTGACGGGAACCCTGGTAATCCTTCTTCCAATGAACGCGAGATTCGCTGGTAGGGGCGTTGTCTCGGTTATACTGCCCTCTTCCGATGATTCGATTGACAGTCTATCTTCCTCCAAGTCTAGGGTCACTCGGTTTGGTTTAAGCCTTGCTATGTTGTTATCAGAATTGAGAGTGATAATGTGCAAAAAGACAAGGGATTGACCGCGATTACAGAGAATCGCAACCTTATCCAGTCTGTTCTTGTCATCTTGATTTCGATGAACAAGGTCGATATCATCGGATCTTCCCCCCTTTCGATAAGTTTAATTATTCCTCAAATCAATATTCACAGACGATAATCACGGGTGATTATCGCAAAAGAAGACAACCGATAAAAGGGATGGGATCGAACTACATCTTTGACGACATGAAAAGCTACACGGACGGCATTTTGCACGAACAACATGAACGGTGAACACAATCATGGCTGAAACGACCCTCATATCAAAAACATCGAAATCGACGGGTACATCCAAACATTCACTACTGAACCGAGTGAAGAATGTCGATCCAGAAGTCGTTATGAAGAAGGCCATATGGAACCTGGTTCTTCTGCTCTTGGGGTTACTGATAGGGTTCATCATTATTCAGCATGCGATGTTTTATTCTTTCCCTCCGAGCCTGGAGGCCTTCATCTATATCCAAAAGGAAGTCTACATTGTGTTCAGCCTTCTGTTTCTTCTTTCGGTGAGAACACTCTCTTATGTTGAGAGCAAATTAAGGGGCTTGACTTCTTCTTAGAGAAAACGATGAGTGGGGACAATTTGACGACGTCATCATAAAAGCGGAAGCCATATGCCAGCTTTCTTCCCGACACGAGCTGTGAACTACAAGAACTTGTTGTCATATTGAAGGATATATTGTAATGATTGAAGCAGTATCGTAATGCTTCTATTGTTCCTCTGATGTAGAGATATAATAGATATCAAATCTGATAAGAGCTTCCAAATCTTTATAGTCGAATCTTTTGGTGCGGTGAAAAGAAGTTCTGCAAATCGCAAAACTGAGCATCTTTAGACGAGACGAAGTAACCTATGGGAAGTTGAAGGCACGATGGTTGGGAGACAACGCAGGTCGATTGCTAGGTCGCAAAAGAAACGCGTGAACAGAACCAAAGAAAGCAATGGATTGTTTGACGATAGAGGCAGAACCAATGGTCTGACCAACGGTCTAGGAAGAGTCAACGGATTGACGAACGGGTTTGGTAGAGTCAATGGATTGGTCAACGGAATGGGGAGGGTAAATGGACTTGTCAATGGTCGAGGAAGGGTCAACGGACTTGTCAATGGTCGAGGAAGGGTCAACGGACTTGTCAACGGGGAAGGGGCTGCAAATGGAATCTACAACGGAAATGGGTATCTCAATGGAGACGAATTCCTCTACGAAAACGGCTTTCCGGACAGACCTGAAGACATTGAGAGAAGACGACCGTCCAGAAGAAGACTTGTTCTCTTGAGATACTCTGTCATCGTAATGGCTCTCATGTTCCTGTTCTCAGTGAGTATTTCCATGATTCCTGAGGAACCGAGGAAGCTTTCCAGAATAACTATCGATGGTCATCTGGACGATTGGGCTGGCGTTGCCAAACAGGACCAGGCGACAACAAGCGCCAACCCGGATATCGATCTGAAATCATATTCCCTTGTTGTGGAAGAGGGCATGGTCTCATTCCTGGTGGAAGTCAGAGGACAAATGCTGGGCGACACTCAAGGGTACGATGCGGTATACATGTTTGTCGATTCAGATGGTTCCGAAAGCACTGGTTACCTCCACAATGGACTCGGAATAGACTACGCGGTGGAGATCTATGGTGGGGACAATTCGGTTGTATATTCCGGGATTCTGAAGTTCCAATCAAGCGATCAAACCAACTGGTCCGCTTTCCATTCGATAGGTAAGATAGAGTCCAGAACAAATGCAGGCAGCTTGGAAGCTCAGATTCCAGCACGACTATTTGGGACAATCACCGAATACTCCCGATTCTCGTTCCACACAAACGACTTCGACGGAGGAGAGAGCTACTCTTCGATACACCTCGGGAAGCAATTCGGAGCGTTGGAAGTCACCCAAGAGCGTATAGTGAACAATTGTGTCCTAACTACAATCCCACAGAACATCCTCAGGCTGACCTTTGTTGCTAAAGGTTCTGGTGTGTCAGTGGACTCCGTCGGTCTGAGCCTGGAGGGTCAGGGACAGTTGTCAACAATCGCACCGTTCACGCTGCAGCCCTCGGAAACGGCGGTCAAGATAGTTTCGTTGTCATCCCTCACGGCAACTCCGGGTGAGCTAATCAGCGTGTCATTGACTTCCATCCAGGCAGACAGAGCAGTGACCATCCATGGTGATGGTGCAAGATGTTACTACCAGACAGCCCCGAGCGTTAAAAGGATTGACGGATGGTTCGGTGACTGGACTTCAGTAGTGTCTTCGGACCCGAGAAATCTGCCCATCGACAACATGAATCTGGACATTCGGGAGTATTCAAGCGCTCAAGAAGTAACGCTCAATGAGACATTCTTCTATACGAGGACATATGGTAACGCCTTGGAGGGCGGCACCCCAAGAAAGGTGGAAAAGCCGTTGCCTGGAGGAGAACCTGGACCCTCGCCAGCGCCACCCGCCCCCACGATCGTGGTCCCAAAGAAAACGGGACAGGACTTCCTGAGAATCTACATCGACTGCAACTCCAGTGATGAGGAGGGGGCGAGAATCAGGAACTATCAGATGTGGGCGGACTTCATGATCCAGATAACAGGAATGAACGGAGAAATACTGAACAGGTCTGTGTTTGTCTGGCAACACAGATGGGTGTACCTCTTGAGCGTTTCAGCCGAGAAAAACAGGGACAGCATAGAGGCGTCCGTACCAAGCTGGGTTCTATCCACGCTTGACAATACATCAGTGCTCTTCGAAATGACCAACTGGAAAGGATGGGGTGACAGCGAACTCCTACAGACATCCTGGCAATCTCGTTCGGGCACAAGAGCTGTACATGTCGTACAGACAACAACCTCATCCGCCACAACAACCGCCTACTCCACTCAGAGAAAACTGTTCAATGATGGCGCGTACTTCTGGAGCTTCTACTACGATGGTGGCCAGGGCGACACAATGTACGAGTACAGCTCTGATGGGATGACTTGGACCGATACTCCCGCGCAAGCCTTCTCCACGTCAGGGGTCAACTACGCATCTCTATGGTATGATTCGGCCAATTCTGCAGTATACATCGTGGGAGATACTTCAGCAAGTGATACAACGATTATAGTCCGAAAGGGGACTGTATCTGGCACTTCGATCTCATGGGGAAATGAGTACACAGTCACCGTTTCCAACAGCAATTTGGCTTCGAAAGTGGCCTACATAAGTATGGATTCGAGCGGGTACCTATGGATAATCTCGAGCAGCCAGGAAACCAACTACAACTGTGCCGCTGTCAGGTCCACCAACACGGACGACGTATCCGTGTGGGAGAGTCGAACCATTATGAGGACAGCGGGGGACGTGAGCAACAACTATGTCTTGCCCATGATTCTTCCTCTGAGCGGGGGAGACATGTACGCCATCTGGTACGCGGACGGCAATATCGAAGGGAGGGGCTATGATGGCAGTGGGTCGTCCTGGGATGCCAACGAGGTTTCGATAGCCAGCACTTCGGCGGGAAAAACCAACAGAGGACCGTCAGCCGTGGTGGACTCCTCGGATACCGTCCATCTCATATACAGCGATTCCAGCGGATACATCAAATATCGTTATAAGACAAGTAGCGGATCCTGGACCGACGGATTAGCCGATCCTGAGGGTTCTGTTACGGCAAATGGGTACCCAACCCTGAGCATTCTCACCTCGAATGACAATCTGTATGCGTGTTACATTCGAAGCAGCCAGATATATTGCAAGGAGTGGGACGGGAGCTCCTGGACATCAATTACCCTCACGACAGACACTGTCCCTAAGACCCACCTGTCTTCAGTATACTCCGCACCGGATAACTGGAAGATATCGTGGCAGTGGAGGGCTTACCATGATTTCGACGGGGAGTACAGAGTCACCTTCGAGAAGATCCCCGAGTTCTCCAACATATTACTCCCTTGCCTGAGCATCCTTCTGGTCATCGTTATTACGAGAAAGCTTCGGAATGGGCGAGAGGATCGACAAGAAGCCCCGGCATCCCAGCCAGAACTGGGCCAATACCAGTCCAGTCAACGCCAAATCGAGCAGAATCCATCATAAAGCTTTTTATCCGTATAAGTGGATATACCCAGGCTCATATGACTAGAATAAAGGTAGTTAGCGAGGCTGCTGAGCTCGTACCCATTCTCAGGGCTGTTGATACCAAGGTGAAGAGAGAGGTGTTCAAGGAGGTCACCGAGAACTGGCGCACGGCCAAAGATATTGAGAACAAATTCGGTGAAGAAGGGCTGGAGGCCCTCAAGTTCTTTGAGAAGATGAACTTGGTCGAGACGAAGTGGCAGTCCTCGGAGGTCGAGCCCGAGAAAGCATACCACAGTTTCTACAGTTCCTTTCACATAGACACATCTTCGACAGTCCATGAGATAACCGACATCCTTGCGGCTGCTGTGATGAGTAACGAGGATTTCGAGAAGTTGGAGAAGAAGATCTACAGATTTATTGGTGAGGAAGGTAAGTTCATAGGTGACGTGGCAGAGAAGATCGACACCTCTCAAACGTTGTTAACGGGGCTAGTCAAGAGGTCATCCAAACTGGAATACAGAGGTCACAGAATAGAACGGTTGCATTGATGGGGGTTTCAAAGTGGAAGATGAAGACTGGGAGGAAAACCCCTTCGAGAACCGCCCCATCACCAAGAAAGGTTCTGAGAGAAGAGAGAAGGATAGATCACTTTCTGCAGAGAAGGAAAGCTTTGAAGCTAGCGTTGAGAGGAGACCCCCGCCACGGAGAACAGTTGCTCCGACAGCGCCTCCAGAAGAAGAAAACCCCTTCGAAACAAGGTCGGAGACTCCTCTGGCCCCTGCAGTTGAGGATGAACTGAATCCCTTTGAGAATATTCCCTCGGATGTTGGATATGGCGATGAAGAGGTCCTTGACTATGACGAGTTTGACAAGAGCAAGCTCTCCTTCGTATCTGGCATTGGTTTCGTGACTTTGGGCTTCATTCTATATTTCTTCGTAATCGTTCCGGAGGTTCCCAATCTTCTGACCTTCTCGGTGATGGCCATCATCTTTTCGACGGTCGTGGCCTTCTTCTATCTCCTCGATGATTTGAAGATTCGAACCACCAAACTGACCGAGAGGGGAGCCCGTTTTCTTTCTGGGATCTTCTTTATGGTTCTCGTGATTCTCTTCATTGTAGCATTGATGACCTACTGGCCAAGCATCAGCAATATGGATCTGACCAGTCCAATCGTGCTCGTGGTGGTCATTGTACTGACGAACGCCAGTGTTGCTTTGTTCTTATATTCGATGTTGTGGGAGGAATAGACCGGGTTTTTGGATATGTGTTCTAGTCTTCAGAGAATATGTCTTCCTCTTCTAAATCAATCTCTTCTTCCTCGAGCTCTTCTTCCTCTTCCAGGTCCTCTTCATCCTCCTCAAACTCTTCCTCTTCTGCAGGACCACCGCGCTTCATTGACACAACCAGGGCAATGACAAGAATGACTATGACAATGAGGAAGATGACCCATCCGTAATCCCGCAGGGCATCAGGTTCCTGTGCCGGCACCTCTCCAGCCTCTTCTGTGGTGAATGTAATCTCACTTGCTGTAGCCAGTTCATTGCCTGAGGTATCCTTCGCCCCCGTCGAGACAACGATTCGATATGTTGTTTCATGCTCCAAATCCTCTGAAGGAATGAAGTACAATGTCTTGCCATCGGCTGACCAAGCTGTTGTGCCTGCAACTTCTGTCGTGTCTTCCATCAAGCTGAACGACGTGTCTGTGGAGGATTGATCCATTTCTTCGCTGAAGGTCACAGATATGTCCGAAGTCACCCCTACGTCTGTTGCTCCGTTGGAAGGTGTAGAACTTACAGTCGCGGGGGCGGTAGTGTCCAACTCGATATCATCGAAGTAGGCAGCGGACAACAGGCCAGCATTGTCCATTACTTGATAGAAGACCGTCTTGGTTCCGTCGCCGCCTAAGAGAAGACCTCCCCATGTCGTTGCCGGTGATTCCCAAGGTTCTGTGTCCCAAACACCATCAAAGCTTAACCTGACCTGATAGACACCGGATGTTGCATCGGAGTATGTCAATGTAAGAACAACCGATGTTGATGTTGTAGAGGTGTTTCCATCATCGATTGTAATCGACCCTGTTGGCTCTGTGCTGTCCAAGACGATGGATTCTGAATAGGAAATGGATTCCAATAATGTGACATCCCTGAGTTGATAGTAGACGGTCTTGGGTCCATCGCCACTCGAAAGCACCCATGACTTCGTCGCTGAGGGAACCTCCCAGGGCTCTGTGTCCCACACCCCATCGTTGCCGTACCTGACCTCATACACACCAGAACCTGGATCAGAATAGCTCAGTGCCAGTGTCACAGCCGGCGAGGTTGTCCACATATCCCCGCCATTTATGACAATGGAGCCTGTTGGCCTGGTGGTATCAAGACTGATGTCATCTGAGAATGTGGCCGACGTGGCCCCTGCATTGTCCATAACCTGATAGTACACTGTCTTTGTGCCGTCTCCACTCGCAAGCAGCCACGTCTTCGCAGTGGTGGGATTCTCCCAAGGTTCTGTGTCCCAAACGCCGTCATTGCTATACCGAACCAAGTACGGACCTGATTCTGCATCAGAGAATGTCAGAGACAGTGTTACTGACTCTGTGGTTGTCCACAAATCACCAGCATTAATCTCGATTGTACCAGTTGGTGGGGTGGTGTCCAAGACTATGTCGTCCGAATATGTTGCGGAAAGTGATCTGGCGTTATCTATGATCTGGTAGTATACCGTTTTTATTCCGTCCCCCGAAGGAAGAGTCCAAGCCTTGGTTGGAGAGTAGGCCTCCCAGGGCTCGGTATCCCACACACCGTCATCACCATACCTGACTTGGTCCACACCTGACATTGTGTCTGAGAACATCAAGCTCAAGGTAACAGAAGTCGCGGATGTCCAGGCGTCCCCGTTATTGATAATCACGGAACCTGTGGGCGGAGTGGTATCCAGGCCTATGAAGTCGAGATATGTGACAGATTCGAGACTAACGTTGTCTCTCACCTGGAAAAAGACGGCCTTCATGCCATCTCCGGTTTCGAGTGTCCAAGCTCTTGTCGATGTTGGGGACTCCCAGATCTCTGTGTCCCACACACCATCGTTGCTGTATCTCACTTGACTGACACCGGACGCCAAATCAGAATAAGTCAACGTTAACATCACTGAGGTTGTGTTAGTCCATTCATCCCCGTTGTTGATCACTATCGAGCCTACTGGCGATGTGCTGTCAAGACTGATGTCGTCCGAGTAGGTGGCAGATGGCCAACCAGCGTTGTCAATTATTTGGAAGTATACTGTTTTGATCCCATCTCCAGGTTCCAGAGACCACATTCTGGTTGCTAAGGGGAACTCCCAGGGTTCGGTGTCCCATACTCCATCGTTGCTGTACCTGACTTGGTAAACGCCTGATGCAGTGTCGCTGTAGGTAAGGGTAAGAACCACTGATGCTAACGTTGTCCAGGTGTCCCCGTTGTTTATGACGATTGTGCCAGTTGGAGGTGCAGTATCCAAGGCGATATCATCCGAATAGGTGGGGGACAACAAGCTCACATTGTCCATAATCTGGTAGTACACGGTTTTGATCCCATCTCCGGCAGTCAACGTCCAGGCCCTTGTCGGGGAGGGGGGTTCCCAAAGCTCAGTGTCCCAAACACCATCGTTGCTGTACCTTACCTGGTAGACTCCGGACGAAGAATCTGAATACGTCAGCGTCAGAACCACAGAAGTTGAAGTCGTCCATCCGTCGCCGTTGTTTATGAGTATAGAGCCAATTGGAGAGCCTGTGTCCAAGATTATGCTGTCTGAGTAGGTCATTGACTCAAGGCTCACGTTATCCATAGCCTGGAAGTAGACAATCTTGATGCCATCTCCACCTGATACCATCCAGGCTTTGGTCGGAGAAGGAGGTTCCCAGGGCTCGGTGTCCCAAACACCATCGTTGCTATACCTAACTTGGTTCACACCGGACGTACCGTCTGAGTATGTCAGAGACAGGACCACAGAAGTCGAATTGGTGTAGGAATCGTCGTTGTTTATTATGATGGTGCCATCAGGAGGCGAAGTGTCCAGGATAATGTCATCTGAGAGGTCGTAAACCAGGCCGGCGTTATCCTGCACCTGATAGTACACCGTTTTGACACCATCTCCGGCCACCAATGCCCAGGCCTTTGTTGGAGAAGGGGATTCCCATGGTTCTGTATCCCACACACCGTCGTTGCCGTATCTCACCATGTTGACGTCAGATGTTGCGTCTGAGTAGGTCAGATCAAGGTTCACAGAAGATGAGTTGGTCCAGACGTCTCCTCCGTTTATTGCTATGGAGCCAGAAGGTGGTGTGGTATCGAGAGTAATGTCATCGGTTTGGGTCGACGACAGCAGCCCTGCATTGTCCTCAACCTGGAAGTAGACCATCTTCAATCCGTCTCCGAAGGTCAGCCCCCACATGGTCGATGGTTGCAGCGGCCACCAAGGTTCGGTATCCCAAAAACCGTCATTGCTGAGCCTCATCTGGCTTGGGCCCGATGTAACATCCGAGTATGTCAATTGCACGTCTACAGTGGTTGACGATGTATATGAATCCCCGTTGTTTATCGTAATCGAGCAAGTTGGAAAGACCGTGTCAAGGCCAATATCATCCCAGTATACGGGTGACACATTGTTCCACCAGTCCCGAATCTGATAGTATACTCTCTTGGTCCCATCACCAGCAGGTAGATTCCACGCCTTGGTCGGTGAGGGATTCTCCCAAGGCTCGGTATCCCATACACCGTCATTGCTGTATCTAACCCTCTTCACGCCTGAGCCCATATCGGAGTAAGTAAGATAGAGAGTCACCGACGTGGATGTCGTCCACTGATCTCCACTGTTTATGACGATTGATCCACTAGGCGGTGTTAAATCAAGACCTGCTGCTCCGTCGGCAGAAAGAGGAGCGACCTCTTGATTCATGGAGGAGTCATTGGCCACAGTGTAGAACTCATAGTAGCCCTCTCCATAAGGAGCTGTGAATACGAATGTTCCGATCTCGAAAGGCCCTGAGATGTTCCTATTGTAAGCATATTCCTGCCAGCCACCCCAAGAAATATTGTCCGAACTGTACCTAAAGTATAACGAGACGTTCGCCAAATCGAAGTCATCCATTGCAGTCCAATTCACATCGAAAACGGGTCCTTGCCAATAGGGTATAATTGGATTAACACTAGACATGGGTGCAAGAAGGTCCTCAAACCCTCTCTTATAGTATATGTCATAATCTCCGTCCCCGACATCCGCCCAAACGACATGCAACACTTCTGATTCGACCGCGACTATGGGTTGGGTCTGTATTTCGGTCCCGCTATCAGTGCTAATCTCTTCTTCCTCGGACCAAGTCGTTCCGTCAAAATGTCTGTAGTAGATATCATCGTCTCCGTCTCCACGATCCTGCCACGCAATGTGTACCCTGCCGCTCTGGACAGTCACTGAAGGCTCTTGCTGATTCTCAGTCCCAACATCACTGCTGATTTCCATTTCAGGCTGCCAACCAATCCCATCATGATGTCTGTAGTAGACATCAAGGTCCCCATCTCCATGATCTCGCCATGCAACGTACACTTTGCCACCCTCGACTGCGACTGAGGGCTCGTGTTGTGCCTCAGATACAGAATCGGTACTTATCTCCTCCTCTGGTTGCCAACCCACTCCATTGAATTGCCTGTAGAGGATATCGAAGTCTCCTCCTTCCATATCTTCCCAGACAACGTACGCGTTGCCGGCCTCCGCGGTGATCGAGGGGTTTATCTGGGGTTCTGTTCCCGAGTCGGTGCTTATCTCCTGCTCGGGCTGCCAAGTGGCCCCGTCGAAGTATCTGAAGTATATGTCGAGATCTCCATCTCCCCAATCTTGCCACACAACATACACCCTGCCGCCTTCCGCCACTATAGATGGGGATTCTTGACTCTCGGACCCAGAATCACTGCTCAACTCCACTTCCGCCAGCCAGCTTGTTCCGTCGAACTGCCTGTAATACAAATCCCAGTCCCCATCTCCGCCGTCCTGCCAAACGACGTGCACCTTGACACCATCCGCCGCGACCGAGGGATCGAACTGGGCCTCAGTGGTCGTATCGGTATTCATTTCGAACTCGGGTTGCCAGGCCGTCCCGTCGAAGTATCTGTATTTGATGTCCAAGTCCCCACCATTGTCATCATGCCACACAACGTGTACCGTGGAACCTTCCACTGACATTGAAGGGTTGTATTGAAAGCCAGTTGAGGGATCAAAGCTAATACGCTCTTCAACCTCCCAACCGGTTCCATTGAATCGTCTGTAGAATATGTCCCAATCTCCACTCACCGTGTCTTCCCAGACCACATGGGCCATGCCGCTCTCCACACTTATTGAAGGTTCGTATTGGAATTCAGAACCCGTGTCCGTGCTTATCTCCTGCTCGGGCTGCCAGCTGATTCCGTCGAAATGCCTGTAATATATGTCCAAGTCTCCATCACCGAAATCTTGCCAGGCGACATAGGCCTTTCCGCCTTCCGTCCCGACCGAGGGTTCATCTTGGGTTTCAGTGCCAGTGTCCGTACTGATCTCCTGTTCGGCCTGCCAGCTGATTCCGTCGAAAAGTCTGTAGTACACATCCCAATCTCCATCCTCAACATCCAGCCAGACGACACAAACCTCGTTACCATATGCAGCAATGGAGGGTTTGTTCTGGGGCTCTGTACCAGTATCTGTACTTATCTCAACCTCCGGTTGCCAGCTGGTTCCATCGAAAAGTCT
Source organism: Methanomassiliicoccales archaeon (assembly GCA_004377185.1). Classification (GTDB taxonomy): domain Archaea; phylum Thermoplasmatota; class Thermoplasmata; order RBG-16-68-12; family SOIM01; genus SOIM01. Next base: position 71,329 of record SOIM01000016.1, on the reverse strand, counting down.
ATAATAGATATCTGCGTCACCCCCTCCCCCGTCCACCCATACGACGTGAACTTTGCTACCATTCACTGCAATCGCGACGCCACCTTGACCCTCAGTACCGCCATCTATGCTAATCTCCTGTTCGGCCTGCCATGAGGTCCCATCAAAGTTCCTGTAATAGATATCGAAATCTCCATCTCCCTGATCTTGCCAGACAACATGGACATTGCCGTTTTCTGCATCAACCGCCGGGTAGCTTTGAATTTCCATTCCACCATCGGAGCTTATTTCCATCCCGGGCTGCCAGGTAGTGCCATCGTAGAATCTATAGTAGATGTCATTGTCTCCCCCTATGGTATCTTGCCACACAGCGTGTGCCCTGCCTCCTTCTGCCGCTATCGAGGGATTATACTGCTGGTTGTTCGCAATATCAGTGCTTATCTCCTCTTCTGACCCCCAACTAGTTCCATTGTGAAGTCTATGATAGATGTCGAAATCGAAAACGTCTTGGTACACCCAGACCGCATGCACATCGGTCCCGTTGACCGAGATTGAAGGAGAGCCTTGGCCCTGTGCGCCGTCGTCAAAGCTGAGCTCATACTCAGGTTCCCAGTATGTTGCGCGTACCTCCTGTGTTGGGATTATCAACGTAAGTACCGCACACATGAAGATCGCAGCTATCTGGGTGAATGTTAGACCCAAAGGTTTTGATAGACCGCGTTTGCTTCCCTCTCGCTTCCCAAATCTTTTCTTTTGCATATTGTGCCCCCACTGGCCTCTGGCATCACCTTTTCAAGTGCTAGATCCTCCTACCGCCGAAGTTATGGAACTTCCAAACATATTGCGTTGCTTTAAGTTTATCGATTGAGATTGTGGCTAAGTAGGAGAAAAGGTGGGAAATCAGGTAGCTTTTTAAGAATGGGCTGGTATGCCAAATGTCAATGGGAAAGGGTGAGATTACTGTCCTCCGATTGGGACACAGACCTCAGAGGGACAAAAGGATCACCACGCATGTCGCTTTGGTGGCCAGGGCGTTCGGTGCCAATTCAATCCAGATATCCGAGAAGGATGCAGAGCTCGAAAAGACGATCAGAGATGTTGTAGACAGATTCGGAGGTGACTTCTCCATAGAGACCGGTGTCAGTTGGAAGAAGGTCATCCGTCAATGGGAAGGCCCAGTAATCCATCTGACGATGTACGGAGAGCGTCTGGAGGATGTGCTTGGCAACATAGAGAAGGGCGATGTTCTTGTTGTCGTAGGTGCCGAGAAGGTCCCAGGTGAGATCTTCAAGCTTGCTGATTATAACGTCTCAGTGGGAAATCAACCGCATTCGGAAGTTGCCGCACTGGCTCTATTCTTGGATAGATTCACAGAAGCTAAATGGGCTGGGCAACGATTTGAGGGGAAGAGAATAATACTGCCCTCCAGAAAAGGGAAAACCGTCATTGACATAGACGAGGGATATCTGGACAGAGAAGATTGCCTCAAGGTCCTGAGAGAAGCGGGTTGTGAACAAGACGTGATTAAGCACTCTGAAGTAGTCACAAAGCTTGCAGTGAAGATGGCTGAGGCTTGTGAAGCGGACCAAGACCTTGTCAGAACTGCGTCTATGTTGCATGACATTGGCAGAAGCGTGACTCACGGACCGGAGCATGGCTACCAAGGAGGACGCATCTTGAGGAAAATGGGATTTCCAGAGAGTATTGCATCCATCGTGGAAAGGCATGTTGGCGGGGGACTTGGTGCCCAGGAGCTGAAAGGGTTGGGTCTACCTGCAAAGGACCTGGTACCTGTCACGCTGGAAGAGAAGATCGTTTGCCTGGCTGACAAACTTGTTGACGATAATCAGAAGGTTAGGCTGGAGATAGAAATCCAGAAACTAATGGAGAAAGGTCTGGAAAAGGCAACGCAGAGAGTCAAGGAACTGCACAGAGAGCTAACGAAAATCTGCTGCATCGATCCTGAGGAGTTAGACCTGTAGAAAGCAACATTTATGTGAACTCATCCGATTAGCTGACCATATGAGGAAGGGGATTTTAGGCTTTGGAATTGTGCTCGTTGTTCTCAGTCTGATACTGATGCCCTATTTCTACCCGCTCTTCGGAGTGGATTCGGCCGAGGATGCAATTGAGAAGGTGCGCGGAGCGCCGATTGCAACTGGCCTAGACATCAAGTTCAAGGGGAAAATCGAAGAGATCTTTGAGTGGGGACAGCACACGGACAGACAAACTATAGGAATTGAGGGATTCGAGGGTGCGCTTGGCCAAATCGTTGTTGTTACCACGAATGAATCTTTTGAGGTCGGCCAGGAAGTTGTGGTAGAAGGGAAGTACTACGGTCTTCTCACAGTCGGCTTCGTTGCTGGAAGCTATGACGAGAGAACACAGAACTTTGCACCAGCTGAGGTGGAAAGGGTACCGACATTCATGTTCTGGCTCATGTTCATAATCTTTCTCGTAGGCATTGCTCTGATTGTCGTGGGGTACAAGAAGATCTGAACCCAGTGGTAAGGTCAACTACTTGAGCTCCTCCAGAGGCACTGGATGCTCTTCAAGTTTGACATTCACAATATGCCTGGAGGTCTTCGGAGGGAACACATTGTCGCTCCTTCCCATGTCTATGATCATGTCCTTGGTGATGTTCTCAACTTCCGCCTCAGGCCAGGTGGTGACCTCAATTGCCGCGTCCCAATAGTCCACCAAATAAACGGGTATCTTAGTATAGCCCATCCTTTTCAATGCTTCGACCCTGTGATGCCCATCCAGCACAATGAGATAGTTCTCATCAACCAGGATTGGGTACTTGAAAACACCATCATCCTCCAGCATTTTGATGCAACTTTCCAAGAGATTGTCCTGAAAGGCTTCGTGTTCTCTCAATTCTTCAATCTCAACTATCGCGAACTCGTACCTCATTGGAATACTCCCATTACGCGGAAGTTTCGCCGGAAACGCCATTCTCCCTTACCTCCCCCGTGTGAAGAAAGCCAGAATCCTAAAGATTCCGGTTCATTAGTCATATAGGTAAATATGGGAATCCGAATAAAAGACTAACGACGGCAGGCTCATTGATGTTCGATTTCGAAACTACTTGCCCTTCTTCTTGAGGCTGACTCTCTTCGGGAAATATCTCAGAATCACGATGTCGCCCACCGACTGGATCCATCGATAGGGGACACTTATGGCCTTCGAGCCTTCCACAAGGAGAGGATTCGTGTCACCGATAAACACGCCCTCCACTTGGCTCTCGTCAACATCCACGACTAGATTGTTGACATTCCCCAGGAATAATCCTTCGTGAGTATACACCTGCAAGCCTATGAGCTCAGAAATTTCTTCCAACATGTGTATCCCATCTCCCACCTCAATAGGAGTTTGGATATTAAATAGTTGCCACACCATGGCTGCGATGAAAAACGCTCGCTGTATGCGATGAAACTACTTGTCCCCGACCCACCAAAGCCAACCTCGATGTTCCCTTGAGACCTCTCCCTTGATTATCCCTTTTAGCCGGAGTTTGGAGAGAAAGAGAACAACGGAATCAGGGCACTCCTCACCCCTCTTCTGCACCCTCTCTTCTATCTGGACGGTGGTAAGCGGCCCCTCCTTCCTGAGAATCTCAATCACTACCTCTTCGGCCTCACCATCCTCCAGTTTCTTCCCAGGAACCATTTTTCCCCAACGTCCTGCATCTTCAGAATGAGAAGTGGCGTATTAAGCCTATCCAATGGAAAAAGGTGGTCCCGGCCGCGCTCATCTCAGCGAGACTGGCACCCAAAACACAATCCTTATATACAGGCACAACTTTATTGGGAATGTCAGTTTTGACACTTTTCGAGAGTGCAGGGGATGACAGAAGTTACAGAACAAATAAAGTCGGGGACTACGACGCTAGGATTGGTCTGCAAGGACGGGGTAGTCCTAGCTAGCGAGCGAAGAGCCACAATGGGAACTTTGATAGCCCATAAGAGCACTAAGAAGCTGTACCGGCTGGATGAGAATCTGGGAATGACCACGGCAGGTCTTGTGGGGGATCTTCAGGTCCTCGCGAGGTACATCACAGCCGAAGTGGAGCTCTACAAGCTGAAAAGGGGAGCATCCATGCCAGTCGGTTCGTGCGCGACCCTCTTGGCCAACATACTTGCCGGGAGGAGAATGTTCCCGTACTGGGTGCAGCTTGTTGTGGGTGGAGTGGACCCATCCGGGAATCACGTATACTCACTGGACATGGCGGGAGGGTGCATACCGGACGAATACGTGACCACAGGCTCGGGTTCCCCTTTTGTGTACGGGGTTCTGGAGGATCAGTACAAGAAGGAAATGGATTTGAAGGATGGCGTGGACCTTGCCATTCGCGCCCTGCACGCGGCCATGAAGAGGGATGCCGCTTCTGGTGACGGAATTGATATCGCCACCATCACGAAGAAAGGGTTTGCGCATCTGGATGACAAGGAAATAGAGAAGAGAATCTCATCCATGAAACTTAGCTAACCTCCCTTTACAATCATTCAAACAGATGAGTGGAATCGATGAGTATAGAAAGTGTTCTTGCTGAGGCAAAGGAGATAGTTGAAAAGATAGTCCCGCCTAGCGTGGAGATTACGAAAGTCGACCTGGAAGGTCCAGTCATTGTCATCTACACAAAAAGCATGGAGGAGTTTGCAGAGAACAATGACATAGTCAGGCAACTTGCTCAAACACTCAGAAGAAGGGTCGCGATAAGACCTGACCCGTCACTGCTGGAGCCCGAGAAGACAGCAGAGAAGACCATCAAGAGCATTATCCCGGAAGAAGCTCGGATTGTCAACATCTTTTTCGAACCTGAGACGGGTGAGGTAACCATAGAGGCGCTTTCACCTGGACTGGTTATCGGAAAGCACGGTTCACTCCTGAACGAAATCAAGAGGAACATAGGATGGGCACCGAAGGTGGTCAGAGCCCCGCCCATACCCTCAAAGACAGTGGAAGAGATAAGGAACTACCTGAGGTCCGTTCGCGAGCCAAGGGAGGAGTTTCTGAAGAAAGTGGGACGAAGACTGGCAAGGGAGATGGCCCAGGGAGAGAACTGGATAAGGATGACATCACTCGGTGGCTTCAGGCAGGTAGGCAGAAGCTGTTCCCTGTTGATGACCAGGGAGAGCAAGGTGATGATCGACTGCGGTGTGGACGTCTCGGCCGAGGACAACGGAGGACCGTATCTGAACGCGCCGGAGGTGATGCCTCTGGACAACCTGGATGCCGTTGTCTTGACACACGCTCATCTGGATCACTCTGGACTCGTTCCGGCCTTGTACAAGTACGGATACGAAGGTCCTGTTTACTGCACACCCCCAACCAGGGATTTGATGTCCCTCCTGCAGATAGACTACATCAAGGTCTCCTTTGGGGAGGGAAAGAAATCCCCGTATGAATCACCGCAGATCCGAGAGGTGGTGAAGCACTGCATTCCACTGAAATATGGAGAGACGACGGACATAACCCCTGACATCAGGTTGACCTTCCACAATGCAGGCCACATCCTGGGATCTGCGATAGCTCATTTCCACATCGGAGACGGACTGTACAACGTGGCCTTTACGGGCGACATCAAGTTCGAGAAGACCTGGCTCTTCAACCCCGCGGTGAACCGTTTCCCCAGGCTCGAAACGCTCATCATAGAGTCCACTTACGGAGGATATCATGACATACAACCGAGCAGGAGGGAAGCGGGGGAGCAGTTGAGGGAGGTTTGTTCCCGCGTTCTCCTGAGAGGCGGCAAGATTCTGGTTCCCGTTTTCGCGGTCGGACGTTCCCAAGAAGTCATGCTGGTCTTGGAGGACCTGATGCGCCACAAGCACATCCCAGATGTCCCGGTCTACCTGGACGGGATGATCTTCGAGGCGACCGCAATACACACGGCCTATCCAGAATACCTGAACAGTCAGCTCAGGACACAGATCTTCCAGACGGGAGAGAACCCATTCCTGTCCGAGATGTTCAAGAGAGTGGACGGGGCCGATACGAGAGAGAGGATCCTCCATGACCCAGATCCCTGCATCATTCTTGCAACCTCTGGCATGATGAACGGTGGTCCTGTGATGGAGTATTTCAAGGCATGGGCGGACGATCCCTCCCACGCGCTCATATTCGTAGGGTTCCAGGCCGAGGGAACGATAGGCAGGAAAATCCAGAAAGAGTGGAAGGAGATAACCCTCAACGATAGGGGGAGACCTCTTACGTTGAAGATAAAGATGGACGTGGATGAGGTTGATGGTTTCTCAGGCCATTCGGACCGATTGCAGCTTCTCAACTACGTGGGGACATTGGAGCCTCGGCCCGAGAAGGTAATCGTGGGCCATGGGGAAGAGTTCAAGTGCTCGGACCTGGCAAGCTCGCTCTACAAGAAATTCGGGATGGAGACAAGAGCGCCTATGAATCTCGAGACCATCAGGTTCAAGTGAGTTCTAGCAAGTCTTTTTCTCTCGGGATTGAATCGGAATACTTCACATCATTCCCGGTGGCATACCGCCCGGCATTCCGCCCGGCATACCGCCCGGTGGACCCCCTGTGTCCTTGATCTTGCTTGCCGCGATGACATCGTCGATTCTAAGGATCATGCTTGCGACCTCAGTGGCGGATTCAATCGCGTGAGTCTTCACCCGCAAGGGTTCGAGTATGTTCAACTTCACCATGTCACCGGGTCCGCCGGTCTTGACATTGAAACCTGCGTTCTTGTTCGCTTTCTTCCCTTCGTGCTGGCTCTTCAGTTTGATGAGAAGGTTGATCGAGTCAACGCCTGCATTCTCACCCAGCGTCCACGGGATGATCTCAACCGCACGAGCAAATGCCTCGATGGCCAGCTGTTCCCTTCCACCGACAGTTGCGGCATACTCTCTCAAGCGCAGGGACATCTCTATCTCAGGAGCGCCCCCTCCAGGAACTGCCTTTCCATCCTCTACTACCAGTCCAACAACCTTCAGACCGTCGTTCAGCGATCTCTCGATCTCATCCACCACGTGCTCGGTCCCGCCTCTCACAAGTATCGAAACGGACTTTGGATTCTTGCATCCAGTTACGAAGGTCATATCGCTGTCCCCGACCTTCCTCTCCTCCACCAATCCGGCTTTTCCGAGATCAGAGGCTTTCAGGTCATCCAAGGTCGTCACGATCTTCCCTCCAGTTGCTCTGGAAAGCTTCTCCATGTCCGATTTCTTAATCCTTCTGAGAGCGAAAACGCCTTCCTTCGCCAGGTAATGCTGTGCCAAGTCGTCTATTCCCTTCTGACAGAGCAGGACGTTGGCACCGGACTTGGTGACCTTCTTGACCATCTCTCTCAGCGTCTTCTCCTCTTCATCCAGGAACCTCTGCAGCTGGGTGGGGTCCTTAATCTGGATCTTGGCATCCACTTCCGTCTTCCTTATCTCGAAAGCTGAATTCACGAGTGCTATCTTCGCGCCTTTCACAGTCTTTCGCATTCTTGGATGAACCCTCTCCTTGTCAATGATTATCCCGGAGATGAGTTCGGTGTCGTACACGGACCCACCGTGTTTCTTCTCCACCTTGATGTTGTCCGTGTCCACGACCGTCTTCTTGTTGATCTTCTCAGCGACGGACAAGACAGCCTTGACGGCCAGGTCGGCCAGATAGTCCTTTGCGGGACCAACACCGCGTCCTGTCATCGAAGTGGAAGCGATGGTCTTGAGCTTCTTCTGGTCGGTCGACCTCACAGCTAATCCCATCTTGTTCAGAATCCTCAAAGCCTCCCTTGAAGCAAGCTTGAAGCCGTTCACAACAGTTGTGGGATGCACCCTTTGCTCGATTAGGTCCTCGCTCCTCTTCAACAGCTCACCTGCAAGAACAACCGCGGACGTGGTTCCGTCACCGCATTCTTCGTCCTGGGTCTTTGCAATCTCCACGACCATCTTTGCGGCGGGATGTTCCACATCGAGTTCCTTGAGAATCGTCACGCCATCGTTCGTGATCGTGACATCTCCCATGCTGTCCACCAGCATCTTGTCCATTCCTTTGGGTCCGAGGGTGGATCGAACGGCATCCGCAACCGCTTTTGCCGCAGCGATATTGTTGAACTGTGCGCCTCTTCCCGTTTCTCTTACCGTTCCTTCCTTAAGAAGTATAATGGGTTGACCACCTAGCATAGTTATCTCCTCGCGCTTGTATGTTTGACCTTCTATATAAGCATTGTTAATCATGGACCAAAGCCATCCCATTCCTGGAGGTCTTAATGAATTGTGAAGAGCCCGTCAATCCGAAAAGAATATCAATCGAAAGATTCAATTCTCGGCTGTTCTTACTCGCCCCATTGAAAGAGTGGAAGGCACCATGAACATCATACTGATACCAGTCTTCGCCATTGTTGCCAAGGACGACCTCTTTGAGAGGCTGTTCTCGGGAGAGAGGAGATTCAAGCCGGGTCATTCCTACCTCATGAAGGGCAAGAAGGTGGACAAGGCCTACCAACATTTCGCGGATCATGTGAACCGTGACCACGAAGGGCTGCAGATAACCAGACAGCATCCCGACCATTTGGACACCTCGAGCATGAAGAAACGTCCCAGAGTGATTTGGCTGAGCACAACTCTTGGAACGGATTACGTGGACCCTCAGAATCTGGGTAGCCTCACCAACATAATCCACGAGTTCGTGGAGAACAATGAAAAGACTGTGATCTTCATGGATGGCATAGAGTACCTGATGATCAACAACGACTTCCCGCGCATAATCAGATTTCTGGAATACGTGAATGAAACCGTGATGAAGTCCAAATCGATACTCTTCCTTACGATAGACGAGAGGGCGTTTGACGAGAAAGAACTGGCCTTGCTGGAAAGGAACTTGGAAATAATCGCATGAATTCTAGAGCTTCTCCGCCCTGTCCAAGTCTAGGACCTTGAAGTCCTTGGATATTCTCTCGAAGTCCTCACGGTATAATGCCCTGCTGTCGATCGGGATGATTATGGCCGCGTCGCTCAAGTCCGCCAATGATTTCGCCTTGGTCAGCATTTCGGAGATCTTGCTGTAGTCATTGAACAACATCAGCATCTCGAAACCATCCAACAGCACTACCCCACCGCGGTTCTTCTCGAGAAAGGAACAGATGACGTCATCGATCTTCTCAAGGTCGGAAGGCCGGATGGCATTGTCCGCATCCCTCAGAAGGAGCCAGTAGCATTCAACGTCTCTCAACTCTTCTTCCGATGTAACATTTTCAAGTTGTCTTCTCGCAATGCAAAGACCCTTCGCACCCGCCTTCTTTCTATCGATGAACAGCGAGAAGCTCTGTTCGGGCCTTCTCTCATCAACGAAGAACATACCCTTGTGTCGGTCATCTTCCTCAGTAGACACCTTATCGCCTTTTATAGGACAAAATGCTACCTTTATATAACCCTTATCAAAGATTTTGTCTTTTCGAAAGGATTTTAAGCTCCTGGCACCATATGGGAGCTATGCGAAGGAGTTACCGATATCAAAGAAAGAAGCTGTTTCCCCTTCGTGAGGCAGTGATTCTTCACCTAGAACCTTTCTCATCCTACGTCAACCCGTACGACATGCCGGAAGCGACCTGCCAGGAGGCTATATCAACATTGCTCTCGGCGAGCAGGGGGAACCTTTCAAGGGTCATGAACGAACTGAAGAGGGAGGGGTTGTTGGACGACAGGAGGGCTCACGTTCCGATCGGCAAATTGCGAAGAAAGACGTACATCCTGACCGAGGTTGGGATGAAGGAAGCCAGGTCCCTGAGGATGAGGGCTCGGGACAAGAGGATTCAGCTCAAAGACGAGGCCGGCAAGATATTTGAGGTGAGGCTTGGCGATATACCAATGGGGTTGAGGGACGGATCCTCGCTTCTGGATATTGCTCTGAGTGTCCACAAAGGGGTCTTCGACAAGCAGGCGTACATCGAGCAGATCAAGAGAGAATCTGGCTTCATATGCTTGGATGACCACAAGCCCACGATAAGGTATTTCTTCGGTAGAGAGGAAGAGCAAGAGCAGATAATGGAATGGTTCGAATCGGACATGGAGAAGATCCTCGAGATCAAAGGGGTTGCTGGAATAGGAAAGACTTCCCTTGCCGTGACGGTCTTCAATGAATTGAAGGACAGATCGAACACCATCTGGCTGAACCTGAACGAGCAGTCCACACTGATATCAGTCCTGGAAGAGATTGCCGCCTTTCTCAGCCTGTTGGGCAGGAAGAAACTGGACACCTATCTCAAGTCCCACCCAGAGATGAGGAGTGAGGACCCACTTGAGCCACACGGAAAGATGGGAACCGAGGACGCTCTCAAGTCCCTGGAAGAGAAAAGGAGCGAGGATATCCTCTACATCTTCGGCAATGAATGCAAGGACTTGGAAGCTCTCTTCGTAGTTGACGGTTGCGAGAAGACCCAGAACAATCTGGCACAGTTTCTCAGATTCGCAATAGGTAAGTTATGTGATTGTGACAGGACGAAGATGATTCTTGTTGGAAGGACGATACCCAAGCTCTATGACGGACAGAAGTTCAAGAGACAGGGGCTACTGAGGAGGATTGTCCTGAGGAAGCTGAACTACGAGGATGCCAAGGAAATCCTCCAGCTGAGAGGAGTGGAGGGTTGGAGACAACGGGAAGCGTACAAGCGCACTGGAGGACTGCCACTATTCCTGGATTTGATGGATCCTGCCCACGAGTTCAAGACAACGGACATTGAGAGGTTTCTGGAGGAAGAGGTCCTTTCCCAGCTGAGCCCAAGTGAAATGAGACTAATGAGGGTGATCTCCATTTTCGGCCGGCCAGTACATTCGGACGCGTTTTTCCAGTGGAGAGGCGTGAAGCATAGCACAGTCAGGTCATTGGTGGAGAAATCGCTTCTCCTCGAAGCGGCTCCCATGTATTATCAAACTCACGATGTTTTAAGAGATTTCATTGGAAAGGAACTGAAAGGTAGGACTAGGAAGACCTACCACAAAAAGGCCGCTGAGTTCTTCCTTGATCAGGGCGATGTCGAGTCCACTGTCCAGGGTTTGTCGCATCTTACTGATGCGGGAGATGTCAAACGAGTCGTCAGTGTTCTGAGAGAAGAGGGGCGTCACATCATTGCCAAAGGACACTCAAGAGACCTGTATCAAATACTGTTGCGTCTTGACATTGAGAGAAAGTTCCCGAATGAATCTGAGCTGGCTTTCCTGAAAGGCGAGTGTGAGAATATTCGAGGGTCCTGGGATGAGGCGATCATAGAGTATAACCGCTGCCTGTCGCTGAATGACAAGGAAGACAATCATACAGGAATTTCCATTTCTCTGCGAAGGATTGCCGAGATTCAGTCATGGAGAGGAAATTACGAGGCCTCATTGAAATCCCTTCTAGATAGCGCAAAGATATCTGAGGAGATTAGTAATCTGGAAGGTCTTGCCGAGTGCTACTGCGGCATTGCCAGTCTCTTGACAACAAAAGGTGATTTGCAGAGAGCTCAGGTATACGTAGACAAATGCCTTGAAACCGCAGAGATCAGCGGGAACATGACGGAGGTTGCGAAGGCACACAGAATCCTTGGAGTATTCAAGGAGAGATCGGGCAAGAAGAAGGAGTCGCTTCGAATCAAGCGGAAGGCTGTCAAATATGCCAAAGAATCTGGTGACCTGATTCTCCTGAGTAATTGCTACAATAACTTGGGAGTCTCTTACTATGACATGGAGAAGAATGAGGAAGCTCTTGAGAACTACGATAAGGCTCTGGAAGTGGCCAGAAGGACAGGAGATGCGAGATCCACAGCTTACACGCTGGCCAACATGGCATCAGCATATATCGAGAAGCCAGATCTCGTGAAAGCGGAGCAGTGTCTGGATGAAGCGGCTGAGATTTTTCAAGAGCTCAAGGAGAATAGAATGGTGGCTTCCAATTACCTGCAGTACGGGTTCATACACAACATGAGAGGGGAGTGGGACAAAGCTCAGGGATATTTCAAGAAAAGCATAAATCTGATTAAGAAGTCCGGAAAATCGGCTGACTTGTCTGAGTACTATATGACCATAGGACAGCTCACGCTTGATAAGGACCGTCGAAAAGGATTGGCCTACCTAAGGAAAGCTTCCGCTATTACGGATGAGATAGGAGATATCAAGCTCAGGGAAAGCCTGAGATCCAGAGTTCAAAGTGCTCTGTCTGAAGCCACCCAGAGCAAGTAGGCAGAGGCAAAGAAGTGCCCGCGCTTCCTAATATATGTTGTTTGCAGGCGGTCTGGGCTTATCAGTCGGATCCGTCGGATCGGTTCCCGCCTCGAATTCTTCCAAGTTGGTGAATTCATCTCCGTCGAAGTCCCAATCCGCCTCCTGGCTCAGGTCTCCGAAATACTGCAGTTCCCACCAGTCCGCCATTCCGTCTCCATCAATATCTTCTTCCGCAAACACATAGCTCACCATCGACAATGTCGCAAGGCCAATGACCAATTGGATGGTCAGAATCCTCGCAATCTTTTCTTTCATTCTTTCTCACCCCCATGGCACAATTTTGTGCTTGGCATGGTTGCCAGTATATCCTCTATAATTGGGGGTATATATACCGTCAGAGAGATTTTTCGAATTTATGCGCAACTATTGGCGAAAAAACCGCAAAGAGAACCTTATTAAACGAGTCAACCTTGAGGTATACGAAGATGTTGGAAATCGAAAAAAGATGCGTACTGGCTAGGTCGGGCACTTGGGGTCTTGACGACCGTACTATCAGCCTACCAGCTATTGCATTCGTTCAAACCGAGCGGATCCGTCCGCCCGAAAACGCAGAACTCTTTCTTTCGAATGAGAAATCGGACCCATCAAAGGTCACCATTGTTGACAAAGGGAGCATATTCTCTCCATCAGAAAACGAAGGGGACGTAACAATCGCACCAGACTACCCCTACCCGATGAGCCTCAAAGGTCTTGGAACAGATACCGAACGGAAAACGGAGAAGCAAGAAGCTGTGGTGATACATCCAGGAGATGAGGAGGCTCTTCGAGAAACCGCAAAAGAGGGAGCAGAAGTCGTTGTCATGGGGAACGCGGTCGAACTTCTCAGACATCCTATGGAGTTTGTGGAAGGAATGATCACACTCAGAAGTTCGGCCGGCTATGGTTCACTGATATATATTCCTGGCATCGCCTCACCATCAAATCTGGCACTGCTCTGCTATTGCGGGGGAGACATCTTCGATACAACCAGAGTCGTATGGGAATCTCGGTCAGGCAACCTACTCACTGCTGAAGGGAGATGGGGTCCAACCGATCTGAAAAACCCTTCATGCCAGTGTCCTGCATGTGCCGGAGGGAAGGACTTCGAGGACGTACTGGAGCGCAACTATCTCACCCTCCAGATGGAAATGGGGAAGACAATACACCACATCAAAAATGGGACGCTGAGGGAATATGTGGAGAAGAGGTCCGTTCACGACCCCTGGATGATAGCGGTTCTCAGGCACATGGACCTCAAGCATTATGATCACCAGGAGCTCCACTTTCCAATCTCAGGCCCTAAGTTTCACGCCAACACAAAGGAATCTCTCTACCGACCGGACATCTTGAGGTTCAGGAGGAGGATCAAGGAACGATACAGGAAACCGGAGAGCGCGAAGATACTGCTCCTGCTGCCATGCTCCGCGAAGAAGCCCTACTCGTTGTCGAAAAGCCACGCAATCCTCCGAAGAGCCGTCAAGGACAGCGGGAATCAGCATCTGGTTCACGAGGTCATCATCACTTCTCCCCTGGGGATAGTCCCCCGGGAACTGGAGCTCTTCTTTCCGGCACAGCATTACGACATCCCGGTCACGGGTCATTGGTTCGAGGACGAGATATCAATTGTCAAAGAAGACCTAGTGGATTATCTGGAGAAGAACGAATATGACAAGACAATGGTCCATTTGGGTTCCGAGAAGGATTTCGTTTGCGATGTCTTGGACGAGTACGCATCTACCTCGGATGGCAGCCCGACCTCGGCAAGCAATCTGTCAACTCTGACGGAGGAACTGTCCAAGGCTGCAAGTGGCTATGAGAGAGTGCTGGGTAGCTCAAGGAAATCGGAGGACATGCTCACCAGGTGTGTGTTCCAGTTCGGCAAGGGCGGACAGGAACTCATGAGGTCGGCAGAAGTGAAAGGCAGATACCCGAACCTGAAGATATTCTCGGATGACAAACAGTTGGGGATGCTGGTCGGTGAAAGGGGAATGATCTCGCTCACTCTGGAGGGCGCGGAGAGGATATCAAACAACAATGTGTACTGCGTGGAGATCGATGATTTCTACCCAGAGGGCAACCTGTTCGCCGTTGGAGTGACCGGTGCGAGCCAGGAAATCAGAATCGGGGACGACGTTGTGGTTCGTCACGAGGGAGATGTCAGGGGCGTAGGGGTCGCGATGATGAACTGGAAGGAGATGGTAGAGAGCGACAGAGGGGAAGCAGTCCGCATCAGACACAAGAAGAAAGCTTGAGAAGAGCTTAGTTTCACTTTTGTTTTTGGAGTCTGGCTCCCGATTTCGGCCTTTTCATATTCACTCACCCCCCTCGATTCTCGCTTTATAAGGAATGAGGACCTACTCCGTTTTGGTGATATAAGATGGATTACGAACATTACAGTTGGGAAGACATGTACGATTCCTTGGGTTGTTCATCCAGCTATGACGATGACTGAGCTCCATTCCATCCCGATAGGCAGTCGCTGATCCTGCCTATCAACCACTTTTTTTTCGGAAGCTTTTAAGAGAAATGTATTGTTTACGTTCTTCGATGCAGGCGTGATCTAGTCTGGTCTAGGATTTTGGCCTTCCATATTCCCTCAATTCTCGAAGGGATGAGGACAGCCAACTGCCCGGGTTCGAAAGATTCCGTTGGCAAGACGGGTCCGAAACTCCCGGCGCCTGCACTGATTCTTTGCAAAATCGAATGCGCCCGATCTCTCTTGAACGTTCTAGGAAGAGGACTCCTCTAGCTTTTTTCGTGTTCCGTCCGCAGTGGGATAGGTGATATCTTCGTGGATTCCCAATTCCTGCTCCGCTATCTCTTCCAGCTTGTTCACGACTTCGACCATTTCCGATACGTCCACTCCATCAGAGTACATCTCGCACGTCAGTTCTTTCATATCCTCCATGGTGTGATGTTCGAGCCATTCCCTAGTGTCCTTGCTAACCTTGGTAAGATCGCTTTCCTTCTTCCTTTTCCTGGCCATAGTACCACCGTTGAATAGAAGTGTTTGGTCAGACATTTGTCTGACCTATCAACGATAATGTCATACCTATATTTAAGGATTGTCCTGTCTCTCAGGCTTTCTTCGGTCCGCTTCATGTCCAGGGGATTGCCGTGAAACGCTCATCTTGAATCAGCCAGGACGAGTGAGATTACTCCTCAAATGGTGATAAGGAGAAACAGTGCTTGTCCGACACAACAGGTGAGATTCAAGCCACCAACACCGAAGGGTATAAGTTTTTGGGAGACATTACGGGTCTGGGTGAGCTTACGGGGTTTCTAGATTCTATTTTGGATAAGGAGAAGAGAACGCTAAACAAAGCATCGAAGTCCGTAAGAAAAGGCAAGGGCTATCTCGAGAGGGGGATGCATGATTACGCGCTTGGTCACTTCAAGAAGGCTTCCACAACACTCGAGGAAAGGAAGGATGTCATCTCGAAGTATATCGGAGATTTCTCGCAGGTGTATGACGATCTCGCGTATTCCTACTTCTCTTTGGGCAAGCCAGACATGGCCTCCAACTGCGTCGACGCCGCTTTACAGCTCGATCCTAACAATGTGGATGCGCTGAACCACAAAGGGTACTTCTTCCATGAATGGGGAAGGAATGACGAGGCTCTGAATGTCTTCGACAATGCAATCGAGCTGTCCCCTGACAGGAAGGATTTGTGGGCGAACAAGGGCGATGTCTACGTGGGCCTGGGGAACCAGGACGGGGCGACCAGCTGCTTCAGGAGGGTCATCGAGATCGATCCCCTTGACATTCTCAACTATGACAAGCTTCTGAACTTACTGCCTGGAGATGTGGACCTTCTGCTGGGGAAAGGGAACGCCTTCCTTGGGCTCAAGAAACCAAAAGAGGCCATTCCGGTCTTCGATGAGATCCTTAAGGCCGATTCACGAAACAAGGAGGCCTGGCGGCTCAAGGCGACCGCTCTCTCTGACGTCGAGCAGTACGATGAAGCCCTTCAAGCATTGGATAACGCACTGGATATCTCCCCGCACGACCTGCATCTCTGGATGGAAAGCGGAAGGATCCTGAGGACGGTGGGCAGGAAGGAGGATGCGGTGAAGGCGTACACAGAGGCAACTGAAATCGATAGAACGAACAGGGATGCTTGGTTCCACAGGGGGGCACTGCTGCAAGAGCTTGGGAGTCATACGGACGCAATCCACTCATTCGATGAGATCCTCGAGAGGGACCCGGAGGACCTTGAGGCGCTTGTGGGTAAGAAGAACTCTTTCCTTACGCTGGAGAGATGGGACGATGTGGCACAGACATGTGATGACATCCTTGAGACACATCCAGAGAACGTGGAGGCCATGGTGGACAAGGGTAAGGCGTACGTACGAATGGAGAACTACGAAGGGGCTCTCGAACCTCTGGACAGAGCGCTCTCAGTCGAACCTGCCAACATCGCGGCCCTGCAGGAGAAGAAGACCTCCCTGGAGCATCTGAAGATGTGGCACGAGGTCGTATCTGCGTGCAACGCCATCCTGAGACTGCAGCCCGAGGACCTGGGGGCCATTCACTCTAAGGGCAGGGCCCTGGTGCTTGTGGACAACTATCACGAAGCACTGGAAGCCTATCAGCTGGCACTCATGTTGAAGCCGAAGGACATGACGCTCCTGGTGGAGAGGAAGGACCTTCTCAAGCTGATGGGAGATGCCCTGAGGGCGGTGGATGCCTGCAATGACATCATATCGGTGGACAAGGAGAATGCCGAGGCGTGGGCGGACAGGGGCTTCGCGCTCAGAGTGTTGCGGAGATACCAGGAGGCCCTCAAGTCTCTGGATGAGGCACTCAGGTTGAGCCCCAAGAACTTCGCAGCACATTACGAGAGGGGAGAGATACTCAGATCGCTCAAGAGGCTCGACGAGGCGGTGAAGTCGTTCGATGAAGCGCTTACCATCGATCAATCCAAGGCGTACGTGTACAACAGCAGGGGGGACTGCCTGGGCAGGCTGGGAAGGTTCGAGGACGCGGTCATCAACTTCGACAAGGCCATAGATCTGGACGAGAAATACTCCGAGGCTTGGTACAACAGGGGACTGGCCCTGGAGGCGTTGAAGAGGTACGAGGAGGCTGTGGGGAGCTACGACCGTGCACTGAAGATCAATCCGCAGGACAGAATGGCGTGGTACAGCAGGGGACTTTCTCTCGAATGGCTGGAAAGGTGGGAGGACGCGGTGAGGAGCTTCGACAAGGTTCTGCAACTGGACCCCAACTTCAGGTTGGGCTATCTCAAGAAGGGCTCTATCCTCTCCAAGATGGGGAAGCGCGAAGAGGCGGTGAAGGTGTACGATGCCGCTCTGGAAAGGTTCCCGACGGACATTCCAATCCTGACCTCGAAGAAGAACACCCTCAAATCCCTTGGGTGGGTTGAGGACGTGTACTACGTGTGCGACACGATCACCAATTACGATTACGAGAACATAGAGGCCTGGAAGGACAAGGCGATAGCCGCGAGAGCTCTGAGACGATACGATGATTCCCTGAGCGCCCTGGAAAGGGCCATGGAAATGAGACCAAAAGACCTGGACCTCATCTCGGAGAAGAGAAAGACGTTGATCAAGATGGGGAGATACCGAGAGGTCTTGGATGTCTGCAACGCAGCACTGAAGATCGATCCGAACAATGTGGGCGCTCTGAGGGACAAGGGTTCCGCGCTTCAGAACATGAAGAACTATTCCGAAGCCATAAAGGCCTTCGATTCGGCATTGGAAATCGACAAGAACGACAAGAAGACCTGGAACAGCAGGGGAGTCGCCCTCATGCAGATGGAGGACTACAAAGGCGCCTTGGAATCATTTGACACCGTTCTGAACCTCGACCCTGGTAATGTCTTCGCTCTCAACAAGAAGGGTGAGACGTACATCACCCTGAAGAAGTACGACAGGGCAATCAGGTATTTCGATGACGCGCTCCAGATGAACCCCAAGAACGTGCATATCCTCAACAACAAGGCCAAGGCCCTCTCCAAGGTCAACAGGAGCCAAGAGGCGCTGGCGGTATTGAACTCGGTGCTGGAGACCAATCCCAACGATACCAAGACGATTGAAACGAAGGCGCTCATCCTTTTCGACATGAACAGGCATGAGGAGGCGCTGTCGAACCTGGAATCCGCTCTTTCCGTCGACTACTCCAACCCCTACCTGTGGAAGGTCAGGGCCGATATCCTCGACAAACTGAACCGGCTGGACGAATCCATGGAAGCCTACCAGCGGGCTCTGGACTACAATCCGAATGATCCCGATCTGTGGCGCGCATCCGGTTTGCTGTACTCGAGGTTGAGGGACCCGCATCAGGCCGAGCTTGCATATTCCAAGGCGCTACAACTTGCACCCGAGGACGAATCTCTCTGGATGATGAGGGCGTTCGTGCTGGAGCAGTTGAACGACCTGGAAGAGGCGAAGGCGTGCTATGACGAGGCCATCGGTATCAACGGAAAGGACAAGATCCCGTGGAACAGCAAGGGCCTGGTCCTGATGAAGATGGGCAGGTACGAGAAGGCGCTCAGGTGCTTCGACAGGGCTCTGGAGCTGGACCCGAACTTCGTCCCGGCCAAGAACGGCAAGAAGATGACAGAGGAAGAGATAAGGAAATCACAGGTCGATTACTATGCCAGGCAGGTCCTTGAGTTCGAGTACGAGTACAACAGGGCCATAACCCGCGAGGAGGCATTCCGGAACCTGAAGATATCTTCCCAGATTCTGGATGCCGTCTTCACGACACTGGGCGGAAGGGATCCCATTGAGCTGAGCCGACTCTCCCCACAGGAGCTGGAGAATTACGAGAGGAGATCGAACGAAGTGCTTCGCAGAGCTTTGGGAACGGGAGGGGAGTACGGACTCCGACTCTGCGACATTACCTACAACTTCCCGGATTATTCCATCGATGAGGCCAAGAGGACCCTGAGCTATGTGGACATGGTGAACTCGCTCGCCATAAAGCCCGAACCGAGCCAGGAACTCGATGAGTACGTGAGGATGGCGCTGGACATGCCCGTGGAAGACAGAACGATCATGGGTCTCATCAGGAACCTGGACGTGGGGATATACAGGGCCAGGAGGGTTCTCACTAACCTGTCGTTGTTCCAAAAGGAAGGGTACGAACAGCAGAAAGTCGGAATCGAACCCATCATGGGGAAGGACTACCATCCGGAAGTGCGAGCTCCACCGGGCGAGCCAAAGAGAAGAGAGCCGAAACCAGAGCCCAAACCCAAGGTGAAAGGCGAGTTCGAGGGTAAGAAGTGCAGGACCCACGATGCGCAGGCGGTCTCACAGCACCGATGCGGACAATATCTATGCAATGCCTGTATCAAGGGAGAGGTGAACTGCCCGGTTTGCGGCCTGCCTCTTGAGGAAGGGAGGGGAGCACCCAGACCACTTCCCGAACAAAAAGAAAGAGAGGAAGATCCGAAAAGAGATTTTACAAGACTATGATTCCTTCAGCAGTTGCCTGGCTATGACCAGTCTCTGTATTTCACTTGTACCTTCTCCGATCTCGCACAGCTTCACATCACGGAACATTCTCTCAACTGGGTAATCCTTCGTGAATCCGTACCCACCGAATATCTGGATGGCTTTTGAGGTTGCCCTCATTCCCATTTCGGAAGCAAACAGCTTTGCCATTGCCGCTTCCTTGGTGAACCTGACCTTTCTGTCCTTCATGTTTGCTGCCCTGTACGTCAGAAAACGGGCCGCTTCGATCTCCGTCGCCATATCCGCCAGCATCCACTGGATCGCCTGGAACTCGCATATCGCCTTTCCGAACTGAACCCTTTCCTTGGAATACGCCAATGATTCGTCGAGGGCGCTTTGAGCGATGCCCAATGCCATTGCAGCAATGCTTATCCTGCCACCGTCCAGGATCTTGAGCGCGCCAATGAAACCCATGTCCTTCTCGCCCAGGAGGTTCTCCTTGGGAATGCGACAGTCCTCCATTATGAGCTCGGAGGTGGGTGAGGCCCTGAGACCCATCTTGTCCTCCTTCTTTCCGAGAGAGAATCCAGGAGTGTCCTTCTCAATGATGAATGCGGATATCCCCTTCGTCCTCTTCTCCCTGTCAGTGGATGCCAGAACAACGAAGGTCTCTGCGACATGTCCGTTCGTGATGAATATCTTCCTGCCGTTCAATACCCATTCGTCCCCTTCCGGAACTGCTGTTGTCTGCAACGATGATGCGTCCGAACCCGCTCCTGGTTCCGTCAGCCCCCAAGCACCCATCGCCTTTCCAGTGGCGAGGTCTGGCAGGTACCTAATCTTCTGCTCTTCGTTCCCGGCAAGGTTGATGTGAGCCGTGCATAATGAATTATGAGCTGCCATTGTGAACCCCACGGTCCCGCACGCGCGTGACATCTCTTCGACCGCAATGGCGTAGCTGACTGTGTCTAACCCGGGTCCTCCGTACTTCTCGTCGATCGTCATGCCCATCAGACCCAGTTCACCCATCTTCTTGATGACGTCCCAAGGGAATTCCATGGTCTTGTCGATCTCTGCGGCAATGCCTTTGACCTCCTTCTCCCCAAAATCCCTGACCATCTTCCTGATCATTTCCTGTTCTTGCGTCAGATTGAAGTCCATCTCCTCAAACCCCGTTGGAACTGAAATCCAAAACTAGCTTATTACTGTTGCCATAGGTCGGTTCTCTTTAGAAAGCATTCGTCATTCCGGTAGCGGACTCCTCTTCGGCTAGCATGTGCTTCTTCCTGTTCCCGAAGGTGGTGAGAACGGTCCTGAGCTCCGCGAAGAGTCCGAGGACAGCGTCCCTTTCCGTATGAATGTAATCGATTATCTTGTCATACTCCCTCTTGGCGTAGAGAACGGGAACGATCTCCCCTTTTCCCTTCTTGGTGAAGTTATCCACTCCGGAACCAGCGAACTTGAGGTCGTTCATCATGATCAGGGTTGAGGCTATGTCCACCTTGGGTTTCTTGAAGAAGTAATACTTGATGTCCCCGATCTTCCAGTCCAGCAGTCCGTATTCCTGTGCCTTCTCTATTATGAATATTGTATCAAACTTCAGCCTGTTCCCGATCGGTACGAAATCCCAGCCAGGGTGGAGAAGTTGTTTGTTGAGTATCTCTTTCACGATCTCTCCTTCGCTGGATTCCCACTCCTTCAGAATAACGAAGTCACCCACGGGCTCTCCATCTTGGAGCATCTGATATTGTATAGTGATGATCTTGTCCTGCTGTGGGTCCGTTCCCAGCGTTTCGATATCGAAGTAGTATTCCGTCATTTCAATCGATGGGAAATGGGATGCGACTCCTATAAGACTTGTTTTCTTGGCACGATATTGACTTCCCACCAAGGAGAGATGAGTAGTGGGCTCAAGAGATTATTTCTGAAGAGATTGTGAAATTCTCCATTTGTCCCAGTTCTGACTAGTCTTTTGCCAAAGCAAAAAGAACCAACAACTCACGGAATCTCGTGATACCAACCGAATTCTCCATAGATCTCCTTGCCAGTCTCGGATACTAGAAAGCGGATGAACTCATCGGCCAGTTCTTTGACCCTTGAGAACCCTATTACGCCTGCCGCAGTGCTTCTGAATACCTGAAGCTCTTTGGGCAACTCCACAACCTCTGAAGTTTTCGCCCATAACTTCTGGAAGGCTTCCCAACCGAGAATAGCATCCACTTTCTTTCGATTAATCAAAGCCATTACTGCCCCGCATCCATCTGCGAAATCAGTGATGTTCCTTCTTATCTGATCGGTGAGACCAGCCTTGCTTGAAATGTCATCCCATACTCCCAGCAGACAACCACCAGTAGAGACCCCGACTCGGATTCCTTCTTGAGCCAGATCGGATATTGACTTGATCCCTTTTGGATTCCCCACCGGCACCAGGATGGCGGATCTCCTGTAACCAACACTTCTTCTCGTCTCTCCAAGAACCAATCCCTTTTCCTGTGCTTCATCAAGTACGAACTCCGCCCCGCAGGTGAGTATGTCTCCTTCCTTTGATTTGGCAATCTCTGACATGAGATCCTCGGCTTTGCCGACAGTGAACTTGAATTTCGTTCCGAACTCTACCGTGAATTCCTCAGCACATTTCTTGGCAGGCGGAGCAACTGCTCCAGAGGAATAGACATGAAGCACTTCTTCATTTGACATGTCAAGGTCTCCTTCTTTCTCACGGATTGATTCCTTCGGCTCAAATACTTTTCCTTCACCTGAGCGAAAAAAGGATAATCAAAGAGGGTGTTGGAAGGAATGTTCCATGAGGTAGGGTAGGAATGGCACGTATTGCTGACTATGCCAGTCTAGGGAAAATCAGGACTGTGTTCCTATTGACCTTCTGTGCAGCCACGGCCTTCATCATAGCTGGTGGGCTGTTGGGTTCTCTTGCATTCTTGATTCTAATCATCGCAACCGCCCTTGGTGTGGCCGGTGCAGCAATGATTCACAACTACCTGGATAGGGACATTGATCAGATAATGGAAAGAACGAAGAAACGTCCCCTGCCTGCGGAGAAGATCCAGCCCGTGAGTGCAGCGTTTGTGGGGATGATATTGCTGGGTGTGGGTCTGAGCTTGGCGTTCTACCTGAGTGTTCTCACTTTTGCATTCGCCCTGCTTGCTGCCGTTGACTACCTCCTCGTTTATACGTGGATGTCGAAGAGAAAGAACCCATTGAACATAATCCTTGCAAGTCCTGCTGGTGGACTGCCTGTTCTTGCCGGATGGAGCGCTGCAACTGGCAGTATCAACCTCCTAAGTATCTTGCTGGCCATCCTTGTAATAACGTGGATCCCGAACCACATCTGGAACCTCGCCATCATTTGGTCAGATGACTACAAGAAAGCGAAAATTCCCATGCTTCCTGTTGTTGTCGATATGAAAAGAGCTTGCAGATGTACGATTGCGACCGTTGTGATTCTCTTTGCATTGACCACGTATCTCTTTGTGGGCGGGTACTTCGGTTATCTCTACCTTGCGATTACATTGCCATTCAGTCTAGCGCTGATGATAGGAAATCTGTGGGTATACAGGCGCCCCTCCAAAAAGGCAGTTTATGGGATGTTCAAGTTCTCGAGTCCGTACCTTGCTGTGGTTTTCCTGGCGATGGTGCTTGACCTTGCCTTGGCCTAGGCTCATCCAAAACTTGCTATATCAAGAATCGACCCTTTTCTCTCCTTCTTCGGCTTCAACTTCGCCTTGACCTTCATCCCAATCTTCACTTTCTCTGGCTTGACCGATATAACGTGAACAAGTCCTCCTTCCGTCCTTGGGAACCGTATGAGACCATAAACGATTGGCTCATCCAAAGGATTGCCTTCAATATCCACATGTGCAACCGAGTACGTCTCAACCTTCCCTTCCTTCCCAACGTCCTTCCAGTTCTTGGTCTCGGAGAAACAGATCTCGCAATACATCCTTGGAGGCAAGAAAACCTTCTTGCACTTGGGACAGCTGGCACCCATTATGTTGCCCTTGTCTCTCAATGTCGAGAAGAATTTCTCTCCAGCAATCCCTGTCGAATAGAGATAACTGGCCTCCATGTCACCATACCAATGCTTGTGGGCCTCAGGGTCCCTGCTCCTCTCTAAGAATGTCATTTCTCTCCCCTCCTCAAGGGTCGCCAATATCTTATGTCCGTGATCGCCCCCTCCCTATCCTTCTTGGGTTTCCAGACCGCCTTCACCTTCATTCCGATCTTGATCGTCTTGGGTGTGACCCCGCCGAAATAGTGCATTATCCCCTGCTTCTCGGACGCTCCGTCTACAGACAGCACACCCACGTATATCGGGTCCTTGATCCTCCTGGCGTCCGTGTCCAGATAGGATATCGAGAAAGTCTCTATCGTCCCAGTGTCCTTGACGTACACCCACTCGTTCGTGGGAGTGAAGCAGTCCTCGCAGAACATCCTGGGCGGGAACAGAATCTGGTCGCACGAGTTGCATTTCCTTGCTATCAGCTTGCCGTTCTTCAGCTCCTCAAGGAACCTGCTTATCGCCTCTCCGCATGCCCATGCGTACTTCACCCTCGGGTCCGTCTTGGTCGTCGTGACCTTTCCACCCGTCAGCTCCTTCGAAGAGAGCCTCTTGCCCGGCCAGTGTTTGATCCTCTCGCTCATTTCACCCCCTCCTCATGACAAGTACGCTGCCATACTGCATCAGGTCACCCCATGCTTGACAGACTCCAACTTCCGGATCGTTCTTGACCTGCCTCTTGCCTGCCTGTTGTGTGAGCTGCCAGTAGATCTCTCCCGCTTTGATGCCCATTGTTGCCGCTATCGGATTTCCGACACCCAGCAGACCGCCCGAAGGGCAGATCGGCAGATCTCCATCTCTATAGGTGATCCCCTCCTTCGTCATGCTCGGAGCCTTTCCTTTGTCGCAAAGCAACAGTCCTTCAGTGTGATGGCATTCCTTGTAATCAAATGGGTCGTAAGGTTCAGCGACATGTATCTGCTTCCTCGGATTGTCTATCTTTGCCATCTTGTATGCCTGCTTTGCAGCCCTTGCCACATACTCCGGGAAGACCAGATCCCTGCACGTCCACATGGTCTTGTCAATGCACCAGCCAGTTCCTTCCACCCATGCAATGTCATCCGAAACCTTCTTGGCAACCTTCTCTGAAGTCATGACCAAAGCTGACGCTCCATCGCTCGGCGGACTTATGTCCAGCCTCTGCACGGGCCAGGCCATCACCTCTGAGTTCAGCACATCTTCAATCGTAATATCTGGATCAGGCAACTGAGCGCAGGGATGGTCCACAGCATTCCTCTTGTTCTTCACCGCGATCCTTGCGATGTCCTCCTTCTTGATCCCGTATGCGGTCATGTATCGGTTCATCTCCATGGCGAATATCCAGACCAGGTTGGGTTTCAGCGGCCTGTCCAGGATCGGGTCCCATATATGTCCGAACGCGGACTGTGGGTGCGGGAAACAGCTTGACATCTTCTCCTCGCACACGACCAGCACCTTCTCCGCAAGACCTGAGGCGATATGCCACCATGCTGCGATGGGCGTGAATACCGCTGTTCCTCCTCCGGTGAAGACCCTCATGTAGGGCTTCTTAGCTCCACCCGCACCGTCCAGAAGGTTCTCACCCTTCATATGAATGCCATCGAACGCATCGGGAGCACTGCCCAGAACGACCATATCTATGTCCTTCAATGTCAATCCAGCCTGGTCCAATGCCATACTGGCCGCCTCCCAGCACATCTCCTTTCCGGTCTCCTGCAGCCTTCTCCTAAAGAGCGTCATACCAGCGCCAATGCAAGCTACCTTTCCCATCTTCACACCTCCATTACCACAGCACCGCCAGTAGCGGTCGGGAGGCTCCTCCAGGACAGAGCCAGTCCTCTCTTCACCACCTTCTTGATCTGATGTCTCCCAGCGTGACCTCTCAACTGCAAAGCAACCTCCATCGCCCTGTGCAGACCGGACGCCTCGATTAGATTCCCGCAGCCGAGAGAACCACCAGAAACGTTGACTGGCAACCTACCTTCGAAATCATAGTGTCCCTTCCTCAACCGCTTCCCAGCCTCTCCTTTCCTGCACAGCTTTGCAGCCTGGATGTGTTGCAACTCCTTGTACGAGAACTTGTCGTCCATCTCAGCGAAGTCGATGTCGCTAGAGGGGTTCTTTATGCCCGCCATCTTGTAAGCCATCTTGGAGGCTTCTTCAGCGTATTCAGCCCTGCCCCAGTCCCTGTTCTCGATCCAGGGTGTATCTGAACTCCAACCAATCCCGGTGATCCAAACAGGATTATCGCAGATCTCCTTCGCCCTCTTGGCGGATGCCAGGACCATCACAATGCTTCCATCTACCAGATTGCTGACATCCAGTTGCCTCAATGGCGAGAAAACCTCAGGTGAACTCTTGACATCATCCGTGGTGAGTTTGGTCCCGTAGGCTGATGACGGGTTCTTCAAAGCGTTCGTCTTGTTCTTCACGACCACCCTGGCGCAGTCCTTTTCAGTGCATTTTGAATCTCTCAAGAAGCGTCTCATCTCCATGCCGGCCAGATAGTGTGGATGACCGCCGATTGGTCTGTTGTAGATCGGGTCAAGCGCGAACGCCAGCACGTCACTGTAGGTCAACAAGTCAGATATCTTGCTGTGAGACTCGACCGCAACGGTGTCCACCGCGCCAGACATTATCTGCATGTACGCAAGTGCAAGACCCTGAATGCCATCTCCACAAACTGTACAACAGGACCTGAGAGCAGCACCTATCTGGTCAGGTACGAACTCATCGTAGATGCTGAACCCTTCCCAATAGTCCTCGGCACAGGTTATGAAACTGTCAATCTCCTTCCTCGGGTTGAGTCCTGCGTCATTGTAAGCTCGGGACGCGGCCTCGTACATGAGCTCCTTCCAGGAATACTCATCCGTCTTGGGCCTAAAAGCAGTGTTACCTATTCCAACAACAGCCACATTCTTCTTCATTTTCGCCACTTCCGAGGGATATCACAAATCATATCCTCCCTTCCCCCAACCCTCAATAAATGGGCACGATAAAAAGGTTATTGAGATGGGTTCGTTGACCTATGTCATTCTGTCGAAAAGGCAACACTTGAGAACGAGATTCTCAGAAAAGTCTGTGTCCTATCGCCGAACGACTCTGTCCGCGAACTCATCGCACTTAACAATCTCACCTTCTGTGATAGGACCCTTAGTACCACCCACCAGTATCGACAATCCAGGGGAGATGACCTGTACATCAGGAGCCACAGATTGGATTCTCTTTTCCATCTTTCCCGTAGCCCTGCCTTCCTGTCGCTTGAGGCATGTATCAAAGAAAGCGAACTTCTTACCACTCAGATTCACACCGCCCAGATTCGTAATGAACTTCTTCGTCTTCTTGGAGTCTCTTCCGAAGTGGTTCGGAGAACCAATCAGCACAAGGTCGTATCCCTCAATCTTCTTCACATCGAACCCTTCCAGATGGCTGACGTTCGTTTCGAAGTCCCCTTTGGTATTGATGCTTTCTGCGATCTTCTCAGCCACAGTTTTGGTATTGCCATATTTCGAATCGTACAGAACCAGAGCTTTCTCCACGCTTCCTGCCCCCATTAGAGTAATATCATATTGATATAAGAGAATAGTCGTCCGCGTCCTGTGCCAGTCTTACAGCGGGAAAAAGTAGAAATAACAATCTGGTATTTGCTTAACAGACCCGATGATGGCCATGTATGACAAGTCCAAGCTCGATGAGATTGAGAAGGAACTCAAGCGCTGGGAGAAGGAGTGTCTGGGCAGAAGCATTGAAACCCTTCCAGAGAGGGACAGGCCGTTCATCACCGCCTCAAGCGTACCGATCGACAGGCTCTACACTCCCCTGGATGTGAAGGACTGGGACTATTTTGAGAAGCTGGGTTTCCCAGGTGAATATCCGTTTACACGCGGCGTGCACCCGACAATGTACAGGAGCAGGCCATGGACGATGAGGATGTTCTCTGGCTTCGGCACGGCCGAGGAGACCAACGAGAGGTACAAATACCTCATGCATCACGGAGAGACTGGCCTGAGCGTTGCTTTTGATTTTCCTACCCTCTATGGTTATGACACGGACGATCCTCATTCGGAGGGGGAGTTCGGGAAGTGTGGGGTTGCCATCTCTTCACTGAAGGACATGGAAATACTCTTCGCTGGAATCCCGGTGGACAAGATAAGCACCAGCATGACAATAAACGGGCCGGCACCAGTGGTCTGGGGGTTCTACATAAGTATGGCGGAGAACAAAGGAATCCGCCCAGACATCATCTCGGGGACTATCCAGAATGACATATTGAAGGAGTACATCGCCCAGAAATCGTTCATATTCCCTCCCGAACCTTCGATGAGGTTGATCGTGGATACGTTCGAGTATGGGTACAAGGAACTCCCGAGGTGGAATACGGTAAGCATCAGCGGTTATCACATCAGGGAAGCGGGCTCGACGGCAGTCCAAGAGCTGGCCTTCACCCTTGCGGACGGACTGGAATACGTTAGAGCTGCCATTGAAAGGGGCTTGGACGTGGACAAGTTCGCTCCCAGGTTATCGTTCTTCTTCAACGCTCACAATGATCTATTCGAGGAAATTGCCAAATACAGAGCTGCAAGGAGGATATGGGCCAGGGAGATGAAGGAGACGTTCAAGGCAAAGGATCCCAGGTCGTGGTGGATGAGATTCCACACTCAAACGGCAGGAGTATCGCTCACTGCCCAGCAACCGTACAACAACATCGTAAGGGTGACAATACAAGCACTCGCAGCCGTCCTTGGGGGAACCCAATCGCTCCACACGAACTCAATGGACGAGGCGCTGGCTCTTCCAAGCAAAGAAGCAGCAAGAGTTGCCTTGAGAACGCAACAGATCATAGCACACGAGAGCGGGGTGACCAACACAATCGACCCGCTGGGTGGTTCTTATTTCCTTGAGTATTTGACCGACTACATGGAGGAGGAGACCTACAACTACTTCGACAAGATCGATTCGCTAGGCGGGGTGATTCCTGCAATCAAGAAAGGATTCTTCCAGAAGGAGATCGCGGACAGCGCGTACAGGTACCAGAAGGAGATCGAGGAGAACAAGAGGACCGTCGTGGGGATCAATGACTACGCGACCGAGGAACCCGTCAAGATAGAACTGCTCAAGATGGACCCAGAGGGCGAGAGGAGGCAGACCGGCAGGCTGAAGAAGCTCCGGGAATCAAGGGACAGAAAGAAGTATGAAAGCAGCCTTGACAGACTCAGAAAGGCCGCGGAAGGTGATGAGAACGTCATGCCAGCTATCAAGGATGCCGTTCACGCTTACGCTACTTTGGGAGAGATCTGCGGTGTGTTTAGAGAGGTGTTCGGAGAGTACAAGGACCTTGCCATATTCTGAGGGATTAGGATGAAGAAGATCAGAGTGCTCATTGCGAAACCCGGTCTGGACGGACATGACAGGGGAGCGAAGGTGGTGGCGAGAGCGTTGAGGGACGCCGGCATGGAGGTCATTTACACTGGCCTGCATCAGACTCCGGAGATGATAGTTGAAGCTGCCATTCAGGAGGATGTGGATGTTGTTGGTCTTTCGTGCCTATCAGGCGCGCACATGACATTGTTCCCGAGAGTTGTCGAGTTATTGAGAGAGAAGGGTGCGGGAGACATATTGGTGACAGCCGGAGGGATCATCCCGGACGAGGACGTTCCCAAACTGAAGGAAGCTGGCATCGCTGCAGCATTCGGACCCGGTACATCGCTGGAAGAGATAATCGAATTTCACAAGAAGAACGCGGGGAAGTAATTCGATGGAACTCGTGGAGAGGCTGTTGAATGGAGACAAGAGAGCGGCGGCGAAGTTGATCAGCCTTGTCGAGAACGAGGACCGTGAAGCTGCTGAGGTTTTGAGGGAGCTCTACCAGCACACTGGCAACACTCACATCGTTGGGATAACTGGTCCGCCTGGAGTTGGGAAAAGTTCACTGGTTTATGAACTTACGAAAGTGCTCAGAAAGAAGGGCAAGAAGGTGGGCATAGTTGCGATAGATCCAACTTCAAGGTTTACTGGAGGGGCGATTCTGGGCGATAGGATAAGGATGACAGAACTCAGTACTGACGAGGGCGTCTTCATGCGGAGCATGGGGACAAGAGGCCATCACGGAGGAATTGCCAAGGCGACAACTGAAGCGGCGATTGTCCTGGATGCGATGGGCATGGATGTGGTCTTCGTGGAAACAGTCGGTGCAGGCCAGTCACAGTCCATGATATGGGAATGCGTACACACATCGATTCTCGTGGAAATGCCTGGCATGGGTGATGAGATACAGGCTCTGAAGGCTGGCATACTTGAGATAGGGGACATCTTCGTGGTCAACAAGGGGGACATGGAAGGGACAGACCAGTTGGTGAAAGAACTGGAATCCGTTGCAGAATACAAAGCGATGGAGCAGGAATGGAAACCACCCGTTCACGTCACGATCGCAACTGAAGGCAAAGGTACCGACGAAGTGGTCTCGAGCATTGAGGACCATCTTGAATACCTAAAAGAGAGCGGGGAGTACCAGAAGAGGGAAGAGGAAAGAACGAAAGGAGAATTCACCAGAATAGTCCAAGACTTGCTTTTGAAGAAGGCGTTCGCGGGAGAGAGGTCGAAGAAGTTCGATCAGTTGCTCAAGGAAATCATCGAGAAGAAGACTGACCCATTCACGGCCGCAGAGAAGCTGCTGGAAGAGTAGGGGGATTCTTTTGAAGGAGCCTGTTCTGAGCCTTAAGCTGGCGGACCCAAAGACTGGTCTTTTGGCATACATTGTCGTTGACGAGTTTGTCGGTGGAATCGCAGGTGGCGGAATGAGGATGAGTCCTTCTGTGACCGAGGAGGAGGTACGCAGGCTTGCTGAGGTCATGACCTACAAATGGGCAGCAATGGGCATACCCTTCGGTGGCGCGAAGATGGGGATCGTCGGTGATCCTCAGACTCCCAAGAAACAGGAATTGCTGAGAACGTTCGGGAAGCTGGCCAAGCCTCTTCTGCAAACAATGGTGTTCACAGGTCCGGACATGGGAATATCATCTGACGAGCTCGGAGCGGTCTTTGAGGAAGTGGGAATCGATACTGTCAATCTGGTTGTGAGACATCTCAAAACGGAGACCAAGGTCAAGGCCCTCGAGAACGTTCGGCTCTCCGATCTGGGCGGAAGGGGCTTTGAGGATTTGATTACTGGTTGGGGGGTCGCACAGGCAACGGAAGAGGCGTGGAACCTGATGGGAAATGGAATTGACGGTGCCACGATTTCCATCCAAGGGTTCGGTGCTGTGGGAAAGAGCGCTGGGGTGTTCCTTCACGGAATAGGTGCAAAGGTGGTGTGCATCTCGGACGCCAAGGGCACCATCTTCGAGAAGGATGGATTGGACGTTCCAACCATTGTGGGGAATCAAGTCGAAGGCGGTCTCGTGAACCGTAGTAAGCTGCCCAAATCGGTAGAACGCTTTGACCGGGAATACTGGCTGAGCCCAAGGACGGACATACTGATACCAGCGGCCATCCCTGATGCGATCAACAAGTCCAACATCAGAAAGGTGAAGGCATCACTCATTGTTGAAGGTGCCAACATTCCGGCTTCGTACGAGATAGAAGAAAGGCTGCACAAGAAGGGGGTCTTCGTGGTCCCGGATTTCATCGCCAACGCGGGTCTGGTCTGCGGTTTCGGATTGATAGTGACTGGTGCGAGCGTCGGAGATCAACGAGAGATCTTCCAGGAGACTGGAAACAGGATCCGCAAGGCCGTCAAGTCTGTCTACAGATCATGTAAAAGGAAGAACATCACACCCAGGTTGGCAGCAATGGAGTATTCCAAGAGAATGAAAAGGAAAATCAAGAAACGCTTTTAGGACTCAGGTTCTGGCTCCGCTCCCGCTTCTTCCTCCTCCACTGGTTCTTCTTTCTCTTCCGCCTCTTCGGGTTCTTTCTCTTCTGGAGGGGTTTCTGTCTCTTCCGGCTTCTCCGCTTCTTCCTCAGAGGGTTCTTCCTTTTCCTCTGGCTTCTCAGCTTCCTTCTCTTCCGGTTCTTCAGCTTCCTCTTCCGAGGGCTCTTTCTTCTCTTCCTCTTTCTTCTCCTTCTTCTCGTACTCCTCCACGAACCTGATTACCGTGAGGTCAGTTGATTTCCTCAAATCGGAGACAACCTTGTACTTGGCGATGAACCACTTCTCATCATACTTGCAGATGTCCGGGAGGTGGATCTCCAGCGTATCGTCCTTGACCTCGAGCCCGAACTCCTCGCTCGTTCCGTAGTCCATGTCTATGATACCTTTGATCTTCTCGTCCTGCGTTTGAGCCTTCCTGGTGACCTTGTAGTTGTACTTGACCTTCAGACCGGCCAGTGGTTTGTTGAAGTCGACCCTCACCCTTCCTGCCGTCACGGACGTGATGGTGGCCCTTCTGTCACCGATTATCACCCGCTCTCCAACCTCGGGAGTGATCTTCATCCGTACGAACTCTCTTATGGAGCGGACTTCAACCAGCTTTGGGTCTCTCTCACCGGCGCCTTTCTCATGGGGAACCTCCACGGTCAAGTCCTTCCCGACCTCGGCACCGACCAGAACCTCATCCAGACCAGAAAGGAATCTGGATTCTCCCACAATGAACGGAACCTCATCGTATATCATCTTCTCATCGTAGATGTCGTTCTCTTTCGCGGAGTCCTCGTTCGTGGTCTCGTACAGCTCTTCACCGTCCGGACGCATTATGAACATGTCGAACTCAAGGTAGGCGAGGTCTCCTTCCTCCAGTTTCTCCACGGTTTTCTGTTCCTTTGGTTCTTCGGATTTCTCCGCCGTCTCCTGCTTCTCTGGTTCTTCAGCTTTCTCCGCAGTTACCTGCTTCTCTGGTTCTTCAGCTTTCTCCTGCTTCTCTGGCTCTTCAGCATTCTCTTCGGGCAAGGCATTTCCCCCGGATTCTAGGAATCCTGAGATTGTCTGTTCTTGCTTAAACGTTTTGCTGATAGACAAACACAAAATCCGATATTACCAGTAGGTTCCCCAACCGACCGACCTTCCTACCATCCAGTCCAACATCTCTTCGATTTCCTGCAATGCTGCATACACCTGTTCACGGGTTGCATCCTCATCAAGGACTACCCACAGAAAGGGTTCGGTGGATACGATTTCCACGTCCGTGCCAAGTGCTTTCCCAAGTTCAGACGCGAACTCCTTGGGATCGATCTCAGCATCCTCTTCCAGAAGGATGAAGAAAGCACCTCGGTCGAGCTCGACAACAATATCCGCAGGCTCAAGAGCGGGAGACGTCTTCACAGCAACCTCAGGAACCAGCACCGCCGCTCCAGAGACCACGTTCAGCGCGGGTACTCTGTCCAGAGCATTTGCTTTCCTCTCTGCCAGCACAGGAGTAGCAAGAATAAGCCCACACACTAGGAGAATAAATACGGTCATGTACCCTTTTCTCATCTTTTCACCTCCTTTTCGACATGCGAACTTGAAATCACCAGTAGGTGCCCCAACCGACAGTCCTACCTATTGCCCAGTCCAACATGTCTTCCATATCTTGAAGTGTAGCACAAACCTGATCACGAGTTGCGCCCTCTCCGACAACTACCCAAAGAAAGGGTTCCGCTGAGACTATTTCCACCTCAAGACCGAGAAGTTCCTCCAGTGCGGACCTGAACTCTTCAGGATAGACCTCAGCATCCTCTTTCAAGAGCATGAAGAACGCCCCACGGTCGAGCTCAACAACAATGTCAGCTGGCTCTAGCACCGGGGATCTCCTCACGGCAATCTCAGGAACCAACACAGCCGCTCCAGAGACGGTGTTCAGAGCAGGAATCCTTTCATGACCCTTTCCTCCATCTGCCAACACTGGTGTGGCAAGTACAAGCGCACACACTATGAAAATGCATATCGTGCCCCACAACTTCCTCATGATTTCCCCTCCTTCTGCCAGATTGTAATCACCTTCTGTCTATTCAAAGCTTTCTCTATAATCATCCGTATGAAGCGATTCTTTCTCACAAATGAAGTATCAGCCTCACTCGCCTTTCAGTAGCTCAGTTATCTCCTTGAACCTGTTCCTAAGAGTAACCTCCGTAACACCAGCAACCTGAGCTATCTCCCTCTGAGTTTTGGGTTTCTTCACATCCAAGCAGGCGATGTATATGATCGCGGACGCGATGCCCGTGGGCGTGACCCCGGACACCACCTTCTTATCTCTAAGCTCTTCCACGATATCCGCACACCTTCTCTGGACCTCAAGCCCCAACTTCAGCTTGTTGCAGAACCTGTTCATGTAGTCCTCCGGGGTCTGAGGTCTTAGGTTGAGAACCAATTCTCTCGCCATCTCCCTGTAGGTCCGTCCCACGTCATGCTTGTCGACGATGTCGTGTACGCACACCTCCTCGAGCGTCCTGGGAACATTGGACTGCCTGCAGGCCGCGTATATGGATGCCGCTGCAACCTCTTTGATGCTCCTTCCTTTTACCAGACCTTTTGAGGCCGCTCTCCGGTACAGCACGGCCGCATCCTCCCTGATCTGCCTGGGCAGGCCCATCCTGCTGGAGATGGTCGCGATCTCTGATAGCCCTTGTGCGAGGCTTCTCTCCCCGATCCTGGAGGTGCGTATCCTGTGCTGCCACTGTCTGAGCCGGAACATTTGGGCCCTGGACTTGTGGGGGATGTACCTTCCGAATGCGTCCGTGTTCTTCCAGCCTATCTCGGTCGTGAGGCCTTTGTCGTGGGCCAGGACGGTGGAGGGCGGGCCGGTGCGTTCGCGTTTGAGCTTCTGGGTGAGGTCGAATGCTCTCCACTCGGGGCCACGGTCCATGAGGTTCTCATCGAGGACCAGTCCGCACTTCTCGCAGAGGATTTCCGCTCGTAGGTAGTCTCTTACTAGGTGGTCACTTGTGCACTCTGGGCAGTTGCCGTTGACTTGTTCGGTGGTCATGGGGATCGAGGTGTTTTCTCACACAAATGTTATAACGATTTGCTTCCGGGCGGAGAAACTGGTGTAAGCCAAGGAGGGACGGCTACTACGTGAATTGCTAATGGTCGGGGCGGACAATGTCCGAGATCACTCTGGAAGCACAACCGTCTCTGAGTATGATCTTGTCGACCTTGAGATTCACTTTCATTCAGATCGACACATTCTAGAAAGCTCAGTCAAATAGTCGATTCCTCACTAAAGTGATTATCCCAGCCGGGTCCAAGAATTGCGTGGTATTTCCCACCCTGACTGGATAGCGAAACCTTTTGTCGCAATGAAAAGAAGAACTGACGGGGACATTCACAACAAGAAAATGTTTCTTTTGAAAGGTCAGTTTCTGGAAGTCTATTAGGACAGGAGGGCGACAGTTCCCGGCTTCCTGAGAGATTCTATTCCTCTCGGATTTCTCTGGTCTGTAACCCACCAGGTTGTGAGAATCGTCTATTCCAATGACTATGATTCCTCCAGAAGTGTTTGCAAAAGAAGCAAAATCCGTTGACAGACCTCTTATTACCGCCTCAGAAAGGGTCTCCTTGAATTCGACCGTCATTCTTTCTCCACTGTTAGCCAGCTCTCGGAGTTCCTTGAGTGTGGTCATCTATCGCCCATTCCTCGCACCGAAATCGCTAATCATTTCACCAGGCCCATCGACCCCTTAATCGAAGTCTAAGTAGCAAGTAGCGGAGAAAGGGTCACGTCTGGCGCGTAGGTCGGTTTCTCTTTACTGCATCCTTCTCCATCTTCTTTCGCTTTTGTGTGGGAACATATCGAGTGGACTTGTAGTCATATGACCCCCAGTATTTCTTATCCCTATCATGTCGACTAAGCCTTTGCCTCAAGTTCTTGGTCTGGCCAACGTATACGACCGTGCTACCGTGGTATAGGCGGTAGATCCCACTCCTTGAGGGAACGTGACTGAGGTCTCCTCTTTTGCGTCTTCTCGAATAGCCCATCTGATTCCCTTC
This sequence comes from Methanomassiliicoccales archaeon, assembly GCA_004377185.1. GTDB lineage: Archaea > Thermoplasmatota > Thermoplasmata > RBG-16-68-12 > SOIM01 > SOIM01. The sequence goes on along the minus strand of SOIM01000016.1, from coordinate 35,781 downwards.
CTTGAACGCACTGGAACGAATATAACCTTTTGCTTCGTCAGAATCGGACATAACTCCGGCTTTCCATGTCGATACTCGGAAGTTTGTCAGTACCGATACGTGGTCCGGTCCTTTCCCTTCTTGCTCTTTGGAAGCAGTCGAAAAGTCCCCGCTACCGTCCCCGGTCCAAGAGGTTTTCGTCGAGGACCAGTCCGCATTTCTCGCAGAGGATTTTCGCTCTTAGGTAGTCTCGTACTAGGTGCTCACTTGTACATTCTGAGCAGTTGCCGTTGACTTGTTCGATGGGCGTGGGAATCGGGAATCCCGCCAGCATCGAGCATAAATAACCATGGGCTTGATGACCCGCAAAGAAGAGTAAGTCAAGAAGCTGTCTAACGCGATTGCATTCACAATTAGTATCACCAGTTCGGAAGGGTAGGGTACTGCCTTGGCAATCATCGGGATATGGACTGCAAATAGTCAAATGTGGGATGCCAAAGTAAGTCTGTCCAAGTCTGATACAAGATGGGGCGAATAGCATAGTGGCGGTCTTGGATGTAATTATCATGTTTGATAATTTGGGAAGGAATAGAATCTGCATTATCTGGTTCATAGCACAGAGGGTAGTTACCAGTATTGATAATCACAATTGATAGCGAAGGATTTAAGGGCATGAGCGTGATATCCCCTTTCGAGATCATGAAGGGAAATGGAGGAACCTAGATGGATCCACTTGAAGCAGCCAGGCTTATCACTGACGAATACTCATCCAAGATACTTCTTGCAACTTTCAAGAAGCCCAGAAGCGTAGTGGAGCTTAGTAGCGAGTACGGCATACCAATTGCGGCCTGCTATAGGAGGCTGCACACGCTAGAGAGAGTAGGCCTTGTAAAGTGCGTGGAACAAACATCGACAGAAATGGGGAAGAGGAGGAATCTCTATCAATCGCAGCTTGAGGATGCTCATATCTTCCTGGAGAACGGTGAGCTGAATGTGAGGTTCTCTCTCACCGGGGGATTGACAGAGGAATTTGGGAGTGCTTGGTCTGCAGATAGCTTTCGTATTGAACCTGCAATTGGAAGAAATCTCCCAAGTTGGGATGCTTCTGCGAGCAACGAGAAAGAGACACCGGCAGAATCAGACGACCAGCTACCCCATCAAGGTTCGAAAGATTCCAAGGAATATGCAAACACTTCCAGTGGGGAGCAACATCTCGCCGAGGAAGCCGTGCGGGCGTTGGAACGCGTGGTTTCGGTATCCAGAGAAGCAATCGATGAGATACGGGCAAGCACGAGGAAATCAACCAGAGACCGACGATACTCGAAGACTGTTCTAGCAGAAACAGAAAAGGTAGCTGATGCAACGAAAGAGCTAGCCTCTAAGACAAAAAGACGCTTCAAGGGAAGAGGAAAGAAATGAAGAATCAACCAGATTCGGAATTTGCATCGAGCTCAGTTAGGACCAGGAGACAAGGTGAAATCACAAGTAGAGAGTCATTCAGGACTTTCAACAGAGTCCTTCTGATTCTCCTTGTCTTGACTTCCAGCGCCACGATTTTGATCCTCACCGGCACCGGACCCTGGTATCTCGCTCTGTTTCCTCTATTTGCGTTAATCGTGCTCGTATTCGCCTACGCCAGCATATTCTTATCCAAGATGAGAAGAATTAGCCTTTGAGCATGAACCCATTCGTTTACGGAACTACAGAGGGGCCAACTAACACCTACACACCCTGCCCCCCACAACCACCCCTGTAATCCACCATGAGGAGGAATCTCTCATCCGACAGAATCCAATTCCGCTCCATCGAACAAGAGCAACTGGAAACCACCCACAAGCACCAGAACGGCGACTGCACCCAAAAGAGTGACGAATTCATCAGGTCAGAAGGCCTTCTATAGCCAGGCCATAGCGTCATTACAATGTGAGCTCTATGTGTGAGCTTCACTCTTCTCTATTATTTCGTGAACGCCGTTTGACTATGAATAGACAGAAAATCCCCCCAGCTATGGCAACAATGGCACCAATCGTGAGGAACACAAATTCCAGAGAGACGCCCCTTGCCGGCTGGGGCTTAATCACAACATTAATCTGGTCAGTACCAGTATTGTCTTCACCATCTCTAACCTCCAATGTCACAACGTAGTTCCCACTTCTGTTGTAAGTGTGCTCAACCATCTCGCCTGAGGCTGAATTGCCATCTCCGAAGTCCCAATTGTAGTCAACAACGCCAACATTGTCACTGCTGTCTGCACCCGAAAACAGAATCGGTGCCCCAACCACGCCCTCAATATCAATACCAGCATTAGCGCTTGGAGAAGTAGTGTCATCCACATAGACACCGAACGTAACGGAGTCTTCATTCCCCAGTGCGTCTCTCACTTTCAATGACGCGTGGTAGACGCCAGGATCGTAGTATATATGAGCGTGAGAAGCAGTGAATCCGAAGTATCCATCCCCGAAGTCCCATGTGTAGTTGACAATGCCCAAGTCATCAGAAGAGCCCGAAGCGTCGAAGTGCACGAGAGTGTCTTCATCTACAATTCTTGTCCCTCCACCCGAGGCAATGGGCATCTCGTCTACGGTCTTGAAGAACATCAGAAGATATCCGGCTGTAGTTCTCTGAGCCCGAGGCAGGAGGATACTCGCGGCATGTCCATAGTCATTGTCGTCCTGCCCGTCAGGGCCATTCACGTATTCGAACAACTCATAGCTTTTATGTGAATTGTAGTCTACCCAATCGAAAGGATCAGACTCAACCTCATAGTGATCGGGCAAGTAGATGCCAAAGATGTAGATGCCACCGGAGTTGACAGCATAGTCATTCTGATGATCGAGTACCCATTGTTCGTATTCTGAGTGATAATCCAGAAATGTCAGCCGCGCATGATGTGGGACAGTGAGATCTGCGACCATATGTGCAGACCATCCAAGGTTGTACATAGCCTCGAGCTTGTTCCCCGAAGCCCAGTAGCTCACTGCCAAAGAGAACTTCTCTCCTGCTAATTGGCCGGCCGACTTGAAACCAAGGAGCCCTTCATGACTGAACGGATCCATGTAATGCTCCCTGGAATCCCAGAGAGTATCATCTGCTCGAACACTTCCCCATTTCAGCTGTTCTAGATAAGCTCCCTCAATGAACGATGTGAGATCTGAAAAGCCATCATTTGCAAGAATCGTGACTGCCTGGTCGAATATGAACTGATGTGTGGAGAAGGATGAATTCAACCCGTCGATTTCCTTATACGCCTCAGCGCCCGGCGTGAGCGTGGCCATCAGAATCAGAAGAAGAACTACAACCAGTTTTCTCATCGTCTAACCTACATGATCCTCTTGCCTTTTGATCTTGCTCAAGACCACTTCCAAACAGTCACATGACCTTCTACTCAGATGGAGGTTGTTGAGATGGGGGTTCTGGCGGTGGTGGCTCAATGGGCGGCCGACCTTCAAGCTTCTTGCCGCGAGAAATGATGGCAATAGCAACAACGGCACTAATGAAAACGAGGACAAGGAGAATGCCCAATATCCAAACCAAGGGATCTCCTCCACCTCCCCCGATTGTCGTAGTTGCGTGTTCTTTGACAATGATTGTGTCGACAGCGGTGGCAATGTTACCCATATCATCCTCAATCTTCAAGGTGATGAAATATGTACCTGGAATGTCAAACACTTGATTAACCGATATACCTGAGGCATCGAATATGCCGTCATTGTCGTAGTCCCATCGGTACGTGACTATTTCTGAGGATGGTGACGCTGAAGACCCAGATGCATCAAAACTAATCGATTCTCCCTCCTCTATTTCTACGTCGCTTGTCAAGAACGAAGCCGTTGGAGGATAGTAATTGTCAGAAACCTGGAAATAGACGTTTGCATCATTCTCATCTGTTCCCTGGCTTCCGTCATAGTCTCCAGATGTCTTGTAATATCCTTGTTCTATGATTGTTTCATCGCCTGTCAACGAATCGTAAGCAAGATCCCACGTTCCCCTGTAACTGCCCATATAAGGAGCATCATCCGGTCTGCTGCAATCAGTGTTATCAACTCCTCCAGCCGAGTCAGAACTTATGTCCGCATAGTCATCGCCGGACCAGAAGTCCTCTTCGCAAAGCATTATGACAATCTCGACTTGGTCCGTGGACACCACGAAATCATGTTGGGCGTCCACTATAACATCATCATCTTGTGATGGAACCCCTGAAGAAGAACGCCATATCCAATTGCTTCCATCTCGGACTGCAACGTGATAGTACCAGTCCGCTTCGCCTTCTCCAGGCAATCCCTCGATCGTATCCACTTTCTGTATCCTCCAGATTGTGACTGTGACCGTGGGGTCCTCTTTTGCTTGCACATCAACGGCAAACACAATTGATAGAAGCATTAGACCAGCCACTACGGCCAGCAACAGTTTGGGGCCTCCCTCCCCCGTTGAGTTATTCAAGGTATTTCCCTCCTCTTGAATATGGTTGATTACGAATGCCTTGATGGGTATAAGAAGCTTCCCAACAAAATTCGAAAAGAGATGAGACAATATGACTGGAGTGAGAGATTCAATACGTTTCTCTTAAGCGCCTCCCCACCTCCCAACTGACACATTTATCATCCCAAACCCCATAACCATCCCGGAGGCTCATCATGCCGAGGAGGGACCTATCGTCCGAAAGAATCGAGCTCCGCTCCATCGAGAGCGAGCACCTGGACGAAATCCATCGCTATCAGAACGGCGAGTGCAAGATGGAAATCTCCAGCATTCTGAACTTCGACCCACCCTGGGCCCCCTTGTCCAAAGATCAAATCAAGGCCAAGCTGGATGAGGCAAGAAAGGAGGACCGGACCGTCCTGACGGGCATATGGTCAGACCAGAACGAGTTCATCGGACTCGCATTCTTCGGCGCAGCCTGGGACCCGTGGAACCCCCACATCCAGGTACTGATATGGCCAGATCGTCGGAGGAAGGGGTTCGGAGCCGAGACCGCAAGACTCCTCCTGGAAGCATCCTTCAATCACTACCTGGCCCACGTGGTGGGCTGCAGCCTTCCCGACTGGAACGAAGAGGGCATTGCCTTCGCCGAGTCCCTGGGCTTCCAGAAGCAAGGTGTCAGGAGACGCGCGGGCGTGTTCGACGGAGACTTCTACGACCTAGTCTACCTGGACATCCTTCGGGACGAATATCTCTCGGTGCGCTCAAAGGAGGGTGATGACTGATGGAATCGTTCTCGGGTGAGAAAGTCACACTCAGACCCCCAAGAGAGGAGGATTGCGAGCTCCTGGCATCCCTCAGGAACGACCTGAGGACCCAAGGCTGGAACCAGAGGCTGCCTCCGACCAGGACGCCTGAGATAATCAAGGAGAAGCTCAAGGAGTTGGGGAAGAAGCCCAATACTGCCCTCCTCATGATAGACACAAAGGAAGACGGTGCGGTAGGATACGTGGACTACTCGGAAAGACCACCGAGGCTCGGTGCGACGATAGGCATCTCAATCGGAACCGAACACTGGGGCAAGGGTTACGCACTGGAAGCGATTGAACTACTTCTTGAGTTCCTGTTCGAGGAGCGGGGTCTCCAGGTCGTATCGGGCTGGACGCTGTCGGGAAACAAGCGTGCCGTGGGGGCGGCGAAGAAGCTTGGGTTCGAGAGAAGTGCGCGTGTGAGAGAGGGTGCCATGATCGGTGGGCGGGTTCATGATACTGTGCTGATGGATATGATTCGAGAGGAGTATTTTGAGTCGAGGGGGAAGGAGAACGGGATGAAAGGTGGAGGGAGGTAGAGTGCATAAATGAGAAGAAGTGCATTTCTCAAACTATGTATTACGATATTCTGTCTCTTCACAGGGCTCGTGCAACTTAACATCACTGATGTTCAAGGTACGAATGTAAGCGGGGACATCGAGAGTGACACAACGTGGACACTGCAGAATAGCCCGTATATTGTGGTGGGAAATGTCCGAGTTGAAAGCGGGGTAACCTTGACCATCGAGCCTGGAGTCCAGGTGAGGTTTGATGGCTACTATGGCATAAGTGTCTACGGGGTTCTCAGGGCGATGGGCAACGAGGATAATCGGATAAACATCACATCGAACAGTGAGAGTCCTGCACCGGAGGACTGGCGCAATATCCGGATTCTCTCAGGCGGTCTCATAGAGATGAGCTTTGCAGACATAAGCTATGGGCACTACGTTGCACAGATTCTCAATTCTGGTAGAGGTATCATTACACACAACAACATCTTCAGGAACACATACACTGTAAATATCCGCTCAAATTCGGTTGTATCCAACAATCACTTCTCGTACAACGAATATGGCATCTATTCGACCGGGACGAACAACACGATAAACGACAATGAGTTCTTCTTGCAGAGTATGGACGGAGTTCGGTTGGACATCTCATCAGACAACACAGTGGTCGGGAACAGTATCTTCTCAGCTCACATGTGGGGTATTTCTCTCAGGAAGTCGTTCAACAACACAATTGCGAACAACTTCGTGTTCTCAACCATGAGAGAGGGCATTCGCCTGACGGGGTCTTCATACAATACGATAACCAACAACACGGTCTCGAAGTGCGGTGACGGCATAAGTCTGCACTCCTCGAATGACACAGTGATCTTCAGCAATCTTCTGTCAAACAACGGACACGGGATAGCGTTGGAATCCTCTTCGAACGTCACGATTGCTAACAACACCGTTTTCTCGAATAGATTTCGGGGCATCAGTCTGACGTCGCAGGCGCCTTCAACGGAAACGATCGTCTATCACAACAACATCATCGACAACGATTACCAGGGCTATAATTTCGGAGCAAGCAACTTCTGGAACGATTCCTATCCTTCTGGCGGAAACTACTGGTCCGATTACTCCGGCGTCGATCTGAATGGCACTCCTTCCCAAGATGTTCCTCCCCCTGATGGACTGGGAGACACACCATACGAATTCAGCCTCAATAGCAAGGACATCTATCCTCTCATGGAACCGTGGCCTTTCGCACCGCAATTAGATGACACGAAGCCATCCCCACCTGAGAACCTTATCGCTACAATCGATGTCGAGCGGAGCCAAATCACACTTCGCTGGGAGAAGAACGACGAACTCGATGTTGAGCTTTACAGTATCTACAGGGGTGAGAGTGAGGAGGGTCGTTTTTTGGACTTATGGTGGTCGAGTCGACAAGAGTGTAGTGACACACACTGTTCCTACGTAGACACCTGGGTGGAGGAGGGAGAGACATATTGGTATTATGTTGTGGCGGTCAACCTCTTGGGCAACGATTCACCCGGTTCAAACAAGGTAAATGTGACCATGCCGGAACACGAACCCGATACCGATTCCTCAACAGGGCCTTGGTTTGTCATCTCGTTGGTCGTTGTTGCTGTAACAATAGCTGTGATTGTGTCGGTCGCGATTCTTGTACGGAAAAAGAAACGGAGTCTTTGAGAAGGCCACAAAGCGCCCCTCACATCCACATCCCTTGACACCATGTACAACAACACGAACGCCACAACATAGAAATTCGCAACAATCAAGAAAGGCAGATCCATGACCGCTGACAGAGTGGAAAAGGACCTTTACGGGACCGAGTAAGCTTAACTTCTTATACTTTCAAAGATGTGGTGGAAGGAAAGTCTATTTCATACTATCTATACGTAATACTTAAATACACTTGGCACTATTAGTATAATATATGACAGTACAATCTGCCATCTTCTCGATGCTGTCAATCAGACCCCACAAGACCAGAGAATTGATTGACAAACTGCCTTATGCAGAGCATACCATCTACAAAGCTCTGAAACGCCTAGCTGACGGAAGATTGATCGAGAAGAGACGCCAGAATAGAGACGTAGTAGTAGAGATCTCCGCAGATTATGCTACTCAAAAACTGAGAGAGGTTCACATCAAGGCCCTGACCTACGGCATCGATCCCGAGATGCTTACGAGAGAGAGCACACTGGCCGTCTGGAAAAAGCTTACCATTCCCAGAACGCTGAAAGAGCTCCAGAGAAAGACGGGCTATTCATATCCCTGGGTGAACAGTATCGTCAGATTTCTCACCAGTTCCAACCTTGCGGTCTACAATAAGCGGAAACCTGTTGTCGCGGTTCTCAACGAAGAGCATGTGTTGAATGCACTGTTGAGGCAGTACCTTTCGAGGAAAAGGAAACCTAAGACAATCTACTATGCCGGGACGCTTCCCTTCGAGAGATTAGTCAGAACACCTGCTGAAATCGAAAGACTCCTTTACGAGAGGATTGACAGCGGCCTGACGATCAGAAACACCGGATTCGTGATCAGAGGTGAGGGCAAACTGACCCTGGTGGAGAGTGTGGAAGAAGAGATGGGACCCGAGGAACTGTTCTTGCACGACATCGGTACGGTGGAAGGTGTTGAGGATTTCTGCATCAGACTAGTTGCATCGGGAGAGCTGGACTACACGAAACTGTTTGATCTTGCAAAAGAAAAGGACATGGTGAATGTCATCGGGTGTTACCTGGATATTCTGAACGATATCAAGGGAATGGTAAATCCTGAAGCTATTAAGGAGTTCCAGAGGAATGTGTCCAAGCGGAAAGTGGTCTTTCTCAAGGAGGAGAGGAGATACGGAAAGGGCGGATGGGAACATAAGTATGAGCGGAAATGGAATGTTGACCTCTATCTCGACCTTGGAGCCATCAGGCACGGAGCGAGGTCCGCATGAACCTGGAGGAGCTCCCCGAGAAGGTGAGGAAGGACGTAGAGAATCAATCCTTGGCAATACTGGAAACCATAATAGATGATATCATCGTGATAGGTGGTTGGGCGGTCAGGGCACACGCCGGGAAGAGACACAACAGATACACCCTGGACATCGATGGCGTAACGGCCGAGGATAAGATGTCAGAGGCCGGAAAGAAACTCAGGGGTCTCGGTCTGAAATCCGAAGACATGGACTGGGGTGTTCGATTCTCCTGCGAATACGAGCCTGAGGTTCAGATAATTGATGAAGAAATCCGCAGGATAGCAAATGAAGTTGAGTTGAGAATAGACATATCCGGACCAAGAATAGTGGAAATGGAAACTCCTCATTATTACGAGTTCGACTTGAGCGAATATTCAAGAAGGGAGATCCTCTACCACGACAGTGATTCGAAGATAGTTGTGAGGGTACCACCCGTCGAGAGCTTGGCCGCGGTCAAATTGGGGTTGCCGGTCGACTACAAGAACAACTTCGATTCGGCCGTGCTGCTTGCCATGTGCGATGTGGATGAAGTGATAGGGAACATAAGAAATAACGATGACTGGCATGAGATGGTTATCAGGAGAATCCCAAAGCTGAAAGGGAGAATGAAAGACCCCGGCAGATTGGAGAACGAGCTTTGTGTGGACGGAGGGATGGACATCTCGGAATACATACGGAAGCTGGAATACATCGCACAGCTCATCTCGTAGGCAAATCAAACCAAACATGTTCCCGGGCCTTTTCGGACTCTGGACTGATGTGACCTCAATTTCATCCTCTGTCTGCTTCCCGCCACATCAGACTTCAACATCCGAAGTCCTACTAACCAGCTTCCTCCACTTTCGAGAACCATGACGAGGATCGTGGACTATCACAACAGATACGCTCAAAACCAGCACTCCGAGTGAGGTGAAGAATAAGGTGCTCATGGATTATTTGGACGCAAATCTGAAATGACGGTTAGTTGAGTTTTCGGTGAGGGTAGGGTACTGGGCAAGGAATCCGTGGAGTGGGCGATAGTCCAAGGTTTGACTTTCAGGTAGTTTTCATTTGACATAGGGATAAACGAGTGACAATATCTGGCTTGTTTTGGTCTAAGTCTTTTGTACTCGGATCTGGCACTTCTCCTTGTTCTTGGTGATGGAAATCTCAACCCCGTCCCTTTCTATGGTGAACAATTCCAGGCAAAACTTGCACAGCTTTCCTGCTTTGTGCTCAGGAATTCCTTGAAACGCAATGCTGCATTTCATCATGCAATCATTAACAGTCACCACGATATTCTTGTCATCGACCACATCAATGACAGGGTCTTGCTCAGAAACCACAGGCAACAACGAGTTCACATATGCCATGAACCATCCCTCCAGTCCCAGGTCCGGGGCTATCTCCTCTATTCGGTCAATCATTATCTTTTTCCATGCCTCGGCTGCTTTCTCAGGGGAAGGGTGTGACATTAGTGCGAGGGTCAAGACACCGTTGCAGAAACCGTATTTCTTCTCATCATCAAGAACTCCAAATGGAATCGGACCCCCTTTTCCATATTCTTGCAACAAGGAATCCGCATTTTCGAAATGAGACAATAAGTAGTTGAAGAACCTGGACTGAGCGGGGTATTCCATATTCGCTAGAGCTTTACCTATGGCAGTTGTACCATATCTTTTCCCAAATTCCAGTAAGAAGGAGATTGCGGCTTCGCAAGTCCCTCTCTCCTTGATATTCTCATAATCGTTGATTCTTCTTCTCACGTTGCTGAGTATCTCTTTCTTGTGTAGCCTTCTGTTCCTCTCCAGCATTTGAAGAACACTCTCTGTTGTTGTCAAAGCGAAGTATGCAGCGAACGCCTCTCCAAAGATTTCATCCACCATATACGACGAAACTACGTGGCCAGCTTCGTGAACCAGGGTCAAGACCATGTCACCCAAGTTCTCATTGGCGTCTTTGCAGAGTGGTATGCCGAGATGAATCGATCCCTTGCTGCACCTACCATCGACATACGTCAGTTCGCTTTCGTCAAGGACGACAGTGGTCTTGGGAAAACTCATTCCAAAGATCGATTTGACTGTACGCGAAATGGCCGTTAGGGCGGTCAATGCTTCTGTCGCGAGAGGCTCTAAGCTCTTGGGATAGTTCACGGTAAGACCATTCTTCTCCATCTGTCCCATCTCAAAGACCCCTTATCGGTTGCGCAATAGCGAATATCCTCTGGGCCTTTTCTCATTGGGGTTAGAGACTTAAGCCTTGTGCTGTAGAATAGTTGAAGTGGGGCTAGCAACGCTCAGGCTGAGAGTTTCCACACACAAACTAGCCTGTCCTGTCTTTCTCGGGGTTCACTCTTCCTTCCTTCCTTCCTTCCTTCCTTCTTTTGCCCGCACCGCCTATGAGCTCCTTCTGCTGCTTGCTCCAAATCTCGTTCGGGGTTTTCTTCAACCACTCAACATAGAGGTCTATGAACGCAAGGCGCTCCTCGAAGTTGCGCTTCTTATCCGCCTCCAGTTCCTTCAGGTCGAGCTTCACTCCGTCCACCCCAGGTATCGTTTTGCCTCAGCTAATGGGACTTGCAGGGCTTCGATGTACATATTTAGTCTGTGCAAATCCAGGTTCTCGTAAAACAGTTTGAACAGGAATCTTGCATCCTCAATGTCCTTCTCGGAACCCATGAAGAGCTTGTAGGCGATCTGCTGCTCCAGCGGGGAAATTGGCATGTGGCGCCCGTTGACGACGGCGTCCAGTGAACCGGAAAGGGCCTCCCTGTGCATCTCGGTCGATACGAACTTCATCTCCACGTTCGGAATGAACTCGCCTTTGCGTGAGAAACGTACCGCCAGGCCTTCACTGAGGTACTTGTCGTAAGCAGACCTCACGTCCGTGGTGATGATGCATTCAAGCGTCTGATGAATGCCCTCCCAGAACTCGGCGAACGTCTCGAAAGGCACCTCCTCGCAAACGACATCCACGTCCTCGCTTGTCCTGTTCCTACCGAAGAGAATCGCAACATAACCGGAAAGAAAAACATGTTTGATATTGGCAGCTGAAAGCCTCTCGGAGAAATGCAGGGCAAGTTCGTCAAGCTTGCTCAGCTCCCTGGTGAACGACACGCGACTGCCGTTGAAGTCGATGTTCACATCATCCCGTCCTATGTCCTGGTCTGTTAACAAATTCCCTATGGTATCTTGCCTTTTAAGGGTATTGAGCAGGGGTCTACGAAAGTATTCCTTTCGCCTCTACACACATCGGTCAACCGCTTTCTCTTGGACTAAAGCTGCATATGGTCTTTGTGAGTTCTCACTCGCTCGAAAACCAGATATCCAACAATTTATTACCCCATTCCCTTTTGGTCTGGCTTAGCAATGAAAATCGTGGACTATCTCGACAAATACGCTCAAACGATGGCGGACATGTGGAACGCAAGTGAGGAAGGTTGGCCCGGAGGACTGACCCGAGGCGTCCCAATGACAGCAAAGAAGGTCAAGGAGCAAGAGAGCAGAGTCAAATCCCTCGGCGGCTACATCGTCATGGAGAGATCCAAAGCAATTGGATTCGTACGAGTCAGTCCCTACTTCGAGGAAAAGGAGGCCGCCTACGTCTCATGGTTGAACGTCATTCCAGAACATCACGGCAAGAGCCACGGACGCAGATTACTGTGCAGATCTGTCGAGTGTTCCACAGACCTCAAGCTGGACAGATTGGACCTTCACACCTGGCCTGGTAACATCAAGGCACTTCCCGCTTACAAGAAGACAGGTTTCTACTGGGTCCCGAACACCACCGTCTACATGCAGAACTTCATCCCGATGATAATGCTCTTCCAACCAGCCAAACCCTACTTCGAGAAGCATGACTGGTACGACACCTTTCAACGGCCGATAGAACTGGAAGAGGATGGGACCGAAGTGGAGGGTATGAACGTCTTTGTTCACCGATGGAAGGAAGGCAAGGACGAGCTAATAGTCTGGATAGACAGGGAATCGAGGAACATCACAGGTTTCGAGAACAACGATATGAAGGTCTTCGCAAAGCTGGACAGACACGATGTCCTGGCGGGAATGAAGTGGAAGATCACGTGGACGATTACGAACAAGACGAAGAAGAAGTTCTCCTGCAGTCTCAAAGTAACTCCTCCGAAGGGTGTTAGTCTCAAAGCATCCAAGAAGTTCGTTGTGCCAGCTGGAAAGTCCAAGGAGATATCCGCCCCGGTAATGGTCTCGCTGGAAGCAAAGGAGATTCATTGGGAAGAGAAGAGCGACAGTATCCTCACCCGCATGAAGATAGACGATCAATCATTCAATCTCAGAACCGGACTCCGAACCAAGCAGGCCATCGAGATAGAATCCGACCCTGAGTTCATTTCCGTGGTTCCGGGAACGGAGAAGACAATCAACATCAATCTCAGGAACAATTTGAAGAAAAGGGCGAAGGGCCGCATCCGCTTCAAAACCAATGGTCTAGATTTGGACAAGACAGCAGCTCCATTCTCCGTACAGAAGGACAGATTCTCTGGCGTACCGCTCACGATCAAAGCAACTTCCCCAGAGACAAAATGCTATTCAATCAAGGCATGGGCAGAGTTCGAAGACCACCGAACCAAGGAGAAGACCCTCAAGGTAAGGTGCATCGGCATCCACGGAGCAATATCGGACATAGAAGAGAAGAGCATGGTGATGGAGAACGAAGAAGTTCGCCTTGTGGCAAAACAAAGGGGAGGATTTGTTACACTGTACGACAAAGCGTACAAAGAACCCGCTGCCAGACATGTTCAAATCTGCTTGGGCCCGCCTTTCATTCCGTCAGAGCTGGCACGCCTGGACTGGAGGATGTCCGTGAAGAACGAGAAGGGGACCACGACCGGGACTCTTTCCGTCTTGTCAGAAGAGAGAGAAGGTTTGCGCATCACCCTTCAGATAGGGGTGTCCAGCAGCAACCTTTTACGATTCCTTCCGATATTGGAGAACAAGGGCAAGAGCACACATTCCACCGAGGTCCAATTCGTACTGGGTCGAAACACGATTAGGGACAGAATCACGCTCCCGACAAAGCACGGACTGATTCAGGAAGAGGTGATAGAGGACGATTTCCCGGACTGGATGGGTGACATTCCAAAGGAAGATTACCTCAGGGAGACCTGGTGCCACATGGGAAACAAGGAAACTGGTTTGGGCGTACTCTGGGATCGGGAATCCACCAAGCACTCGGAGATCTATGTCGAGGGTGTTTTTCCAACCCTTCATGCACCAAAGGTCAGACCAGGAGAGAAGCTTGAACTACCTCCCTATTACTTCATGGTCGGAACCACCGATTGGAGAAGAGTTCAGAGAAGCTGGCAACGGCTTTATGAAGGGGAGATAGAATCGGAGGAAAAGGTTGTCCCCCAAGGGGTCCTCGACATTGGAACGGTCCCTAAGCCCGTTGTGGTCGAGAATGAGACCAATTTCAAATTCAGAATGAGGAACCTCAGGAACAAGAGACTGGACGCAAAGGTCAATATTGATTTTCCAGACACGATGAAGGCAAGCAAGACCAGAATCGAGGCGAAGGAACTGTGTATAGACAGCCCACTGGAAGAGAAGATAGTCCTCAAGGCGAGAAAGGCAAGTCCAGGTATGTATTTCGCCAAAGCCAGAATTTCAACCCTCGTTTATGATGATACATTGCAGTTACCAATCGTAGTGATAGGTAAACCAGGATCCGTTTCAGTCCGACAGAAAAAGGGGATAATAGACGTAAACAATGGCACACTGAAGTTCACTGTCGTCCCGGAGTTTTCAGGTTCATTGACTTCTTTGAAGGAAGGTGGAATTGAGCACATACTCTCCGCCTATCCCAAACCGGATCAGCTCGCCTGGTTCCGCCCATGGTATGGAGGCATAGCCCCGACCGTCACGAAGGACGAATGGTTCAGCAGATTTTACGAGGAGACGTTCACAGGCAAGAAGGTCACGAGAGGCGCCTGGAAAGGTGCGAGGACCACGGCCGAGGCCGAGAAGAGGGAGCTGTTGAGAGGACTGAGGGTCTCCACCGAATATTTGACAAGACCGAACAGCAACGTGCTGGCCATCCTTCAGGATTTCACGAACACGGGCAAGTCATCCCTGTATTTCGAGGGTGGTTGCGCCAGCTATTTCCAGGTCGGTGGGTCAAAGAAAAATGTCGCATACTTCAGCAGATCTGGATGGAGACAGAGGAAGTACAGCAAGAGGATTGCGTTCACGACCAGCGATAATCGGACTGTTGTCGTGAGCAACACCAGGAAGAAGAAGTCGGTCTGCTTTGTGTCGTCTTCTGCGGATATGGACGTGCTCTTGCTCGACTTCGCCAAGGATGGGAAACACTTGCTGACCAATTCATGTATATCCCTCAAGCCCAAAGAGACGAAGAGGTTTGTGAGCTATCTGGTGCTGTCGACCACTCCAAGCGAGGCGAAGAAGTATCAGGTGCTTTCGGAGTATGTGGACGAGGACCTAATGAGAGAGAAGAAATGAGGTATCGTCCCAAGTGAGGAGGAAGGAACATGGACAGAATCATCTATCAATCAGTTCTTCTGAAATGCGATCCCCGGAGAGCGTTCGAGATGTTCACCGTGAACGAACACCTGGAGAAATGGTTGACGGTAGTTGCGGACGTGGAACCAAGTGTCAGAGGAAAATACGAACTGTTCTGGGTCCCGGAGGACAGGGAGAACGAGAGCACCATTGGATGCAGGGTTTTGGCTGTCCAAACGGGCAAATTCCTCTCCTTTGAATGGAAAGGTCCGAAGCAGTTCAAGCACTTCATGAACAAGGTCAGGCCTCTGACGAATGTTGTGGTTTCATTCATACCCACCGAAGAGGGGACAGAAGTCCACCTATTGCATACAGGTTGGAGAGACACACCGGAATGGGAAGAAGCTAGACAGTGGTTCGTAGCGCAGTGGGAGGCAACGCTGTCGGAACTTGAGAAGTATGTCAAAGAAACGTAACGACCGGAAGCTTCGTGAAACATAGCGGATGTCACTTCTTTTCCAGCTGATTGATCAGACTTTCCAGGAGAGTCCTGAGGTCGGCGACCATAATCCCCCAATCAGGCCTTTCTGACCTGGGGATGAAATGGTTGGTGGAATTGGCAACGTTCCTGATATCCACAGCAATCTTCTCCAGATTACCGAGAGAACCGGAGACAAGGGTGTAACCAGTCATCCCGATCGTTTTGGCGTAGGAATCCACCTCCTGGATAAGCTCCCGTTCCGATACACCCGAAGACCACATCCCGACCAAATCGAACACGTCCTTGCCATCAAGCCTCCCCGAGAGAGCATGGATCTTCCTTACGAAGAGCCCGACCTTTGAGTAGGTCCTCAGGAGACTTGCTTCACCAGATGTGAACGGTGATTGCAACAGCGTCTTGGCTGCTCCTTCCTCTCCAGGGACACCGCCCTTCCTCGGTGACACTTCGATCCGTATCCTGTCCTTGTCTCCGAAATGGTTGTTGAAATAGGCATCACACCGCAGGCAGTCCCGCTGAAGCCTGGGAGCCTTGACGGAAAACCCCTCCAATCCCTTCAGCATATTATGAAGTTGTCTGCCAGCTTCTCGCAGCCTCTCCCCAGTGAAGCAATCCATATCAACATCCTCCGAGAACCTAGAGGAAGAGAGATAACCAGCCCGGGATATAGCAGTTCCACCTTTCAGCACATACTCATCATCCAGAACCGACTCCAAGAACTTCAGCAAGCTGGAGAGCGTAATATCCTTCGATATGAACTTCAGGCCCAGGCCCGTTTGTGCGGATATCCGTCTGATCCTCCTCTGTTCCAGATCAACCTCCATTCCATCCCTCCACATTGTCCATCACCAGCCACTCCTTGTCGAATTTGCCCTTCCTCCTGCCCGAAG
The DNA here is from genome assembly GCA_004377185.1 of Methanomassiliicoccales archaeon. GTDB lineage: Archaea > Thermoplasmatota > Thermoplasmata > RBG-16-68-12 > SOIM01 > SOIM01. Next base: position 19,223 of record SOIM01000016.1, on the reverse strand, counting down.
GATTCAACCATATATTGCGCTTTGCTCTGGACTTCAGTTGCTTCAGCAACCAGCGAGGTGCGTTCCCGGCCTTTGCAAGCACATAGCCACCCCTTTGCCTGAGGCTTTGACTTCCCAGTAAATCGAACCAGCGTATCACTTCTTTCCAGTTAGGCTTGGATTCCGAAATGGCCCTTGCGACCAGTGGATAGCCTCCGGCATGGACGGGCTTGTAGATGCAGTCAAAGATGGTCTTCTCCAAGGTAGAAACGTACACATCACGATCGTAGACCATACCCTGGGCCTTGTTGCCCATCGCAACGGCTTGGATTCTGTACTCCCCGATATCCCTGGAACCGCTCTTGTTTCTGGTCGCTACGAATACTGTGAACGATTCGTACTCCAAGAGTTCGTAATGCTGCAGAGCTGATGCGAAAGCGATGTATCCTTTGAACATCACCAGTGCGAGTCTGGGGGGATTGTCAATCACAGGTGAGAAGGGCTCCTCACATCTGAGATAGATACCTCTCTTCGCCCTGAAAAGATGACCTTTCTTGACCAGCGAGGACAGAGTGTTTCTCACCACCTGGGGGTGCATCCCTTCAGTGGCCTGAATCAAATCCTCGGCTACGATTATCTCTGCATCCTTGGCTATGTCCAGGACATGCTGTTCGTTCGGAGAGAGATAGTAAATCTTGGGCATTAGATAATAGTATTGGTTATTAACTAAATAAGACTTACGACACAAGAAAGGTCCGGTTGTCGCAAATAGATGGTATTGTTACAGTCTTTACACAGATATTCAAAAAGGCTTTTATGAACTTAACACTTCACAATGTGACATATCCGAGAAGTCCACCATTATTGAACAATAACCTTTAATCATACTGAGAATATCAGACACCGATGGAAGCCATAGACCTCGAAAGGGTCAATCATTTCTTGTTGAGAAAACAGCATTTGACAGAGAATACAAAGACAGATGATATTCTGCAGATTGTCAGTGATATCGGAGGACTTCATGCAACTGGGGCTACCACTCCATATGTATCTCTCTTCGCAAGAATGAAGAGTTTCGAGAAGGAGGACTTGAGGCGCGAACTCCAGGACAAGCGAACCTTGGGAAGAATTCGGACAGTACGAAGAACGCTATACGTCCTCACCAAAGAAATGATCCCAATCGCGCACTCAGCAACCAGGAAGTTCATAGAGTTGCGAGCAAGAGATTTCGAGAAGCACTTGGGGATAACTCCAGCAATATACAAGAATACCTCCAAGAAGATTCTGGAGGTCCTTGATAACGATGGTTTGACTGCGAAAGAGGTCAAGAGAGCTTTGGGAATGGATCTGAACATTTCATCGATAATGAACCTCATGTGCGACCAGGGCATCCTTATCCGTGGCCTCCCCAAGAAGGGGTGGAAGAGCAACATCCATAGATACTACAACTTCAGCAGGTTCTTGCCGGATGTGGACCTGAACGAGGTAGGGGAGGAGAAAGCAACAGGGTTACTGGTGCATCAATATCTCAAATCGTTCGGACCTGCAACAGAGAAGGACATCGTGTGGTGGACGGGATTGCGCAAGACCCCCATCAGGAAGGCTTTGGACGATATTCAAGAGCAACTGCTCCACATAGAGATAGAAGGTCTGGAAGGTAATTTCGTCATGCTGGGTTCAGACGAAAAGGCACTCAAGACAACAAGAGTGGCACAGAAGAAAACGGTATGCTTCTTGCCTGCGTCCGACCCCCATCTTATGGGATATAGAGAACGGGGGAGGTATCTGGATTATGAACACTACAACGAACTGTTCGACCCCTCCGGAAACGCTACCTTCATGATTCTTCTTGACGGGAGAGCCGTCGGCGTGTGGGATCTTGAGAAGGGAAAGAAACCGCTGGTGAAGCTGTACCTCCTCGAGAAGGTTGACAGTTCTCTCTCAAAGACGTTGCGCAGAAAGGCGAAGGACATTGGTAAATTCATAGCGGAGAAGGATGTGAGAACAAAAGAATGCGATTCCATGATCCCCCTGACCGAAAGGACGATGGGCAGTTTCATGACCCCTCTCAAGTTCAGTTGATTGCCCCTGCAAAAGCTTTTTCTATTCAGCGGGCTTTAGCCAAATTCCCAAGTGAGTCCAGACATAGAAAAACGGAAGTGAATCGAATGCTAGACAAGAAAGCAGACCTAGCCGGACCCGGAATCGGAAGCTATGACGAGCTTGAGAGAGTCCTGCCGCAAGACTACAGTCCGATCCTTGGCCCGAAGGACACGCAGATTGCCATCACCGCGGCAAAGAACTACATCGAGGAGAACCTCTGCAAGGAGCTCAATCTCATCCGTGTCGAGTGCCCCCTTATAGTGGACAGAGAGAGCGGCATAAATGATTTGCTGGATAGAGATGGCTCGCGCACACCGATAGAGTTCCACATCTCGAACGACCATGACAAGAACCCGATCGACGCCCAGATAGTCCAAGCAGCGACCAAGTGGAAGCGTATGGCACTGAAGCAATTCGGCATGAACGTGGGAGAAGGTCTGAACACCGACATGCGTGCGGTTCGCAAGGACTACTTCCTGGACCATGACCACAGCGCGTATGTGGACCAGTGGGACTGGGAGATAGTGATTGCAGAGGAGCAACGGAACCTGAACTTCCTGAAGGAAATTGTGCGGAAGATCTGGAAGGTGCTGAAGGGGGCCGAGAGTCATGTTCAAGAGCTGTATCCACAACTCAAGACGGACAAGTATCCAAGCTTGCCTGATGAGCTTACATTCTTGCATGCTGAAGATATTCTTGACAAGTACCCAGACCTACCGCGAAAGCAGCGGGAAACAACAATCTTGCAGGAATACCCGGCAGTCTTCATCATCGGAATCGGTTGGGTGCTCGAGGATGGTTATCCGCACGAGATGAGGGCGGCAGACTATGACGACTGGGTTACAGAGACTGAGTCTGATGATGGCAGGCCCATGCATGGATTGAACGGCGACATACTTGTCTGGAACCCGGTGACCAAGAGGCGACATGAATTGACTTCAATGGGAATACGCGTAAATGCAGAGACTTTGAAAAAGCAGCTGGAGCTTACTGGCCAGCTTGATTTTCTCGAAATGCCGTACCACCAGGCGATCATGAACGATGAGATACCGCTGAGCATTGGGGGCGGTATTGGACAGTCTCGAACCTACATGCTTTTGCTCAAAAAGGCACACCTGGGAGAGGTCAGCGTAACCGTGTGGCCGAAGATACTTAAGGAAATGTCCAGGGAGAAGAATATCCACATCTTGGAGTGAGCATAAACCTCGGCATCAAAATCGCCCACCCGGTCCATTTCTCAGATAGAAACACTTAATGGAATTGGTTTGATAGAAGTCTTCTAGAATAGCTCGTCTAGCTGGTGAGATATATGAAGAAAGCCATTTACAGAGCAGAAAACAGATACGAAGAGTTCCTGTCCGCCGCCAAGAAAATCTCCAAGAAGATCTCAGAAATCGATGGAGTCGTAGGAATATTGGCAACCGGCGGACTTGGTCGTGGTTATTGTGATGATTATTCCGATCTTGATCTGATAGTCTATGCCGACGAGAAGAAATGCAGAAAGATTGGCAAGTACATCGCGGTGGAAGTGAGATACAAGGAGATTGGAACAGACACCCCAGTTGAATCGTACCAAAGGGCGCTGAGACACAAATCGCCGTCAAAATACTGGGACCAGCTAATGAGATGGGATAGGGAAAATTCTCAGATATTGCATGATACAGACAATAGAATCAAAAACATGCTGAAAGAGAAACTGGTCTTCCCAGACCGAGAACAGAAGAAGCTCATGGAACACCACCGCCAGGCTGCCGATATTCACCTAATGTATGATACTGACATGTGGGAGAAGAGGGGAGATATGGTTAACGTATCCCACGCACTAGTCCTTGGAACCAAGCACCTAATCTTGTGGATCTACGCAAAGAACAAGAAATTCCAACCATACCTGCCCAAATGGCTTTTCTATCATCTGGAGAACGGTTCAGTCCCCGAATCCAAGCACTTCAACACGATCAAAAAGCCTTTCATAGAGTCCATCAAGACAAAGACCAATGCAAGAAGAATCAGAAATGAACTAATAGGTCTCTGCAACAAGATCGGCCTGGAATTCAAGTTCGAAGACTTCGAGGAGTGTTTCGCACACTATGAGAAGAACTGGGAGAAGGCTTCGGATAAGACGAAATACTATCTAAGCTGGTAGATGAGAGTAAATCTCTGACGGAGGAGGAAAGATTGACAACGTCACCCAACAAAGACGAGCGTCGGATGTACGGTGACCTGGCCTGGTTGTGGCCCATCATCAGTCCGCCCGAGGACTATGCGGAAGAAACGGAGTTGTTCAGCAGGGTGATTAGGGAGCACTCCAGAATCGAGGTCAGGACATTGCTCCACATAGGTTGCGGAGCGGGTCACAACGATCATGTCTTCAAGAAACATTTCGAAGTGACTGGCATTGACAACAGCGAGGAGATGCTCAAGCTCGCAAGAGAGCTGAATCCAGAGGTGACCTACTGCAAGGGCGACATGCGTACGATTCGTCTGGACAAATCCTATGATGCAGTGGCCATCCTTGATTCTATTGATTACATGAGTACCGTCGAGGATCTCAGAAACGCCTTCGTGACCGCGTACGATCACTTGAAACCCGGTGGGATCTTCTTAACGTATGTGGAAGAATGCAAAGAGAGATTCAAACAGAACAAGACTGAATGCTCGACCCATTCCAAAGGCGATATCAAGGTAGTGCTAATCGAGAACGGCTTCGACCCCGACCCTGAGGACACAAGCTTCGAGACCAGATTCGTTTACGTAATCCTCCGTCAAGGTGAGCTGGAGGTCCAGACCGACCGCCATATATGTGGCATCTTTGAGTTGCGGACCTGGCATGACTTGTTGAAGGAAGTTGGGTTTGAAGTGAAAGAGATGAAGCTCGAGCATTCCACATTTCCGGAGGGAGAGCACCTGCCCATGTTTGTATGTGGCAAGTCACTCTAGGACCCACCGATTAGAAATCACAAAGTGTGACAAGGTCAAATGGAGAGTTCACAGAAAACCTTTTTCTCAGTCCCACCAATCAGGTTCCGAGGAGATCGGTACGGAAATCCGCAACTTCAAACCACCAGACCTGGACGGCTACCTAGAACTCCACAACACGGCCGAGGCAAACGACCCAGATTTCAGGAAACTCACCGCCGAGGATGTTCGGAGAACTGTACTGGATCATCCGTACCACGACACCGAGGGTCACTTCGTTGCGGTCGAAAGCGGAAAGATGGTAGCAAGTGGTAGAGGTATCTATAGTCCCGAACACGTAAAAATCAGAGGACCTGTCGGTTACTTCGAACTGTACATCCTTCCGAACTACCTGGGAAAGGACATAGAGAAGAAGCTTTTCGCAAGAATCGTGGATTATCTGAAGAATCATGGAGTGGAATGGATCACAACAAGGGTTGACACCAGGTACAAGGCGAGAGTGCATCTTCTCGGAAGGCTCGGTTTCTCAAAGACGAGCTATCAGAACCATGGAATGGAGCGCAGTTCATCTGGAATAGAAGAACCCGGACCTCCAAAGGGCTATCGAGTTCGGACCGCCAGGATACCCGAGGAAATCGAGACTATGGTCAATGTCTTCAACGAGGCGTTCGCAACGAGGGACAAGTACCCGCCCATGACGATGGAAAGGTTCACCAAGAGCTGGATCTTTGACGACGCAGAAAACCACTCCGGGTTCTTGCTGGCAGAGAGAGAAAGCGATGACAGAGTTGTGGGAATGGTGATGACCGGCATTGATCACAAATACAACGAAGAACACGGTGTGAAAAGAGGAGGCACCTACTCACTGGCAACGATCCCATCAGAAAGGAGAAAAGGATTGGGAATGTTTCTCACACTCAAAAGCCTGAAATGGATTGGGGACAGGGGCATGGACGTGGCATATGTGAGCGTGAACGTGGCAAGCACGGACGCGTTGAGGATATACCAGAAAGCGGGCTACAAGACGGTGCAGGTCTATCAGGGGTATCAGTTGCGGATAGGCTAGAAACGTCGTTCTACTTCATGCGGTAGTCAAAGACGGAGTTCAATTCGAAAAGAGTGTGTAGTACAAAACCCAATTACCCATACAGTTATGGACGAACGGTGAGACATGGCAAGATATGAGGCATCTCGGTGTTTTATCGGTTTCATTGATGGTGACTCTTTCCTGGGACTCGAAATCGTGAGCTCTGAGCCTCATGATGCTGTGAACGATACGGTCGGCTCAAAGGAGCACCACCATGTGGGATTCCAAGTATGAACTGGATTCCTCATGACGGATTCTCTAGCTCCTCCATAGCAACCCTTATGTCAGGCTACTCTTTCACGTGCGAATTGTAATGAGGGGTAGAAGAGGGCAATCTTTCACGCTCCTAGTCTCGACGTTAATCGGGACCATGGACAGCAATGCGCTCATTCCCGTGATAGCCGTCTACGCTGGCCTGTTGGGTGCAGATTTGTGGATGACTGGGCTGATAGTGGCCATGTACTCAATAGTCCACATACCTGCCAACATCATCCTGGGTCGGTTGGCGGACAAGATAGGTCGCAAGATACCTTTGATGATTGGCCTTTCTCTGGACGCAATCAGTGTGTTCCTCTATTCGTTGACGCAGAATCCCGTTCATCTGTTGATGGTCAGAGCCGCTCATGGTCTGGGCGGAGGATTCGTAGGACCTTCGACAATGGCCCTGGCTGCTGGTATGGCTCCCAAGGAGAGAAAGGGAAGGATGATGGCCCTCTACGGCATTGCCATAGCGTTCTCGGTTCTCATAGGTTTTATGCTGAGCGGTGTGGTCATGAGCCGATTCGAACATGATGTTATGCTTGGGTATGATATTCTGTTCTACGTATTGTCCGCCAGCCTGATCGTTGCAGTTGGTTTTGCATTATTCGTGAAAGAATCTGAAGATTTCAAACGGATGAAGACCGATTTCAGAGAAGACTTGCGTAACTTCCTGGAAATCCTTAAACGGAAACTGGCCATGGCCTCATACTTGTCCGTATTCTTCCTTCTATTTGCTCTGGGTGCCTTCACCGTCCTCGCCCCTCTTTATATGCGGCAATTCGGGATGACGACGGTCAACGTGGCCACGGGATTCTCGGCATTTGCCGTGATGTCCATAATCGTCCACTATCCCAGTGGGTGGCTATCCGACAGAATAGGCACCAAGGTTCCAGTAACATTTGGATTCCTGACAGTTGCCCTGTCATTATTCCTCATTCCCTTTTTCAGTGATCTTCCTGCCTTGATTTCTGTGATGGCTCTCTTTGGAGTGGGGCACGGTTTGTTGTTCCCCTCGGCCTCAGCGATGGTGGCGCACGGAAGTGTACGGGAAGAGCGGGGACTGGCTACAGGGATTTTCTATGCCATGCTTGTCGCGGGAGTCGCGATCGGTGCTCCCGTGGCCGGGTTTATGGCTTCTGTCTTTACCATTGAAATCGGAATCTGGATTTCGGGAATTGTGGTTCTCGTCGGTCTTCCTGCAGTTCTTAGATTGCTGAGAAAGAAGTGACCTGGACTGGCGAATTCGAACACGTTCTAAGAAGAGCCCCCAATTCATAAAGTCCTAATAGCGGTTCGGTGCTCACAAATTGCGTATCCAATCGGAGCGAGCGGGAACATGGAGGTCAGTCCCGAGGTTTGAGCCATGTCCGAGGAAGATGGAGGACGAAGAGTAATCGCTTCTATGATCCCAAGGCAACACGGGGCATGGTCGATACTGATCTCTTGCTTCATAATTGGTGCCTGGTTGGGAGGCAGATTCGGTGCCGTAAACGTCTTCCTTCTGATATCTGCCATTCTCGCTTTCCTGGCTCGCCATGCTGTCGTCGTTTATCTACGACCTTCGAAGGCTGCACAACGGAACAAGAAGGTGCTGGCCTTGATCTTTGCGTATTCTTCGATCATCCTACTGATGGGTGCTTTCCTCGTTCTCGGGTACGGACTGTGGCTTCTCCTTCCGCTGGGATTTGTTGCACTTACCTTCGGAGGACTGACCCTGATCCTCATGGCTCGGGGCAAGGAGTTCACCACCGGCGGAGAAATAGTTGGGATACTGGGTTTGACCCTGATCGCCCCGGCAGCAGAATATTCAGCAACAGGTGTCTTTTCCATCAAGACGGTCGGTTTGTGGATAGTCTGTGCCTTCTTCTTCGTGGGAAGCGTATTCCATGTGAGATATCTTGTAAGGAGGAAAAAGGAAAGCATGGGACCTCCAGCTGTGCGCCTTGGGGCTGGTGGACCTTCGATAGTCTATCATCTCGCAGTCATAATCGTAGCCATAATGCTTGGTCCGGCTCTCCACGTCCTTCCATATCTAGCTCCCGTGGCGCTGTTGCCTGTCACCTTGAAAGCGTTGTGGGCAGTGGGCCGTCGGTATGAGCGACCGCTGGCCGTTCGCCAGATCGGTTACAGGGAGGTCGTTCACACTCTAGTTTTCATCATACTGGTCGGACTGGCCTTCGCCTTGGAGGAGTCGATAGTCTGCTTAACCTGCTTGCGTTAGCTGCAACTGCATATGGATTCCCTCCAAAAGTATGTATATGAAGCAAGCGATTCTAATATCCCCCAAACTGGAAGTGCGTACAGACTCGAAATGATATAGTTACAAATCAAGCAAAATCGTTGGTGGGTGAGGAGGTGGAAAAATGCCAAGGAATTCAATATGCCATATAGAGTGGTCCTCTACGAATCTTGAGCGGACTGAGGATTTCCTTTCCAACCTGTTCGGATGGAAGTTCGAGCCTTTTAGCGAGGATTACCTTCTCTTCAGTCCGCCTTCGGGTGTCAAAGGGGGTATCATGAGGGTGGATGAGGTCCGCCCCGGGGAATCCCCTCTCGTGTACATAGACGTGGATGAGATCGAACCGTACCTTGAGAAGGCGAAGGAGCTGGGTGGAGGGGTTGAGGTTGAGAAAACACAAGTTCCAAAGGTCGGGTGGTTCGCACACATATCAGACCCTGACGGCAACATAGTTGGAATCATCAAGGGAGAGGAGTAGGAATAGCCGGATGTGCGAGGCTTCGCTTCGACAAGGGTGCCTTAGCACCAGCAACAAACCAGTCCAGGAAGGCTTGAACGACGCCATCACTCTTTCCTTGAATAAACATTTAGCCAGTCCACACCTATGTCTTCATCCATAAATGTGCGTTCCACTCTGAAACCTGCGAGGCCCAGCAAATCCTTCAGCTCTTCTATATTGTAAAAGGCGAAAAATCTAGGGCCCATCCCTTCCACAGCTACGGATTTCTCAACAATTCTCTCGCCAGTTCCAGCCATGACGCTGACAAACAGGAGTCCATCAAATCTCAAAACCCTTCGGAGTTCGGTCAACAGACCAGCCATTTGTTCCTTCGGAATGTGAAGGACGGAAGCCATGGCAAGAATACCACCGACTGACGAGTTCTCGAATTCCAATCTTCGCATATCCATTTGATGAAAAGTGGCATTGGGAACATACTTCCTTGCTTGTTCAATCATGCCTTCAGATAGATCGATACCCATGGCGTTGATGCCATGCTCCATGAGGTATTCAGTGTCCCTTCCGCAACCGCAGCCGATATCCACAACCAATGCTCTGTCGGGAAGGAGTGCTATGAATGTCTCAAGCCTTTTCCTGAATGACTTCTCAGAATGAAACCTTGAATATTCTTCTGCACATTCGTCGTAGGATTTGATGGTCAGTTCAACTAAGTCATCTTCTTCCATTCGATCTGCCTGGGATATCGAATCATCATATTATGTTTTCTGAGCATTCATCACAGCTTATATCCAATCTTCCGAAGGAACTCCTTCCTATCCTTCGCCTGCTCTTCAGATTCAATTCCCTTCGAGCGCTCTCCGTCAATTACACCAAGGATTCCCCTGCCCCTCTCATTCTCGGCAATAATGACATCAACTGGGTTTGAAGTCGCAGTGAAAATATTGCAGACCTCGGGCACGTCCTTTATCGCGTTCAGCACGTTGATGGGGAAGGCCTCCCTCATGAAAGCAATGAAGGTGTGGCCAGCACCCATGTTCAGGGCGTTCTTGGCTGCTAGCTCCTTCAACGAATCGTCGTTCCCTTCCACCCTGACCAAACAGTCTCCGGAAGCCTCGCAGAAGGCAATCCCGAACTTCATGCATGGAGCCGAGTTGATGAAGGCCTCATACAGGTCCTCAGCGCTCTTAATGAAATGCGTTTGTCCGATCACGAGGTTCAGGTTCTCGGGATTCTCAATGGCGATAGACTTGATTTCCATGTCCGTCCCCCATCCGAAAGAATCACGGCAACTAAAAAAGATTGCCCCGAAGCAAAGGTTTATGCGTTGTTCTTGACTTCTATTGTTAATGATTTATCTCGGGCCAGCAGGGATGCCGTTGGATGCCAAGTCCACACAAGATGGAATGGCGATTCTGAAGGAAGAAGGGCTCAATGCAATGGAGGTCCAGTTCACCTATGGAGTGAAGACCAAACCAGAGACGGCTGAGGATATCGGGCGGCTGGCAAGGAAGAACGGGATCAAGTTGTCTGCGCATGCACCCTATTATATAAACCTCAATTCGCTCGACAAGCAGACCGTGAAAAAGAGCAAGATGTGGATTTACAGGACTGCCGAACTCTGCGACATAATGGACGCTGAGATAATCGCCTTTCATCCAGGGTTCTACCATGGTTTGGAGAAGAAGGTTGTCGAAAGGAATATCATTAGGCAACTTCGGATAATGTTGCGGAAAATCGAGAAGGAAAGTTGGGATGTTCTGCTCGGCCTTGAAGTAACTGGAAAGAAGAGTGCTTGGGGGACGATAGAGGATATTGTAGATGTGTGCAAGAAACTGGACGGGACGATTCCGGTCGTGGATTTCGCTCACCATCATGCCAGGCTGGGAGGGGCTCTGAAGAAGAGGACAGACTTCGAGTACCTTTTCTCGAAATACGAAGAGCTGGGGAATGACATGATGCACTGCCATCTAAGTTGTATCAAATATGGTGACAGAGGAGAGATTGAGCACCTTGATCTTGGAGAGGGAGAGCCAGATTACAAACCAGGAATTCCAGTGTTCAAGCAGAAGAAATACGACATTGTCCTTATATTCGAAACAGCGGCAAGAGACAAGGATGCCCTTTTGATGAAGAAGATGCTTGGAATATAGAACGGCACTACCCGCTCTTTACGGATGGAACAAGAACGATCAAACTGAAACCCATCCAGACAATAGCCAGAACCGTCAAGATGATATCGGTTAACAAGAAAACATCTACGAGTATCAGCAGTAAGGGTATCACGAATGCAATGAAAACGAACAGTAACATTTCGCTTCGTCTTTCCATGCCACCTTTGAGAGAGGAGTTCGGTCTAATAAGGGTATCGATTCTATTCCTCGCAGGCCGCCTTCAAGCTGGCTATCCTTTCTTTGGGGTCTCCCTTGTACACGAACGAGCCCGCAACCAAGATGTTGCCACCGGCACGGGCCACTTCGTACGCGTTCTCGGAGGTTATCCCTCCGTCCACTTCAATATCAATGGACAGACCTTCCTTGTCGAGGTATTCCTTTACCTCCCTGATCTTTGGAACCACCTCGGGCATGAACTTCTGTCCTCCGAACCCAGGGTTGACCGTCATGATCAGAATCATCTCGATCTCGTTGAGGAAATCCTTTGCGAGGTGGAATGGTGTCCCGGGATTCAGAACAACTCCCGCCTTCTTTCCCTGGTCATGGATATGCTTGATGGTCTGGTGAGGAGAATGGTCCGCCTCCACATGTACGGTGAGGATGTCCGCCCCGGCTTTGATGAAATCCTCCACGAAGTGCTGGGGTTTCTGAACCATCAGATGAACGTCGAATGGCATCTTTGTGAGCGGTCTGATGCCTTTCACCACAACAGGTCCTATCGTAATGTTCGGCACGAAATTGCCGTCCATGACGTCTATGTGAACCAGGTCCGCACCGCCCTCCTCGATCGCCCTTATCTCATCACCGAGCTTACCAAAATCAGCTGACAGGATCGAAGGCGCTACCTTTATCATGGCCGCCAAATGCCCTTGCGATATTAAACGGTTTCCGATTTGCAACCTTTAATTAGTTTGAGGGTATTACCTCTGCCGTTATATCCATAGGCCGGAGGGGAGGCGCGTCAATGGTGGTCTACGACAAGAGACTCCTTAAGAAGCTTGAACGAAAAGCGAACCTCATAAGGCGGCATGTTGTGAGGATGATCTATCTCGCTGGGTCAGGACATCCAGGTGGATCGCTCTCTGCCGTTGAGGTCATAGTGGCGCTCTACTTCCATGTGTTGAACATAGATCCCAAAGATCCGAAATGGCCGGACAGGGACAGGTTTATCCTGAGCAAAGGACACGGATGCCCCGCTTGGTACGCCGCCTTGGCCGAGAGAGGATATTTCTCCGTAAAAGAGTTGGATGGGTTAAGAAAACTGGGAAGCATGCTTCAAGGTCATCCTGACATGAGGTTGTGTCCGGGTGTGGAGGCATCCACGGGTTCGGAAGGTCAAGGGCTCTCCATGGGAGTGGGGATGGCCTTGGCTGCGAGATTGGACAGGAAACTTTACCATGTGTACGTGATGGTCGGGGACGGAGAGATGGACTGCGGACAGACCTGGGAAGCCGCAATGGCTGCCTCTCATTTCCGTGTTGACAATTTGACGGCGATCGTGGACAGGAACATGCTCCAGTTGGACGGTCCGACCGCCCAGATCATGTCGATAGAACCACTGGCGGACAAGTGGAAGGCCTTCGGTTGGGAAGTTGGGGAGATTGACGGCCACAACTTCACGGAGATCCTTTCAGCTCTGGAAAGATCGAAAGAGGTCAAGGGCAAACCCAACGTGATAATCGCCCACACCGTGAAAGGCAAGGGCGTGAGCTTCATGGAGGGTGCTGTCGCATTCCACGGCAAAGCCCCGGACAAGGAGCAATATGAGCAGGCAATGAAAGAGCTGGGGGGAGAGCCGTGAACCTCAACGACCTCAAGCTGGAGAGCCAGAGGACTTATTGGGCCAAGGCTCTTGTGGAGTTGGGGAGGGAAAGACAGGACATTGTGGTTGTGAGCGCGGATCTGTCAACGTCGGTGAAGACCTCGGTGTTCGCGGAAGAGTTCCCAGAGAGACATTTCAACGTTGGCATCGCGGAGCAGAACATGATGAGCATCGCGGCAGGACTGGCCGCGTGCGGAAAGACCGTCTTTGCGAGCACCTTCGCCGCGTTCGGTACCGGAAGGGTGTATGACCAGATCAGACAGTCCATAGCATATCCCAAATTGCCTGTGAACATCATCGCCACGCACGCAGGGATAACGGTGGGAGGCGATGGCGCGACCCATCAGATTGTGGAGGACGTGGCGTTGATGAGGGCTTTGCCCAACATGACGGTGATAGTCCCCGCGGACGCTCCAGAGACGTACAAGGTCATCAAGGCGGTCGCGGATCATAAAGGTCCAGTCTATGTGAGAATGGGCAGAGCGGATGTGCCAACCATCACCACTGACAAAGGGAAGTTCAAGATAGGGAAGGCGTCCGTCCTTCGGGACGGGGAAGATGTCAGCTTGATTGGTACAGGAATAATGGTGTCCCGTTGTCTCATGGCCGCGAACATCCTGGAGAAGCACAAGATCTCGGCAAGGGTCATAGACCTGAGCACGATAAAACCGCTTGATACCAAGACGATCATCAAGGCTGCTCGGGAAACGGGTGGCGTCGTAACAGCGGAGGAACACAGCGTGGTCGTCGGGATGGGCAGTGAGGTTGCGATGTGCCTGACGGAGACCGCGCACGTTCCGATGAAGAGGGTGGGCATACCCGATGTCTTCGGACAGAGCGGTGATTCGGACGAGCTGATGGAGGAATACGGACTGACGGCCGAGGACATAGTGGAAGCGGCTCATGATGTAATAAGCAGGAAGGGGAGGTAGGAGGATGAAGATATTCTTGGACACGGCAAATGTTGAGCACATCAGAGAAGCGGCTGGATGGGGAGTGGTGGACGGCGTTACCACGAACCCCACTTTGATTGCGAAGGAGGGAAGGAAGTTCGAGGATGTTGTTCAGGAAATCTGTTCGATCGTGGATGGTCCCATAAGCGCGGAAGTGGTCTCAATGGAAGCGGAAGGGATGGTCAAGGAGGCAAGAGAGATCGCCAAGATCCACGAGAACATCAATATCAAGATACCCATAATTGCAGAGGGACTAAAAGCGACTAAGATTCTGAGTAAGGAGGGGATCAAGACCAACGTTACTCTCGTGTTCTCCTCGAACCAAGCTCTACTGGCATGCAAGGCGGGTGCCGCATTCGTGAGCCCTTTTGTCGGGAGAATAGACGACCAGGGGGGGGACGGGATGATAGTCGCGGCCGAAATCGTACAAATGCTGGAGAACTACGATTTTGACACGGAACTGATCGTGGCCAGCGTAAGACATCCGGTGCATGTGGTCGAGTCCTTCATGCTCGGGGCGGACATTGCTACCGTTCCTTATCCAGTTCTGCAAAAGATGGTCAAGCACACGCTGACGGACGTTGGATTGAAGAAGTTCCTCGAGGACTGGGAGAAGGTTCCGAAATAGGAACGGTAGGCAAGCAGAACCTTTGGGTAGCGACAGTCCTTTGTTATAGGGCGGAGTTCTGGAAAGGCAGATTCGACAAGAAAAATCTTAATAGCCAAAACAGTGCATACCGAAAGGTCGAACGCATACGAGATGAATGCCCCCATGGTGTAGCGGCCTATCATCCGGGCCTGTCGAGCCCGGGACACGGATTCAAATTCCGTTGGGGGCGCTCCTTTCTTTTCTATTGAGATAGAGAATCGATGAGTTGATCTACTGGAACGTCAGACTGTTCCCCAGTTTCCATATCCTTCACGCTCACCGAATTCCTGGACCACTCATCTTCTCCAACAAAAATCACTTTCTTCGCCCCGACCGTATTCGCATAATCGAGGTTCTTGGATGGACCCCTTCCCACCAGATCCATATCGGAGGGGATGCCATTGTCACGGAGAGTCTTGAGGATGCCCATCGCCTTCTCCCTCATCGGGTCACCAATGGGAATCACGAACACCTCTATCCCCTTTCTCGGGAAAGGGGAGTCCTCAGCTTCAAGTGCCATGACCATCCTATCCACCCCGAAGGCAAAACCGGTCGAGAAAATGGGTTCTCCGCCCAGAAGATATGCAAGTGAGTATGAACCACCGCCCATTATCTGTTTCTCCGCTCCCAAGTTGGGGCAGTCGATCTCGAAGACCATTCCGGTATAGTAGTCCAGACCCCTAACCATGCCGGGCTCGTACTGGATGTCTTCCATGCTGAGGTTCTTCAAGACTCTGCCGAGAGTCTCCAAGTAATCCACTTCCTCGGTGGCTTTGTCACCAACCAAATCCCTTGCTTCATCAAGAACGTCCGCGCCCTTGAGTTTGGCCAGTGAGAGTATAGTATCCTCCATTTCCGAAAGACCATCCTTTGCCAAGAGATTGCTCAGCTCATCGAAGTTCTCGGTCGAGACGCATCTCAGGCGTGCCATGACATCGGAGGAACTCTCGAGCAACTTCCTCAGGATCCCGATGTTGCCAACCCTCAGGCTCGCATTCTTCAGCCCAATCCCTCTGACAACGGAGACCGCTAGATTGATCAACTCAGCATCCGAATCCAAGGACCTCCCGCCGATAAGTTCCGCACCATACTGATAGAACTCTCGATACCTACCTTTCTGGGGCCTCTCATACCTGAAACAGTTGCCGAGGTAGTAGAGCTTGAGGGGTTTGGGGTAGTTCTTCAGCTTGTCTACGAAGAACCTTATGACGGAAGCGGTCAGTTCCGGCCGGAGGGCAAGTTCTCTATCCTTCTTATCTCTGAAAACGTACATCTGGTCAACGACATCAGGGCCGGACCGCATTATGAAGAGCTCCGCGTTCTCGAACGTGGGGGTGGATATCTCCCTGAAGCCGAAGCTATCGCTGACCTTGCGAATGACGTCTACGACATAACGCCTCTTTGCCATCTCTTCGGGAGTGAGATCCCTTGTGCCTCTCGGCCTTTCGACCATGGGGGACTGATAAAACAGATATGAGATAACATTTTCTATTCCACTGTCACCGTTTTTGCAAGATGCCTGGGCTTGTCTATCTCGCATCCCCTCTCCTTTGCAACATAATATGCGAACAACTGGAGCGCAATGGATATTGGCACTGGGGAGAGAATGTTCGAAACCCTGGGAACGTAAAGGACGTCATCAACATACCTGTGGAGTTCCTCGTCATCCTCGTAGCCGATTCCAAGGATCGGGGAGCTCCTGGCGTTCACCTCCCTGATGTTTCCAAGCATCTTGGGATAGGTGTGGTCTTGGACCGCGATAGCAACCACGAGCGTCTCTTCGGACAGCAGCGCCAGAGGTCCGTGCTTCAGTTCTCCGGCAGCATAACCTTCACCGTGAATGTAAGAAATCTCTTTCAGCTTCAAAGCACCCTCCAATGAGACTGGATAGTTCCGTCCCCGACCGATGAAGTACGCGTCCTCCACCTTGTGATATTTCTTCGCCAGTGACCTGATCTCGGACGCCTTGCCCAATACGCCCCAGGCAACCCTGGGTAGTGTCCTAAGCTCTTCGGCCATCCTTCTTATCTGGTCCGATGTCTTGGCATGTCTCTGAGAAGCCAGTTGCAGGGCTGCGAGATAAAGCGCGATGAGCTGGGCCGTGAATGTCTTTGTGGCCGCGACCCCGATCTCAATCCCGGCACGCGTGTAAAGGACATTTCTCTCTCCGACCTCCCTTGCGAGTGAGCTACCCATGTAGTTGGTGATTGCCCAAACGGGGCAGCCCCTCAGCTTCGCTTCCCTGCTCGCACCAAGAGTGTCTGCGGTCTCTCCGCTTTGGCTGATAAGAATCGTCAGCGGTCTCTCACGTGCTCGAGAAGAATACCGATATTCGGAGGCCAGTTCCGCGGTCGTGGAGATGTTCGCAATCTCCTCGAATATGTATTTGCCCGTAAGGGCGGCATGATAGGATGTTCCACAAGCAACCATCTTGACGCTGGAGAAATCGTTGTGGAGGGTGGGTGCAAACTGCAACTCCGATACCCTGCCCAAGAGAGTATTGTGAATGGTCTCCGGTGTCTCGTAGATCTCCTTCAGCATGAAGTGTTCGAAACCGCCCTTCTCAGCATCCTCCACGTTCCAGGTGATGGTCTTCCATTCTCTTTTCACCTCATTACCGTCCAGATCCACGACCTTGATGGACTTGGGGGTGAGGGTCGCCACCTCGCCATCGTGGAGCTGCATGATCTTGTTGGTCTCTTTCAGCAGGGCGGGTATGTCAGAAGCTACGAAGTTCTCGTCATTCCCCTTTCCCAGTATCAACGGACTCTCCTTCCTGGCCACGACTATCGTCCCTTTCTCTTTGGAGTTGATTGCAACGAACCCGTACGAACCTTCGATGTCGTGCAGGGCCTTCAACATGGCCTTTTCCAGACCGTCCTCAGAGTACTTCTCAAGGAGATGGACTACGACCTCGGTATCCGTATCTGAGGTGAACTCATGACCCTCCTCGATGAGCTTCTCCTTGATCTCCAAGTAGTTCTCGATGATGCCGTTGTGAATCAGCGCAATGCTTTTCTTACAATCCAAAAAGGGATGGGCGTTCTTCTGGCTTGGCTTTCCGTGCGTTGCCCATCGTGTATGGGCTATTCCGACAACCCCCTCAATCTCCGGGAGTGTTTTTTCCAGTTCCGCAATCTCCCCTTTGGTCTTATGGAGCTCGAGCCCTTCTCCGCAGACAGCTATCCCTGCCGAATCATATCCACGATACTCGAGTTTCTTCAGAGAATCGAGAAGTATGGGCTGAGCCCTTCTATAACCGGTATATCCTACTATTCCGCACATCCTAGACCACTATGCTATCGTTAGGCAGACGCCCGCTCAACTTCGCCAGAGAGCTTATCCTCGACCTGGCACCCACGATGGTACCTGGACCGGCAACCACTCCGCTCCCGATCACAGAATCCTCACCTATGAAGCTGCCCACGTTGGCAAGTTCATGCGTTTCCCCCTCATGGATGAAAACAGTTGACCCACCTACCCCACTGAACCTGGAAGAGAACAGACAGCCAGGTCCAACAACACAGTTCGACAGGTGAGACCCGGGTCCCAGGCCAACATCGCTCATCAGAACGCTGTGTTCCACCACACTGAACGGTCCTATCCTCGCGTTGTTACCTATACTAGTAGAAGGATATATGCAGACATTGGGACCGATCTCGCAGCCCTTCCCGATCACGACCGGACCGGAGATGTAGCTTCCCGACCTTATGATGGAGCCTTCTCCGACCGAGACTGGCCCCTTGAGCGTTGCTCCGCTCTCGATTGTTCCCGCCTTCTCCTCTGTGAGCTTGTTCAGGGCGGTTGAGTTGACCTTGAGAATGTCCCAGGGATAGACCGCGTCCGCCCACATGCCTGTGGTGAATATCCCCTTGACGTTCGTTTCTGAAACGAGGATCTGGATGAGATCGGTTATGTCGTACTTGCCTTCCTTCATGAGTGAGTCCAGTTTGTCAAACACCGAAGGTTCGAAACTGCAAATGGCAGTGCTGATGAGATTGCTCACCTCTTCCTTTGGCTTCTCGACAATCTCCTTGATGTTGCCCCCGGATAGGACGACCACACCGTACTTCGAGGGGTACTCGCTTTCGGTGATCACGACCGATATCCCCTTCTTCTTCTCCATCAGGTCGGACACGGTGGTGGGGTCAATGATGTTGTCCCCTGGAAGCATGATGAATTCATCGTCCACGCTATCCTTGGCGGTGTGAAGTGCATGCGCAGTTCCCAACTGCTTCTTCTGTTCCACATATTCTATTTCGGCCCCGAAGTTCCCTCCATCCTCGAAATGGCTCATTATCTTCTCTTTCTTGTAACCGACCACCATTACGATGTCTCTGATGCCGTTCCCAACCAACGAGTCCACCACGTACTCCAAAATCGGTTTATTGGCGACCTCTATCATCACCTTAGGCTGGGAGACCGTGAAGGGGCCCAGTCTGGTACCTTTACCCGCTGCAAGAACCACGGCTTTCATACGACCACAGGAGAAAGATTGTGATATATGATATAACCTTTTGGACACAGTCAGCGTCATCCCAAAATTCTGTGGCTAGCTATGTTGCTCTACCATGAACTATTTT
>SOIM01000034.1 GCA_004377185.1 Methanomassiliicoccales archaeon | reverse complement strand
ACATCATAAGTCCAGGTCTCATCCCCACCGTCACTTCCACCGAAGAGTACCACGAGTCCGTTCAATCGGTCATATGTCATGGCACACTCTGCTCTGTGTGAAGGAGTGAAATAGATATTCTCGGTCTCATCAACCCAAGTCATGCTGGAAACGTTGAAAGTCCAAGTCTCATTGCTGTACTCAAGTGGGGATGTGTCGGTAATCCCGCCAAAGAGGACTATCTTTCCCGAGTCAGGGTCGTAGGTCATTGCATGACCCCGCCTTTCGGAAGGATGATCGGCCGTGTCAATCTTGGTCCAAGTGAGGCTCGCAGGATCGAATACCCAGGTTTCATCGTTCAGACTTCCATCATACCCCCCAAACAGAACGATTCTCTCGTTTGATGAGTCATAAGCCAGACCGAAATCCTTTCTTGGAGTAGGCCTGATTTCACCCTCATTCATCAGAACTGAAGTCCAGGATCCAGAGGTAGAATTGTAGACCCAATTCTCGTTGTCAAGTTTGGTCACAGAATAGGCGTAGAGATAACCATTCTCGGTTCCGAAGAAAAACTTCTCAACGGGCCTTCTACCATCATTCTCATCACTGTACAAGGCTACCGAGGTAATTCCGCTGTCCAACTTCTCTTGATAAACCATATCGCCGCTGGGTATGGGTTCCCTTGCGTCGAAATCGTCCTCCCCCTCATAGTCCTCGATCAGGTAGATGTAGCCATCATACGTTCCCACCCCGAGAATGTAGTCAACCAATGTAGAGTCAAACTGGTATCCAAAGTTGGCCACAGCAACTTCAGTTGAGAACCCTGCCGAAGTATTGTGATTGAATCCGTACTTTATCGTGAAATTCACTTCGTCTCTCCAGTAAGAATCTCCTTCCGAAGGTCTTACTGAGAACAACTTATTACCGGACGTGAAATAGACCCTATCAGCCTGCAACTGTTGTCCTTCACGTTGCTTCACACGGTAAGTAACGCTGTGATTGATAGGATTCCCCGCATGATAAAAGGACGGCTCGGAAGTGCTTATCCCGACTTGCCCCCAATAGGAAGTGACATCTATGATATCCGCGTCAGGGGCTCTCCAGTTTATTGGATCTCTGAGATTGAGAAATGGGGTGATAACAGCCATAGCTACGAAGAAAAGAACGATGATGATTCCGACTATCCCGATCTTGCTGGCTTTGAAGAGGTCCCAATTCTGCTTGAAAGCTTTGTGGTATGATCGAAACTTCTCTCTCAATCTCTTCTTCGAAATCATCCTATAGCCTCACCCTTGGGTCCAAGAATGCGTAGAGCACGTCTGCAACTACGTTCGCAACAATCGTCAATAGCGCCAACAGGAAGAAGACGCCCTGGACGGATGGGTAGTCTTGCTGCAGGGTGGACTGCACAAGGAAGTAGCCCATCCCGGGCCAAGAGAATATGGTCTCAGTGAGAACACCACCGCTGACCACGCTGCCAACCGATATCGCGATTATGGTAACCACGGGGAGCATCGCGTTCCTGGCCGCGTGCTTATACATTACCTTTCTTTCACTCAAACCCTTCGCCTTTGCTGTAAGGATGTAATCCTCGCCAAGAACCTCCAGCATTGCGTTCCTCATGAGTAGTATGGTGAAAGCCAAGCCCACGATCATGAGTGTTAGCAGAGGAAGAAACATGTGGCTAGCCACATCCCCAATCTGAGTCAGGATGTCTGGAGCTCCTCCTAACCATAACTCGGCTGTTTTTATTCCCCCGAAAGGAAACCAACCTAATTGAAAAGCAAACGCCCAAATGAGAATAAGACCAAACCAGAAGAGAGGCATAGAGTAGAAGAAGAGCGCTGTGACCACGGCTCCAAGTTCCATCCTCGTTCCTCTTCTCCATGCGAGGAGAACGCCGATGAGCACACCGAAGATTACCTGCAGAATAAGGGCAGAACCAAACAAGAGAATCGTGGGAGGAGCTTTCTCCGCAATATGTGACCATACGGGTCTGCGAGAGTAGAAGGATTCTCCGAAGTCCCCCTGCAACATGCTGGTGAAATAGACCCAGAACTGTTCGAAGATGTTCCTCGGCACAGTTATCTGGGGATGGCCCAATATTCCGAAATGGCTTTCATCACGGCTGGGGTTTATCACAGTGCCTTCAATATTGTCAATACCCCCACCCGAGGAGATGATCGAGATCCTGACTCTTCCTCGGAGATTACTGAACTCGTCCTCATATGTGTAAATCTTGTCCTCCACCAGCTCAAAGGGACCCACTTGAGTTTCGTCCACGTTGAGAGCAAAGGCGTGAGTGACAGTTCTCTCTTCTCCTATGCTGTTGTCTCGGACGCGGGTCGTGACAATATAGACGCCGGCCTCGCTCAAACCTGTGATGTCATAGAGGTAAATGCCATCCGTTTCCCACGTGAAGGTGACGTTGTCAAATACGATATGAGGAGTTTCGGAAGTGTTGGTTGTCTTAATGACAGCGATATCGGCCGATACGTGTATGTCTGGAGTCGCGGACGTGGAGATCACATCTGCCTTGATCGTCAGATCGTCACCGATTACAGCGGTGCCCAGTCTTCCCGTCACGTTATCATATATTAGTTCCGTCCAAACCCAAACTCCTATCATGTCAGCGGACGTAAACCTCTCAGCCTTGTTGTAGCTCGCATATAGAGTAATGTTGTTCTGTTGAGTGTCGGTAACATTCATTATTATCTGATAACCACCGGGTTCTGAAGCTTCAAAGGACATTTCCCGATAAATACCAGGGGCGTCCTCCCATTGCCGGAA
This sequence comes from Methanomassiliicoccales archaeon, assembly GCA_004377185.1. GTDB lineage: Archaea > Thermoplasmatota > Thermoplasmata > RBG-16-68-12 > SOIM01 > SOIM01. The sequence continues at coordinate 36,497 of SOIM01000034.1, read as the reverse complement.
TCCGAACTTCACCAGAAGCTGATTCCTCGTCTCTTCCGTCTGACCTGGTTCAATGAAGAACCTTGTAGGGTCTCCAGGCATTAGACGAAATATCACAAACAAGAGGACCAGTACGATGAGCAGAGTGATTATCGTATGTATCATTCTCTTGAAGAGGAATACTCTCAGCCTCACTTGTTCATCTCCGAGTCATGCCTGGGGACGAAGAGAACCTATTCTTCCTTTTCGATCTTCCCTATCTTCTCAGTCTTCAGTTTCTTAATCCTTCGTCTTCTGGTTCTCTTGCCGCCCCTCATCACCGCAATCAATAGAGCAACAACGACAACAGCCACTATGACACCAATCAGCACGAAAAGTATTGTCAAATCGAGTGGAGGAGCCACATCCCGAACATTTGCAACCAACATGGTGATATTCCTGTTTGTCGGCTCATAACCCGTTATGTTAGCCCTGATTTCGATACGATAGTCATCATCATCGTCCACCCGGGGAGCCAAGAATTCGATGTTCTCAACACCCTCGACGAAGCCATTACTATCCGTAAATCCATAATTGGGGCTTATCTCCGCTGGTGGTACTGAAGTGATAGTGACATTTACGCCTCCCACCGGGTTTTCATCTTGATCCGTGACTCTGACACTTATCAGGGTTGGCCGCTCTTCTTCCACAAGGTCCCCTCCCAGCAGATAAACCAATAGGGAGAGGAACTGCTCTCCTGGTGGATACACCACAATACCTATCGTAGCATTTCTAGACTCGGGATAGGACGGGTGGGTGGCCTTTGCGAAGATGGCAACCGTCCTCTTGGCTTGCTTGGTTATCAGGGTTGGAGGCAGATAGGTAATCTTGAGCTGTCCATTAATATCGGTTTCTCCAGCGATTATGTTTGATGTCGTTCCCTCGTATGTCAGGTTTCCATCTCGATATACGTTGAGCTCATTGGAGTCGATGAAGACTTCAACAGCAGCCCCTTCGAGAACGTCACCTTGAGGATTCCTCACTGTCGCAATGAGCTTGGCAGTACTATCCGTTTTCACGGCTGTCTGAATCGATGTCGTGATTCGGAGAGGCTCCGGCGGTGGCTTGTGAATACCGAGCCAGGACCAATAGCTGTATATGCTTCCTGCGGCACCTACCGTCCAATTCGTGAATCTGTCCGATCTGTAGGCCTCTATATTGGTTCGGAAATAGAGGACGTCATAAGGTCTGTCATTCGCCAGTATGCCTTGGGCCCACTTTATGAGGAAGACCTGTTGTTCGGGATCGAGTTCCTCTCTCGCTTGCTCTATCAAGCTGTCAAACTCACTGTTTCGGTAGCCTGGATAATTCTGTCCGCGCTCTGCATTTCTGGAATAGAAGAAAGCATGGAAGTAGTCAGGCGGGTCCGAACCTATCCTCCAGCCGAGGATGAACATCTGAAAGTCCCTGATGTCGATTCTCTGGATGATTTGTCCGAAGGCAGTAGCCTTCGATACCGCATTTATCCCCTCGTCTCTCATCGCTTGTGCAATCAGATTGCCCGCGGCGGCTCTGATCGGGTCGTAGTCGGCCGCTGGAGTCAATATTTCAATCTGGCCTGTCTCGACTTCAGGGAAGCTCCTACATCCCGTCCCGTCCAATAGACAAGGCCCCATGGAGCGGTCCCACTGGAAGTATGTGTCAAGATAAGTATCAGCTAGTCCTTCGTCGTAGCCGTAGGCTGGAAGGGAACTGTTGTACCACCTGGCCAATGACGGGCTCACTGGTCCGTCCGCTACGATGCCGTAATTCTGCAAGAGATTGGTCACGATGGTCTTCTTGTCGATGAGATGAGCAACGGCTAATCTGAAATTTCTCCCTTTGTCACCGTTCTCAGGATTCCCGTCAGGATATCCGAAGGTCTCTTTTCTCATGTTGTAGCAAAGATAGAAGAACCCCTTCTCAGCTGTACTGGTTATCCCGATGTTAGGGTCGTTGAGAAGCTCAGGGACGAAATCGGGCTGAATGGACCATGCGATATAGTCGATGTCCCCGCTTTTCAGAGCGAAAACTGCGGTCTGGGTTGTCCTATAGAGCTTGAAGAGCATTCGGTCGATGTAGGGCTTGTGAATGTAGGGCTCACCCTCGTAGAAGTCCTCATTCTTGGTCAGGCTGGCGAATGCTCCCTTTTCCCAAGTATCGAACTTGAAAGGTCCGGTTCCTATCACGTACTCATCAGGAAGATCCCAACTCTCCGCAGTGTCGAAGTCGAATTTCTTCGGATCTGGGCCGGGATTACCGTTTCCGTTAACGTAGGCAACACCGAAATCCAACAGCGTTTCATCAGCCTTTCTGTGGATGTTGCAGGTGAACTCCTCCAGGTCCTTATTGTATATGCAACCGGTACCCTCCCAGAGATAGCTCGGCATTATGCTCATTGACATTGTATATCGGTAGAAATTCGCGTACGGCACTTGCTGGACGAAATGTACGGCCGCTCTCAAACTGGTGTTGTAGTCTGGGTCATCGTAATTACTCCATGGCTTTTCGGCGTGCCAATGGGATTCAGGGTCGAAGCCCTTCAGCTTATAGAGCCACAACCACTTGTCCTGGGTGTAGTTCCCTTCGATATTGTTCTTGTCCTTCAAGACGTTAAGAGATATGGATCGGGGGTCGTTTGCTTCCATATGATAGGTGAACAACAGGTCTTCGACCGTAGCCTGGTAACCGTCATGGAAACGAACGCCGTTGAAATCGTAGAAAGCGGTCACTTCCTTAGGCTTTCCTTCGACAGGCCCGAATTGTTCATATTCGTTACTGTCAAACTGCCCATTTCCGTTTAGATCCGTCCCTTTCAAAATATAGGCTTTCAACTCTTCCGTCTCGGCGTCGAGCTGCGTCACCGAATCATATACCGGACCGAGGACGTTCATAGTCCACACATCTCCTGACGCAAGGACGTTACGGGTTTTCGGCTCATCCTGAGACCCTATTCTCAATATCACTTCATCCCCTTGCCTTGTGTTGTCCCCTGCTACAAAAGCGGGGAAAGTTGAAAACACCAAGGCAAAGACCACAAAAAGGCTCACAGCTGAAACAAATGCTTTTCTCCTAATGGTTCCGCCCATGTTCTTATCCTCCTCTTTGTTGGCTAAGACCACTTGCCCGAAGGGGCTTGGCATATTAAGAGTGGATAATATATACTTTTCTTATCTCTCAACTATGCTCATATAGTCCATGTTTCCAGGAATATAAAAAGAGTCTTGTACGCCCTTTTGTGTATTATATAATCATTGTGGTATGGCAGTTTGTGGGGCCCAGAAGGACCATTCAACGACAAACGGATTTCACATCTCCCAAAAATCGCTATTCCTAGAGAACCAAATCGAATCCAAAAGAGGCGAAACGAGTCTACAGAGCACCTGAGACGCTGGCATCTGTCAGGTAGTACTTTCTCTTCCTGCCGTCCTTTCGCATCTGTACGAAACCCTTCCTCGTGAGAATCCTGAGATTATAACTTGCCACCTGCTGGCTTATTCCAAGAGTATGAAGGATCTCCTTCTGTGTAGGGGCGGATTTCCCCTTCATGAGACCCAGAATGGTAATCTGCAGGTCGCTGAGCTTCACGCCCCGGTCCCGCGGGAACTTCATCTCGATCGGATAGAACCTGCGATAGATGCTCTCCTTCCTGGACTTGATGAAGCCCTGAATCTCCAACATCCTGAGATGATGCGAGAGCGTGCCGTTCGTCACCTTGAGCTTCTCCCTGATGGAGTTGTAGTGCTCACCCGGATTTGATACGATGAACCCATAGATTTGACCGCGGACGAAGTGGTCCAGGACTTCCTCCTTTTTTATCCTAGAATAAAGCGGGAAAGCGAATATGTTGAAGAGCGAGTAACCGAAAGCCTCGGTGCTGGCAATGCCGAGAGATACGAACGCGGCAATCACTGCCCCAATCTGGAAGTAGAGAAGGACCGGCGTCTCGTTGACCGTGACCCCGATTACCTTCACTTCGATGCTGTTCCATCCGTCCCAATCAGGATTGTCGGCAGTTGCGTTGATGGTGTAGAAACCCACAACGCCTTCAGGAGGTGAGAACTCGAGCTTGATATATCCGTCCAGGTAGGGATACATCGAGTAGCTTTCCTCATGCCCGTTCGGATCCTGTATGGTGAAAAGGATGGCTACGCTATCCACGGGCTTGAAATAGTCGTCTATGACCCTAGCTTCAACGTAGATGGTGGATCCAGCCTCTACGTCATTGTAGTCGTCCAAGAAGAATATGTTCAGATGGTTCTTGATGTCCGTGCTGATGTCGGGTACCACCCGCCGGGACACATAGGAGGCACCATCGGATTCTTGGGGAACGAGAGATAGTGAGAAAGCTAAAAGAAGTGCAACACTACAAATGAGGATAAACGCCTTGGGCCGCATCATCTAATCCCAATTAATCATATTTGGCTACGAAGTATATAAGTTCATTTGTATGTCCTTTTGTGTGATATTTAACGCTTGTGTTCTCGGTGTCTATGGTCTTTCCAAATCTGGTGGTGAGCCACTAAATTGCACTTTAGAGTCTGTGCTTTGAGTGGGAGCATAGGGTTGAGGAGTCTGACCTCTCTTGCGCAGCAAAAAGAACAAAGTAGCCACTACAACCACCGGTACTATAATGCCCACAGCTATCCAGAGCCATGAGATGTTGTCGACAGTGAATGACAGCATTACTTCTTGGGAATACTCAACTCCGTCATAAGCTCTCACGTGAAGAACATGGTTTCCATTCTCCAGCTGGGTGGTATCCAGCTCGAAGCTCCAATTCGTGGTGCCCGTGGCGTTTTGCCACATCCCGTTATCGATGCGGACCTCCACCCTAACCAGTTGCCCATCCCAGTCGGGATCTGAAGCAGTCCCTTTGACAACACCACTGCCACTTAACGTTGCTCCTGAGGATGGTGAACCCATCATGACTAAGGGAGGATAGTTGTTTACCACTGTCAGAGATACGTCCATCTGCGCGAGTTCGTAGTCTGTCAAAGTTGCTCTTATGGTTATTGTGTATTGTGTATCGCGGTCCACTTGAGAGGATTCGAATTCGATGTATTCAACTCCATTGACCCAGCCATTGAAATTGGTGGTCCCGCTGTTGGGAGCTATCGCTGCAGGGGGTGTCGCTGTGATCGTCACATTGGCACCAGATACCATGTACGAATCCTGGTCTATGACTTCAACCCTGAGCAAGGCTGTGGACCCCTCCACTACCGTGTCTCCATCTGGCAGGTCAACGAGTAATGAGAGAAAATGCACTCCAAGAGGGTATACAGTAATACTCACCGTTGCATTTCGTGAATCTGAATAGCTAGAATGAGTCGCCTGTGTGTGGACGAGCACAATCCTTTTGGGATCTCCCGCAGCAAGAGCCAACGGTAGGTAGGTTACCGTGAACTGTCCATTAATGTCGGTCTCACCCGATATCAGGTTGGATGTGACGCTTTGATAGACGAAATTCCCATTGGTGGGATAAACAAAGGCCGAGACAGTTGCTCCTGGAAGAAGGTTTCCATGGGGGTCTCTCACCGTCACCCTCAAGCTGGCAGTCCTATCGGTTTTCACTGATGATGGGATCGACACCATGATTCGAAGAGATTCTGGTGGCAGCTCATGAATACCCAACCATGACCAGAAGTGGTAGATACTTCCATGCGCTCCAACCGTCCAATTGATGAACCTGTCAGACCTGTACGCCTCGATGCTCATACGGAAGTAGAGGTAGTCGTAAGGCCTGTCGTTCGCAAGAATCCCTTGGGCTTGTTTGATGAGAGAGATCTGTTGCGAGAGGTCTATCTCCTGTCGCGCTCGAACGATGACCTCATCGAACTCATCGCTCTGATAGCCCGGGAGGTTCTTTCCTGCATTCACGTTTCTGGAATAGAAGAAATCGTGCAGATATTCAGGCGGGTCGGAAGCAATCCTCCAACTTGAGATGTACATTTGGAAGTCTCTGGCATCGATTCTCTGGATGATTTGTCCGAAGGCAGTAGCCTTCGATTCCGCATTTATCCCGGCTTTTCTCATCGCTTGTGCAATCAGAATGCCTGCGGCTGCTCTGATCGGGTCGTAGTCGGCCGCTGGAGTCAATATTTCAATCTTGCCAGTCCCGATTTCAGGGAAGCTCCTACACCCGTCTCCGTTCTCCAGACAAGGCCCCATGGACGGGTCCCAAGGCGGCGAGTAGGTGTCAAGATAACTATCAGCTAGTCCTTCGTCGTAGCCGTAGGTTGGAAGGGAACTGTTGTACCACCTGGCCAATGACGGGCTCACTGGTCCGTCCGCTACGATGCCGTAATTCTGCAAGAGATTGGAGACGATCGTGTCTCTGTCAATAAGGTATGCAACCGCTTGTCTGAAATTGGCTCCAGTGTCACCGTTCGCTGGATTCCCATCAGGATAACCGAAAGGTTCCATTCTCATGTTGTAGGAAAGATAGAAGAATCCCTTTTCTGGCGAACTGACAATCGCGACATTGGGGTCGTTGGCAAGCTCAGGAACGAAAGCGGGCGGAATGGACCATGCAATGTAGTCGATGTCCCCGCTTTTCAGAGCGAAAACTGCGGTCTGGGTCGTCCAGTAGATCTTGAAAAGCATTCGGTCGATGTAGGGCTTGTGGATGTAGGGTTCTCCCTCATAGAAGTCCTCATTCTTGGTCAGGCTGGCGAATGCTCCCTTCTGCCAGGTCTCGAATTTGAAAGGCCCAGTTCCTATCACGTACTCGTCAGGAAGATCCCAACTCTCCGCAGTGTCGAAGTCGAATGCCTTCGGACTTGGGCCAGGATTGCCGTTTCCGAGATCGGGATCGTAGGCAACACCGAAATCCAACACCGTTCCATCACCCTTTCTGTGGATGTTGCAGGTGAACTCCTCCAGGTCCCTATTGTATATGCAACCGGTACCCTCCCAGAGATAGCTCGGCATTATGCTCATTGACATTGTGTATCGATAGAAATTCGCGTACGGCACTTGCTGGACGAAATGAACGGCCGCTCTCAAACTGGTGTTGTAGTCTGGGTCATCGTAGTTACTCCATGGCTTTTCGGCGTGCCAATGGGATTCAGGGTCGAAGCCTTTCAGCTTATAGAGCCACAACCACTTGGACGTGGTGTAGTTCCCTTCGATGTTGTTCCTGTCCTTCAGAACGTCAAGGGATGTGGCTTTTGGATCGTTCGCATCCATGTGGTACGTGACCAACAGATCTTCGACCGTAGCCTGGTAACCGTCATGGAAACGAACGCCGTTGAAATCGTAGAAAGCTGTGACTTCTAGGGGTCTACCTGGTACGCTCGTAAAGACTCCGTACTCACTCTCGTCAAAATCGCCGTCTCCGTTGACATCGGTTCCTTTCAGAATGTACGGTAGCAACTCTCCTGTCTCAGGGTGTGTGTGAAGGACCGAGTCATATACTGGACCGAGAACGTTTTCAGTCCAAATGTCATTCGAAGCGAGTATGTTACGAGTCTTCATTTCGTCCTGACTTCCAATTCGCAATATCAGTTCTTCTTCCTGGCCAACCGCATCCTCCGCTACAAATAGAGTGAGAGTGCCCCAGACCAATGCAAAGACCAAGAATACGCTAACAGCTGAAATGACACTTCTTCTTTCGCAAATCCCGTCCATCTTACTTCCCTCCGTACTATTCTTGTCAGCATCCATCAAGAGGGTTTCACGTATCATGTCAGGCGACATTTCATTCCATCTTTCCTGACTGTGCGATTTGGTAATGGTGCTGAGAAGTATAAAAAGAGTCTTGTGTGCCCTTTTGTGCAGTATTTGATAGTTATGGTTTTGGACGCACAGAATCCAAGCTTGCAGAGCGAATTCCAAAAAATCCCAGTCAAGAGAATCCGAGCCAAACGTTTTAGTATCCAAGCCACGATTTGAAGACGGTGAAGCTCCAAATGGAAGGCGGGGAGTCCCAGACCTGCAAACACTGCGGCGTGGAACTCGATGAGAACCTAGTCTGCCCACTGTGTGGTGAGGTTTTTCGGGTAGATTTCAAAGAGAGCAAGGTCATTCCAGCCAGAAAGCCCTTCCCATCCACCGAACTGGCCCAGGAGGGGAGTTGCCAGGTATGCGGATACGTTCTGACTGAAGAATCGACATCGTGCCCGATGTGCGGCAGTCCTCTCATCCAGGAAGATGAAGTATCCCAGGAGTACCGCTGTCCAGTCTGTGAGGAACCCATGGATATGGACTCGACAGAATGTTCCCGCTGCGGCGTCAACCTCGAAGGAGAGGAGGAGAGAGTTGAGCTTCAATTCAAATGTCCAGTGTGTCAGGAGATCATGCAGGTCGACGATCAGGAATGTTCCAACTGCGGGACCAAGATATGGCTGGACCTGGGAGAGGAGATACGCAGAATAGAAGAGTACCGATGCCCCATGTGCGACGAACGCGTGGAGGAAGATTCGGACAAGTGCCCATCATGCGGGGCGGATGTGTGGATGAGGGATGAAGACGCCTTGAAGGAGGAGGCCACCACACGAATCGAAGAGGCCGAGACACAAATGGAGATCGAGAGAGAAGAGACCGACTCCGACCTCGCGAACGCCGTGAAGTTCCTCACCGTTGCAAGGGAAGCGTACGAGATGAGCGATTTCGGACGGGCGGCAAGATGCGCCTCGCTCAGCGTCGACCTCGCAAGATCCGCGGGTATGCAGAAAAGGATACTCTCCGATGCGATTCACAGAGCCGAGAGGATGGTGACTCTGGTCGGTGAGAAGGGGGGGGACGTGTTGCAGGCAAAAGAGCTCTTGGACGCATCCAAAGAGGAAGTCGGGAGAGGGAACGTCAGGAAAGCGCTCAAGATGGCGATAAGGGGCAAAGTGCTTGCCGAGTCTTCGATACCGCAGGAAGCGGTGTTGATGATCGACGCTGATAGTCTGGACTAGGGATCGCAAGGGTTTCAACCAATTGTTAATGGAATGTAAGAACTGTTCCCGAATGAGCATTGGTATCAACAACCAATCCAAAAACTATTTATCGAAATAGAGCACAATGATATGTAGAGGATGCGACCCTACTAGTGAAGAGTGAGGTGGTGGACTGTGGGCAATGAACACTTGACCATCATAAATTGTCCAGGATGCAATACTCAACTGGATAGCTTCGATGTTGTCTGCCCCTGGTGCGGTGCCAAGGTCGAGGAAGCGTCAAGGTTCCTGGATGAGACGGACCCTAAGGCAAGGGAGATGAGGACCATTGTTGAGGGCGCGATGGCATACGCTCTCACGTTCATAGCGAACAGGAGAGGAGAGGGGGCCCAATTTCCCGGAGCCGAGTCACTGCTGGCCCGAGCCAAGGTTGCTTTGGCGGACGGGGACTACCCTCTTGCACTTGAGCTGGCGTCAAGAAGCGGTCAGGAAGCAGAGGACGTAGCCAGGCGGTTCGATGCTCTCATCGTTCGTATGGGAAGAGCCGAGAGGAAGATCGAGATCGCGAACGAACGGGGAGGGGATGTGGAAGAGGCATTGGACCTCCTGGACGAGGCCAAGAACGAGATGAAGAACGGAGAGTACCGAAGAGCAATCAAACTCGCAATGAGAAGCGCGGCCAAGGCGGACAGGTCCCGAGTGATGTACGACGCCTGGAAGGTGGAAGTGCAGGACTATCTCTGAAGGATTCCACATTTTTGCGAAGAGCTCCAGCTGAGCAATGTTTTTCTATATCCTTCCATTTCACCAAGCGGGGGTAGGATGGCAAAGGCGATTGTTCCCTTCCCGGAGATTTGTACAGGTTGCAGGTTGTGTGAGATGGCGTGTTCCCTCAAACATGAGAATGTACTGAACGCGGAGAAGTCCAGGATAAGAATAGTCAAGAAAGGAGTGCGCCTGGACGTACCGATCGTATGTACGCAGGGGAATGCGTGCGAGCAGGAATGCGTTGAGGTTTGTCCGGTCGATTGCATCAAGGTGGTTGAAGGACCTGCGATAGAAGTGGTGGAGGAGGAGTGCACTGGATGTGAAGCTTGTGTGGATGCGTGTCCTTTCCAATGTATATGGATGAAGGATGAGGTGGCTATGAAATGCGATCTGTGCCAGGGCGACCCGGTCTGCGTTAAGTTCTGTCCTCAACAGGCCATACTCTACCTGGAAGGTTCAGGGGACGAGAGAGAGAAGAAATGGAAGGAAGCCAAGGCGCTGGCGGGGGGTGAATGAGATGAAGGGTTACGGAGGAAAGATTCTCAACGTCGATCTGGGCTCCAGGGATGTCACGACCGAACCAGTGTCAACCGAGATGGCTCGGGAGTATCTTGGAGGCTCGGGATTCGCAGTAAGGCTCCTCTTCGACAGATCCGTTCCGAACAAGGACGCGTTCGATCCTTCCAACCCACTCATCATGGCTCCAGGCCTCTTCAACGGTTACTCCGTCCCCACGGGTGGCAAGGTGGTCTTCTGCACAAAGTCTCCGCTCACTGGACTGATGGGAGACTCTGTCATGGGAGGGAGCATTGGTGCCGAGCTCAAGCATGCTGGATACGACGCTGTTGTCATCACCGGAAGAGCGCCCAATCCATGCTATCTTCTCGTCAAGGATGATGAGGTTGAGATGAAGGATGCTGGTGACCTCTGGGGTCTGGACGTGCCAACCACGGTTGAGAAGATAAAGAGCGAGGAAGGGAACGTGAGGGTCGCCTGCATAGGTCCAGCCGGTGAGAATCTTGTCAGGTTCGCGGGAATAGACTGCGATGACCGGCAATCGGGAAGAGCGGGAGCCGGTGCGGTCATGGGATCGAAGAACCTCAAAGCCATTGCGGTACGCGGGACAAGGGACCTTGTTCCGCACGACCCAACAGCACTGATGAAACTGAACGTGGAGTGGGTAAGAAAGATGAGCGAGAGTCCGGACTACGAGGCCGATACGAAGTACGGCACGGGCGAGTTCCTGGATTGGATCAATTCCGAGAAAGGGACATTCCCCACCCGAAACTGGAGAGAGGGCGTGTTCGACAACAGGAAGGAGATCGATCCCTATTACTGGGCCCCCAGATACTCCAAGAAGAACAAGGCTTGCTTCTCCTGCCCAAAACCCTGCGGGAAGCTGTTCGTGATCGAAAGCGGGAAATATGCCGGCTTGGCCATTGACGGCATAGAGTACGAAACGCTGTATTCCCTGGGCGGAGCTTGCGGAAATGGGGATGTGGAATCGGTCGCGAAAGGGAACGAGATTTGTGACGCCATGGGAATGGACACGATATCTGCTGGCGACGTCATCGCCTTTGCGATGGACCTGTATGAGAATGGAATCATAAGCAAGGAGGACGCCGGCGGCCTGGAACTGGAGTTCGGAGGCTCCGAGGCGGAACTGGCCCTTCTGGAAATGATCGCGAAGAGGGAAGGATTGGGTGACGTTCTGGCGGAAGGGGTCAAACGTGCAGCCGAGAAGATCGGAAAGGGGTCTGAGAAATACGCTGTCCACGTGAAGGGTATGGAACCTCCGGCGTACGATGTGCGCGGAATAAAGGGCATGGCCCTGGCTTTCTTGACATCCACGCGCGGCGCCTGTCACCTGCGGACCTGTGCCTATGCGTTGGAACTGACGGGGAAGTTCTGGAAGTACCAGGATGTGGACAGGTTGTCCTCTGAAGGGAAGGGGATAGAGATAAAGGAGCTGGAAGACCTGGTAGTGATGTACGATGTCCTGGGCGTATGCAAGTTCTCAAGGGGTTTCTTCTTCGCTTCCGGATTCATAGAACTCATAAAGGCGACAACCGGCTCCAGCTATTCCGAGGAAGAGATCCTTTGGATCGGTGAGAGGGTAAACAACTTGAAGCAGCTGTTCGTCCTGAGAGAGGGTATGACCAGGGAGGACTACGTTCTGCCCGAGAAGATTACAGGTGTACCAATCCCAGAAGGGGAATCGAAAGGCCATCTGGTAACTATAGAGGAAATGAACAAGATGCTGGGCGACTACTTCGATGCACGGGGATGGGATCAGAACGCGATCCCAACAAACAAAAAGCTGGAAGAATTAGGACTCAAGGATTAGCTACTCTTTTCTCAGGGCGGTCATCAGTACCTGCGAAGATTGTTCAACAAGGTCTGGGTCTGTCGAGGAAGGCACAACCACAACGATTATCCGTTTTCTACTGGCGTTCATAATAATGGTCTTTGTGTCTTTGGTCTCGAAGACAACCCTGCTGGGAGGGTCCTTCTTCAACTCAATGGCAGCGGTCACACTGGCACCCATGATGGTGGCGCTCATTATTCCGAACGTCTCCTCGGAGATGTCATCCGGAACATCGGAGGCGAGCACCGACCCGTCCTTGCTGACTATCGCCGAGGCCATTGCCTTGCATTCGTTTCTCAGGAATGTTAACATTTCTCCGTACAACATGTCTATCCCTCTTTCTCGATTATGAACACGCAATTCTCGTCGCCGAGGCTCTGGCATCCTACCTCAATGACCTTCACCTTCTGCTTCATGAATATCTCACACACCTTGCTGAGGATCCCCCTCATTCTGTGGCAGGTCTCCATGCCCATACCGTCCTCCGTGACCTCTATGCTCCCGTCCACAACGATCCTGTCATTCTCAAAGGTGATCTTCTGCGCCCACCCTCTCCCGATGAGTATATTGGACACCACGTGAATGAACTCATCTGGGGTCTTGTTCGCGATCTTTGATATGCCTTCCCCCAGATATAGGCCTTCACGGTAGAAGAGACCGTGCGAAGCGTAGGACATGACTCCCTCGTACAAGTTCCTGATCTTCGCTATTTCATCCTGGGATATCTTGACAAATCTCATTCCATGGGTTAGTTTTTGTTGGCATTAATAAAATTATTGAACCAATTATCTTTCACGACATTCAGAGCACAACAACTGGCCATCCTGCTCGGCCAGAGACTCGGAGAAACTCTTGCAGCTTTCGCAGTAGCCACTGGCCTTCTCCACTTCCATTTCGGTCAAACCTGCCTTCTGGTATTCCCTCGTGACTTCTATCAACTCTGGCCATATCTTCAGGATATCGTTCTCGGTGACCAGCCCCCGCAGGTCGGAATCGTCGGTGACGACCAGCCTCCTGATTCCTTCCTTGGACATCATTGCGGCCGCCTTCTCCACTTCCTCATGCTGATGAATCGAGATCACTGGAGTGGTCATTATCTCCTTGACCCTGAGCTTAGAAGGCACGAGGTCCTCAGCCACTACCTTGTGGACCACATCGTTCTCGGTCACAATGCCTATCACTTTGCTGCCCTGCACGACTACCAGACTGCTCACGTCTAAATCCTTCATTTTCAAAGCGGCTGCTGAGACCGTTTCGTCCTCCGTTATGGTCACGGGGCTCCGAGACATGACCTCCATGACCGGCACCTTGATGTTCAATTGGTTCACCGTCTGATGGTAATCTGGTTGGACAAATAAAAGCTTTGGTATGTGCCTTTTCCCAGGTGCGGAAGGGAAAAAAAATCATCTCTGATAATCATGCGGAAACGCATATGTTTCCAGCAACGAATGGCAGAACGAGCAGTCCATATGAACGACTTGGCTACATTCATCATAGTCAACCTAGATGGAGGCAGAGAAATCCCAGAGGAACTGATGAAGGTCCTCAAAGAGAACGGATGGATGATAATCAAGGAGGACTCCATCTTCGCCCTGCCCTGGGAGAAGATACTCAAGGAGAACAACACTGATGCACAGGATCTTCTTGCACGGATCGAGAATGTTCGATTGACCCTCAGGACACTAAAGGTTGAATACAAGATCAGGACAGTAGTTGAAGGGACCTTGGAAACCTAGGCTTTTGCATTTTGAGCATGGAATCGGAGAGTTTAAATCAATATTCTGATTTGGTGGGTCGATGTACACGCTAGAAGAGGGTACAGTAGCGGTGAAGATTGCACGTCAGGTCCTAGAGTGTTTCACAAAGGGGAGGCCCTATCCGGACTTCGATTTTCCCAAGAGCTTTGATGAGGACACCGGCGTTTTTGTCACCATAAACACACATCCCGATGAGCGGTTGAGGGGGTGCATAGGATATCCATCGCCCATCTATCCTCTGAGGAAGGCTGTGGTGAAAGCTGCGGAAGGGGTAACGGAGGACCCCAGGTTCGCACGCCTCTCAGTCGAGGAGCTGGACGGTATCACGGTTGAGGTGAGTCTCTTGACAATTCCGCAGTTGATCGAGGTAGAGTCTGCGCTGGACTATCCCAAGGAAGTAGAAATCGGCAAGGACGGTCTGATTGTGGAGAAGGGGACCTACACAGGTTTGCTCTTGCCCCAGGTCCCTGTGGAATGGAAGTGGAACGAGGAGGAGTTTCTCTCGCAGACATGCATGAAAGCAGGTTTGCCACCGGACGCATGGTTCGATAAGGACACCAGGATGTACAGATTCAATTCCGAGATTTTCGGAGAGGTTGAACCCAGAGGCAAGATAGTAAGGAAAACCCCAGGGGACGAGGATGAGGGTAGTTGAGGGACGAGCCTTTGTCAGGGGTAGGTTTGAACAGTGTTGCATAGGCATTGAGGAAGGCAAGATCGCGGCCATAAAGAAGATAATCAAGGGTGACCCGCATTTCGATTTTGGGAGCAACTACATACTCCCTGCCGGGATTGATATTCATGTCCATTTCCGGGAACCTGGCTTCCCGAACAAGGAGGACTTTCACACTGGTTCCGAAGCAGCGGCCTGCGGTGGAATCACTTGCGTTTTCGACATGCCCAACAATCTCCCCGCCACCACCGACGCTCGGACCCTGGAAGAGAAACGCCAGGCGGTGGCAGGTAGGGCGAATGTGGACTTCGGTCTCTATCTGGCTTTGAGGGAGGACAGCAACGCAACTGACCTGTCAAAACTGGGGTGCCCCTTCAAGATATACATGACCGGTGCGAGAGGAGATCTTGCGTTCGGGGCGTACGAAAAACTGAAGAAGACATTGGAGGAGACAGAAAAGGCGGAGATGCATACGAGTGTTCACTGCGAGAACCAGGATCTGATGGCCAAGGAAGATGGAGTGGGTCTCGAGGACTACCTGCGCTCCCGACCTAACGAGGCCGAGACCTCGGCCATAGGAATGATAGGAGATCTGAAGGCTCACGTCTGCCACGTCAGCGCTCGAGAGAGCATCCCCCTTCTGGACAGACCGAACTTGAGCTCTGAAGTGACTCCGCATCATTTGCTTCTGAACGCGAAGACGGACCTGGCTGGATTCGGCAAGGCGGACCCACCCCTTCGAAGAAGAGCTGACCAAGCGGCAATGTGGGAGGGACTGGTCTCCGGGAAGATAGACATCATTGCATCCGATCACGCACCTCACACTATCGAGGAGAAGGAGGAAGAGTTCGAAAGGGTACCGCCAGGAGTTCCAGGAGTGGAGACCTCGCTTCCCCTCATGCTCATGCATGTCAAGAAGGGCAACCTGACAATGGAAAGGCTCGTTTCAGCCATGATGAAGGGACCTGCCAAGATAATGGGACTGGACAAGGGTTCGATCGAGATTGGCATGGACGCGGACCTCATAGCCGTGGACCTTCGGAAGATCACCAAGATCAGAGGCGACGATCTTCACTCAAGATGCGGATGGACACCTTTCGAGAAATGGGAGGCGATCTTCCCGCTCGGAACGTTCCTGAGGGGGGAGCTGGTATCCGAAGACGGTGAGATCCAGGAAACCCGAAAGGGAAGGATGATTACCAAGAGAGAAAAACCTTAACTATTCCTACCCTATCGGTGCTGAATCCAATGCCATCGATTTTCCTGCCCCTTGCATACTGGTTCACGGATTTGATTCATACGATCGGCTATCCAGGCATTTTCTTTGCCATGCTTGTCGAAGGGGTCATAACTCCCATTCCCAGCGAGGTGATAATGCCGTTTGCTGGTTACTTGTCGGCCACATCTCCTGATTTCAACATCGTATTGGTCATCCTCGTTGGTTCTCTCGGGGCAGTCATCGGATCAACAGGAGCGTACTTCATAGGCTACAGCCTGGGTCGTCCGTTCATCAGAAGATACGGGAAATGGTTCCGTCTGAAGGAAGAGCACATAGAGAAGGCGGAGGTCTGGTTCAAGAAGTACGGGGACGTGGCGATATTCGTGGGTCATTCGGTCCCAGGAATCAGGTCGTTCATCTCTTTCCCTGCTGGCATTGGGAAAATGAGGCTCCGCAACTTTATGATTTTCACCTTTGCGGGAGCGATGATCTGGAACACGGTCCTTGCTCTTCTGGGTTTCTTCTTGGGCCAAGAGGTTTTTGCGCTGGCCGAGACCTTTGAATACTTCGATATCGCGGTAATATTGATTGTTCTGGTTGCCTTCATATCCTACATTCTCTGGAGAAGGAAAAAACGTCAGGCTGAGTAGTAGTATTCGCCCTTCGCCTTCTGCTCCCTGTCAAGAGCGGATCCGGACTTGTTTATCCTCGGCCTATTGGTGTCATTGTCCCTTCTGAAGGTAATCTCCACCATCTTGAGGAACCTGTTCATGCCCTCACGCATTTCGAAGGGTCCCTCTCCGAAACCTTTCACGCCGGGTTCGCCCCCGAAAACCATCAACGAATCTGAGACAAGGTCAAGGAAATACACATCGTGGTCAACAATCAATCCGCTGAGCCCCCTCTTCTCCATGCTCCTCCTTATGGTCTTGGCCGTCTGCATTCTCTGGTTGGAGTCCAGGTAGGCGGATGGTTCATCAATCAGATAGAGGTCCGCTTTCCTTCCCAGGCAAAGGGCCATGGCAACCCTCTGTAGCTCCCCTCCTGACAGACCCAGAAGTTCCCTGTCCAAGTGAGGCGAAACACCAAGCGACTTCAGGATCTCGGACTGGAAGTAATTGGACTCGAACTCCTCCATGATCTCGGTCATGTACAGTTCCCTGACCGTCCCCTTGAACTTCGATTCCAAATACTGGGGTTTGTAGCTGACAGTGACCTCAGCACCAACGGTGCCCGCGGTTGGCTTTATTTCCCCCGCCAGCATCTTCACGAAGGTGGTCTTGCCTGTGGCATTCGGTCCGACCACGCCCACCACTTCGCCGACACCGACGCTGCCCTCTCCGGTGTTCAGGATGAAGCTCTTGAACCTCTTCTTGAGCGGTTCGAACTGCAACAAGGTCGCTTTTGACCACTCCTTCCTAGGTGGATGTGACTCGAATCTGATTTCAGTCTCGCGGAAACGTACGTTCTCTTCTCTCAAGAAGCCTCTCAGATAGACGTTGATGGCAGTCCTCACCGGTCGGGGGTGGGAGAGAACACCGTACGCTCCCTCAGAACCGTACATCAGGTGGACATTCGTCGCAAGGAAATCGAAAACGGCAAGGTCATGCTCCACCACTACCGTCGGCTTCTCCTCGGCCAGCTTCTGAACGGATTTGGCCACCTGAAGGCGTTGATAAATATCCAAGTAGGAGGAAGGTTCGTCAAAGAAATAGACGTCCGCCTCTTTCAGGATGGTCGCGGCAATCGCAACGCGCTGCAGTTCCCCTCCAGACAGCTTGCTGATATCCTTGTCTATGAAGCTGGACAGCTCCAACTGCTGCTTGACTTCGGACAGGTTGTTCTGATGGTCCACCTTCTTGAGGAGGGAGGAGACCTTACCTTTGTAGACCTTGGAGAGCTTGTCCACGTACTGGGGCTTCACAGAGGGTTTCCATTCACCGCTGGAGACCTTCTCCATGTATTCATAGATCTCGGTTCCGGAGAAATGGTCGAGCACCGCCTCCCAGCTGGGTTCCTCATCGTACACTCCAAGATTGGGGATGATCTCACCGGACAGTATTGACAGAACGGTGGTCTTCCCTATCCCGTTCGGACCGAGCAGTCCGACCACCATACCGCTCCTGGGGCGTGGCAGCCTGTACAATCGGAACCCGTTCTCTCCATACTGATGAACCAGGTCTCCTTCCAATTCCTCCGGCAGACCTATAATCCTTATCGCGTCGAAAGGGCATTTGTGGATGCAGATGCCGCATCCGACACACAACTCCTCAGAAATGATGACCTTACCGTCGTCCCCCATCACCACGGCCTCCGTCCCGGTTCTCACTGGTGGGCAATATCGTATGCATTCCAGAGAGCATTTCTTGGACTGGCATCTGTCCCTGATGAGTACGGCAATCCTCACGGATGTGCTCAACGGAGCTAATCTATTTAAACAATGCCAACACTTTTCTAGAGCGAGAAGAATCACCAGAGGGATCCCAATGATACCCGGCGGGCGAATACATCCAAGACAGATGAAGCAAATGATGAAGAAGCTCGGAATCGAGACCGAGGAGATAGAGGGAGTGGAAGAGGTCATCATCAAAACATCTTCCAAGGAATACCATTTCACGGATGCCGAGGTCACAATGACAACCCTCCAGGGGCAGAAGACCTTTCAGATCGTGGGGGAGCCCGAGATAACCGAGAAGGAGGAAGAGCTGAGGATTCCCATCGAGGACATCAAGCTGGTCGCGGAGAAAGCGAACGTGTCCGAGAAGGAGGCGAGAAAGGCACTGGAAGAATGTGATGGGGAGCCCGCTGAGGCGATAATCAAGCTGATGAGCGGATAATGGGTTCTGCATTTCCTATTGGGAGAAGTGGGAAGCAATAGCGTTTCTTAACAGAAGTTAGTATGCGTCCGAAAAAGAAGAATTGCCCCAACCTGGGCTGCTTCACTCGGGCGGTGGCGGTGGAGGTTCTTCAGGCGGTGGTGGTTCGGGTGTTTCATCCGGTGGTGGTGGCTCTGGCGTTTCAGCAGGTGGTGGCGGAGGTACCTCAGGTTCAGCAGGTGGCTCACCTTCTGACGGGGGAGGCGGGGGAGGTTCCCTGAGTCTATCTCTCTGTGCAGCCAGACGTGCTCTGAGCTTGGCTTGCCTTCTCTTCCTTTCTTCTGCTCTCCTCTGCTCCTCTTTCTTGCGTCTCCTACCACTTGCAGCCACAATAGGTAGAATGATCACTGGTATGAGGATGATGAGAAGGATCAACCACCAATATTTGGTGAGAAGGGGTTCCTCGATGGTTCCGTCGTCGATATTCGGATAAAGCGGGTCCTCATCCAGACCGTCGATGATGCCATCGCCATCGGTATCTGGGTTCGTTGGATCTGTACCGCTCTCACCAACCTCATAGAGATCGGACAGTCCATCGTTATCGGTATCTGGGTCATTGGGATCGGTGCCCAGTGCTTCTTCCTCGTCATCGGTCAGACCGTCCTGGTCGCTGTCCCTCGCAGTGACGTTCACCCACACTTCGTCCTGGTCCGAATTGCCAGATGAGTCGGTCACCGTCAGTATGATAGAGTAATTGCCCGGAGCATTGAAGGTGTGTTGAGGATTCGGCCCGTACATGTTGACGGTATTCCCCCCTTCATCGAAACTCCAGCTGTAGTTGGATATCCCACCGTAGTTGTCCGAACTCCCGCTCCCGTCGAAGGTAACGACAGTTCTCTGCAGGACTTCCTTGTCAGCACCTGCATCTGCAATCGGCGAAGTGGTATCGATGACGGTGAAACTCTCGTTTGACACACCCCAATTGCCGCTGGTGTCCCTCACAGCGAGCTTATAGGAGAACATCCCGAGACTGCCGAAGTTATCCTCGTAATAGAAATTGGCAGGGTCCCCGGGATTCTCGAGCATTGTGAAGTTCCCGAGCGGGACCCCGGTCGGATAGTAGATGGTTATCCATGCGCCCATATACTCATAATTGTCCGTAGCGTTCGCGGTCAGATTTATGTAACCATACACCTCGACCTGGGGATTGCTCTGCAGTGGTACTATCACCGGGTCGGTCCCGTCCTCCATCCTGAACGACCCGCCTCGGGTGTTCCACAGGCCCACAGCATCCGTGATCCAAACGTCGTAGTCATATCTGCCCAGTGTATCGTAGCTTCTCACGAAGTAGTACGCGTCCGTGACGTTCCCCTCGATCATGGTGAAGTTCCCCACGAACGAGCCATCAGGGGCAGACACGTTAGCCCAGGCTCCAACGACATCGTAGTTGTCAGTAACATTGACAGATATGTTCACCTCGTAGAAAACCTCTTGAATAGGAGGAGAAGCACCAACGCTGACGAACCGGGGAGGGGTCGTATCCCTCATCAAGAAGGATCCATTAGTGTGATTCCGGTTTCCGCTGACATCATTGGCCCAAATCGTGAAATTGTATACCCCGAGCTCTTGATACGTATTACGGTAGTAATGTCTCTGGGTAGGCGTATAGAACGTCATGCTGCTGTTCGTGACCTCGAAGCCACCAGGGTCGTATATGTTGATCCACACTTCATCCACCAGGTGATTGTCGTTCACCAGGACCGAAATGTTCACGGGACCGGGGACCTCCTGCGGGGCTGGGTTGGTGAAAACCTCTTTCAGTGTGGGGGGCGTGGAATCCCGTATCAGGAAGGACCCATCTGTGGAATTCCAGTTGTTGTACACGTCAAGGGCAGTTATCCTGAAGCCATAGGTCCCCAGTTCCAGGTACATACGCTGGTGGTAGTATAGGTCACCCGGCCCTGAGGTCATGGTGACATTGGTGCTTGACATGTCTGGTGCAGTGATCTCTATCCAGGCGCAATCCAGACAAAGACCATAGTCGTCCCAGATATTTGCGGAGATGTTGACAACTCCGTACAGCTCCTGAGGGTTCGGAGTTGCTGTAACATTCCTGATAAGTGGCGGATTGCGCTCGATTGTGCACACCCTCATGCTGTCATATGCGGAATTGCCTGCGGTGTCGGTAACGTTCAGGGTCACGTCATAGCAGGAAGCGTTGTTGAAGATGTATTGCGGACCCACTCCAGTCAAGCTCTTGGGTCCTCCGTCATCAAATGTCCATTCGTAGGAGGCAATCTGGTGGTTGTCACTCGAACCGCTTCCGTCGAAGGTTACTGTGGTTCCAATCAGCACATCAAGCTGGATCGGTCCCGCATCGGCGATGGGAAATGTGGTGTCTTGAATCGTGAACTGACCTGAATCCGAGTTCCAAAGGGCAAGGCTGTCAACGGCCCATATCACGAAGTTGAACGTGCCCAATATGTCGTACGTGGACCTATGATAGAAGTTTTCCAGAGTACCCGCGTCCATGGAGAAATTGGTAATGTTAGATTGCGGGTCCGTGATCTCAACCCAAACACCGGAGAGCAGGTAATTGTCAGTGACATCCACCGAGACGTTGACCGCACCGTACACCTCTTGAGGAGATGGTGTGGCTAAGAGATTACTAATCGTAGGAGGAGTGGTGTCTTGTATCGTGAACGAGCCTGTAGAGAAATTCCAGTTCGAATTCAAATCTTCCGCCCATATCGTGAACTGATAATCTCCAAGGTCCGGATAGTTGTCGTAGAAATAGTGCTTCCCACTTCCGCTGTCAAGAGCCATTGTGAAGTTTCCGTAAGGGGAAGCGTCCGGCTTTTCAATGTCAACCCACACAATGTTTATTCCTGTATTGTCTAGAATAAGCGCAGATATGTTTACAACTCCGTGCACTTCTTGTGGATTGGGTAGTGCGTCCACTTCCAGGATCAACGGCAACTCAACGTCTTGAACCCTGACGGTATGGCCCTGGCTCCTGTTTGTGAAGGTCTCCCCGAGCGAGTTGGAAAAGCCATCAACGGTCAGAGTCTGGAAGCCGACCTGGTCCGCCCTGACCTGCCAGGAGGTCATCGCAGTTGCTCCCTTCGCGAGGTTCCCAAGCGATGAAGGGTTCGATCCTCCAATCCAGGTCAGTCCCGGAGGAAGGTTCAACAACGCATTCACGTTCCAGCCCTCAAGGTCCCCGACATTGGTCACGTTCGCGAAAATGTCAAAGGTCTCACCGAACATAACGTCTGTGGGACCCGACAGATTGACTATGAAGCTCGGGGGGATGATTTCATTGAAATCGCTCATCAGAGCCAGTGAGAAGGGTTCGTCCGTCGTGCCCTCGACATCCCCAAACACCCTGACCTTGAGAAGGACATCCGCGCTGGAAGCACCGAAGTTCAACTGCTCTATGTTGTTCAGCGGGTAGATGGACTTCCCGAGTTCGTTCCTGCTTGGCATCTCGTAGATGTACAAATCCAAGTCATTGGGGAGCCAATACTGGAGTGGAAAGAACTCATCGAGATATACTGAGTGCCTCTGCCAAACCAGTGTCGCCTTGTCTGCTGCTGTGACAGAACCCCGGTAGAATCGGTATCTCAAAGTTGTGTTGACGAATCCTTCGATATGATAATCCATGTAGGTGAGCGTGTCGTCCAGGTTTATGTAACCCCACCCGGTCTCATTTTCAACACCCGCTATAATACCCCAGTCCTCCGCCTGGTTTATCATCAGGGCCTTGTAGACTGCAGGGAAAAGGGACGGATCATTGGTGTAGTTCATCATGAGAAGCAAACTCGCTGCGACGTGCGGAGCTGCCATGCTTGTTCCCGACATCTGCACGAAATCGCTGGACAGTCCTTCCCAATCGTTGTTTGCGGAACGTATGTTAGCGCCAGGTGCGACCACGTCAGGCTTAATCCTGCCGTCGTCAAGAGGTCCTCGGCTACTGAATCCGCTAATGAAGTCGCCACTCCTAGCATCGGAGTTCTGGTCATTTATGCTTCCGACTGTGAGGATGTTGAACGCGTCGGCCGGTCTGCTGATAGTGCCGGCACCGGGGCCGTCATTCCCAGCGGATACGGCTATGGGTACACCCAGGTCATCGATGACCGCATCAAAATAGCGGGCGGGTCCATTGTTGCCGTTTGTGAATCCAGCCCCACCGAAACTGAAGCTAATCACGTCAGCACCGGCAGTCTGGATGGCCCAATCCACGACCTTCATCATGTCAGAATAGTCCCCTCC
This sequence comes from Methanomassiliicoccales archaeon, assembly GCA_004377185.1. Lineage (GTDB taxonomy): Archaea > Thermoplasmatota > Thermoplasmata > RBG-16-68-12 > SOIM01 > SOIM01. The sequence goes on along the minus strand of SOIM01000034.1, from coordinate 13,736 downwards.
GCCGCGACCATTGTCCGTTTGGAATCCGAACTTGGCGTTGATCATGTCACGCATCCCGTATGCCACACCTTTGTAGGTTGAATGATTGCTCAGGACTATCCCGGCGATGTGGGTGCCGTGACCGTGGAGATCATCTGTTGAGCCTGAGTCATCGTTGTATCCTGGGATGAGCTGGCCGGAGTCATGAACCACCTTTTCCCATTCCACGTGCAGATTGGGGTGGGTCTTATCAATGCCGGTATCGGCCACAGCCAGGTCCCACGGGCCTCCCGTGGCGCCAACGCCCCACATGGAGGTGGCGAGTATCGCGTCAACACTGTGGTCCAGTTGAGGATACATGACGATATTGTTGTGTATGAGGGCAACATCTGGTCTGTCGGCTATTTCCTCCAGATACCAGACCGGGACTCTTGCAGTGAGAGTGTTGAGGAGGTGTCCCTGATATCCCACGTAGAACCCTCTTGAGGCAAGGTCTTCCACCAAATCCTGCTGTGAAAGGACGTTCTTCTGGGCCGTGAGGTCCATTATCTCCTTTCGAATCTCAAACATCTTGCGATCTATCTTGAGGTTCGTCTCCTCCAGGTAGGAACACTCGGACTCGGTCAGGTAGCTCTCCAGTGGTTCCTGGGTGGTAATGGGTTTGCCATTTGCTCTTGATCTAGCCACATTGTAGATTCCCTCCCTTTCATCGATCATTTCTTGAAGAGATGGCTTGTGCCTCTCTCTCATTCTCAAGCTGATTTCGCGCGAATACTGGTCACTCATCTCAATGACCACTGACACGATCTCATACCGAGACCTCTCGTTTTGAAGCAGGACCAAAAGCTCTGGATCTATCTTGTAACTCGAACCATCCGCCAGACTCAGCTCATACTCCATAAGGGAAGCCAGGTCATGGAATACGATGCCATCTCCAACAAAATCGACCGTCTCTGCGTACACGTCCTTGACGATGAGGTATCTCTGACCTGATACAGGCCCGAACACGTATTGTCCGAACGGGACCGTTTCCTCGGCTGCCGCCTCTTCCTCGATTTGATTGTGGGCTACTCCTCCTGCAAAACCGAACAAGGGGGAGAATGACCCAACGAAGAGGAGGACAGCGAAAAGAACAGGAATCGATGTACGAGGTTTTCTGCCCAACTTCTTCCCCCATTCTGTTGTAAGTACTTGGTCATATGCAGGTTTGTTCTAAAAAGTTTTGTGGTATTGATTTCAATATGAATACTAAGCCAGGCTCATTTTCTCATTCTGAATGTCGAATCTTCCTTCAAAAGATGGTTCCCGGAGAAAAACACTAACGGTTGGTAAGCAGACTATCCCGATCTGTTGCAGAAAACTGCATGAGATGGTTGTCCTTAGGATGTGTTCTCATTCCCATTCTTTCTCTTGACGGCTTCCTCCTCGATGGATTTGAGCTCACCGGTCATCTCCGGGTAGTCGGTCCCCTCGCTCAGCGATTCCAGCTTCTCCATCAAATCAGAAACGTCAATACCTTCCTCATTGACGGCTTCCAGTAACTTCTCAGTCTCCAGAAGCTTGCCGTCAAATGAAAGCTTCTCACTGATCTTATCTCCCAGGTCAGCGGCCCTGTTGACCTTTGCCATCGCTCTCAGGAACCCCCCATCATCCAGGACTTCTTCCGCTTCGTACAGGACGGAAAGCGCTTCCTCGATATCCGCGCCCTGGCTATCGAGCTCGTTCACGAAGTCCCGCACTTCTTCCAACCTCTTTTCCGCCTTCTCCCTCATCTCCTTCCTCAGCTCGACGGCCCTCTCGGTGAGGCCTTTGTATCTCTGAATCGCTTCCTCGATGTCGTGGAGGGATTCGGCTTCCTCACCTTCCTTCTGAAGGACTTCCAGCTTCTCCCTTCCAGCCTCGAGGTCCGATATCTCATCCTCGAATCCCTTCTTTGTCTCTTCATACTCAGAATTCAGCTCCTCGATCCTAGACTCCTGTTCCCTCAGAGCTTGGATCTGGGCCTCGGCCTCGGCCAGGTTTCCCTCGTTAATGGAACTCTCTGCGGATTCCAGCAACCCTTTGAGGCTGGCGACACGGGCACAGCTCTTCCTCAGTTCTATCAGTTCTTCCCTCATTCGATCCAGTTCCTCGGAAGCCTCTCTATCAAGCGATGCAATGGAACTTTCAGCTTCTTCAATGATGGCCCGCAGTCTCAGGACGGACCTGCGGTCATCCTTCAGGACGATTGCCTTGTCCATTTCTTTCGAGAAAGCCTTAACATCCACTCCCGAGGCTGCCGCCTTCTTGACCATGTCCCTGGCTCTTTCTGTCTCGGCGGTTCTCTCCTCGGCCAAACTGGCCATTTCCTCGCCAATGGTCCTTGCTTCCAGGGCAAGCCGCCTTGCTTCTTGCAGCCTGCCTTCGGCCAGCTTCCCTTCTGCATTGGAAAAGACCTTCTCGGCCTTCTTGACGTTCGTTCCTGCGGACCTCAAACGCTCCAGAATCTCTCGTGCCTCCTCAAGAGCTCTTGTGGCCTCCTCTCGGGTGCTCTCGCCGAGTGTTGAAGCCCTCTCACCCAACTCGCGCGCCAGCTGAATGCGGGAACTGTAATCCTCCTCGGAATCTGTCAGCCTCATCAATCTCCCCGTGATCTCATCGGTATCCAGGCCAAACTCAGCGGCTTGCTCCACCCTGGTCTTGGCCTCATCCATGACGGCCGTGAACTCGTCATAATCGCTTCTCAGGCCCTCAACCGTCCTGGCGGCCTCGATCACCTGACGGCGAGCAGATACGTATTCCTCATCCTGGACCGCCCTTTCCGCCTCTTTCAACAGGTCAAGCAGGGTTCCTGCTTGCGCACCCTCCTCCAAGAGTGCATCCACCTTCTCCCTGGTCTTCTGAATCTCTTCAAGCGTCCTGGTGCTCATGGCCGTCTTCCTGGAGTCCAGGTCATCCAGTATCTTGTCGGCCTCGGATGCAGCGTACTCGTAATCGGCGGTCCTCTTCAGGGCGTCCAGCCTAGAGACGAAGTCCTTTATGCCGATCCCGGTCTTGGAGGCCTCCTCAAGGTACCCTTCAACGTTGGACATTACCTCGACCCATTTGTCGTACGAGACCCTGATCTCCTCCAAATTCTCCTCCGCGGACTTGCAGCTTCCCATCGCGGCAATGATGTCGTCCTTGGAAAGCTCCACCTCCGCCCTTTCGAGTGCTGATCTTGCTGCTGGAGCATGGACATTGCTCTGTTCAAGTGCTACCAGTGAATCCTTCAGGCTTGATATTGCCGATCGTACGTTCTCACGTTCTCCCTCCAGAAGGTTATTGATCTTGTCATACATCAGTTTCGCTTTCTCTATCATGAGAGAGTAATCATCAGAAGTCTTGAGCCAGGAGAAGTCCTCCTCGAATTCCTCTAAGGAGATGTCCATGACCTCTGCCTTGGCCATGATGCTTTCCAGAATTCCCATCCTGTCCCTTGCCTCTTTGAACTGCGCCACCCTCTCTTCCGCCAGGTCACGGACGTTCCTGGCCTTCTTCTGCGCTTCCCTGTAGACCCGGTCAGATGCGAGTTCTTGAGCGGACTCGATCATTTCTCCCAAATCATCCGATGAGACCTTGTTCTTTTCCAGAATGGCTATCCAGTGGCGGGCCTCCACAATGGCCCATTCCATCGATTGCTCCAGCCTCTTCTCGGTCTTGGCTATTTCGGACTCAAGGGCCCGAATCTTGTCAATCCTCGTTGAGGGATCCTTCTCCATCTCGCATATCTGGAGCTCGGACTCGAGAGAGTGAATGTTGAACCCTGCCTTTTCCAATCCATCCAGATCCTCGCTCAAGGTCTCAAGGAGCTGATCAGACTTCTCGTACAACTCCAGTTTCTTCTGGGTCCTCCCAACGGCCTCGATGCCAATCTCGAAGGCCTTTCCGTACTTGCCCTCTTCAAAGGCTTCCGATGCTCTCCCGAGGATATCCCTCTCCTCTCCGAAATCCACGTCTGGGTTCTCCTCGATGAGGGTTCCAGACTCCTCGATGGACTCCCTCGCCTGTCTCTTCATCCTCTTCCTCTCGGCCCGGACCTCGTCCAACAACCCGTACACATTCTCAAGAGAGTCCTCATCCTTCTTCGAGAGGATGTTCTGTAGGTCGGATTCGAACACGCTGGTCGGAACCCCCGCCGTCTCCAGGCGAGCAAAAGCCTCCCTGACCTTGGAAATGGCTTCCTCAAAACCCTCGGACAAATCAATGGCCGTCTCAATCTGCTCGGAGGCCCTCTCGATGGTCTTCTGAGCTGCATTGAAGTCCTCCTTATCCAGTTCCTGTTGTGCCAGTTCCAGAAGGTCGGGCACGGCCCCAACGTCTATGCCGTCCTTGAGGAGTTGGTCCAGCTGATCCCGCATCTTCAGTATCTTTACGTGCGCTCTCTCAGTGGTATCTGTCATTCGCTGCAAGGCCTGTTCCTCTATCTCTTTGGCCTGGGTAATCACCCGCTCGAGGTCTGAGCTCTCCTGAAGGCGCAGAAGCTCCTCCCAGAGGTCCCCGATGTCCACGCCCTTGTCCCTGGTCCTGTTCAGGAGGGTCGACACTTCCTCGAAAGTTCTGATAGAGTCCTTGTGAAGGGATAGATTCCTGTCAACAATCTCGGTCGCGGAGAGGATTGCTTCCATCGCCTTCGCATAGTCCCCGTCGGACGCCAGCTGGTCAGAAACAGTCACGACCTCCTGAACCTCTTGAACGGGAACTCCTTTCACTTCCAACTTGCCGATCTTCTCGTGCAACTTCTGCAGAGACCGCTCATATAACCTCTGGGACTCCTTTTCCTCGTCCTCGGTGCGTGTCTCCAGTTTCTCGCCCAAGCGAATGGCTTCTTCGAAATTCCCTTTCTTCCTCTCCTCGTCCGCCTCTTCCAGGGCATTTATGAACTCCAGTTTGGCTTCAGGAACCAAGAACAGCAGATCCATGTCCTTCCTGATGGAGTAGAACATCTCCAGAACGATGGAATTCATTTCCTGTACCAGAGAGGTCTCCACCGTCTGCAGTTGGTCCAGGCTCTCCTCCAGCCTTCCCTCGTTCAGGTTCTCATTTGCGACACCGATCAGAGGTGGGAACGGAGTCACGTCCACACCCAGCAGCTCGGCTCGGGCGGTCATGTGGTCGATCTTGTCCATGGAATCCTCGATGGCGGCCCTGGCTTCATCGTCAATCCTCTCTCCGCTCAGGCTTGCATTCTCAACCGAGGCCTCGATGTCAGCCGCTAGGAGGTGGGTCCCGGCATCCTTCAACAGCCTTTGAGCTTCTTCAGAAGCCACGCCCCTTCTGGATAGCAATTCCATCTTCTTGAAAACGGGCTTCACGTAGCTCTTCTTGACGAAGTCCCTCATCCTCCGGTAGAGGACATCCCTCGCCCTGATGGCTTCGATCCTGGCCCCAGAAGAATTCCCCTCGTTGAACCTGTCAAGAGCGGTCTGGAGTCTTTCTCTTTCCTCGCCAACCTGCAGTCCCAGTCCCACTGCCCTTCTCATTGCACGAACAAGTTCCTCTATCCTCTCGGATGCGATCTTGTGGTCTCTAAGAAGACGGGATACGTTCCAGTAATCTCCTTTCTCGATATCCTCTTGGATGGGGGCCAGTGACCCCTCGCTGAAACCTATTCCTATCGAGTCTCTCTTCTCCTCCATGTCCGCCCTGGTCTTCTCAAGAAGCTTGTCCGTGTGGAGTGTCAATAAGGATTCAAGGATCGCCAAGCAATCTGCCATTATCCTCTCGGTATCCCTCAGCTTGCTGAAACCTGCCTGGGTATCCGCCCGACGATAGAGCCCCTCCGCCCTCTCGGTATCAACGCCCATGCTCTCCGCCAATCTCAGACCGGACCGAGCGTTGTCCATTATCTTGTGGAGCTGTCTGAGTCTTGTTGCCAAACGGACCTGGCGGTAGGAGAGGAACAAGGATACGAAAACGAGAATGAAACCAACGGCCAGCAAAGCGGTTGCAATGTTGGCGTTTGAGATTATGAAGGAGGCTTCGTTGGATGCGTAGTACAGAAACGCCCAGAAAAGGCAGAAAAGGCCAATGGCCAACATAAGGACTATTACTGCCCAGGTCACGATATAGTTGACTGACCCCTCTCGTCTCTTTACGACCCACATGTGAGGAGCATTCCCCCTTTTTCGACTGTACTTCCGTCTGTGTCGAGATTTTATAATGCCTATGCTCTTGTTCAGGCTACGCCTTACTGCTGATTGTATTCGTTTGAGATACTATAAATTTTCCCCGTGGCCTGTGTGTGTGCATTCTGTGAGTAGTTATACGCAAGCTTCTCACAGATTTCCACAACATATTCGTTGGGGGAATTCATGTTTCCACATTTGACCTAGTAGACAGAATAATCAAACGAGATGTACTTCTCATAACCTCATTTGCCAGTTCTCATACCGAAAATGCTCTCCTTGCTGTCAACAGACTCGCCCTTCCGAATGGCTCGCGTCGCCTTCCTAGTAGCTTTGGTCTTCCCTTGCTCGGTCTCATCCAGAGCTCTGCGCATATCAGGGTCATCGAGAATCACTCTGGTTTCGTTTTCTGCTTCCATTGCCAGTGTCTTATCGCCAAGCTCTATGGCTCTCGTACCTTTCTCCACAGCTTGCGTAAGAGCGAACACAGCATGGGGCCTAGGATTGAGATAGGACGCCAACTCAGTGTCGTGGGTCAATTCCGCATTGAAAGGAGCTCCAGCCAAGGTCTGTCCATGCGCGTAGTATCTGAATTCTCCCAACGTAGATTCTCCCTCCGAACCATACGGTTTCACTGAGACCCTGAACACCAGTTGTTGGGGTCCCATCTTTGAAAGATCTGGAAGCTTCGTGCAGAGAAAACCGCGAGGGCGTTCCTCCAAACTCAAAGATTTGACCACAGGGAGACTCGAATAGGCATACAGGACCCTACAGTTCGGTCGCAGGCGGATGCAAAAGGTAGGTTGCTGGACAACGACACTCCTAGCCCTCTGAACCTCACGACTGAAAGCTTCTGCTATCTCATCTGGAAACCTGATGTGTTCCCACCAGCCTCCACCGTTGTCAGAGATTGCCCTGAGTATCACATCATTGTAGTCACTTACCCCCACAGTAGAGCTTGTCACGCCAGAAAGAAAAAGTGACCGAGCCAAAGAGGCATACTTCGAAGGATTCTTCTCATCGGTTGGATATCCATCGGTAAACATCAGAATTCTTGATATGTAGCTTCCAAACTTCGTCATTTCTCTCCCGGACTTCTCAAGGGCTAGATAGAGAGAAGTTAGATTCTTCACTTTCACTTTACTTATTGCCTTCGCTATGCGGTCGTAGTTATATGCCTGCACTGGCCTCACGAGTCTAGACACCTTGGTACTAAAGGCAAAAACAGAAATCATGTCATCAGGGTCGTGCATCGAAACCACCCTTTTGGCAGCATTCTTCGCACACTCAATCTTCTCGCCTTTCATCGACTTGCTCTGATCGATGACCACGCATGTAGCATGAGGTATCTCCAGAGGTAGTGCCTCTGGTCTGGCAACGATATCAACCAGAATGTCGATTTCGACTTCCGAATTCATGGCAACATATGGCCGGCTTAGGTGATGGTAGACTTCAACGGGTGATGGCGTGATGTTCCCCCCCTGAGGAGGCGGAAATTCATTTGACTCTATTTATTCTTTCGGTAGAAAATGAATACGTGTGCGTTACTCGGATATGGATTTCACTCAGCCTCTGATACAGTGAAATATCAAACGAAGAGTCAAAGAACAGAACGATTTCATCAGACTTGTGCGGTTGTTTAGGAAAAGCAAAGACCAGGAAGTTAACATCTTCATGCAAAGAACGCCTTGCTCATAAACTCAGGATTGCCCTTGAGTCTATGGAAACGTATTGCGTGACAACACATGGACAGAGTTCACTGGGTGTCAACCTCGAAGCGTTGACCAAAGATAGGTGAGTTTGGTAGTATGGTACATAACTCAGAGGAGAGTGCGATGACAATCAACTTACCACCATAGTTTCACTGTCGAAAGCTATTTATACAGTTATTTGGATGAAACTCATTGCACCTCCACTGTGGAGGGGGAAAGTATCCCGGGATGAAACTTGGCGCTGTTGCGCTTTCCGAGATTCATCGCCTGTGAAACCGTCTCTGCCACATCTGGCGGAAAAAGAAAGGGGGGCAGAAAGATGAACAGAAGGAGGAATGATACAATTCTCATGAAGAAACTGATGACCCTGTGCATACTGGCACTATTTGTGCTGAGCGGAATTCTGTCAACGACAGCAGCCAAACCAGAAGCACCAGAGTTTGCTGAGAGCAGAGAGGCGAATGAGAGTGAAGGAATTGGAGGGTATGATTTATCGAACCAATACTCATTGGAGATTCCCAATGAGATAAGCGTTTCGACAGCAGACAACGCACATATGTGGGACCACGTTGAGACTCAAGATGACAATGACACCGCCGAGATACGCGAACCAATGGCTGTGTCAGAAATCGTAATCGAAAACTCTTCCACGTCAAATCCCTACGCTCCGGAGGCTGAATTGGATAGAAATCCTTCTCGTGAAATTCACGATCAAAGAGCGGTGGATACTCAGTCAGAGGAAGAACGCCTTTCATTGTTTCCCAGTTCAGAAATAGCGATAGGAACAAGATCCTCGGAAGCGACTGAGATACAAGACACTGTTCCCGAAAGAAACTGGCCGGTACCACTTTCCGCTAGTGGTGCATCGGAACCCGAGCCATTAGGGAGCATATCAATTGTCTTCAGTGAGAATTTCGAAGGCTCGTTTCCAGGCACCAAGTGGTGGGTGGGTGATACGAACAGCAATAGTGGATACGACTATTGGGATGATACGAGCTACAGAGACCATGGCGGCTCATGGAGCGCATGGTCAGCCCAAGTCGGAGACAACTCATATTATGGTGGAAAGAACTACCAGATTCACAGATATGACAACAATATGGATGCGTACATGCTCAAGAGGTACACCGTCAACATGGCTTCGTGGGATGCAGGATATGTGGACTTCTATGCATGGTCAAACACAGAAAGTGGATATGACTACCTCGTTGCAGAATGGTATGATGGATCTGTGTGGCGGAAAGATTCTAGCAAGAAAATCCAGGGAACGTCTGGGTGGACTCACTATTATTGGCAGATTCCATACTACCGTCTCATTTCTTCTGGTGCCTTCGGTTTCAATTTCCATTCCGATGGTTCAATTTGCTCCTACGAGGGAACGTACATTGATGACATCATGCTCGTGCGAATTGACGCAACGATAGAGTCGAGTTCGTATTTCACGCCAACATCTCTCTATCCCGGCGGTTCTTTCACGCTCCACTATCGTATTCACAACCCAGCACCATTTTCTTTGAGTGCCGGTTTGGGTGCCTCGATTTACAGTAGCGGTGCTGGTTACATAAGTGATCCACCCCACGACAAGATAGTCACTATTTCTCCAGGATATAGCTGGAAGTCAAGAACTTTTACTGTTCCCACGTCTGCACCACCTGGAACCTATGACGTAATCTTTGGGTTATGGTCAGGGACACCTGGAGATACGGGAAACGGAAACAGGCAGTGGTCAACTTTGACAAAGGGCGGGGCTTTGACAGTACTAAGGAGACCGGACCTGATGTGGACAAATATCTGGACGAGCCCGGGCTCCCCGACGGGTGGTCAAAGCGCAACAATATACCACCGACTCAAGAATCAAGGCGGGTCCACATCTGAGACATTCAAAAACCATTTCTACATAGATGGAAACTATCAAGGGTCAGGCCAGAATAGTGGGCTAGGCTCGGGTTCAACCTTCGATTGGCATTATGACAGAACTCTTGGCCCGGGCTATCATACACTCCAGGCAAGAGCCGATGTCTATGACGATGTAAAGGAGTCGGACGAAGGAAACAACAACCACCAAGAAAAGCCATGGTGGAAAGGTCCTGATTTGATAGTGACCGAAATTTGGTGGATAGACTGCTATGGTAGTCAGGATGGAAGCATCACCTCTGGTCAGCCAGTGGACCTCTACTGGAAAATCAAGAATAGCGGAGACGCAACCGCTCAAGGCACGTTCAGGACGGAACTTCGTATTAGTGGCTATGGAAGCTTCGCTTACTATGACAAAACGAATCTGGCTGCCGGATGGTCAGTAAGCATTGGGCCGTGGGAGGTCGTGCTGTCCGACTTGGGCTCCAATACGATTACTGCAAGTGTGGACACCGGCAGAGTCATAGCCGAGGCAAACAAGGACACCGGTAGCGGTACGGGAACAGGGGAGACAAACAACGCACTGAGTGAGTCAATATACATTAATAATGCTAAATGGACTGTGCTCGTCTATATGGACGGAGACAACGATCTGGAGGGATACATGATTCGTGATTTCAACTCCATAAAGGAAGTGGGTTCTACCGCAGACATGAGCATAGCTATTCAACTGGACAGAACTCCAGGTTATGACTCTTCTCACGGGGACTGGAAGGATACGAAGAGATTCTTCGTGGAGCGTGGAACAACACCTGATCCATCCAACTCCATCCAGAACCTTGGCGAGAAGAACATGGGTAATCCGAACACGCTGATAGATTTCGTCACGTGGGGGATTGGAAGATATAAGGCGAACAGGTATCTTGTAGTTCTTCAAGATCACGGCGGGTCATGGGTCGGATGTTGTTGGGATGACACGTCTGGAGGAGACAGACTAGATCAGTCAGATCTGAAGAGTGCATTCAGTTCCATCAAATCAACTCTAGGAAGGAGGGTGGACGTTCTGTGGTTTAATGATTGCCTAATGTCTTCCATAGAGGTTTCTGTCCAGCTTTATCCGTATGTGGACTATTTGGCTGGGTCTGAGACCATAGGCTGGACAGATTCTTGGCCTTATCATACAGGTCAGAACAACGGAATTCTGGACGCACTGAGGAATTCCCCCACAATGACACCACGAACACTGACCATCAAGATTACCGAATTAGCAACGCCACACGACAGCGAATACTACGTGACGCAATCGGTATCTAGTATCGACGCCGGCAGGATTCAAGACTTGAAGGTGACGGTAAACCTACTGGCTGACTCTCTGATGTCGGGTTTTGCCGCCTACAAATCCGAAATAAGAAGTGCGAGGGCCTCCTCAAATTGGATGAGAGGACCTGGCGGAGGAAACACCGACGAGTTAATTGACCTGTACGAGTTCGCGAGCCAAATAAAATCCAGGGTACCAGACCCCACAATACAAGGATACGCTCAATCAATTATGAACAAAATAGGACCGAGCGGTGGTGGCGTCGGTTACGTGATTATGAAAGAGAGGCATACAACTCACGCGAATTTCGCGCACGGTCTTTCGATATATTTCCCCTCGCAGGAATCAAAGTATGATGCGTCCTATACAACGAATAGTGACTTCACCTCGAGTACTAAGTGGGATGAATTCCTCGAAACATACTATGACGAGGCTCCTCCGCATTCCCTTGGAATCTTGATAAATGGAGGAGCGACCTATACGAACTCAAGAACCGTAGCCCTCACTCTTTCTGCTGGTGATGATGAATCTGGGGTAAAGGATATGAGCTTCTCCAATGACGGGGTCAGTTGGAGTTCGTGGGAGTCCTTCTCAAGTTCTAAGAGCTGGACTCTTTCATCAGGAGACGGGACCAAATACGTGTACTTCAGAGTGAGGGACTACGCAGGGAATACGCCAACTCCTGTTCATGATACCATAATACTTGACACAGTGGCTCCGACGAATCCTGATGATTATACATCAAGCCACACGATATATGTCTGGTCCAATGATAATACCATATACGTCAGATGGTCTGGTGCTGACGATGATCGAAGCGGAGTATACGGATATTCCTACAGGTGGGATACATCATCCTCTTCGATACCGGATACGGACCCAGACACTACTGGCAGGAGTGTTACCAGCTCTGCACTTTCGAGCGGGAGCAACTGGTACCTCCATGTGAGGACAAGAGACAATGCTGGTAACTGGGCCAGTAATGCGTATCACATTGGGCCATTTTACATAGACACTTCTGAACCTCAGAATCCGACATCCTTCTCTTCAAGTCACACCCTGAACGAATGGTCCTCTGATAACACAATCTATGTCGAATGGTCTGGTGCCTCAGATTTGCACAGTGGCGTCTATGGATATTCAATCCTGTGGAGCAACTCCCCCACGTTGCCTGATGACAGTATTGTAACTACAGAGAGCTCCACTACGAGCAACACCCTCTCCGAAGGTTGGTGGTATATCAACATCAGAACAAGAGACAATGCCGGAAACTGGGCTAGCTCCTACGGATATTTCGGACCGTTTGGAATCGATGATGATGCTCTGGGTCCTTCGGCATCAAACCCTGTGCCCTTGGGAGGTAATATCTCTGATGAAGAAACAGGTGACATCCGGCTTCAAATAGACTGGACCGACTCAGACACAGGAAACAGTGGGATATCCGTTGTGAAATTCATATACAGGTTCGGCTCCGATTCTTGGATAGAAAGGACAGGATACCTGTTAAGTGGGGATACGTACTACTACGATGTTCCGAGAAGCGAATGGATAAGTCACATTGGAGACCAAATATTTTGGTATTCGTATGCGGAAGACGATGATGACGAAAGAGTAGGTGACAGGTCCTCAAATACAACAGAAACATTCACCGGCCCTCATCTCGATGATGATGACACAGAACCACCGGTGATTACAGGCACTTCGGCAGATGGTGACATGCTGGATTCGGATTCCAGTGACTACATTATTTCACTAGTTGGGAGCGACGATAGTGGCTGGATTTTGGAAGTTGAGTACTATTATTCTGGCAACCCGTCTAGCGTGAGTTTGCTGACTAATGAGACTCTCAACTCAAGTTCCACGAATCTGACCGTAGCTATCCCAAGAAACAGCTGGATAGAACACGTAGGTGAAATCATATATTGGAGGTTTCAATGCAAAGACAAGGATGATGATAGACCCGACGACTTCTCGGAGACGGGGTGGAGTGGCTGGTTTGAGGGTGGCCAAATCTACGATGATGATTCAGACGCACCTGTAGTTGGGCTTTATGGTCACTCCGATTCTGTCGAGTACCTATTCTGGGTCGATGGGATAGACCCCAGTGGCTGGACACTAATAGTTCAATACAACTACTCAGGAGATCCTTCGATCCTCTACACCCTGACGAATTACACTCTCGAACCCCTCTCCGTGAATGTGACCGTTTCTATTTCGCCAGTCGAGCTCATGTATCATGTCGGGGAAACGATTTCTTGGAGGTTCGTGTGTGAAGACCGAGATAGCGACAGGGCAAATGATTCCGCGAGCACCGATTGGAGCACGTGGATGACTGGCAATATGATTGTGGACAAGTATCCGCCCATCACCAACGTCACGTTGCAGGGCATTCTGGGAGAGAATGATTGGTATGTATCCAATGTGACTGTTACTTTCCTTCCTACAGACGGAACTGGAAGCGGGATCAACTACACCGAGTACAGGATAGATGGTGGTTCATGGCAGACATACAGTGGTCCCTTCACTGTAACGGATGACGGTACACATACAGTGGAATTCAATAGTGTGGACATTGCTGGTAACGTGGAAGGGGTGGAACAAGTGTCCTTCAGAATAGACAAGACCCCACCATTGACCACTGCTGATCTCTCTGGAACGGAAGGTGACAACGGTTGGTATGTATCCAATGTGACTGTTACTTTCCTTCCTACAGACGGAACTGGAAGC
>SOIM01000036.1 GCA_004377185.1 Methanomassiliicoccales archaeon | reverse complement strand
AGGCAGAAGCTCCACCAGAGGAACCGAAGGAAAAGGAAGCTCCTCCTAAAGAACCAGTAAAGGAGAAGGTTAGGGAAGCTCCTCCAGAAAAGGAAGAGGCACCTGCTGAGGAACCGAAAGAGGCTCCTCCAGCAGAGGCGGAAAAGAAAGAGGAAACACCTCCAAAAGAACCGAAAGAGGAGAAGGCTCCCCCAAAGAAGGTGCCAAGAAAGCAAGTACCGCCCGAGGACGTACCCTTGTTGTTTGACATGTTTGACTTCACCGAAGTGGAGGTCGGCGATCTGGGGCTGAAGAGGTACATCAACCTGACTCCAATAGTCATTCCCCACACTGGGGCAAAGCATGCCAACAAGAGGTTTGGAAGGCAGAAGGTGAACATAGTAGAGCGGCTCATCAACAACACGATGCGCACCGAGAGGTTCACCGGCAAGAAGTCAAAAGCCTATTCCACCGTCATGAAGGCCTTCGAAATAATCGAGAAGAAGACCAAGAAGAATCCCATCCAGATGTTGGTGAACGCCCTTCAGAACGCGGCCCCCAGGGAGGAGATCACGAGGCTGAGGTTCGGTGGGATATCCGTTCCCAGGGCGGTGGACATAGCCCCTTCCCGAAGGCTGGACATAGCCTTGAGGAACATCTGCAAGGGGGCGGTTGCATCTACCCACAAGAACAGGAAATCCATTGAGAACTGCCTCGCTGACGAGATACTCATGGCCGCCAATGAGGACATGAACTCATTTTCAATTTCGAAGAAGGAAGAGCTGGAGAGGGTTGCGGTTTCCGCGCGCTGACCGGGTGGTTTTATGGGCCGAAAGGAAGACAACATAAAGAAAGCTCAGGGCCTGATGAGAAAGACGGAATTCATTCGGAACATCGGGACAGCAGCGCACATCGACCATGGGAAGACAACGCTATCCGACAATCTATTAGCGGGCGCTGGCATGATGTCAGAGGAACTGGCCGGAAAGCAGCTTCTACTTGACTATGATGAACAGGAACAGGCCAGAGGCATAACCATCAACGCCGCGAACGCATCCATGGTTCACGATTATGAAGGGCACGAATACCTGATCAATCTGATCGACACGCCTGGACACGTGGACTTCGGTGGGGACGTCACGAGGGCCATGAGGGCAATAGACGGTGTCATCATCGTTGTCTGTGCAGTAGAGGGTGTCATGCCCCAGACCGAGACGGTCATCAGACAAGCTCTCAAGGAGAAGGTCAAACCAGTGCTCTTCGTGAACAAGGTGGACAGGCTCATCAACGAGCTGAAAGTGGACCCCCAAGAGATGGAACAGAGGTTCTTCAAGATAATAACAGAGGTCAACGAAAGGATTAGGAAGCTCGCGCCCGAGGAACTGAAGGATGAATGGACGATCAGAGTTGAGGAGGGTTCCGTTGTCTTCGGCTCGGCCTACTACAACTGGGCGATGTCGGTACCCTTCATGAAAGAGACGGGACTTACCTTCAAAGACATCTATGATTACCTTACCAGTGATGATCAGAAGACCCTTGCGAAGAAGGCTCCCATTCACAATATCATCCTGGACATAGTCGTGGACCACCTACCCAATCCGCTAGATGCGCAGAAGCTGAGAATCCCTCAGATATGGCATGGTGACTTGGACTCTCCCCTTGGAAAGGCGATGCTCAGTTGCGACTCTAGTGGGGATGTGGCCCTGATGGTCACCAAGATCATCATGGACCCTCACGCTGGAGAGGTAGCCATAGGAAGACTGTTCAGCGGAACGGTTGTGAGGGGACAGGAAATGCAGGTCATAGGAATGCCCAATCCCAACAGAGTGCAGAGCGTCGCTCTCTGTGTGGGTGCGGACAGGATTCCGGTCGACGAGATAATTGCGGGGAACATAGTCGCGGCCGCGGGGCTGAAAGATGCTGTCGCAGGTTCCACCGTATCCTCAAATCCCGAGATGGACTCCTTCGAGAAGATCGTGCATTATTCGGAACCTGTGGTGACGGTCGCAATAGAAGCCAAGCACATGAAGGACCTACCCAAGCTGGTGGAGGTTTTGAGAACGATCTCCAAGGCGGACCCATCCATACACGTAGATATAAACCAGGAGACTGGTGAACACCTGCTTTCCGGTATGGGAGAGCTGCATCTGGAAATCACCGAGTATCGAATAATCAACGAGCACGGGGTGGACATCACATCGTCCGAGCCGATAGTCGTATACCGAGAAGCGGTGGACGGCATAGGTGGACCGTTCGAAGGCAAGTCTCCCAACAGGCACAACACCTTCCGTCTCGAGGTCATGCCCCTGGATGAAGACGTGAGGGAAGCGATACTCGCCGGTGAGATCCAATCCGACGGGAAGGTGAAGGACGCGAAGAGACTGGCGAGAGAGCTGCAGGATATGGGGATGGAGAAGCTGGAAGCGAAGAAAGTGCAATACATATACGGCGCAAACATGTTCATAGACGTGACCAAGGGAATACAGTACCTT
The DNA here is from genome assembly GCA_004377185.1 of Methanomassiliicoccales archaeon. Taxonomy (GTDB): domain Archaea; phylum Thermoplasmatota; class Thermoplasmata; order RBG-16-68-12; family SOIM01; genus SOIM01. The sequence continues at coordinate 109,831 of SOIM01000036.1, read as the reverse complement.
CATGAGACCATCGAGCTTTGCAGGGAAGCCTTTATTGAGGCGATGAAGGAGGGACCTCTGGCCAGGGAGAGATGCCAGGGAGTCAAGGTCAGGTTGGTGGACGCCAAACTTCACGAAGACAGCATCCATAGAGGCCCCGCGCAGGTGATTCCCGCTGTACGGTCCGCGATCTACGGGGCGATGTGTCAGGCAGGAAGGACGCTCTTGGAACCCAAACAGAAGGTCTTCATTAACGTTCCTCAAGATATGATGGGGAATGCCACTCGAGAGATGCAGCAGAGGAGATCGGTTATCGAGAATATCGACCAGGACGAAGAGACTGCCAACATCGATTCAATAGCGCCGGTTGCCGAGATGTTCGGTTTTGCAAGTTCAATAAGAAGTGCGACAACTGGAAGGGCCCTTTGGTCTACCGAGAATTGCGGGTTCGAGAAGTTGCCGAGGGAACTGCTGGACGATATCGTAAGGTCGATAAGGGTGAGAAAGGGGCTGAAACCAGAACCGTACGATGCGGCGTACTATGCTCCATAGAGGGCTGGTTTCCCCGGGATTTCGAAGAAAAGCTTTTGAGTGTTGGTCGAGATAGGCCACCCGATGAGCCCAGGAGATGATGCTGAGAGAATAGAGATACTTCCCTTCAAGAATGAGTGGTTGGAAGGATTCCTGGATCTATCTGCCCAAAATGACTCAAGAGATCCTCTCTATGGGAAGGAGTTCTCGCGAGAAGAGGCAAGATCAAGTCTAGAGTTTCAGCAATCATTGGGGATTGTCAAAGCACATTTCGTTGCTGCTCTTGGAAGTCAGATCGTCGGGAGTGCGAAGGCAAATATGCCCCAGACATGTGGTGGCGATACATCAACAGCTTGGTTGGCACTCATGGTCTCTCCGGATAACAGAGGAAAGGGCATTGGAACTCGTCTGGTGGATCGTATCTGCGAGGAGATGGCATCCCAAGGTGTAGGATGGATAGAGATTGGAATGATGGACTCCTGGGAGGACTGGATTCGTTTCCTCAAGAGGCAGGGATTCACACCCACGCCTGCATTGCGTACAGCTGAAGTTGTACTTGCTTCCGAAGTCCGTGTTCCAGAAGAGAGACCTAATCCAAACATATCAATCCGCCCAATCAGATTGCCTGAAGAGAGGAGCCAAGTCATCAAATTCTTCAACAGAGAGAGGGGTGAGGACCTCCCGAGAGAATGCGCATTGAGGGAAGACGGACCGGTCTGGTGGGAAAGGGAACCCGCTTTTGATCCTGAGAGCTTCTTGGTGGCAGAGGAAAGAGAAAATGGAGAGCTAGTCGGCATGGCTTCGGCTTATTTCCTTCAAGAAGACAAATCGGAAGGAATAGTGGGTGATGTTGACGTTTCCAAGAGGCTGCTGGGAACGGGCCTCAGAGAAAGACTGCTTGTTCGAGCAATAGCGTGGCTGAGGAAGAAAGGAGCAAGAGCTGTTCGAAGTCGAATCCATGTTGAATACAGAAATGAGGAGGAACTTTTTCAACGCCTTGGCTTTGAAACTGAGGGGAGTGCAATAGTCTGGCGCAGGCCAACGTCCCTCCCTTCTGAGTGACAAAACACCGATTTGATACTCGCGAAGACTTACCTATGCTATTCCGGCGACTCTTCGGATTCCGGCTCCACGGGCGGCTCTTCAGTGAGTGGAATCTCATCAGATGGTTGTTCCGGCTCAAGTGGAGGCGTTTCCTCGGGTTCCATCGGTACAGCACCTTTTCGTTTGAACAAAAGAACTGCAACAATGACAACGATGATGGCTAGTATCAAGACCAAGAAAATCCACCAGTACTCCGATAGGAAATCCTCCTCCTCAGGTTCGGCAACAAGAGGATTTGTGCCGTTTGCAATCTCGTCCCCGTCACTGATTCCGTCGTCATCAGTATCCGGATCGTCCGGATCCGTACCGTGGATGTGCTCTTCATCATAGTCTGTCAGGCCATCACCGTCGGTGTCCACGCCTGTGACGTTCACCCACATAGTATCACTTGCGGAATTGTTTGACGGATCCTTCACGAATAAAGTTACCAGGTAGTTGCCGACCTTTTCGAACTTGAAACTTGGATTCACGTTGTAGAGGTAAACAGCAATCTCCGGTTCTGGATTGAAGACCCACGTGTAGTTTGATATTGTTCCACTATCATCCGAAGACCCGCTGCCATCGAATGTCACCGTCTCTCCCTGGGTAACGTCCTGGTCCTCGCCCGCATCTACATTTGGCGGTGTTGTGTCAATCGCAAAATTCCATGTTTCCGTTGCGAGATTGCTGTTCGGAGAAGCATCGGCTACCTCCAGATACACTGCGTAGGTTCCGTCTGATAGCGATGAACCAGGTGTGTATGTCACACTGCTTGCTGTTACTGTCGCCAATGAAGTCACATCAAAGCTATCCACTTCCAGATAAACGCTACCCGTATCTATGCCAGAAGAATCGCTGTAGTCCGCACTTATCGTTGGAGTATTGTCATTGGTGGTGGAACTGTCGGGTGGCTGTATGTTCGTTATCACAGGTGGCGTCGTGTCTGTGACTGTCGTGTCAACCGTGAAAGACCAAGATGCGATTGCCAGATTGCTGTTTGTCGAAGCGTCCTGGACTTCGAGATATACCGTACGAATTCCGTCCAGTAGCGGTACCGCAGGTGTGTAAGTTACATCGCTTGCTGTAATTGTCGCTTGAGAAGTCACATCCGCGCCATCAACTTCCAAGTAGACACTACCTGTATCTATGCCAGAAGCATCGCTGTAATCGGCACTGATCGTAGGAGTATTATCATTGATAGTGGAACTATCAGGTGGCTGAAGGTTCGTTATCACTGGAGGTGTCGTATCCCCTGCCCCGGTATCCACAGTGAAAGACCACGTTACGGTAGCGAGATTACTGTTGGCAGAAAAATCGCTAACCTCCAGATATACCGTAATGGTTCCGTCTAACAACGGCGCTCCAGGTGTGTAACTTACACCGGATGCTGTCACTGTTGCAGATGAGGTTACATCTATGCCATTAACTTCCAGATAGACACTACCCGTATCAATACCAGAAGGATCGAAGTAATCGGCACTTATCGTAGGAGTATTGTCGCCAGTTGTAGAACTGTCAGGTGGCTGAAGGTTTGTGATTGCTGGTGGTGTTGTGTCTGGGGGTCCCCAGAGATACCTCAATGGATAATAGTCTGTACTGTCACCGTCGACGTCGTATTGAACATCACAAATGTCGTCAGGCAGTCCTGTTGTCTGAGGCGTGGCAGCTCCATCGTACAAATCATCGCACGTAGGGCTGAAATCTGACCAATAGTTGCCACCTGATGGATAGGTGTCATTCCAGAAATTGTTGCTCCTGTCATCATATGCCTGTAAGTTGTTATTCATGAGATTGTTGTGGAAGATCCTGTTGTTTGAGGAGGAGACCAAATAGATACCGTTCGAACTGTTCGATATGTTGTTGCTCACCATCAAGGCATTGTCTGAATATGCTAGCAGTATTCCCGTGTGCGTGTCATTTATCTGCAAGTTTCTTGCACTAACGTCCGTGCAATTAACAATAATGAGTTGGCCGACTGGTATCCCGTCGACATCGATGCCACTGCAATCCTTGTAGTAGTACACGGGCTTACCGTTCACGATATTGTCAGTTGGTATGTTGTGACTGTTGTAGTGGGATAGTTGATTTCCCTCTAAGAAGATTCCATCATTAACGAAAGTGTTGCCTGTCACGTTGAAGCTTAAAGCCCTTTTGAGGTAAACGCCAATATAATTATCCCACACTTTGTTTCCTGTTACGTTGATGCTTGAATCGTGATTGAGGTCAAGGCCAATATAATTATCCCACACTTTGTTTCCTGTTACGTTGCTGCTTTCTGCATTCCAAGTTCTGATACCATATGTATTGTCCCAGACGTTGTTGCCTGTTACATTGTTGTAAGAAGAAGATCCTCCAAGATAGATGCCGTACGAATCCCCCCCCAAACACTGTTTCCTATTATGTTATTCTCTGATGCAAAAAAAAGGTCAATGAGATAAACACCATTATACACAGTGTTTCCTATTAACGAGATGTTTTTCGAATATGCCAGCTTTATCCCAGTACGTGTGTCGTTTATCTCCAGGTTCCTTGCTTCAAAGTCCGTGCAATTAACAATAATGAGTTGCCCAATAGGTATCCCATCTATACTGCCGCCGCTGCAGTCCTTGAAGTAATACAAAGGTTCTCCGTTAACAAGATTGTCGGTTGGTATGTCGTGGGAATTGAAATGAGACAGTTGTACGCCGATCAAAGTAACCCCATTATCGATGAGATTGTTGCCTGTTAAGTTGTGACCTATTGATCGCGAAAGATAGATGTCGTCAAAACTGTTCTGTGATATCGTGTTGCCCGTTATGTTGTTGTAAGACGAATAGAAGTATCTGGTGCCATATGTGTTATCATGTACATAGTTGCCTGTTATGTTGTTGTAAGATGAATACCTAAGATTCAGGGCGTAACCGTTGCGGTATAACTCGTTCCCTATTAACGAGACATTCTTTGAAAATGCCAACATTATTCCGATATGTGTGTCATTTATCTGCAAGTTACTTGCACTAGAATCTGTGCAATTTGCCAGAATGAGTTGTCCAACCGGTATTCCGTCTATGTTGAGGCCGTTGCAGTCCTTGTAGTAATACAAAGGCTCTCCGTTCACCGTATTGTCGGTGGTTATGGTGTGGGAATTGAAGTGAAATAGCTGATCACCATCTACATCAATCCCATCATTCACGAAATTGTTGCCTGATATCTTGATGTTCGATGACTGATAGAGCCTCATGCCGTAAAACCTGCTCGATATGTGGTTTCCCGATATGTTGCTGTTTGATCCGTAGACTGATATGCTGTATGCTGCATCTCTCACAGTGAAACCTGTGAAGTTCACCCAATCTGCGCTCACACTGACGGCATAGTTGCCACTACCACTGATTATCGTAGTGTCCCTGTTCTCCCCTGTCAGATTGATAGTTTTACTTATGACCAAGCTCTCCATATAAGGTGCACTGTCATCATAGACAAATACCGTGTCACCATCAACAGCGGCATTTATTGCTTCTTGAATGGTGGTGTAGTTATTCCCACCTGTTCCGCCAACGTAGAGCGTTGTACCAGCTCTCACAACGTCGGACTCAAAGGCGATGAAGCCTAGAAAAGATGCTGTCACTACTAAGCCCACTATTCCTATCGATATTGACTTGCCCCTCATATTAGCCCCCATGTGTCCTTCTAGCGAAACGATTCACTACATATTTAATTTTCTCTCAGTGGGTTCAGAACTATCTGGCTTCACTCTTGGAAAGGCAACCAATGGAAAAAAGGTTAAATAGCCTGTTCAGTATGGGTAAGAGAACTAAACCGGGAGGTTAGAAAATGGCGAAGAAACCGCATCTAAATCTCGTGTTCATCGGACACGTCGATCATGGGAAATCCACCCTAGTCGGAAGACTGCTCTTGGATACAGGGCACATAGAGCAACATGCCATCGACAAGTTCCGAAAGGAAGCGGAAGAGAAGGGCAAGGCCACCTTCGAGTTTGCTTGGGTAATGGACCACTTGAAAGAAGAGAGGGAGCGAGGCTTGACAATAGATGTCGCTCACCGAAGATTTGACACGGACAAGTATTACTTCACTATCATAGACGCACCAGGTCACCGAGACTTCGTAAAGAACATGATCACTGGTACCAGCCAGGCCGACGCCGCTGTTCTTCTTGTTGAGGCACCACAGGGCGTAATGGCACAGACCAAGGAGCACGTATTCCTGGCCAAGACGCTGGGTGTCAATCAGCTCATAGTTGCGATCAACAAGATGGACGCCACATCCCCGCCCTGGGACGAGAAGAGGTACAACGACGTTAAGGAACAGGTCGGAGGTCTCCTGAAGATGGTTGGCTACAAGATCGAGGAGATTCCGTTCATACCGGTCAGCGCGTTCACGGGAGACAACGCGACCAAGAAAAGCGACAACATGCCCTGGTGGAAGGGCGATACGATCCTGAAGTCATTGGACACAATCGAACAGCCGAGCAAACCGACGGACCTGCCGCTGAGATGGCCCGTCCAGGACGTGTACACCATCACGGGTATCGGAACCGTGCCTGTGGGTAGAGTGGAGACAGGGGTCATAAAACCTGAAACCAAGATAGTGTTCCAGCCCGCGGACATAGTGGGCGAAGTGAAATCCATTGAAATGCACCACGAGCAGATTCCAGTGGCAGAACCGGGCGACAACGTTGGCGTCAATATTAGGGGAATAGCTAAGAACGAAATCCGAAGAGGCGATGTCGGAGGTCCTGTTGATAATCCTCCAACCGTTGCAAAGACCTTTACCGCTCAGATCGCGGTCCTCAACCACCCGAGCGTGTTGACGGAAGGATACACACCGGTGTTCCACACGCACACCGCTCAGGTCGCTTGTACATTCGAGCAGATCCTCAAGAAGCTGGATCCGAAATCGGGAGAGGTCGTTGAGGAGCGTACGGACGAGAAACCGATTCTATTGAGAACGGGTGACCCGGCCATCGTGATGATCAGACCGACCAAACCGCTGGTCATCGAGAAGCATTCCGAGTTCCCGCAGTTGGGAAGATTTGCTATCCGCGACATGGGTCAAACGGTCGCTGCTGGCATCGTCCTTGATGTGGAGAAGAAGTAATCCCATCGGGGTCAACATGGCACAGAAAGCAAGAATCTCAATAAGCGGAACGGATCCCAAGAAAGTGGACAACGTGTGCCAGCAGATCAAAACGATTTCTGAGAGGACTGGGGTCAACATGAGCGGCCCCATACCACTTCCCACAAAGAGAATGGTCGTTCCTTGCAGGAAGAGTCCGGACGGAGAGGGCTCCGAGACCTGGGACAGGTGGGAGATGAGGGTGCACAAGCGATTGATCGACCTTGATGCGGACGAACGCGCCCTCAGGCAGCTGATGAGGATCCAGGTGCCGGACGGAGTGAATATTGAGATCGTTCTCAGAGAAGTGTGAAGAGGATTTCCCCCTTAGGTCCTGAGCTTTCCAGTCCATCATCAGAAAGGTTTTTGGAGAGAGAGCATACTTAGGTGGGTCAAGGGCCCGTAGATCAGACTGGAAGATCGCCACGCTTGCAACGTGGAGGCCTCGGGTTCAAGTCCCGACGGGTCCATTGAACACTTTTGTGAGCATAGATGTAAGAATTTGCCAATCTGTAAGGAGGATTGAGATTATGACTTCAGAAGAAAACGGCAATATAGAAATCCCTAGGTGCGAGAACTGCGGTAAAATCGCAGGATACAAATGTGCTATTGATGGCAAATACCTTTGCGGAATGTGTGCAAGATTCGTACCGGTCAGCCTAAGCCATATCAAGAAGGAACCATCCGGTAGGATCGAGATAAAGGTCCTAAAGAAGATGGAGCAGGATCCCAAGGAAAGGAACTACTTCGAGGCACTGGAGGACCTCACTGAATATCCGCCACCTGAAGAAATGGATTTCTCAACTGAGTGGAAAGCACACCCTGACCACGCGTACGGACACAAAGAGTACGATGTTAGGACCATGACGGCTTGGGTTGATGGCAGCCCTGCTGGGTACTTGGACTTCGTCTTTACGATAGATCCGATGGAAGAGATGGCAATACAGTTCTGGGAGATGGCAATACATCCAAAGTACCATGGAATGGGCGTCTTCTCGGCGATGATCGGCAAGTTGAAGGAGATTGCACAGGAGAACAAAGTCAAGAGGCTCTACGTTTCGCATGAGAACGACAATTTGTCAGCAATAATCGCACAGTATGTTCTTGGTGCAAAGATGCTGTACATTGAGGAAACTGGAGACGGCCAGAAGATGAGATTCGGCATACCAAGAAGGAACGACATCGCTTTCGTGTATGAGTTGGAGTAGGGAAATGAAAAGTATCGGGTAGGTCAATCTCTTGCCGATACCGACAAGTCCAGGAACATCTGATAATTCGGCAGTCAAAAGACTTTTCCAGAATTTATTAGTATGCGGTTTCCCAATCTCCAACCTGAAAGAGACAGTGGAGAGGGAAGGATGAATAGAGGAAATGCCCTTCGAGGATACAGGTCGAAATCAATCTCCATTTTCCTAGCTACGGCAATGATGGCTGGCGGTTTTGCGGTCCTATTCCCCTATGAGAGCAATGTTGTGAGAGCCCCACCGACAGCTGGATCACTGACTGTTACCTTCCACGATATTTCACCAGATACCCACACATTTCCCGGAGACGTGAACATCAGCATGATATCATTGGAAATGACCGCCAGCGGTGGAGACGCGCAGGTTTATTCGATAGACTTTACGCTTTCGGGAATAATACATCCGAGCGAGATTTCGAATGTCGCTCTCTGGGATGATGCTAACGGAGACAAGGTTCAGCAGTCTTACGAATGTGAGTTGGCCCGAACTCCGGTAATGACATCGACTTTCACTGTCCCACGAACAGGAAACTTGAGTGAATGTACTGGACCTGCAAATTATGTAGTCAATGACTCTCAAACGAGGTATATTCTAGTCCTAATTTCAGTCAACATCACAGCGGTCCCGGACAACACAATTCGCCTATATGTGACCGCGATCAATGCCGACGTGACCGTCAATGGGGGGACCGGATCAACAGGCGCGATTGAAGTTAACTCCATCTTCTTCAGCGATGATATGGAATCAGGACCTAATGGATGGATAAAGGAAGGATGGGACGAGGGGCTCATGCACACACCAGGCGGTCTTTGGCATTTAAGTCAAGGCGAAGAGGTTTGCAAGAACACTATACTCGGTCAACCTTTCTTTCACAGCTATAACACATCGTGGTGGTACGGACACCGCTATGAGGATCCGTCGGACCCAGGCACTTTCCTTTGCAATTACTATACACACGAGCCTGGAGATCCGTACGCATCTACCAGAAATTGGGGCAAATTGAGAACCCCATGGATAGATGCGAGGAAGGGAACTAGTCTTGTAGTCACTGTATGGCATTATCTCTCCAAAGAACTAGGTGGTTTCCTCGATCGAGCTCGGGTGTATTTGAACGATAGCCTTGGATGGCATTTCATTTACGAGGCAAAATCTACTGAGAACCAGTGGAGCAAATTGACTTTCAATCTCTCAGACTATGCAGGAAAGCGGATGCAGCTCGAGTTCAGGTTTGACGAAGTGGATCGCCACAACAACCATTTCCTCGGCTGGTTCATAGATGACCTCACTATCTACGGCAAATACATTTCCACAATCCTCCCTCCCACAAATCTTACTACCACAGTTGTAGGAGACGATGTGCTGTTGGAGTGGAACGCATCTATTTCTCCCGGACTCGATCATTACCTAATCTACAGAGCAACGGACCAAAGAGAGTTCGACTTTTCAATTCCTTTGTACAACACTTCGAACAATCCGTTTCCGCTGAGAACCAACTGGACAGACATTGCCGCTGCTGAAGCAACCTCACCTGCTGAATACTACTATATTGTTCGGGCTGGCAGCTCATTTGGATTGAAGAGCATCACAAGCAACACTGCGGGTAAATGGACCAGCAGCTTCAGAGAAGGACGAGATGCATTCTCTCTTCCCTTGGAACCATTTGTGAAAAAGAATGTTAGCTGGTACTCCGAGAACTTGCCAGGAACCGAATTCATCAGATGGATGAATACCACAGGTCATTGGGTGACTCACTACCCATCAATAGGCGAAGGTGTCAAAGATATCCCTGCGGTCATGGGTGACAGCTTCGAAATATCCCTTTCTTCTTCAACCAACTTCACCTTTTGCGGATATCCGGCCTCGATGATAAGATTTCAAGAAGGTCTGGGGGATTCTATCGTATTCCGAAAGAGCCTTTCTGTCCAAACACAAGGGAATGATGTCAGTTTGGGCTGGGAACCTGTGGTCGGTGCAATCGAATATCTCGTATTCAGAAGTGAGGAGAGAAACGGTCTCCACGACCTCTCATCGCTACCGGTGGCCAATACAACGGAAAGCCACTGGATTGATTCAGGAGTCGTTGGAACTGGGAGAAGCGAGTACTATTACATGGTGATTCCAATCGATTCTTCGAGTGGGTTGGGAAGTGGCACATACAGCGTTGGGATGCTGACTCTGGAGTATCATTCGGGATCGGACGCTTTTTCCCTGCCACTGAAGCCAGAGGTTCCCCATACCCTGGATTGGTATTGTGAGAACATCCCCAACACTGTGGGAATCGTTCATATGATGAAGGGTTACTGGAGGTTGCATGCAAGAGAGATGCCTGAAGGTGTCTATGATACTGAGGCCGTTCAGGGTGAGGGATATCAGATTCTCTCAGAAAGAACATCATCAGTCTATTCCTTCGTTGGCTACTAGAAAATATGCTGGACTGAAAACAATGGGCAATGGAAAAACGATGGAGAGCTCCTTTTTCAGTCTACAATGAAAAGCGTAATAAGCGAATATCCTGATTCATCAAGCACATGCAAGACTATGATAAATGGGCCCGCTACTACGACCTGATGTACGAGGGTGAACTAGACTATGATGCGGAATGCAACTTGCTGAAGGAGCTATTCCAGAAGTATGGTGTGCCAGAAGGTGGAAGAGTCCTTGATCTGGGATGCGGAACGGGAAGCCATGCCATTCGTCTTGCCAAAATGGGATATCAGGTCACAGGGACAGACATCTCGAAGGATATGCTGGACATCGCAATCGAAAAGGCTGGCACCCTCCCGGTCGAGTTCCTGCTGCAGGACATGAGGAATATCGATCTCCCTGATCAGTACGACGCAGTCATATGCATGTTCGGAGGATTTGGGCATAACGGAACTTACTGACATGAAGAAGACCCTGACAGGGATTTCATCGGTGTTGCTTCCGGGCAGACCATTCATAGTCGATTACTGGGCAATCGGCGGTACAAGGCCCGGACACACAGGATGGTTCAGGAAGAAGTATGAAGACATGGAAGTAATCAGGCTTGACAAGTCTTCGTTTGACCGTGAGACCAACCTAATCAGCATGGTTCTCGAATTTGTGGTTCTGAGAGGGAAAGAAGTTTTAGACAATTTCGTTGTCAAGATGTCAGCACGTGTCTATGAGGCGGGACAGCTAGATGATTTGCTCAAAGAGGCGGGATTTGAAGTGAATGTCAGCTATAACAGGGACAGACTCATAGAGGAAGGGGCTTCGGTCAGTTCTTTGAGTCCTCCTGAGAAAACATCCTTCAGAATACTGTGTGTCGCGCTGAAGCACAGCGAATAGTAATCAACTCCTGCCATCCACCCAGGCCGAAGACATCCAATTGTCTCACAATTTTTGACAGAAAGGCCCTACCGTCCTTTCCTCCTTCGAATCAGAACCAGCAGAAGGGATATGGCAACTGCGACAGCAACAGAGATGCCGATCAATATTGGAACAAGCGGAAGTGTTGGAGAATCCGGGATCACAGGCGGTTCTGTCCCCGCTTTTGCAGTCTCAATATCATCAGCCAAGTCATCCCACTCCTCATAGTTCACCTTGTGGGAATGAACGTATCCATCAACATCAACAACGTAGCCGGTGGGAACTGAGATAACGCCGTAAGAAATCCAGACATCTTGAGTGTCCTCTGCATAGATCCAGTCTCCTCCATGAGTCGACTTGAAGTCCCTGATTTCCTCAATGGTATGGTCCCCGACTGCAATCGATATTATCACAAGCTCCTCTTCAGTGAAGTTCTCCCTGATGAGCCTGAATTCCTCCTGCATTTTGCCAGAGTAGTAGGCATCTGATGCAAAGAGATCAATCAGAACCACCTTGCCTCTTTGGTCAGAGAGAGCGAAGTTGACACTGTCGATGTCAGTGAGAGAGAAGTCTGGAGCTAACTCGCCATTGGCCGGAGGAGGGTCTACAGGCGGGTCATAACCTATCTTTGCGGCTTCAATGTCAGCAGCCAATTCTTCCCAACTTCTATTGCCTATTCGAACGGAGTAAATGTAACCATTGACATCTATGATATACTCGATAGGTGTGTAGCGAATGTCATAGATCGTCCCGAGATCTTGAGTGTCTTTGGCATACGTCCAGTCTCCTCCATGTTGCAGTTTGAAGTTCCTAATGTCTTCGACAGTATCGGCCTCTGACACGCCTATCGTTGTCATCACTAGTTCTTCCTCTCCGAAATTCTCTCGAAGTACTTTCAATTCCGCCTGAATACTGACACAATGGACGCACGTAGTGGCTGTAAAATCTATAAGAACAACCTTTCCTGTATGGTCCGAGAGTGTGAATGTCCCCCCTTCTATGTCCTCGAGCGTGAAATCAACGGCCAACAGTCTTTCGGAGGTAACGTTCAAAGAGAAGGAGAGCATGACACAAAAGGCAACCAGCATGAGTGGGAGTGTTTTTCCAGCTTTCAATGACTGTCCCTCCTTAATCGACATCTGATGTTGGGCTATTTATACATTGTTGACCATCCGAATCCATCATCTCTTCATCGCACTCTTGAACATGGGAACGGCTATCGCCAGCAAAACCGCACCGAAGATTATCAAGACGATGATCTCCGTAGATATGGATTGAATGTCCGCGCCCAGGACCATCACTTTCCTCAGTGCACTGGTGGCATACGTCAACGGAAGCGCCCACGCGATGTACTGCATGAACTCAGGCATCTGCTGGATCGGGAAGAAAACGCCGCTGAGGAACATCATCGGGAACATGAGTGTCATCATCACCATGGTGGCGGTCTGTTCGTCCTTGGCAAAGGAGGTTATCACAATTCCCAATCCCACAAAGCTGAACACGCCCAGGACAAGCAGGAAGAGGAGCAGAAGTATGCTCCCTTGAATGGTGACCCCGAAGATCGCTATCGCAAGGACAAGAATAAGCAATCCTTGAATCAGTCCTCTTGAAGTCTGGGCAATCGTCTTGCCAAGTATGATCGCCAGCCTGTTTATGGGTGAGACCATCATCCCGTCCAAGGTCCCGAATTCCTTTTCGTGAGAAATGGCGTGCGGCAGACCGGTCATTACGGACATCATCACGGTCATCGCCATGATCCCGGGGGCAATGAAATCAAAGTAGCTGGTCTCTCCCGGAACAATACCCCTTGTTTGGACAGTGTAGGGTTTCACAATCGCCTGTGCCTCGTCAAGGGGCACCTCGAAGCGATCACTCACCACAAATGTCGCATTCAATGTCCCCATCTCCTCAATGACACTCGTCAGGACCCCTTGTAGCATTAGCGAGATCTGAGGATTGGATTGGTCTGACACAATCTCTATTATTCCTTGAGTGCCACTCTCTAAATTGGACGAAAAATTTGATGGTATTATAATCCCACCGAACAACTCTCCTTCCAGTATTCCCGCCTTGATATCCTCGAATCCAGCACGATCTTCAATATCCATCATCCCAGTTTGGTCACCGAACAGGGTCAGCTGCTGCACAAATGCATCACCCACAGTTCCCTCATCATCATTCGCCACACCGATGGGGGCATAATCCAGCGAGCCCTGAGTCGGGAAGATGAATCCGACCATAACCATCATGAACAGGGGCATCAGAACAAGCATTACCACTGCCATCCGGTTTCTCCAGAGGTCCAGCAAATCCTTCCAGGCTATCCAGAAACTGTGCCTTAGGGTATCTCCGACTCCCATTTCCTCACCTCACCCTCGACTTGGGCTGCATGGGTCCGTGCTTGCCCACTTCGTATGTCTTGACCTTGCTCCTAACTTCCGCTCTCATCTCCTTGCCAGTGATATGAAGGAACACGTCCTCCAGAGAAGGCTCCTGGCTCTTGATTGAAGCTATCTTTCCACCGCTCTGTCTGATTGAATCGATTATCTTGTCAAAGGCATCCTCTCCTCTCGCCCTGATCAAGAGGTGGGTCTCTTTCTCCCTTACCACAGACACAATTCCGGGCAGGCCCTTCAGTGTACCCACCATCTCATTCGTCAGGTTGGGTACGTTCATATCAACACTGGTCTTTTCCGCTCCAGCAACAATCTTCTTCAGGTTCAGAGGAGTGTCCAGTGCGACAATCTTGCCCCTGTCGATTATCCCCACGCGATCGCAGAGCATATCCGCCTCTATCATCTGATGGGTGGTCAGAACGATTGTGGCCTTGTCCTCGACGTTCAGCTTCTTTATGAACTCCCTTATCTCGCTGGTCGATTGAGGATCAAGTCCCAAAGTCGGCTCGTCCATGAACAATATCTCCGGAACGTTCAGGAGCGCCCTTATGACGTTGATCCTCTGTTTCATCCCTGTGGAGAAAGTACCTATCTGGCTCTTTGCCCATTTCTCCATATGAACAAGTCTCAGCAACTCGTCTATCCTCTTCTCCAAGGTTCCTTTGGGTACGTTGCACAACTTCCCGAAGAACTTCAGGTTCTCGTAGGCGGTCAGCCTGTCGTACATAATCATCTTCTCGGAGACCAGACCTATGTGCTCCCTGACCTTCCCGTCTTCTTTCACTATGTCATACCCGGCCACGCTGGCAGTGCCCTCCGTCGGGTAAGTGAGCGTGCAAAGCATTCTTATCACGGTCGTCTTTCCCGCCCCATTCGGGCCCAGTAGACCGAATATCTCACCCTTCTTCACATCGAAGTTCACGTGATCGACGGCGACCAGGTCCTTGAACTTCTTAGTAAGGTTCTCAGTCACTATTGCTCTATCATCCATGTAGAATCACATCCTGGTTTCACTTGGATTCGACTCTTCAGCGAACGGCTTTCTTGGCGCCCCTACCCATAACCCGCCAGATATCTATTCTTTTTCATTCGGATTCCACCATTTGGACAGAACGAAACAGATATGTTTATCATTGCGAATTGGATTCTAATTACCCATTGGTGGTTGACCGTGAGCTTGGATAGGTACCACAAATCTCTAACGGTGTTTCTGACAGGCTCCCTGGTTCTCCTCTTCTTGAGCATTCTTCCCAGCGGAACGGTAGCAGCACTAGATGCTGTCGAGACTTATGATTCCACTCAGTTCATCCTACCCGTGAGCGTGTTCGGGGACGGGGCGATGGTATACGTTCTGGCTTCGGACGGGGTCTCAAGCGGCGGGAATGTGTCTGTATCCGTTTTTGACGAGGGCGATCCTTTCGATCAGATCACTATCATTCTATTTGATGATGGCACTGGCCCGGGTGATATCCCAAACGATGGAGAGTATACAGGCAACTTCACAATCAGGTTCGATGGCGGCATCAGCGGGACCTTCACTGAAGACCTCTCGGACATAATAGACCTTGCCGACGGGGGATTGGCCACAATAATCGTTGACATAGACGGCCTGGAAGACTCTGGCTTCACTCAGGTCATTGGAGATTTCAGCATTCCTCAAGTGACAATTAACAGTGTTTCAGAAACAGTGGATGCCTCATACACTCTGAATGCGACCGTCACAGACATGAACGCGGACAGGGGTAACGTCTGGTACAGGGTCGACGGACGCCCCAATCAACGTTTCTATTATGCCGGCGGGAACGATTACGAGACCGTTGTGGACACTTCCGCTCTTCTGAACGGGTCACACACCATAAGGATCATAGCGTATGACCTGGCGGGGAACCTGAACAACACAGAGGCAATTACGATAGACGTCCTTCATCCCCAACCACCCGCACCGGATCTGTCCATTTCCATAACCGTCAGTCCTCCCAACCCGAAGGCGGGGGATACAGTAACCATCACCGCAACCATTGAGAACACGGGTGATGCGGACGCATCTGACGTGACGGTCACCTTCTACGTTGGCACTGAAATCGTGTACGAAACGACAGAGACTATCCCTGCTGGCGAGACCCAGATCGTGGAGGGCACTTGGACATCAGAGGAAGGAGACCACGGAGCGAGAGTCGAGGTTTCCAGTCCGACAATGGCCCCGGTTACTTCCTCAATCCAAACGTTTGAGGTCCAGCCCGCTGGAAGTCTCTTGGACATATTCAAGAATCCCTGGGTCATCCTTGTTCTAATCGTAATCATCGCGGCCATTATGATAGGCGGCACGGTCGGATGGGCGTATCTCGGAAAGGAAATGGCAAAAGCCAAACCTTCGGAGGTCGTCCCAGTAACACCGGTGGCTGTCCCTCCAGAAGGAAAGGACCCGTGCGAAGAGATCCGAAGGAAGTGGAAGGCGATAGTCGCGGAATACGAGAGATCCCTGGCTGAGATGGAAGGCGCGCAGCGCAGAGCGTGGAACCTCAGAGACGTAGCGGACGAAGCCAGAAGCAAAGCGGACAAAGCAAGGAGAGAGGCAGACGACGCGGACAAGTCGGTGGCCGAGGCCAGGGTAAAGCTGGAGAGAGCAAAGCGACAGATGCACGATTTCTTCGCCAAGAGCATCTACGTGGATGGCATCTCGGTAGGAACCCCAGCGGTAGGTGAACCCAACCACATAGGCTATTTCAAGGGTCTGGTCAAGGTCTATTTCAGAGGCGAGAGTTCCGGGGAGATCCTGAGCAAGTTCGTAAAGGACAACAGGGAGGCCTATGACGAGCTGCAGGACGAGTACGATGATTCGCACAGGGACACGGCCCAGCTGGAATCACAGGCGGCTGCAGCCAACCAAATGGCAACGCAGGCCGAGGCAGAGGCAACGGCGACCGAAAACCAGGCGAGCGCAGCAGAGCAAGAATATGAGAACCTCAAGAACGAAGTAAGGAATCTGAAGGAGAAATCGGAGGCCTTCCGGGAGAAATGGAGGGTCTGCAACCTGGAGAGGCTGAGAGATGCGGCCGAGGAAGCGGAAAGAGCAGCTGCCGAGGCAGAGGAGGCGGCCAGGAACGCACAGAACGCCGACAGCGCGTCCGAATTGGAAGAACACAAGAAGGAGACGGAGGACGCCAAAGAGAAAGTGGAAGATGCGAAGGGAGAGGCAGAGAAAATCAAGAAGAAACTGCAAGAAGAAGGTATGGACGAGGGACTGGAAGAATATGATGACGTAATACGAAGAGCTTCCAGAAGCGCGGCGTCAGCGGTGCAGGCGGCAGCAGGAGCAGGTAGCCTGTTCCGTCCGGACCCGAGCAACTTGGGGAAGCCATGCAGAGGTGGAGAGACAAGGGTCCTGAACGAATACACGATGCGATACCAGTTATTTGACCCGACTCGGGAGATCACAATGCCCTACTTCTACGGAGTCCAGTCAGCCGGGGAAGCCGGGAAGGCGTTCGCGGACTATCTGAAGAACGTGGGAGAGATCTGTGGGAGGATAAAGGACGTCATCGGAGAGCTTCCGGGCGGCGATCTGGTTGGCATACCTCTAGATTACTGGGCCACGATTATGGATGCGGGTGGAGCCGCGCTTAGGAAGATAAGTGAGAGACCTGGGCTCTTGGGTTATATCAAGATGAGCGGATTGGCCATACCAACGATACAGGTCACGGTGACATGTCAGGAGATAATGGTCTGCAGGGAGGGAACCTGGCAGAAGGAGAGAAAGAAGGTCTCGGAAACAGCCCCGGTGAGAAGCCAGATCGGCTATCCACACGACATCGCACTTCCCTCCAATGAGGCGATAGAGTGGGTGCGGAGCAGGTTGGAAAGTCTCAGTACTCAGCAGAGGAACTACCAGGGCAAACCTTGCGGCTGACGGTCACACCCCTCTCGCTAGTCTGTCTCCGAGAATTCCGGGGAATCCTACCTCTTCGACTTTCAACCTCACTATTTCAAAATCGTAGGGAAGGCGGACTATTTTTGCTTTCATTCTCTCAGGTTCAAGTATTGCCAGGCTTGTCCTCCAGTCCCCATCGCGAGGTTGTCCTACTGCTCCAGGATTGACGATCATTCCCGCCTTTAGTTCTCTTACGAACGGTTTGTGCGTGTGTCCCAGAACCAAGATATCTGTGCCCACCTCTTCCAGCAAGTCGCTTGTAGCAAAGACGGCCTCAACATACCTCCAAGGATCCCCAGGGCTCCCGTGGAAGACCGCCAGCGAGACATCTTCGAACTCAAACCTGAGACTGTCACTCAGACTTCTGAGATACTCCCATGAGTCATCGGACAACACATTCTTCGTCCACTCAATTGCGTGCTCGGCAGGTGAACTGGCCCGGGAGATGTCCCCGGTGAAGAGAATAATCTCGTGGTTGCCTTTGATGCCTTCCACCTTGTGGTCAACTAGCATTTGAATGACTTCGTTGGGGAAGGGGTAATAGCCGATTGTGTCCCCTGCGTGGATTATCTTGTCAACTCCGGCATCCTCGAGATGGTACAGAGCTTCTTGGAGTGCGGGTGCGTTTGAATGGATGTCGGATATCAGGCCGATCTTCATCATGACCGAATGGAAATCAAGGATTAAAAGAATAGACCACCCTAGACTTAGATTTCCTTCATCTCAATCCGAAATTTGCGACCAGCCCACATGCTGACTCTGACAACGTAAGACAGCTGCACCAAAAAATACATAAGGACTGGACACTGAGAGAGATGCATGAAAGGGATTGCAAGGAGGGTGCTTGTAGGTTTCGTTGTACTGCAATTCATATCAATCCCACTATCAGGTTGTGTCGTCGCTGACGGAGGCGTCTTCTCAAAACATGGAGAGCTCATATACCTGGCCGAGGATTCCCAGTCCGCAATAATAGATTACTGCGAAGGAACTCAGAGAATGCTCATTTCGGTCGAATTCGAGTGGCAGGACTTGGACGATGTTGCGTGGATCTTCCCGATTCCCTCCGACCCCGACCGGATGGAGACCGACATCCTTGACGGCGCACCTGAATTCTATGGAACAGATGTTGTGGAAGAAGCTAGAAGTTCGTTGTTAGAATCCTTTTACACATTCCAAATCGCGTATGCCTCTTCGGCTCTACTGCCACTGCCTTTGACTATGTTGATTTCAAAGGCGTTCCTATCTTGGTCATCCCGTGGGTCATCGTCCCCTGGAGCACTGGGACTCGAAGGTGGTGGTGCCGGAGGGACAACGGTCACTGTTCATTCACACATGGAGAAATATGGACTGGTAGTGGAGGTCATCTCAGCAACGGAAGGACAGGGGATCTACGACTACCTGACAGGCGAGGGTCTAGATGTATCGGAAGGGGCCGTGCCTCAGCTGGATGAATACGTCGAGAAGGAGTATTCTTTTGTCGTCACTTGGATAGAAGAATCCACAGAAAGCACGAGAGAGCTCGGGGTCATGGTTGAGTTCCCAACTGAAGCGATGTTCTATCCGTTGATGTTAACCAGCATCTACGGAGATGAAGTCATTCCTATGAAGATATTGGTCACAAAGCACGTCATTCCTGAATTGTACCCTGAGATTGAGCCGTACACAGATGTGAGATACTTCGGCAGAGGCCGTGTACGTTTGGACTATGAGAGGGAATATGAACCCGAGACATGGCAGTTCGTGAACAACATAGAAGATAACTGGAATCGAACGTTCACGCTAATAGAAATCTCAGCTCCTTCCAAGAACTTGAAGGATGACCTGTGGATGAAGAGTGGGGCTCCGAGTAGAGTGAGCGCTGCACCATCGATTAGCGCTGCATTTGGAGGATTGGGGTCAATACTCACGCTCCTGCTGATTGTGCTCGTTGCTTCAATCCTTTCCCAGCTGACCGCGGGTGGTTTGGTCATTGGCTGGAAGAGAGAGACCATTCCCTACTATCTACTCTTCGGAATAACGAATCTGGTTGGGGCAGTGTTTTTCGTCATCCTTGCAGTGGATCTAAGAGAGAGACTGAATGTCACGAAAAGAACCCTCGGAAAATTCATCGGATTGTTCTTTGTCTTCTTCTATGCCTATGTTACACTGATCTTTGCTGCATTCTTCCTAGCATTATTCTGAGTGTGGAGGTTTTAGGGGTAAACTATCCGTCCTGCGGATGATAGACGCCGAAGCCATGTTCCAGCAATGTTCCGCTATCGGAATATCGGTCCCTGCTAGGCGAGTCATTCGGGTCGGAATTCAAGACCAAGAAAGACCAAAGAATGAAATAATCGCAACATCTATTGAGGAGCGTGGAACATCTGGAAGTCCGACCAAACATAGTGGTCGACAGGGACCACGCATTATACCTCAAAGAGAGCAAGACAGCTGTCATAGCAGATCTTCACCTAGGCTACGAAGGGGCTTTGCACGAGGAGGGTGTATCGATCCCGCGCTTCCAGAAAGGAATCATGATGGACAGGATTGAGAGGATTGTGGAGAGGTACAGACCGAAGAAGCTCATCATCAACGGGGACTTCAAGCACGAGTTCTCAAAGAACCTGTCGCAGGAATGGGACGATGTGAACGACGTCCTGGACTTCCTGGTGGGAGAAGTGGACATCGAGCTGACCAGGGGGAACCACGACAACTTCCTCTTGACGATACTGGCGAAGAAGGACCTAACCCTGATGGAAACCACAGAATCACAAGGGATGACAATAGCGCATGGACACAAGGACGTGACGTGGGAAGGAACGCTGATCATCGGTCATGAGCATCCATCACTGCAACTGCGAGATGAGATCGGAGCCTCGATCAAGAGACCCTGCTTTCTGATCAGTGGCAGAACAATAGTGCTTCCGGCATTCTCTCCGCTGGCAACAGGAACCAACGTGACATCGATGCATTTCATCTCCCCACCCCTGGCGTGCCTGGACGCGTACAAGACAAGGGTCATAGCTATCGACGAAGAGCTGGGCCTTCTGGATTTTCAGACCCTCGCGGACCTGAGAGAAGGTTGATTCAAAACAATTAACTATCGATTCTCCATTAGCCGTGACATAGGGAGGAGGACGTAGTGGCAAAGTCAACTGTGTCCGTCATCAAGGCGGACGTGGGGAGTATTGCAGGGCATACAGTGGTACATCCAGCTCTTGAACAGGCCGCGATAAAAGTCATGGATGAGGCCAAGGAGAAGGGAACGCTGGTTGATTTCTGGGTCACTCACTGTGGTGATGATTTGGAGCTCATAATGTCTCACACGAAGGGTGTGGACAACAGCGATGTGCATGCGGCCGCTTGGAAGGCGTTTGAGAAAGCAACGGAGACAGCGAAGGACCTGAAGCTCTACGGAGCAGGCCAGGACATGCTCAAAGATGCTTTTTCCGGCAACGTGAGAGGCATGGGACCGGGAATCGCGGAATTAGAATTCACCGAGAGGGGATCGGAGCCCCTGGGCGTGTTCATGATGGACAAGACCGAGCCTGGGGCTTTCAATCTGCCCGTCTTCAAGATATTTGCCGACCCATTCTGCACGGCCGGCCTGGTGGTGGACCCGAAGATTCATGATGGTTTTGTCTTCGAGGTCTGGGACATACAAGACCACAAGAAGGTGAGGCTGTCCTGTCCGGAGGAGATGTACGATCTATTGGCGATGATCGGTGCGAAATCCAGGTACGTGATAAAGCGCGTTTTCCCGAAGAAAGGTGTTCTGCCGGAGGATGAGGCGGTTGCTGCCGTTTCCACTGAGAAGCTTGCGTTAATAGCCGGAGAATATGTGGGCAAGGATGATCCGGTTGCGATAATAAGAGCCCAGTCAGGACTGCCGGCGATGGGAGAGGTTCTTGAGGGATTTTCCTTTCCCCACCTAGTAAGCGGATGGATGAGAGGTTCGCACAACGGTCCTCTGATGCCGGTTGGGATTGACGATGCCATATGCACGCGGTTTGACGGTCCACCTAGGGTGGCTGGTTTGGGATTCAATATAAGAAACGCGGAACTCGTGGGGCCCATTGATTTCTTCGATGATAAGGCCTTCGACCATGCCAGACAGAAAGCTCTGGAGATTGCGGACTACATGAGAAGACACGGACCTTTTGAACCGCACAGACTGCCACTGGCGGACATGGAGTATACTACACTTCCCAAAGTTCTTAAGAAATTGGAACCGAGGTTCGAGGAAATCAAATGAGGACGCCTGTCATTATACTGAACTTCAAGGCTTACAGAGAATCGTTCGGAGAGAGGGGTTTGGCACTCGCGAAGATATGTGAAGAGGTGGCGAAGGAGACGGGTGCCTCGATTGTTATTGCTCCTCAGCAGATCGATCTCTCGCTGATGGTCAAAGAAGTGGACATTCCTGTTCTGGCCCAGCATGTGGACCCGATAGGTGAGGGGAGCTTCACTGGACATATATCTCCCTCTGCTGTAAAAGAGATAGGTGCTATTGGGACCTTGCTCAACCACTCGGAAAGGAGACTTCCTCCTGAAATGATAAAAAGCACGGTAGAGAAGTGCAGGGACGTGGGCTTGGAGACGGTCGTGTGCGCGAACGACATCGAGATGGGAAGAGTGGCTGCTTCTTTTGGTCCAGACTATGTGGCGGTTGAACCTCCTGAACTGATAGGAGGAGATATTTCTGTTACTTCGGCCAACCCTGAGGTTGTTTCCGGAACAGTTGAGAAGGTCAAGGAAGTGAACCCAAACGTGATAGTTCTCTGCGGAGCTGGAGTGAAGAATGGAGAGGATGTTAGAAAAGCAATCGAATTAGGAACAGAAGGTGTTCTTCTGGCTTCCGGTGTGGTAAAGGCCACAGATCCAAGATCGGCCCTTCTTGATTTGGCTGGAGGACTGTAGCTCTCATCCTACACTTACACTAACTGTATTAACTCCTTTTATGACACCTCAGAATCTTCTACCTACGATGACGAGGGTGTTGCTGTTCGCAGGTGTGCTTCTTCTGAGCGCATTCTCCCTCCAGACGCTACCTTCAGAGGCCGAACCCCACCAAACGATTGTCTTGAACGAAGTAGTCTACAATCCCCGAGGGCCAGAAGTTGAAGGAGAATGGATAGAACTTTTCAACGGTGGAGATAGCGTCAACATCCTGGACTGGAGCATAACGGATCAAGACAACTGGTTTTTCCAGTTCCCCTCCCTTGCCGTTCCCAAGGAATGCTACGTTGTGCTGCACATCGGGACAGGAATTCCGGACAGTGACTTCAACGACAACGTTGCTCACCTCTATGCGAACAAGACAACCCCTCGTCTCAATAACAATGGCGATGATCTTCTCCTCCGGGATAGTCGAGGCGTTGCAATCGATTTTTTTAGCTACGGCTCCAGCAATGCCATCGACTATCCACCCCCCGAAATAGAATGGGATTCTGCTGCCGATGCCGTGCCTGAAGGATATTCTTCGTCCGTGTTTCCCAACGGCAACCAAATGGACTCACCCGACCACTGGATCCAGTCCCGAACCACTCCTGGAGAATCGAACGGAGAGCTATCGGCAGCCTCAACCGAAGTGAAGATAACGGAAGTCTACTATAATGCGTACAGAGATAACGAATATGTAGCAATCACAAGCCTTTCCCCGAACGAAGTGGACATTGCAGGTTGGATGATGACCGACCTTGAAGGACGGGTAGCGTTCCCCCCAGACACACGGATTGCACCCCATAACACCCTGTTCGTTACCAGGAACTCGACCTCTTTTTTCGAAGATACTTTCCTCCAGGCTGACTTCCAGTACGAGAGGGGGGACGCCACCTCAATGGCCGTCATAGGCAGCATACCGCAGTTCAACAACGACGGGGATGAAATCATATTGCAGGATGATCACGGAAGAACGGTGGACGTTTTCGCATATGGATATTCCAGCTACATTGACCCTGGTTGGGAAGGGGACCCGACCGAAGTTGTCTACAAAGGGAAGATTGCAAGAAGATCTTCGACCGAAGGAAGCTTTCAAGACACAAATTCCTCCCTGGATTGGGAAAGTCTGAGAGAATACGGCATTGGACAGTCCGATTTTGAGGGTCAGGAGATAGACTTCACAGGTTATGTGAGAGCTTTCTCATCTCCAGACACGAGCTTCGATGTCATAACGGTCCAATTGGAGGGTGCCAACGAAAGCATCTCGATCAGTGTCTACGAGTTCACGAACGTCCAAATCGGTCAGGTGCTGGCTTCTGCTCTTGACAGGGGCGTATCAGTTCGACTCTTGCTGGAGGGTTCGCCAGTTGGTGGCCTCAAGACGTCAGAATTGGAGATTCTGGACGACCTCTCCTCCCACGGTGCGGATATCAGGCTCCTGCTCGATGATCAATCCCAGAATATCCATTCAAGATACAACTTCAACCATGGAAAGTATGCGCTCATTGACGGAAATACCGTCATAATGGGCTCCGAGAACTGGGGCCAGTCCGGCCTTCCCGCTAATAACAGAATCGGAAACCGAGGATGGGGCATTCTTATAGAGAACCAAGCAGTCCACGATTACTTCGCAGAGGTCTTCGAGAGCGACTGGAACCCACAGGCCAGAGACAGCGTGGAGTATGAACAGACCAGGTCGGAAATTCAAACAACATCCCCATCCGAGCCAACCAATCCCTCCTACGAGTACTCCGGTTCCTTTCTCAGCTTCTCAAAAACCGGGAATCTGAAGGTCCGCCCTGTCATTTCTCCAGACACGTCTCTGGACGAATCTACCATTCTGCGGATGATTGGATCGGCTGAGGAAGAGATACTCGTGGAACAGTTCTACATTCGTCCCTATTGGGGGAGGGACAGGAACCAACCGAACCCATATCTGGAAGGAATCGTCAAAGCATCTAGAAGAGGGGTGGAAGTATACGTTATTCTTGACTCAAGCTGGTACAACACCGAATATGATGATTCCTTTGACAACGATGACGTGGTCTCATACCTGAACGAGCTGAGAGAAGCGGAAGGCCTTCCGATAGAAGCGAAACTCATAAACGCGGACTCGCACGGCCTCATCAAGCTCCACAACAAGGGACTGATAGTAGATGGGAAGGAAGTGCTAATCTCAAGCATCAATTGGAACAAGAACTCGATAGCACTGAACAGGGAGATCGGCATCATCGTGTGTGACGAAGATGTGGCATCTTTCTACCGGGAGATTTTCTTCTATGACTGGAAGGATGACGTCACCTCCCCGATTGCTTTTGCTGGAGATGACACCACGGTTCTCATGAATGAAGAGATTACCTTCGACGGGAGAGGTTCGTTCGACGATATGGGGATCGTGAACTTCAGCTGGGACATGGACGGTGACGGGAATTACGACAAGTTCGGTCCTGAAATCACGCATACATTCGAGAGGGAAGGTAACCACACGATCCGCCTGAGAGTCGGGGATGCTTGGGGGAACGTGGGTACCGACACATGCCTGGTGAGCGTACTGGATGGTGAAGGTGCGGTCCAGTTGGAATCCGCAGAGGAACTGGGAGGATTGGTTCTGATGACGATAGTCACGATCTGCATTCTTGTTCCAGCACTTTTCTTCGTTCTCGGAAACAAGAGAAAGAAATATAATAAGGATATGAATAGCTAGAAGTGTGGAAGAGACTCAAACGATTTCTGCCAGCGAGCTTGAGAAGTTTGGATACTGCCCTTTGAGTTGGTGGTTGAGCAAAGAGGAAGAACAGAGGAATCCAGAACTGGTGAAGGGGGAGAAGAAGCATGCCCGCATATCGAAGAGCCTAAAACACATTCTGACGCATGAGAAGAGAGCCAAGGAATCGGAGGTGGTCGTTCTTTACTTCGCAATAGCAGCTACCATCGCTTCGCTACTTGCCTTGGCCATAGTTTTCCATCCCTTCTTCGACCTCGGCCTCATACTGGCAGTCATTTCGCTGATATGGTTACTCTCTGCCTGCTACTATCTGTACAGAGCGGAAACCATAGCCACGGAGTCAGAGAAGCTCTTGGCCGAGAGGATCATGCTCATTTTCGCAATGGTCTCCTCCATAATTGCCGTCTTTATGCTCTTCTTCACTCTGATTGAGGACCAACTGCTTGGTCGTATCTTCGGGGCGATGGCCCTTGTGTGGCTGATAGGAGCCACCTACTTCCTCTATCATTCGCTGCGATATTTGGAATTGGCAATAATCGCAAGGGCGAAGCACGGAATCGGAACGGACGAGATAATGTACGTGGATGAGCTGGATCGCAGGCCCAAGATGTTCTTCTCGAAGAAGTTCGGCCTGAAAGGGAGACCTGACTACGTGGTTCTGGTCGGCGATGACCACATTCCTGTGGAGGTGAAGACGGGGCGAGTGCCCAGAGGACCTTTGTTCTCTCACATTCTGCAAACCGCGGCATACTGCCTGCTGATAGAAGAGGAATATGGCAAGGCCCCACCATTCGGTCTGCTAAGATACAAAACCAGCCAGCATGAGATCGACTACACGCCAGACATGAGGAAGTTGATACTCGAGAAGCTCATCGATATGAGAGAGATCTTGACCACCAGGAACGTTCACAGGAATCATACTCGAAAAGGCAAGTGCGTCAACTGCTCCCGAAGAAAGAAGTGCCCCGAGAGGCTCGCTTAAGCCTTCTCTTCTTTGTTCTTGCTTGCCAACTCCTCAAGAGCTTCCTTGATCTCCTTCACTTCCTTCCTCATCTGAAGCATCTCCTCTTCAAAGGGTGTGAAGCTCCTCACCGAGAATATCCTGTGCGTGATTATGACCCCAAGGAAAGCGGCTCCGATGACTGCCAGTATGGATATGATCACCAGGGCGACTACAAAAAGATAGAAGTACGTAATCACGTCCGTGAGCCGGATGGTCCGGGTGATTTCCAATACGAATATCACTACAAGGGCAATTACAACCGCCAGCCACAGGACAGCCCATTTGTTTATCTTCATTGCGTCTCCAGCTCCTTCACGATCACATCCCTAAAGGGGAAGCTGTCTTCCTTCCTCTCAATCGGTAACTCTTCATCCGGGAAGAGAAACCTCAGCACTTCCTTCCCCTCCTCGTCCTCATCGACCTCAATGGTGCAATCATATACATACTCCTTTTCCCCCCTCATGAGCGTAACGTTGAGCTGAAAGTGTGTCGTGTCGGCGTCCTCAACGATCAGGGTCAGATGAATGGTATCGTTGCTTGTAGTGGACTTGTTCCAATCGCTTCCCTCCAGATCCCTGACCTCAATGGTGATATAAGGATATCGGTAGGTCTCCACGGCGCCTCCAACGTAGATGCGGGTCTCTTCCTCTGCATGATCAATGAGCAAGCGTGGAATGGTGATGGGGCCCTCACCCGAATCCAAGAAAAGGGGAGAGACGAGAACCAAACAGAGCAAAACAAGAACGGTGACCAGCATCAGTATCTTCCTTATCATCAGGATACCAAAAAAGGATGCGAGTACATAAATCTTGGTTCAGGAAAACGAGAATCCAGTGGCGTGAACGTTCACAACTTGGAACCAAAAAAGAAAAAAAAGGGGGGGAGGTAATCCTGATTCAGGATGGTCCCTACCAAAAAAAGGTCAGTCCCATCCCTTGGTGAGTCTCTGACAAGGCTATTTCTTCAAGTATTGTTTTCTGAGCTCTTCCAATTGGGCCAGTGATGTCTCCGCTTTCCGCAATTTGTCCAGTCTTTCGGTGACGAATTCCACTCTGTCGTACACCAAGTTTCTGATTGCGGTTCTGATCGCTTCGGATCTAGAAGGGAAATCGTCCATTTCGACGAGAAAATCAATCGCGTCTAGGAACCTGCTAGGAACGCGGATGGTGATTCTCCCGTCCTTTGATCCCACCTTACCACCCGATGTCTTTTGTACGTCTTATGTCTGACCAGTGTATGATTTCGTTATATATAAATGTTCTTATACAAATCGGCGGGCTGGGATTCCTTCTGCCCGACCTTCCCGAACCCTTTAAGTAAACGTCCAATATTTGCCCTCCCATGGACCTCGAAGACAACGTTTTCATGTTGCCTGGACCGGTGAAGATTCATCCTCGGATTTTGAGAGCCATGAGCCTTCCCTCGATAGCCCACAGGTCGCCAGAGTTCACGGAAGTGATTGGAGAGATCAGGGACCTTCTGAAATACCTCTTCGACAGCCAGAACGACGTGGCCCTGGTCTCGGGTTCGGGCACAGCAGGCCTAGATATGGCCATCTGCAACATGTTCGGAAAGGATGACAAAGTCCTCAACATCACGAACGGCAAGTTCGGGGAGAGGTTCGCGGACCTGTCCGAGATGTATTCCAACTCCGTTCGTCTTGTCTATCCTTGGGGAAAACCACCCGATCTGGAGCAAGTTGCGGCAGAACTGGAGAAAGGAGATTACAAGGGCATCACGCTCTGTCACAACGAGACCTCTACGGGAATGGTGAATCCTGCACCCGAAATAGGAGAGCTCGTGAAGAAGCACGATGTGCTCTTTCTCATGGATGGAATCACGTCAGTGGGCGGATTGGAAGTGAGGTTGGATGAATGGAACGTTGACATTGCGATAATGGGTTCCCAGAAGTGTCTGGGGGCTCCTGCGGGACTCTCGGCCTTGTCGGTGTCGGAGAGAGCTAAGGAGAAATGGATCCCGGATGCTTGCTACTACCTGAGCCTCAAGAAGCATGTGGAGAAGCTGAGAGAGAAGAGCCAGACGCCTTACACACCTGCCGTTCCTCTTCTGCTGGCAATGAAGGAAGCGCTTTTGATGTTGAAGGAGGAAGGCCTGCAGAACAGAATCGAAAGAATATCCAAGTTGGGACAGGCCACAAGGGCGGCGATGGACGCGCTGGGTGTCACGCTCTTCCCGGAGAGAAAGTATGCTTCCAACACCGTGAACGCGATGAACTACCCGGAGGGGATTGAGGATCTGCAGTTCCGAAACATCTTGAAGAAGAAGCACAGCGTGATCATCGGAGGCGCACAGGCACACCTGAAGGGCAAGATATTCCGCATAGGAACAATGGGCATATGCAGTTTCACGGATCTCACGGCTTGCATCGGAGCGATTGAGTCCACATTCAAAGAGTTGGGTTTTGAGTTCCAAGAAGGTGCTGGGACAGGGGCCATAGTGGACTATATGTAGGTCATCTCCAACCGATGTCAACATCATCGGTGCGGAATCTCTGGTTGATCTGGGTATCTTCCACTCCCATTCTCATTCCGGACTGGTAGGCGAGAATCCCGGTCCAAGCGATCATCGCCCCGTTGTCAACACACAGCTCAGCGTCAGGCACGAACATGGCCGCACCCCTCTCCTCTGCCATACATTCCACCATGTTTCTGAGAGTTTGATTGCAAGCAACTCCTCCTCCCAGGAGCACCTCTTCCTTCTCCAAGTGGGCCATCGCTCTCTCGGTGACCTCCGTGACCATTGCGAACGAGGTCTCTTGAAGGGATGAACAAACGTCTTCCAGTTTCTGCCCCTGATTTAACAGATTGAGGGCTGCGGTGAGTATTCCCGAGAAGGATACATCCATTCCCTTGACCGAATAAGGCAGAGACAGCAGTTGCTCCCCTTTCAGTGCAAGCTTTTCGATAGCCGGACCTGACGGGAACCGAAGACCGACCTCTCTCCCGAACTTGTCCAAAAGATTACCGATCCCTATGTCCAATGTCTCCCCAAAAACGCGGTAGCGTTTCTCGGAGTATGCAATGACCTGTGTGTTGCCACCCGAGAGATAGAGAAGCACGGGGTCTTCACAGCCGGTTGTCTTTCTTCCGATCTCCAAGTGTGCGATGCAGTGGTTCACCCCCATTATTGGTGCGCCGAGAGACAAGGACAGGGATCTGGCAGCGGTGGCAACCGTTCTCAGGCACGGGCCGAGGCCGGGACCCTGGGAGAAAGCGACAAGATCGATGTCGTCAAAACCCTTCCGTGCTTCCTCAAGTGATTTGTTCAGAAGATGGATCAGACATTCCGCGTGATGGTTGGCCGCTTCCCTCGGATGTATGCCTCCCTCCAGAGGTTCGTACATGTCCTGAAGGTTGGAATGCACTCTGCAGTTCTCATCGACAATGCTGACTCCGACAGTATGGGCCGTTCCTTCGATACCTAGACAGAGCACGTTGGAAGATTGGTATCATGCTAAAAATCCTTTTCTACCCGCTTTCTCGCACATATCGGTATACGATAGCCAGAAATAGTCTCCGGGATGCTTCATTTCGTCTGTTTTCTTCCGTTCATAGAGAAATCGTTAAGTAGAAACTTGCATATCCACGACAGCGAACCGAAATCCGATTTTGCTTGATGCGAACGGGGAGTCGGTTGATGAGTTGATGATGTTCAGGGGAGGAAAGGGAGCGATAGATATGAGCGAGGAAGATACTGGAAAAGGTAAGCGTGCTGCTCCGACTCCAGAGGAAGTCGAAGCGATGATCAAGAAGGCGGAACTACCGGCTCGACAAGCGGCCGTGTATCATCCGTTTTATCAGGGGAAGATTGAGATAATGCCGAAAGCGGCCATCAGGGATTTCAACGATTTCGCGATCTGGTATACGCCGGGAGTAGCTGAATCGTGCCGAATAATCCAAAAGGACGAGGAAGAGGGTTACAGACACACCAACAGGTGGAATACGATAGCGGTGGTATCGGACGGTACGAGGGTCCTGGGTTTGGGGGACATAGGTCCCGTTGCAGGGCTTCCGGTCATGGAAGGGAAATCGTTGCTTTTCAAGTACCTGGGTGGTGTTGATGCATATCCCATCGTCCTGGACACGAAGGATCCTGATGATATCATCACTGCCGTCAAATGGCTGACGCCATCCTTTGGTGGTATCAACCTCGAAGACCTCTCGCAACCCAAATGCTTCTACATCCTTGACACACTGAGGAAGGAGGCGACCATTCCGGTATGGCATGACGACCAGCAAGGGACTGCCACCGTAGTCGTGGCTGGTGTGATCAACGCCCTCAAGGTCGTTGGAAAGAAGATGGGCGAGGCCGTGATTTCTATGATAGGGGCCGGTG
Source organism: Methanomassiliicoccales archaeon (assembly GCA_004377185.1). GTDB lineage: Archaea > Thermoplasmatota > Thermoplasmata > RBG-16-68-12 > SOIM01 > SOIM01. The sequence continues at coordinate 79,221 of SOIM01000036.1, read as the reverse complement.
CGTCCAATATCGCCATTGCGCGGGTTCTCATCGCGGCCGGATGCGACCAGAGGAACATCATCATGGCGGACAGCAAGGGGATTCTGGGACCCAACAGGACGGACATCAAGGAGAAATATCCACAGAAGTGGGACATGGCTCTGAAGTCGAACAAGGAGGGCCGAGAAGGAGGGATTCCCGAGTGCATGAAGGACACCGATGTATGCATCTCTGCCACGAAGCCCGGACCAGGTATGATAAAGAAGGAGTGGGTCTCCATGATGGCGGACGATGCCATTATCTTCCCGATCGCGAACCCCGTTCCAGAGATCTGGCCTTGGGAAGCGTTAGAAGGTGGGGCAAGAGTGGTGGGAACGGGAAGATCCGACTTCCCCAATCAGGTCAACAACTCACTGGGTTTCCCCGGAATATTCAGGGGCACGCTTGACGTTTATGCGAAAACGATCACCGATGAGATGTGCATAGCCGCGGCATATGAACTGGCGAAAACGGCGGAAGACAACGGCATCCACGAAGAATACATAATTCCGACAATGGATGAGTGGGAGGTCTTTCCCAGGGAGGCAACGGCGGTGGCTCTGAAGGCAATAGAACAGGGCATTGCACGCGTGAAGAAGAGCAGGCAGGAGATCTTCGAAAGGGCCGAATCAATCATAAAGGATGCAAGGGGGAAGGTCCAACTCCTCATGAAAGAAGGCTATATCAAAATGCCTCCTGAAGTGAAGTAGCGGGCTATTTCACCGAACCCATTATGAATCCGGGCAATCGATCCTTTGGCAGAAGCCACCAATAGAATTTGTTGAAGAGTATCTTCTTCCAGTACGCCTTTCTGGAGAAGGGGGGAGGAACTGGAGGATGTTCATAGTCGAAATCCATCATTATCCCTCTTTTAAAACCAGCATCGCAGAAACAGGTCACCCTTCCGTCATATATCTTATCCGGTGGAGTTCCAGTTAAGTCCGAGACAATGCCCTCAACCACGATGGGGCTTTCATAGTGGGCAGCAGCACCAGATTTTGAGACGGGGAGATTCGTGCCGTCCCCGATTGCATACACGTCATCCGTCTTCTCGACCTTCAGCGAGTGTCTGTCCGTGAGAATCCAGCCTCCTCTGTCCCCCAGGTCCGAATCTCTGATTACTTGTGCTCCTTTATGAGGAGGGATGAGTATCAGAAGGTCGTACTTGATCGACTCTCCTTCCAGGGAGTGGACTAGTTTCTTCTTTGGATCAACATATTCCACGTTGAAGAAGGTCTGGCTGTTTACGTTCTTTTGCTCCATGATTTTGGCGACGTACGGGTCTATCGTTTCCAGAGGGAAAATCCTAACCAGAGGGGACATGAACCAAAGGTCCACCTTATCTCTTATTCCCCTCTTGTGGAAGTAATAATCGAGAAGACAGGTAGACTCGGCGGGGGCAGGCGGGCACCTGTACGGCACACCGCCAATGGCAACGACCAACTTTCCGCCCTTGAACCTCGCCAGCGCACTCCTCAACTTGACAGAAGCCTCCAAATCGTAGAAATGATGTGCATCCTCAAACCCTTGGACCTCCTCCGGATGGATCTCTGCGCCGGTGGCCAAGACAAGATAATCATACTCCAAGTGGGAGCCCTTTGAGAATTCGACCCTTCTGTTCTCCTTGTCTATCTTCGTGGCCTTCTCGACCACCAACCTCACATTTCTTCTGAGCAGCTTCCTCTCATCCTTGACAACCTTGTGGGGTTTCATCTTCCCGAAAGAGACGTACACGAAACCGGGCTGGTATACGTGCTTGCCGTCCTCATCCACGATGGTGACTTCCGCTTCTTTCTTCAGCTCCTTCGCCAATGCATTCGCTACCATCGTTCCGCCCACGCCACCTCCCAGCACTACCACTTTCTTCGGCAATCTCACGCCTCCTTCGGGATGCTTGCGAAAGGAATCCCGCCTATTTCAACTTCTTCACAAGGAACCTGGCATGGTCTTCCTTATCGAAAATACCTATCAACTCGTGCCCGGCCTTCTCGATCCAAAGGGGTATGTCTCTCCGAGAGCCAGTATCGTTGGAAAGCACAGCGATCACATCCCCCACCTCCCCCTCCCTTATCGCGCGGATAAGTTCCATCAAGGGACCAGGGCAGAAACTCCCTCTAGCGTCTACGGTCACATTCGCTTCGACTTCTTCAGGCATCACAGCACCTCTTTGACTACCGCTTTAGATGAAGAGGGTTATCTTCGCGTCCCTGGCACTGTCCACGAACTCTCCAACGCCTACCACGTCGTCAACGATGTCCACGAAATCCTCCTTGGTCAAGTCCATCAGGTCCATGGTCATCGAACAGGCCAAGACTCTAACGTTCCCCAGTTCCTTCGCGGTCTTCAAGGTATCCAGGAAAGATGGCACGTTCTTCTCCTGCATCAGCTGCATCATCATTGGTGCCATGTCCTCGAAATCCTTGCTCATCCTGGGAGGTTGTTGGGCCGCTCCCTTTGTTAACGCCTGAAGTCCCCAGAAGGTGGCAAAGATCTCGACATCCATTCCCATTGCCACCCCTCCCGAAGCCAGGACGCCCACAGGCAAGAGCTTGTCCATCGTTCCCGAGAAGAGTATTATTGACATCTTATCGGCCATCGTATTCACCTCCCTCCAACAGATGATATTCAACTTAATAATCATTAGTGTGTTACTGACAGAAGTTACTTCTCCAAGTTCTCCGCCAGTTCGCCCAGAACCTCAAAGGCGTACCTGACATGGGGAACCGTGATGGACCCACCTACCACCAGGGCCACTGAGAAAGCCTCGTAGAACTCTTCTGCCGAAACGCCCTCCTCCACACACCTGTCAATATGATAGAATATGCACTCGTTGCATCTCAGCACCAACGAAGCGACCAGGCCCATCAGTTCTTTGGTTTTGGCGGGAAGTGCTCCTTTCTCGTAGACCCGATTGTCCAAAGCGAAGAACCTCTGGATCTCCCTGTTTCCGGATGCCAGTATCTTCTCGTTCATTCTCAGTCTGTATTCCCTTATCTCATCAACGTTGATCAACGTCTTGCCCCCTGACCATTGACGTACGAAAAACCGTCGTCCCTAGAATATACTTTCCGTCTGGAGAGAAAGAACAGTGCTAGGTAAGATGTTATGTCTCAAGAAGCTTGGACTTTATGTTCCTCTTTGCCGCCATCTCTGCTATTTCCTCGAAGGCAAGCTCCACGTTCTTTCCGGTCTTTGCACTAGTGAGTTTGTGAGATGATCCATAGCTCCGTCCCAGTTTGTCCAGCTCGTTCTCGGAAACGACCAGTTCACCCTCCAAATCGGCTTTGTTGCCCAAGAGCTCCAAGGGGATCCTGCCCGTCACACCATACGCGCTCTCGATCCATTCCTCCAGGCCTTCGAACGTCTCCCCCGATGTCAGATCGCAAACCGCGATCAGTCCCTGGGCCCCGAAGAAATAAGCTTCCCTCAGAAGGGTTCGGAACTCCCTTGCACCCATGATGTCGTAGATTATCATTGCAACGTCATATTCGACCCCGAGCTCAGGGAACTTGACGATGGACAACTTCTTGGTGACTTTTGCCCCGAGGGTAGCGATATACTTATCTTCAAAATCGTCGAAAACGTATCTTCTGATGAGGCTTGTCTTACCCACAGAATTGTCACCGACCATACAGACTTTCATCTTGATTTTCTCTTTTCGGAGGGGAGACATTCGCATTCCTCGCACCTATTCCAGCCGATTCACATGTCAATAATGGTTTCCTTTTCCTTATCAGGAATGATAATATCCCATCCAGGAGTACGAAGAGTGATGCCACGGCATGGTGCTACCGTGAGAGATGGAGGAGTTTTGAGATTCGGGGAAGAACGTCGGTCATGGTCTCGGGATATCTCTTAGATGGCTTGAGTTTCAGGAATAACACCGATCCGATGAGCCTCCCAACAGTTGAAACCATGTAGACGATGAAGAGACCAGTCCACAGATTGTATATTGATGTGAAATGATCTGCCAAGAAGCCGGCTGATACCGAGCCAACAAAGGTTACGATCCCCACTGCTGCGTTGAAGATGGCAAAATACCTAGCGGTCTTGGAAGCTGGGGCCACGTCCAGTAAGTAAGTGGTGAACGAGATGTATATTATTGCGATGGCGGCACCGGCGAATATGTTCAACACGTACAGATGCCACATTTCACTGGCAAAGGCATATATGAGAGGCACCGGCACGAGCATGAACCTGCTCAGCTTGATGAGGACCCCTGGCCCGACCCTGTCCTGCAGTCTGCCGATCCGGGTCTGCACGGCAAGCACGCTCACCGAACCTATCACGGTGAGCAGTACTATTTCCAGATTGTCCGCGTGTACGATATCCACCGTGGTCCGAGGCATCAATGGCCAGAGCATTGACATGAAGAACATATAGAAGAGCTGGAAGGTGATAAGATGGCGGAAGTCTCTCCTCCTTTCCCATTCCTCTTCCTCGGTGACCTTCTCCTCTTCTTCTTTCTTGGGTCTCTTGGCCGGCACGCGGAAGAGAAAGACCGTCGCCAGAATGCCCAGGACCATCGCAGCAATGAATGGATACTGGTACACCCAGGTGGCTTCGGGGGCCTCAGGAGCAGCCAGTATGATCAAGATACCAGCCAGCACGTTTCCAATCAGGGCCGCGGCCACGCTCACCATCACAATTCTTGAGAAGACGTACCCTCTGTGACCCTTGCTCACCATCTCCCCCAGCAATGCGGACCATGTGGGAATCATCATGGAAATGGCGAAGGATTGGACAGCGACCAAGAGGATGAGGATGAATGGTGAAACAGAAAAAGCTATGAAGAGGAACAGAACCGAAGATATCCAACCTCCCAGGATGAGGAACGGGATTCTCGCTTTCAGGCGGTCACTAAGGGAACCCCACGGCAACTGCATGACATTTGGGAACAGATTACGAAAGGCCTGGAGCCACCCGAGCTCTGTTGTGGTGGCACCCAGCCTCGCAACGTAGAACGGGATGAAGGGCATGGCAAGTCCGTTGCTGAGACTGCTCACCGTTTGGTTTGCATAGAGAGGCCGATGCGACTTTCGTTCTTCCTCCGAGACCGGGGATTTGTCGGGACCCATTGAGAGCCATTGAACAGATTTCGGTATAAAAGCATAGTGAGAATGGGATTTCATTTTAGGACAAAAGAACGAGAACTCCGAAAGAAGTTATTTAGAACGGTTCAGATTAACCCTCGAGGGGTTGTATGAAGACCACTTTGGATGTGAAGACCGGATCCAGGGTTGAATTGGTGGACATAACCGACAAGGTCCGGATGGAGGTTCGCAAGTCGAAGGTCAATGAGGGCATCTGCTTTCTGTTTGTACCTCACACGACAGCTGGGATTGCAATAAACGAGAATGCTGACCCGAGCGTGAAGAGGGACATAGTGATGGAAACGAACAAGATCGTGCCCTTCGAGGATGGATATGCACACGCGGAAGGAAACGCGGCAGCTCACATCAAATCCGTAATGTTCGGACCGGACCTCTCCCTTTTCGTGGAAGGTGGTGACATAGTCCTGGGCACATGGCAGGGCATATTCTTCTGTGAGTTTGACGGACCGAGAAGGAGAAGGGTCCACATGAAGGTCATTGAGAGTCCTTAGGTGCCTCCAAAACGATATCATCGGTCTTGTTTCGCTCACCGTGGGTCGGACAGTTCCAACCGAGCTTGCAATATCTGCACTTCTTGGGGTCCACTGGCATCAGGGGTTTTACCATCCTCCCATATTTTCTTCTCGGGATGCTAGCACCGAACCTGAATATATCTGCGGAAGATAAGGATAGTGGAAACTGTGAGTTCCGTCCCCCCGAAAGTGTCGTTATTTTGATCATTTATCCATGGAGCGATGAGAATCAGTATAGAACCTTCGATGACCAAGAAGTACTTTGAAAGAATCTGCAGATAGCACCGGTTTGAGAAGAGTGATCGTACCAATTCAACCGGAAATCTCAGCCAGATATTCCCTGCCTTTGTTCGTGATTCCAAGTTTCCTTATCGGGTTGACCGCAAAGCCATCATGGACTTCTGATTCGACCGAAGTGACGAGAATCAGATCGCGATAGAGCAGAGAAGCGGTATAGCACGTGAGGTCGGCAAGATCGACACCAGTCTCCTGTGAAATGGTCCTCTCGGAAGCCTCAGCTGCACCGGACAGATGTCCGAGGATTGTTCTTTCGATCTCCTCATCCCTCAACTCGCAGAAATGAGTGACCCCCGTCATGTCCTCGATCCTCTTCAACCTCTTCTTGATGTCCACAAGCTCCTCATAGAGTTTCGCAGTGTCCATTCACTTCCTCCTCGCGAATCGTATGCCTCAATGGATATTTATGATTGTTGAATGACCAGGCATCACTCCTGACCTACCAACTGGAATCCATCGAAGGCAACAGAAGGACAATAAGCAGCCCCAGGGCTGGATACCATCCACGGTCCCCCGATTGCACTGTCGTTCCCGATCATGAGGACCTTCCCCAGACCTTCGTAGAGGTTTCCCGTCAACAGGGCGAACTTCACGTACTCCCTGATTTCACCTTTCTCAATCAGAGCGGCGTTCCTCACTTCCAGACCGAAGGCGCCTGAGAACTGGTTCACCTCAGGAGCGGCGAACTTCTCCACGTAGATACCTTTGTCCAGTTCAGAGATCATTTCATCCAGGCCCTTGCTTCCTGGTGGAATGGTAAGATTGGATACGGAACACGATGCGGGGATGAAGTGGCTCTTCTCTATCGTTCCCACACCCCTTCTGAATCCGTTCCCGCCCTCCTGTTCGGCAATCTGGGCGTTGTAGTGGTCGTAGATGAATTGCTTGAGGACTCCTTTCTCGACAAGGGTCTTGCGAACGGCAGGGGTGCCCTCGTCATCGATCGGGGCGGACTGCATTCCTCCGGGGAGGAGTGGATCGTCTTTGATGTTCAATGATTCCGAGAACATCTTGCTCCCGATCTTGTCTGCCCAGGGACTTCTCTTCTTGTTCACATGCTCCCCGCTCACGGCAAATGCCACACTGGAAAGAAGCATCTGGCCCAGCTCGGAGTTGGCGATTATTACGGGCGCTTCGAGTTTGCCTTTGAAAGCTGTTGCGTTGATGGTGTTGATGGCCCGGCTCGAAATCTTCTCACCGATTGACTCGAAATCTATCCCCTTAAGTTGTGTGGAATATACCTTCTCAATGCCTTCTCCGCTCTTTCCGCCCTCCGCAATCTTTGAAGAGAAGGACAGAAACAAGAGCGTGCCTCTGTGTCCGTTCTCCAACCCCGTTGAATTGGATATCCTGAATTCGTAGTCCTGTGCCCTGATCATTCCCTTTGGGACTTCCATGTCCTTTGTAGCAGTTGCCGACTCGACCACGATCATGGCCCTGTCCATGAGGTCGACTGATGAGGATTCTGGTATTGTGCCGTCATACACTCCCTCGACAGAACCAGTGACCTCCTTGATTGGGGGAAATGATTCGAAATGTGTGTCTTCCGGAGACAGTTTGGCAATCTTAATCGCAGCATCCAATGCAGCCAATGCATCTTCATCCTTCTGAAGCGAAGAGGAGGCGAAGCCCACCTTCTTTCCCAGCGCGACCTTCACCCCCATCCCCGATTGCTCGTCCTCGATGGCGAAGTTGGGGCGTGAATCCTCTATGTAGGCACTCTTCGAGCGCCAGCTCACCGAGAAGCTCTCGACCGCTGAGACCCCTTCCTTCGTGGCTTTGGAGATTACCCTCTCATTGACAGAACCCAGGTCCATCATCTAGGCACCTCCCACCACGATCTTTGCGCGTATAAATGGCCCTCCGGAGGATACGTTCACCCAGTCCTCATCGCCCTTTCCGCAAGTTCCACCGCTCAGTTCGAACTCCTTGCTGACCAAGTCCACGGTGTTGAGAATGTCCAGCGCGCTTCCAGTGAGCGTGAAAGATGGAATCGGATCGGTCACCTCACCATTCTTTATCAGGTATCCCTTGAGCGCCACGGCCTCGAAGCCGCCTCCCACGGGGTCTTCCATACCCCTCATCGCCTTGGAGGTCAGTACGCCTTCCTTGGTCTCCTCGATCATCTCATCCAAGCTGTCGGACCCCTTCTTGAAGTAAGTGTTGGTCATTCTCACCCATACCCTCCGCGAGAAATCCTCCGCCCTTCCGTTGCCGGTGGGTTCCACTCCCATCTCTGCCGCGGTCTCCAGACTGTGCATATATCCGCGAAACACACCCTTCTCTATAATCGATGTGTGAGCGGATGGTGTTCCCTCACTGTCGAAGGGTATCATTCCATTCGCACCTGGATAGGTACCGTCGTCCACCATAGAGATTAGGTCGGTCGCGACTCTCTTACCAACCATCGGTGTGAGAAAGGACCTCTTCTTCACCACCTCGTCCGCTTCGGAAGCGTGGCCCATGACCTCGTGTGCCAGTAAACCAGAAATGTCGGGATCTGCAACCACCGTCATCATTCCGTTCGGGGGTCTCTTTGCACCAAGAAGTTCGATGGATTCATTGCCCACCTTCTCCCCCATCGCATTCGGATCGATCTCCTCGATGAGTTCGAACCCCTTAGTACCATCCTTGACATCATACGAGAATTCCCTCTTGTCGCCCTCTGCCGCGACCGAATGAGCAAATGCAAAGGTCCTGATCTCCTCCCATTCCAGCTCACTGCCGAAAGAGTTGACCAGCAGGAAGTTGTATATCTTCTCCCCGTACCTTGAGTTTGTGTTCACGACCCTGTCATCGACCTTCTGTGCCTTCGTGAGGTCCATGACAAATGACAGTTTTGATTCCGAATCAACATCCAAGGGATTTTTCTTCACTCTTGCTGCAAGGCTCTTTTTCATTGATTTTGCGGAATCCAGAGACACTTTCTTCTCTACTTTGCCGGCATTGTGCTTGGCAATCCTCACAGCCCTCTCGGCCGCTTCCAGCAATGAATCAGTATCCAATCTGGACGTAGAGCTCAGACCCCATGACCCACCGACGAGGGCCCTTATCCCGACCCCTTTCATCGACATGTTCTGATAGTCCCGCAGTTCATCGTTCACTACGAAGATGGTAGAAATCTTCCTGTCCTCGAATCTTGCGTCCGCGAAATGCGCACCCATCTCCAGAGTCTTCTCCACTGATTTCGACAACCTTTCCATCATGTCAATCGCACTCTCAATTGCTTGAACGGAGAAGAGTAATATGAAGGACCTCCCCCATTCACTATGGAGACTACATTCCAGAATAAAAGCATTTGGAAAATTGTTTCCTTTTCAACTTGTGAAATCCGTTTCCAAGACCGTCTTGGCATTTTCCTCGGGAAGGTACTTCACGGATTCTTTCACGTCCGTATTGCTGAATCTGGACTTGTTGTACATCAGATACTCGAACACGAAATCGGGGTATCCCTTCCCCATCTCCCTCAACACCCAGCTGAATGTCTTTCTCACGTAGTACTCTTCGTCCTCCAGAACATCGTTCAACATCGTAAATGTCCAAAAAGGGTCGCCCTTCCCTTTTCTGTTGCCCAGCATTGTGGACAACAATGCACCCCGCCTTCTCCAAGGATTGTCGGATTTTGTCCAGCTCATTATCCCAGAGATTACTGAATCGTCCCTCAGAACGATGGAACCGAGCACATAGACGGATAGGCCATCGCAGTGGGACCAGTTGTCGATATCATCATACCACACTTCAACCACATCCAAGGTTGACCTGTCGACCATCTTGTCGAATCTCCTTAGAATTGATATTGCCAGGGTCTTCACATCGTAGATTGGCACGCTCCACAGCTCTTCTACAACCTTGTGAACACCGACTAGATTTCCGTCCTTCTTGTGTGCATCATAGAACTCCTTGGCCAGAGAATGGAGAAGGGGCTTTCTGACACCCAGACATTCAAAATCTGTCTTCATGTATCGCTTCACGTGAGGAGCGTCCTCAGGATTCTTGTTCTCCTTTACCGATTCTATGAGTTCCTTGGTTTCCTTATGCACAAGGGAAGATTCAATTTGGGATATATTGTTCTTTCTGGCAGGAGATGGCGATGACCATTACAATCTTGGCCAGGCAACATAATCCTTATATCCCAATCCGCTGTTGAACGGAATCGTGTCATTGATTCCGGACTATGGAGACCCTTCCAACCCTGAAGTGAGGGCGCGATACGGATATCTGGAATCCGCAGTGGGTTTAATCGGGAACTCCTCCCTATTCATAGCCAAACTTTTCATCGGCCTCCTTATCTCGAGCGTGGCCCTGTTCGGTGACTCATTGAATCACCTGACGGACCTGGGCATTTCTTTTGTCTTGCTGTTCGGTTTCAGACTTGCCAAGAAGGAAGCCGACAAGGAGCATCCCTTTGGTCATGCAAGAGCGGAAAACATCCTCTCGATCGTAGTCGCGACTTTGGTCGTGGCAATGGGCCTGGTGATATTGATTACCTCCGCTTTGGGTCTCACAGAGCCAGTGATACGAGGAAGCCTCACAGTGGCGGTCGTTGTTCTGGCTTTTGCCCTAGTAAAAGAAAGCATGGCAAGATTTGCCTTTGCAGTTGCAGATAGGATAGACAGTAAGGCCTTGAGAGCGGATGGTTGGAATCATAGATTTGACGCAATCATTTCGGTGGTAATAGCCGTGGGGATTTACTTGTCAACGCTTGATCCTCAACTCAGAATAATCGATCCTGTTCTCGGGATTGTTGTGGCGATCTTTGTGATGTATACCGGAATTAGGCTCATAAAGGAAACTGGGGACGAACTGCTCGGAAGAACACCTTCCGAGGAGGTGCTGAGAGCCGTGAGGGAAGTGGCTTCACAGGTGGAGGGTGTCGAGGATGCTCATGACGTGTTGGTCCATGATTATGGAACCTACAAGACAATGTCCTTGCACGTGACGGTGAAGGAGTCCATGACTGCCGGTGAAGCGCATGACATCGCTTCAGAGGTCGAAACGGCGATGAAAGACAGAATGAGTGTCGAGTCCGTCGTGCACATCGAACCCAAGCAAGAGATCAAGGATGTAAAGGAATTGGAGAAGCAGATCGAGGAAGTTATCTCAGGATATAAGGAAGTTCTGTCCTCCCACAACATCAGAGTCATACCTCATGGCAAAGGCGGAAAGATCGACATGCACATTCTGATAGACAAGCACACGAGCGTGGAGGACGCCCACAAACTGGTTCACGACATCAGCTCGAGCATATCCAGACGATTGCCTGACCATGAGATAAGCGTACATGTAGAGCCTTGTGGCGGTGAATGTGAAATCTGCCAAGAGATATGTTCGAGAGGTTTTGAGAAGAAAGACTGAATCATCCCTGCAAACCAATTAATACAGTGAAGGATTTCTTTCGAATGATGAAGAAGGTCATCATCCTCGTGGGCAGCCCCAGGGTCAACGGCAGCACGGTGAAGATCGTGGAACAGGTAAACGAGATTCTGACTCGCAAGGGAATGGCGACAGAGATCGTTCTCCTTGATTGGCTTGAACTGGTTCCTTGCAGAGGTTGCGGTTCATGCGAGGACAGTGGGGAGTGCGTGCAGAAGGACGAAATGCAGGAGTTGTGGCAGAAAGTGGAATCGAGTGACGGGCTGGTCCTCGCTTCACCTACATACTACTCTGGCGTCACCGCGCAGATGAAGATGTTCATAGATCGGACGGGAAAGGCAAAGGTGATTTGGGACTACAAGAGGAACCTGCCAGCTGGCGGTCGGTTCTCAAAAGGGAAAAGAGCCATGGTCATCTCGGTTTGCGGACAATCGGGAGAGAAATGGTTGACGGGGCCATTGACGGAGATGAGATCCCTCCTTCACGATTTGGAAATCCCAGTGCACTCGATCATCAAGATGCACGGTTCTGATGTGGGTGGCGGGTTGTTTGAGGGAAGGCCCGAGACGAGGATTGAGATTGTGGACGCGACTGAGAGATTCATAGATGGGACCGAGGAGATTGCCCTGTATTCCAAGGACGAAAAGGATGCGTAGAAGGAAGCATATGGATGTGACTCCGAATACACCATCCGAATCCGTCATGTTTTTATTCAAATCAGCACTAGAACAGCGGGAAGACGATGACTGACCTATCGCTCGTGGGAAGGTGCGGGTTGTATTGCGGCGCTTGTGGGATCTACCGTGCGTACAGAGATGGCGGAGAGTACCTGAAAAAAGTGACAGAATCCTTTGACTGTTCCCCGCAACTCGTTAGATGCGAAGGGTGTCAAGAACTCACATCAGAATGCTGGGGCAACAACTGCAAGATTGTCAATTGCTTGAGGGGGAAGGGTCTATCGTTCTGTTATGAGTGCAAAGATTTGGACAGATGTGAGGAGTATTCCAGTCTGTATGAGGGATACAGAGAGCTGGGTGTGGATCTGAAGGGGAACTTGAAAAGAATCGAATCGGTGATTCAAAGGGCTGGATCGAAGAAGAGGACGAGAAGTGGAGATGCAGGTCGTGCGGAAAGCCTTTGTCATACCATATGGAAGAATGTCATCAATGTGGAGCGAAGATAGTAGTCGCTCCTGGATGAAACGGCGGAAGGTATCTTCCGTTCAACTCTTGATATTCCGCTAGGTCCTTCTCTCTGAGGCTCAACCACCGAAAACAACTTTGGCTAGCCACATGAGTGCTATGCCTCCAATGAAGATGAGAAGTGTGGCCATCGATTTCTTCACATCGACCTCCTTCTTTATTTCGGGGACAAGGTCGGTGGCGGCTATGTAGATGAAACCTCCTGCAGCAAAGGGCAGCAAGTAGGTAACCATCCCTTCCACCTGGCTCGACACGAAATATCCTACGATACCACCAAGCACGGCTGTGAGTGCAACGCCAAAATTGAGCATAAGAGCCTTTTTCTTCTTGAATCCTCCGTACACCAAGACTCCGAAGTCCCCTATCTCTTGAGGGATCTCATGGAACGCGATTGCAATCGTGGTCGTTATCCCCAGACTGATTGAAGCAACAAAACTGACTGCCAGGATCAGGCCATCAATGAAATTGTGCACCGCGTCCCCTATCAGGTTCATGTACCTGAAGGTGTGCACATCGCATTTGCCATCGTGACAATGGCGCCAGAAAAGAACCTTCTCGATGATGAAGAAGATTACAAAACCGAAAAGGGCGTAGAGGATTATGCCGGGGTCCATATTGGATTTTTCCACAGCCTCGGGAAGCAGGTGAATGAACGCACCTCCCATAAGGGCACCGGCGGAGAGACTCACCAAAGCCATGAGTATCTTCCTCAGTAGGTTCTCGTTCATGGCCAGGGTGAATATCCCAATGAAGGCTATCAGGCTGATGATGATTGTGGCCAGTATGATTAGGGCCAATATGATATCCATACCATTTCCTTTTCTCGACCATCCATTCATTTCGCTTAAACCTTTTGATTCGTGAGGTCCAATTGGACGGTCTTCAAATCAAGAATGTGAAAAGCTTATCAATAATATCAACCTAACAACCAGTAGGTGAAAAGATGGGAACCAATGTAGAGGTCGGGGAGAAGGCTCCTAGCTTCACGCTCTTTGATGAGGACAGAAACCAGAGAAGCCTGGGCGAGCTTCTTGAAGGAAACCTGGTCGTGGCGTTCTATCCTGGGGCCTTCACGTCCGTGTGTACGCAGGAGATGTGCAGTCTCCGGGACTCACTGGCAAAGTTCAATGAACTGGATACGAAGGTGGTGGGGATAAGCGTCAACGATCCTTTCACAAACAAGGCATTTGCCGAGCAGAACCAGCTGAACTTCCCATTGTTGAGCGATTATGACAGAAAGACTGTGAGGGAATACGGGATCGCACTAGATGACTTTGCCGGGATGACAGGGTACACTGCCGCAAAGCGTTCTGTGTTCATACTGGACAAGGAGGGTACGATTCGATACAAATGGGTATCAGAGGATCCGGCGGTAGAACCAGACTACGGGGAAATCGAAATCAAACTCAGCGAGATGGGTTGAATCACCCAGATAGGAATGCCTCAACCGCCAGAATGACACCAATGATAATGAAGATTATTCCGGAAGCAAGGACAATCCACTCCAGCTTGACCCTCTTTCCGATCTCCTTCCCGATAAGTACTCCAACTGCAACCACCAACGCGAAACCGATCAAAGCACCGACTAGCACAGACCATGGGTGACCTGAGGTAGCGGTCAAGGAGATCACCGCCAACTGGGTCTTGTCCCCGAACTCCGCCAAGATGAAGAGAATGAACGTCTGAATGAAGACTTTCTTTTCGGGTATTTCCTTCTCCTCAAGCCGTTCTTCTTTCTTCAGAAGCACCCAAACTCCAAAGAAGATGAAGATTGCCGCGGAAACGATCTTCACATAGAAGATGGGGAGGGATGCGTACAACGCAACACCTATGGCAACTCCAATGACTGTGATGATCCCCATTCCGAGAACTGCTGCAATATAGATTGTCCTACGAGAATATCTGGATGCAAAGGATATCGTCATTAATTGGGTCTTGTCTCCGAGCTCGGCGACTACAACGATACCGAGTGCCAGCAGCAAGAAATACAGGGCGTCCATGCAATACCCAGGAATTCAGATTAACGGATAAAGTTTCCCGAACCTTGGCAGACTAGTATGGCTGCGGAGAGCAATTGATGCAGACAATCTCTCCCGTCAGAAGTTGATAGCCTAAATTCTCCGCCTGTCTTCCCATTATAGGGAGCTGTCCTTCGAAGCGCATTCCAAATATGATATTGTCGACAAACACTCCCACCTCATCCATTCCAGTGTTGCCAGCGAAGTCCGTCATAGTGGCCCTCAGGAAGTAGAGGCCGTCTGGCACTCCGAGTGAATCCCACTCTACCCACCATCCATCTGTTCCATCTAAGTCCTCGCCGATCTCAATCCAGATAATCGCATCGGGAGAGAACTCGAAGACAGTGGATATGACATCATCGGCCCCACTCATCTCAACCGCTTCAACGAAAACCCAACCGGTCACCACAGCACCGTCCGGAGGATTGACTATCATCGGTTCTGGAGGATACACGTCCATGTCCAGCATGTAGGAGATTATGTGATTGACAAGTTCCAAGGCCTTGTCCGCGACCTCGTCCCCCAATTTGTCTCTCTGGGCATTGATGTGATTGATGTACGCGTTGAGTTGGTTCATGGCAGCACCAAACTGTCCTCTGTAGAATGATTGAACAGCATTCACAACTAGATGACCACGTAACTCTTTCAATTCCCTGGCTTCATGAAGAGCCTCCACGAAGATCTGCCCATATCCATCGCCCCAAATCAGATCATCATCATAGGCATCGAAGTCTTCCACCTGCTCTGCGACCTCCATCACATGAGCGAGTTCTTCTGGCATGATTGTCCCGGAGGTAGCCCAGCCGTAGAACATTGCCTTCTTCATCAAGATCAAGAGAAGCAAATCTCGAGGGAACCACTTCCTCAGCAGGTCCCTGCCCCAGTCCTGATTCGAGATGTTGTTTCTGTCAAAGCCAGCCTTCTTCAGCATATTTTGGAGGTTCTGCATCTCCCTCTTGAACTCATCCTTCAGTGTCTTGGTCGTGAACTCCTTCTTCAAGAGAAGTTCTTGTATGAACTTCAGCGTAAGCCCGGATGCTTGAATCTCTTTCAGGCCAGTGAGGTTCCTATCCCTGGTCCAATTCCACCTGT
Source organism: Methanomassiliicoccales archaeon (assembly GCA_004377185.1). Taxonomy (GTDB): domain Archaea; phylum Thermoplasmatota; class Thermoplasmata; order RBG-16-68-12; family SOIM01; genus SOIM01. The sequence continues at coordinate 63,595 of SOIM01000036.1, read as the reverse complement.
AGTTGCCTCCGCCGATGTCGTCCCATTCTCCGTCCGTATCTCGCCACTGTGAGACATGCACGAGTTCATGGAACAGGACCACCTTCATCCTCAGCAAGTTCGAATCCACATATGAAACGTTTATCGAGATGTTCACCTGACCATTTGGTTGATATGGTGGTTGTGGTACAGTCACACCTGCAGATGTTGGAGCGGGTGTGCCCGAATTGTTGGCGGGAAGCGCAATGGTGCAGTTGTCGAAAGTCAACGTAGGAGTTCCACCTGTCGATCCAGACGTCAAGCCACCGTCACTACCATCCCATCCCCCCCATGTGCCGGGAGGTAGCAAACCTGGAAAATCGTTCCTAATCTGTTTCAATGCCTTTCTCAAAGTACCGATAGGCGTTGGCTGAGCTGCCGCCCCGTCCACAGGCGTGAGCGAGGGCAATATCAGGATAGCAGCAACTAAGCATGCACAAATACAAACGGTATTCATCTTCATGACTGTCCCCTCCTCCTTTTCCCCCGAGGGTTGGAATTCAAATGGTCCTGGAATGCTAAATATGTTTCGGCCAACTGCCACATTCCGGTGAGCTCAGGTCGTCCTTGGGGAAAAGTAAATCGCATAAGAGGATATGCTTTCTCTGTGACGCCCAAGTTCGACCCCCGTTTGGCAATCGTTGTGGCGGTTATTTCCATCTCGTTTGCTTCCATCTTCATCAAATGGAGTGAGTCAGATGCACTCACAATAGCTGCGTACAGGATGGGATTCGCAACACTGATCCTTCTCATTCCCACATTCTTATTGAACAGACAGGAACTCTTTGGACTCTCGAGGAGGGAATTGGTTGTTTTGGCTCTGGTAGGTGTTGCCCTTGCCTTCCACTTCGGGTTCTGGATATCCTCTCTGAAACACACAACGGTGGCTAACTCCGTCCTTCTTGTGAGTACACATCCGATCCTGGTGGCGGTCATCTCACACTACTACGTCCGAGAACGGATTACCCCTGTGGCCGGTGTCGGGGTGGGGATTGCGCTCATTGGGATGATCGTCATTGCTTCAAGCGACCTTGCACTCAGCCCGGAGTTCTTGCTAGGGGACATCCTCGCTCTATTGGGCATGTTCGCCCTGGCAACATATCTGCTCAGCGGGAGGAAACTCAGACAGAAGACCTCGGTCCTGCCGTATGTGACAGTAGTGTACGGGACGGCTGCGATCTGCCTATTCATCGCCTGCTTCTCATTCGGTGCTGAGCTGATTCCAGATGAGGGTAGGGAGTGGATTCTCTTTCTGGCATTGGCAATCGTTCCGACGATCTTCGGGCATACGGTGTACAATTGGACACTGAAGTACGTGACGACCCTGGTTGTATCGATGAGCATCCTTTTTGAGCCCATACTCGCCACGATATTTGCTACCTTCATGTTGGCCCCTCCAGAAATCCCATCCATCTGGGTTCTTGTTGGAGGGATTCTCGTTCTGGTAGGAATCTATCTTGTCGCTTCTCGTTCGAGAGACTAGCTTAGAGGATTGAGGATTCGAGGTTCTCAGACCCTGGGAAAGTCTTAAAAGAACTGCGGACCATTTGCATCTATATTGTGAACATGTAGGATGTTTGAGAATGGAACCGGACTCCTATGAGGCACTGCGAAGGAAGGAGAGGTGGTACGGTAGACTGATGGTCATCTTCTTTGTCGTTGGCATAATCCTGTACTCTTTCTTTTTTCTATACATGATGGTGACTGCAAGTGAATTCTATAAGGGACCTGTTGAGACGGCTCCTGAAAGGCTGACTGAATTCGTAAAGACAATGGAGATTCTTAGAATTGCTGGTGCTCTGGGTTCATTGCTCGCAACCATGGCTTTCTTTCTATTGATCTACTGGGCCTATTTGAAGGGCAAACGTAAAGGAATGGAGAGCCCGAAAGAGAAACAGAAGAAGAAGAGAACATGGAAGGTTCTCCAACCTAGGAAACAGGATTGATTTGGAACGGGCTCAGCCGGATTCAATTCCTAACGACTGGGCAAGAATTTATCAAGTCCTGAAAAAGCGCTACCCCTCTTCCTTCACCTTCTCCTTGCTTTGTGATTGAACAGAGGAGAATTCCTCAGCGGGCATACCAACAGTGCGGCTCTCAAAGGGCCTGTGCTTATAGGGAACGATCTCGACATGAGGATAGGCGATCTGGACATTATCATCCTCAGCGATTCTTTCTAGGATTGTGGATGTGACTCTAGATCTGACCTCTCTCCGTCTGTGAGCGGGGCAGAAATATACAGCAAAGAGTTGAACGCAGAAATCGCCCAAGGTTAGAAGCACTCTTGGCTCCTCAATCATCATCTCCTGGATATCGCTGAACTCATATTTCGCTCTGACCGTCTTTGCGAACTTACGCATGAATTTCCCAACGACTTCTTCCGTCGCTTCCAGGACATGCTTCTGAGCTGCGACAATATCGCTCTCATACGTGATGCTGACCATTACCTCGTCCCAGATGAATTTCGTGTCTTTTGTGTAATTGAAGACGTTGGTTTCCAATATCAGACTGTTTGGAATCGAAACGAGTCGCCCAGTGAAGCTGTCGCCGCTCATCCAGCCACCGAACTCACGGACAGTTGTGTTCATTACTGATATGTTTGTGACATAGCCACTGACATCATTGACCTTGATCCTGTCACCGAGATGGTATATCCTTCGGTACGTCAGAACTGCCCAGCCCACGATGTTCAACAACGGCTTTTGGAGGACGTAGATTAACGCCGCGCTCACCAGGCCAAGGCTCAGGAAGTCAATTCCCTGTGGACCGCCGGCAACAATCCATATCACCGCTCCGAGGGCGACAAACCAGGCGATGTAGCTGATCATCTGAAAGACTGCCGCCGCGTCAGCCTCTGATTTCGTTCTTGAGATAAGGGCACGAACGAAGAGGGGCTCGACAAGATCTAGCCATATTTTCGTCGCTGCGATAATCAGAACTGTCACAAATAGAGGCGCATATTCGCTCAAATACAGGTCGAAGGGAAGATAGTTTGGAATGATGCCACGGCTCATCAGCAGAAGGACTAAGGTCACTCCGAGAAGAATGATGAGAAGCACAGTGGGCCATTTTCTCTTTCTGCGAACTGGCATTCCATCGAAAAGACCCTTTGTAGCTATTTAGACGTTAGTTCACGGTTATCACTGAAGAGAATCGGACTGCACTCATGAACGAAGAATCCTCCGTGGTCAAGCGAAAGGGGGGAAGAAGTATGGGCTCAGCCGGGATCGAACCGGCGACCTTCACTGTGTGAGAGTGACGTCATAACCGCTAGACCATGAGCCCAATTTGTTACGGTCTCCAATTCGGTTGATAATCGTGATGGGGATATATAAACAATCATAGTCGAGAGCCTGTCCCTCAATACCTAGGACTTGCCCCCACCTCTGGAAAAAGCAAGAATCATCAACGATATGGCTATCAAGACAACAAGAAGCAAGAAGATGGTCGAGAGACATACAGAAGGATCTGCCTCGTGGACACCGGGTCCTGTCTGGTTGGTTTCGTTACCGTCATCCTCGTTCTCATCTGCCAGACCGACAGATGCCATCTGCAACAATAGCGAAAACGCGATCACGAACGCAAGACTCAAGCTAGCCTTTCTCATTCGATTTCAAGAAAGCCAGGAACGTATATCATTCTTTCGTAGAGCGAGAGCCAATCCCCCCAACTGCAACACTTATTTATAGAGGCTACCAGCTTAAAGAGTCGAGCCTATGGAAGTAAAGAACGTACTGCTGGCTCTAGAGGAGCGGGACAAGTGGATGGAGAGGAAGAAGAGACTCCAAAGGAAGCTGGCGATGATACGAGAAAGGAAGGCGTCCGTGGTCAAGGAGCTTGAAGGGGTCAAGAGACAGGTCGCCCGCTATGACGGATTGGTGACCTCCCTGAAAGACTCGAAAAGCCCTATGGACACTCCGAGCGCGCCTGCGTTGAGGTGATCGACCTGGAAGAGACCTTGAGAATTGCCCAGCTAGAACTCGAGGAGTGGAAGTCCAAGCAGATCAAACTGGAAGAAGAGCTGAGCATCATCGAGGAGGAGGAAAGAGGCACACTGGCTGAAATTGACAGGGTCGACACGCAAATTGCGTACTATGATTCTCTTGAAAGTGACATGAAGAAGGAGCTGGAGCCCCCCAAGCTCTCCGGAATGCTAAGCTCCCTCCGAAAGGGTTAGGTGAATTCTTGAAGGTGGTTCTGGAGGGGGGGACGAAGGAAGTAAAGACAGTCTGGATGGAAGGGGAAACGGTTAAGCTCATAGACCAAAGACTGCTGCCGGATGAGTTCAAGATATTCTCGGCCGAGAGTGTTGAGGAGGTTGCGTTCGCGATCGAGGATATGGTGGTCAGGGGTGCGCCTGCAATAGGTGCCACGGCCGCGTACGGTATGGCCCAAGCCAAAATGCTGGGAAGAAAGATGGACGTGGCTGCCTCCATCCTAAAGGACACTAGACCAACGGCGCACGACCTCTTTCATGCAGTGGACCACATGGAGAGAGCAATCCAAGAAGGAAAGGACCCAGTGAAGGCCGCAGATGAATATGCCAGGGACATTACCAGCAGGTGCAAGAAGATCGGGCTGAACGGCGACAAGCTCATCAAGGATGGAGATAAGATACTCACGCACTGCAACGCCGGGGCGCTCGCGACAGTGGATTTCGGAACCGCTTTGGCACCAATCAGAGCTGCACACCGAAGTGGGAAAGAGGTATTCGTTTGGGTCGATGAAACTAGGCCGAGATGTCAGGGTGCAATGCTGACCTCGTGGGAGCTCCTCCAGGAGGGCGTTCCGCACGCCATAATCGCGGACAACGCTGCTGGCTACTACATGAGGAAGGGAGAGGTGAACCTCGCCATCGTTGGAGCGGACAGGATAGCCGCCAACGGGGACGTAGCTAATAAGATAGGGACCTATGAGAAGGCGGTTGTGGCCAAAGAGAATGGAATACCGTTCTACGTGGCTGCACCCGCGAGCACCTTTGATTTCAGTCTATCTGACGGAGACCAGATACCCATCGAGGAGAGGAATCCGGATGAAGTTCTGTTTGTGAGGGGCAAGAGAATCGCACCCAAAGATGCCGAGGCAAGGAATCCAGCATTCGATGTCACACCATCCAAATACATAACTGGCTACATCACAGAGAAAGGCACACTCTCTTCCGAAAAACTGATAATCTTGTCGGAATGATTTTAAGCTCAGAATGTGGTAGAGACTTCAATGCGTTGTCCAGTGTGTGGCTATGACTCCACTCACAACGACAAGAGTTGTGTGAGGTGCGGAACGGTATTCTCTCTGTTCTCAGAGGAAGGAGAGGTAGACAGTTCTCCAGTAGTCCTGATCGAAAAGGAATCCGAGGAAGAGCCCGACAAGTCCCACCGCCACCATCTGAGATAAGATTTTATTCTATCAACACTCTTTCCAGCGCATGTATCTAGTCACCACCTGGTTCGGTTCCTTCCTTCTCGACGACGGCAAGGTCTCTGCCGAGAGGCTGTTCCCCCAAGACAAGGATGAGATCGCGGACAGGCTCATCAGAGTGGAAGACTACAAGGCTCTGAAAGAGGAGAAGGAGCTAACCAAGGGTCTGGATGAGTTCTTCGTTCTGGAGAAAAGGCTGGAGAAGAGGATCGGAGGGACATACTCACCCATGGAGGTCGACCTTCCCAAGCCAGAGGAACACGGTTTCGACAGATCGCTGCTGAGGGATGCGATGATAGAGGTCGCCAAGAAGAGGCTGCGAAAGGCCGTGGGAATGGACGACCATATATCCCAGGCTATCCAAACGATAGACGATCTCACTCACACCTCGAACCTTCTGAATGAGAGGTTGCACGAATGGTACAATCTTCATTTTCCGGAACTGGAGAAGATGGTGAGCGGGCCCAAGTTCTCTCAACTCATAGCCGAACACGGAAACAGGGAGAGCATCCCAGAGGTGGAGTTCGAGGGGTCCGTTGGTGCCGAGCTCTCGGAAGAGGAAAAAGAGACATTAATGCACTTCGCTGGACTGATCACAGATGTTGACTCGGAGAAAGAGGAGCTGGAAAAGTACGTAGGGGCCAGCATGAAGGAATTCGCGCCCAACGTGGAACACTTGGCTGGCCCACTCATTGGAGCTAAACTAATCTCGACGGCGGGAGGGCTCGAGGAGCTGGCAAGGATGCCCTCAAGCACGATCCAGCTGCTGGGAGCGGAGAAGGCTCTCTTCAGACACATCAAGACCGGGGCCAAACCGCCAAAGCACGGAATGATATTTCAGCATCCCCATCTCCACAAAGCACCGTACTACCAGAGGGGAAGCATTGCGAGGGCGTTCGCCGGCAAGATCGCAATAGCAGCACGGGCTGACTACTATTCCAAGAACTTCATCGCTGATGGATTGAAAAAGGACCTGGAAAAGGCGATTAAAGAGGTCAGGAAGAAGCACAAGGAACCGCCGCCGAGAAAGAAGGGGAAGAGGAAGAAGTAGGTCGCTCACAGACAAAACTATAAGTCCATCTGTCATTATCCACATGGGATTTTCATGTCCTGGAATTTGGCTGAACTCAGAACACTGAAACCGAACAGGTACATCATGATTGATGATGAACCCTGCAGGATCTTGAGCATTAAGACCGGAAAGACTGGGAAACACGGAGAAGCGAAGGGGAGGATTGAGGCAGTCGGTCTCTTTGACGGGCAGAAGAGGAGCCTCGTGCGTCCAGTCACCCATAAGGTGAAGGTTCCCTTAATCGACAGGAGGAAAGCGCAGGTCCTTGCACTGATGGGCGCAGAGGTCCAGCTCATGGACTTGGAGACGTACGGGACCTTCAGCATACCCATCCCGAAGGAGTTCGAGTCCAATCTGACTCCTGGAAAAGAGATACTGTATGTGGTGGCGATGGGAAGGAAGAAGATCACAAGAGTGTAATGGGGGACTTATGCCGGAATCCCTTTTCGCGGACGCGAATTCGAGTTTGGAGGAAGCAAGATTTGCCATCTTCGGGGTTCCTTTTGACGGGACGAGTTCGTTCAGGTCCGGCAGCGCACTGGCACCTGACAAGATAAGAGAGGCTTCCTACAACTTCGAGACGTACATGTTCGAGCATGGAGAAGATATTGAATCAATCAATTACTGCGATTTGGGGAATCTGGAGGAGTTCGATAACGTTAACAGGATGGTCCAGGGAGTAGAGGAGTTCGCTGGAGGAATTGTGAAGAGAGGCAAGATACCCATCGTTCTGGGAGGAGAACACTCCCTGACTGCTGGTGTTGTTAAGTGCTTCGATGATATTGGTGTGATTGTCCTGGACGCCCACCTCGACTTCAGAGATGAATATGAAGGTGAGAAGTTCAGCCACTGCAGTACTGTCAGAAGGGTATCCGATGCCATTGGTGTGAAGAATGTTGTCCCGATTGGAGTCCGGTCCTTCTCGAAGGAAGAGGAAGTGGATGCTGAGGAATTGGGTTTGAGATTCATATCCAGCTACGAACTGAGCGAGAAGACCACGATGCATGAAGCGTTGGAAATGGCCCTGAGATGGATTGACAAGGACAGAATCTACCTTTCCCTTGACATGGACGTCATAGACCCGGCCTTCGCTCCTGGAATAAGCAATCCAGAACCTTTTGGACTGACCCCCTTGGAAATCAAGAAATGCATCAACTACCTTGCCGACAGATTGGTCGGATTTGACATAGTGGAGGTCTCTCCTCCATTTGACAATGGGAACACATCAGCACTGGCAACTCGACTCGTAAGAGAAACAATCATGGCAATCTGGAAGGCTCAGACATAACCGGGAATGTCCTTCTTCTTCTTCCAAATCTTTTCCAAATCATAGCGGCCCAGTTCATCTCCGAACTTCTTGTCCAAGTCACCCTTTCTTTTCTTCAAATCGGTTGATGAGACCTTGGGATTATTAGAGGCAGCTCTGAGCTCCCGTACGTCATGGAAAAGGGACTCGTCCAGTTTAACGCCACCTATGGCCATTATCGTGAGGGTGTTCTTCATTATGTCCAGTTCCATGCCTATCCTTTCCCTCATCCCGACCTTGTTGACCCTTTTGTTCATCTTGACCAAGAATTCCCTGTGGCTCTTCAGGGCGTTCAGGATGTTTTCGATCCTCTCGCTTGTTCTTAGGAGATACTCTTCCAGTTTCATGATGGAATCGTTCAGATTCCCTAGAATGGCTCTGTCGCCCTTCTTGGTCCTGCTAGACATCCCCATGGCTTCCATCATTATGCTTTCCCTTTTGACTCGGGTTTCCATCTTGCTTGTAAGCTTCTTTGTCTCCTTCTTCTGTTCGCCCACCTTGTTTGAGAGCCTTGCAAGAGTCTCCTCTACCTTCCTGACTGATTTCTCGATCTTCGCGATCCGGGAAGCCAAATCATCCTTCTTGGATGGCATTAACCGTTCATACTCCAATCGGCAATATTAATCTTCCGTTGAGGATTTCAAAGAAAGGAAGCTGCCTTGTAGTAATTCAATAGAATAGCTAGGGGTGCCTGAGGGTTGGGGGAGTGAGAAAGGGCGATATAATTTAAATAGGGGGAATGAGGTATGCGCCGTCAGAGGAGAGGGAGCTCGCCTGTAATCACATTAGTTGAGCTAGAGTGGAGGACCGAGATCGGTGGGTATAAAATCTGGAGGTACACAAATGGTTTCTAATCCAGAGTCTGAAGCGGCCAGGATACACAACATTTTGGCTCGCGGTCGTGAGGCTGAGAGAATTCAAGTACAGGGAGAGATTGTGAAATGGTTGGACAGCAAGAAGTTTCGGGAAGTTCTCTGTCACCTGATCATCAAATCCATTGAGGAAGACTGCTCCCCTGGGATGGAGTCGAAGTTGAAAGATCCTTCTATCGCCTTGACTCGTGCCTGGCTGTTGAGTAGTCTGGGAAGGCTGAGTGGCAAGGACGAGAACGCCCTTGTGAAGGCAAAAAAGCACATTCTCGATGCCCAATACGAGACGGACCAATGGGTCAGATATTGGACACTTGCAGGGCTCACTGTGGGAAATCCGTCCGAATTGAAAGATATTGCGCGAGAAGTGAAGGCCAAAGAAAAACATGATTTGGTCAGAAGTCTCTCCCATGCCATATTGGCGGAGAAGGAGAATGATTCAAAAAAGGCTCTCATGGATGTACTTGAAGACGAGGCAAATAGATGGCAGGCATTGCGTGCTCTGCGCATTGTGTATGTCCAGGAGGCTGTAATGATTGTCATTGGCATAGTGCAATTGTACACCGTTGACACATACAGGAGGGCGGAATACGACCCCAATGTCTATCTTGCAATAACCGCACTGAGCCTGGTACCGAGAGGCACAAAGGAAGCTCAGAATTCTTCAAAAGCCCTAATGGGGTTTGTTGACAAGAGCAGGCGTTTCCTGGGACATGACAGTTGGAGAATCAAAGCTCTGGCTGTTCTTGGCAATCTGGAAGAGAAGAGAGCGGAGTCCATCCTGAGAGAAGAACTTGATGATGACAATCCTCTCGTTGTCCGTACAGCAGCCAGATCACTCGAGAAGACTGTGGGAACCAGAGAAGCAGTTGGTCATATAGTGGACGCCGCAATTGATTCTGACAATATAAAGAAACTGGCGGATGCTCTCCGACATATGAAAGGGCTTGTGATGGGAGGGAAGAAGGTACCAGATGAGCTTGAGGCTGCCATGATTTCGGGAACATCGGAACGTCAAGAGGCTGGACGGAAGCTACTTATGCAGATGGGGGGCGCTGAAGCCTACGAGAAGCTCAGAGCTCGAGATTCGATAAGGCGGGAGTATTTCGGTCTGATTCAGAACGCAGAAGAAAATATTCGAAACCAACACAAAAAATTTTCAGATAGTGCGTACGAAACCTACAAAACCACCACAACGATGGATCTTGTTGTCTTCGGAGTTGGGATCTTTTTCATTCTTGCCAGTGCCCTAATTGCCTTGTTCAACGAAGGTTCCTTGGAAGGCTGGGCAGGAGTTGTATTGACTGCCATACCTGGAACATCTGGCACTATCTATGGAGTCTTTGTTGCCAAGCCTCGTGAGAGAATCCAGGAGGCCCAGAGAGAGTTGAGGAGGCTTGATGTTGTCTTTCTCGGCTTTTTGCGTGAGCTCCATTATATTGACCAGACTTACACACGTCACATTCTGGAAGCAGAGCCAATGTCCTCGGAAGATGTGGAGAAGTTTTCTAAGAACATTCAGGGGATCATGGATCACGCACTGAAGAGTCTCCCTGTAAAGAAGAAGGGCAAGTAGTCAATAACGAGTCATCAACCTCTCCGATAGGGTTCTACTATCAATCAACCTAGGACCTTCACACACTTCACAACGATACCCATATAAACAAAGTCCCAAATCTCCTAAGGTCAGCTGGTCCCATGCCAAGAGCCATCATCAAAGTTCAGAACATGTCCAAGACATTCATATCCAAAGAGAGAAAAAGGTTCCTCAGACCCGAGAAGAGGAAGATACAGGCTCTCAAGAACATCAATCTGGACATCTATGACGGTGAGATATTCGGCCTGTTGGGACCCAATGGCGCAGGAAAAACAACCCTAATCAAGTGCTTGACCACCCTCCTCATACCTACCGAGGGAACGGCCTGGGTGAACGGTTTCAACCTGCAAAAGGAGGAGAATCTCGTAAGAGCCTCCTTGGGCTGCATGCTGATGGGTGAGAGGGGGCTCTACTGGAAACTCACCGGCCGGGAGAACCTGGAATATTTTGGTGCGCTCTATCACGTCCCAAAGGAGAAAAGGAAGGAGAGAATCACTTATCTCGCAGATCTTCTGAACATGCGGGAATTCCTGGACCGGACGGTGGAGACCTACTCCAGCGGACAGAAAATGATCACAGCCTTCGCAAAATCGCTGGTGAATGATGCACCCATTCTTTTCCTGGATGAACCTACTGTAACAATGGACGTTCACGCAGCAAGGGAACTGAGAAGGATAGTCAAAGAGCTCAACAGAGAGGGCCATACCATAATCTACACCACGCACCAGATGTTCGAAGCGGACGAGCTGTGCCAGAGAGTGGCCATCATTGACAGAGGAGAGATCATCGCCCTCGGAACGCCGGCCGAACTGAAGAAATCCCTCAGGGTCCAGGATGTCATCAACCTTGGAGGGGTGATCCCGAAAGGGGTTGCCGAGAAGATAAGAGCAATACCTGGAGTGAGGGAGGCCGTCATCAAGGACGTGAAGGCCGGAATGTCAACGCTTAGCGTCATGTGCGACAACAGCAGAAAGATCTTGCCGAAGATAATGGAGGTATTGCTTGAGAATGATGTACAAATCGAGTATATCAAACCACAGGATGTCACACTGGAGGATGTGTTCATCGCCGAAACGGGAAGGGCGTTGAGCGTGGATACGTCCGAGCTCTCCAAGGAAAAGAAGGGAGAGGCGGGAGGCAAGGTATAGTGGCCACATCGATCGCTGGTCTGGGTCTTTACAAGAAGACCCCGAGGACCACTTTCGGCGTTTTCGCGTCCGTGCTGAAGGTGAGACTTATCATCATCTCCAGATACAAGGGCTCTCTGCTGATGGAGCTGTTCATGCCCATAGTCTTCGCGGCCCTGCCGATAATGCTTGGCGTTTCCCTGGCAAGCGGTGGAACCCCTGTGGCCGAGAACTGGAAGATCTCCACTGGGACGGGCGATTTCAAGGCTTTCATGTTGATCGGCTCCTGCACCTTCATGGTCGTCTCACTGATGACTTGGCTCGTGGGGTTCTGGGTGAGGAGGGAGATGGTCACGGGCACTCTGGAGTCTGTCTGGGTCACTCCCGCGAAGAAGTACTTGGTAATCGGAGGCGTGACGGGATACGCGCTCATTCGAGCCTTCGTAGCCTTCATCTTATCCTTCTTGCTGGGTTCGCTAATCTTTGGCGTGAACCCGTTTCAAGGGAACATCATGATAGCGGTGCTTTTCATCATGGTCGGCCTCCTGCCCCTCTGGGGCATCAGTTTCATGTTCGGCGCGCTGATCCTGAAGGTCAAGGAAGCGAGCTCGCTCATCAACATGCTCCAGTGGGTCATGGCGTTCTTCATGGGGGTCTACTTCCCGGTCACCGTTCTCCCTCCCTTTCTCAGATACGTGGCACTGTCATTTCCTCCCACCTGGATGACGAACGGGGTGAGGGCATCTCTGCTTGATGTTGGGTATTTCTTTGAACACTGGTACATTGATCTGGCGATCATCTTCGTGTTCGCTGCCATCGTCCCGCTCCTGGGATACGCGGTGTTCATGAGAACGGAGAGAAGACTGAAGAAGAATCAGGGGATGGGATTGTATTGACCTCTGGCGGGACCGCTCACAAAGGATTCGGTTACTCCGACCTGAGTCTCAAGCAGAGCTTCTTCACATTCCTGAGCATGACAAAAAAGCAGGTAATAGAGTTCTCCCGGTATCCGATTTCGTTCGTGGCGGAATTCTCGCAGGTTCTCCTCATCATTGGCATGTTCATGTTCGCTGCCATTATTTTCATCGGCGAGGGAGGGGCGGGACTGTCAAGGATAGCCGGCATCATGATGTACGGATTCGTTCTCAACATGTTCCTCATCTTCGTACTCTGGGAGATCGGGTTCTCCATCAGGGAGGAACAATACCGCGGCACGCTCGAATCGCTCTATCTCTCCCCGGTGAACAAGTTCAGCAACCTGACCTCCAGGATCTTTGCGATTGTGGTATGGACGGTAGTGATGGTGATCATAGCTCTGGTGGTGGTCAGCCACTATGTTGGAGGCCTCCCTGCCGAAAACGTTCTTCTTGCGTTGGTCGTGCTGTTCTTTTCGATCACTGGCATCCTTGGGATCGGCTTCATGGCCGCATCTTTGATATTGAGGCTCAAAGAGAGCGCCAACCTGCTCATAAACGTGCTACAGTTCTTCTTCATGATATTCTGTGCCATGTTCTTTCCTTTCTCCGCACTCCCTCCGGAGATCCTGAACACCGTCACGAGATGGATCCCACTGAGCTACGGCGTGGACTTGTTCCGATCGATCCTAGTTGGCCAGAATCCGGAGTTGCTTGCCTTTGGGTATGAAATCGTGATAGTGGTCCTTTTCGGCATTCTATCCCCGGTCGTGGGTTATCTTCTCTACAAACGCGGCGAGAGGAAAGCTAGATTGAAAGGGACCCTCGGAGAGTACTGAACGCAAGGAAACTGAAACCGGGGAAATCAAATCCTCAGCATCTTCTCACATAGATCCAGATCACGAACGAGCTCGTTATGGATGACGGAATTCTCATCAATCAAAAGCTTCAGCTTCTCTTTGGTGTAGTCCTGGCTCGTCTTTCCCCTCCATTCCCCGAAAACAACAACGCCTATCCCGCTGAGAACGAGAACTCCGAACTTCACAGCAAGATCGTGAAACAGTTGAAGGCAACTCCAAGGAGGGATCGGACCTCCTTTATAGGCTTCCCTTGGATAGACCAGAGTATGGTACATCACACCTCCGTTCTTGGCATGGTCCGCCATGTTCTGATCCATGGTTATCAAGGCAATGTTCATCCCGCATTTTTGTGAGAACACCTTGTAGGTCTTCACGATCTCAATGTCCCTCTCCTCGTTATCTTTGGGAACTTCTCCTCCTGCAACACGAGGGGCCGACAACTCCCTTGTGAAAGTGTCCAGTTCCTTCTGTGCCAGCTTGGCTTTCCTGGTACCGAGCATGTTTCGGTTGGCGAACTCGTCCAAGAAGCGACGGTTGCGGAAGACCTGCTTCAAGTCCTGCAGGTCGGAAGATCTGTATTTGTATTTGATGCGACTGGAAACCTCACCCCTGACCACATCACTTATGACCACATCGATTTCGTCCAGACTGAAGCCAAGATCCTTCACAGGTAGATAGGCCGAGAAGAGCTTGTTGTAGAGAACACTGGTATCGATCGCGAAACTGAGAGAACCGACCATTCTTCTGGGATCCTTGGAATCTGCAACCAAATCGCTCATCCACTTCTTGAATTCGTCCCAGTTGTCATAATCCAGCAGGCCGCAGGAAAGGAAACTGCTCTCCAGTTCCTGATACCCAGGCAAATCGTCCCGCAGGAAACTGTTCTCAGGTATGTGCTCGGAACGTATCTCTTGAAGCCTCTCCTTTCCCACCACATTCGCTATTCGGAAATCTGACTGAAAGTCGAACAGACTGATGTCATAGAAGGGGTACTTCACATGAAGGGAATCCTTGCGCCTGGAATACAGTTCATTGAACAACACCATGAGGGAATCCCGGCTCACGATCCTCTCGGTCATCCCTTCCCCCCTGAAAGGAAATCGTTCGAATGCTGTATCTTCATCGGAATCATCATGTAGGGCCTGTTGGCGTTGGTCACGTCCTCGATGTACAGATAGAAGATGTGGTCGGCCTTGTACTTGTCTGCAACGATGAGGGCAGGACTGGCAATGGCTTTTCTCGCAGATGTTATGTCAAGAGCGACCTCGTTCCTTGCTTTCTTCTCCCTCTTCACGATATCGGCTATCGTATTCCCTATCTCCACAAAATTGTTCTCGGGTATCTCCACTATCGAGACGGTCACTTTTCTGTCATAACCTTCCAGGAGAGCGGAAACTCTCTCCTTGTTCTTGGATGCGCCCTTTACATTCTTCTTCGAACTGCAGATGTATACTCTATCCGGAATGTAACCATGATCTCTAATGCTGGCCCACAGAGAGTTGGGCATAGCCCATTCCGCTTGTCCTGCGAGAGTTATGTAGACCTTCAGCGACTCTCCTCCTCTTGATTTGAAAGGTCATTTGGCGTAATATAGGTTTTGCATCAACCTGCTAGAGCTTCCCGGAAATACTGGTGGGATTCCTTCAGATACAGGTGGATCCCCTTCTTGCTCAGGTCCACACCCAGAATGTCCAGCTTCTTCAGTTCCCTCACCGCCCTTTGAACTGACGACAAGGGGTATCCCTTCTTCGTAAGCTTGGCCTCGAGCTTCTTGACTTCCACTGGGGCGCTCATCTCCCGAAGTAATCCCCTTTGCAACGGAGTGAATCGCTCCGTGACGCTGAAGCCGATAATCACCGGCAGTTCAATCAGATCCTCTTCGCAATGGAAAGTTTTGATACCGTTCTGAAAACCTGCCAGCAAGGCCGCATCTGAGAGCACCTTCGTCCCTCCGCTGATGTTCAGTATCACTTCGTTCCCGGGCAGGTCATATTTCGCGATTGTCTCATCCACCTTCCGGAAGCAGTCCATGAAATCGAACACATCTACGACGATTGTCTCCATGCTGTTCGGGGCACTGGATTCTATCTCCAGGAGACGGTTGTAGCCCTTCTTCTGTAGAGAGTCCTGTCCCGTGATGACAACCAGCTTGTCATAGGCCAGCATCCTCATCGTGGCAATTATCTTGCCTTCATCAAAACCAAATGTAGTCAGAAGAACTCGGAGAGCTCCCAACAGAATCACTCCAGCAGGAGGTCCACAGAAGGTGCCAGTCTAATGTTCTTCAACCTCTCATCATTCTCATCCTTGGAAACCAGTATCATCCCCTTCTTCCTCAGCTCGGTGATGTGATGGTTCATCGTAGCCTTATGAATCTTCATTTCCTTCGCCAGCTCGGTCTGGGTGAATGTCTCATTCTTGGACTTGCGCATGTGGTCCAGTATCTCCTTCTGTCTGGTTGTAAGCCCTGACGAATACTCGATCTGCAGCAAAGGCAACTGGATCTCCTCAAAGGTTTCGTCATGAACGTAGATCGTTGGAATCCCCTCCAGTATACAAACGAGTAGAGCCGCGGAGCTCATCAATCTGGTACCGCCAGCAATGTTGAAACGGGCTATCGAACGCCCTTCCGATTTGACCTTTCTTATGTCCTCCTTGATCTTCTTGGCAATCTCAACGAGATTGAACGCATCGGACAGTTGAATGGGGACTACCGGGAGACCAATGCCGTTGCAGTATTCGACCACCCTGTCCTTTGCCTCGATACTTTTCTTGTGTTCGCTGTGGTAGAAGTACAGACTCTCTATGTTGGGTGTGGTTCTTATCGATGGTGTGAGGCTCTGAGGTCTCCATCCCAGTGTCCCGAACAGTACGGTCATATTCTATCTCCTATTGTTTGAACAATGTTCATACGATATGTTTATTGTTGTATATAGTATTATTTTCCTTCAAACTATATTCAGTTCACACCATGTAGCTGACCACGAATCTATCAATAAGTATGGACAAGCACAGCAGAGTTGTGTTCTTCGACGCGGAGGGAACTCTGTACGTACCCAGAGAGGGCAAGAGCTATTCCGATTTCTGGGACGGAGGAGATCACACACTGAAAAGGGCAACTGAGCATTTCGAGCTGAATGATGGGGTTCTCCAGACGCTGGGGGTTTTGATAGGAATGAACTGTATCCTGGTGGTGGTCTCAACACACAGGACGGAATTGCTTCCCGCTCTTCTTCGACAACTCTGCATCCGGGAGTACTTCACCGACATCGTAATCAACGGGGACAAAGGGGAGAACATGATGAAGTTCCTCAAAGCCAGAGGTATCCCAAAGGAGCGTGCGCTGATCGTGGGGGACAGTTACTTGAACGACATTTTGCCAGCAGAGAGAGTCGGCATCAGGGGCTTCCTCCTGGATGAAGAAGGAAAATCAGGAAGTGGGCGTACAGTGAGAAACATCCCAGAAGTGGTCAGTGCGACAGAATCGACTTGGAAAGTTATTTGAAGTGGTACTATTTCGGAACGTCGTGGATCCCTTCTCGCACTACATAGTCGCCTACGCCGCTGGTCGGAAGGCAAATGTCAGCCTCAACAAGATGAGGGCGTTAACCCTGGCGGCCGTCATACCTGACATTGACGGCTTCTCGATATTCATGGGAATTCAAGCCTTCCATGACATTCACGGAGGACCGGTACACTCTTTTCTGATCGGGATAGTTCTGGCATTGGTCATCACACTGGGGATCTACATATATTCAAAAGAGAACGTGGCACTTTGCGCTTTCTCTGGTGTCTTCCTCCATTTCGCTCTGGATGTGCCCAACACGCTGGGTTACACGAGAGCCACAGACGGCCTCTTCTACTTCTGGCCTTTCTCAGATTTCGCTATAGACCTTCAGAATCACGTTCCTGATGCGGCAATCTGGCACATTGTGGTAATTTCCACGATCTTCATCCTCTGCATGGTGTTCTTCCTGCTGCTTGTCAGAAAAGGCGAATATGCCTGGAGAATCTGGCTGGATGAGAGGAGATTTCTTAAGAAGAAAGCCCAGAACAAATAAATCCAATCTGCTCTAGAACGTATCCAAACCCATCATGCAGAAGTTCCCCTCTTTGAATTGGTACAACCTGGACAGCTCTCTCTGTGAAAGCGATTTTAACAACGGAGTGAGCATGATCAGGTCCCAAGTTTCTCGGGTCAGTCTGTATCCCCTCGATCTAAAGTAGTTCATCTGCTTCTTGCCTGCAAGCGAATGAGCCATGATGTAATCTCCCTTCTCTTGCGATTCAAGGTATCGGAGAATCCTTTCGGAATTCTGGACTGAAGGGACAACAAATTCCTCGACAATCACATCTCCATTCATCTCCCTCTTAATGACATAACCGCAAATGCCCTTTTTCGTCTCAACAACGGAGAGAATATCCTTCAAACCCTTCCACGCCTTGATCCGAGCACCAATGAAGTCCTCCTGCCTCAAGACAAATCCATACAGATTTCTCGTGAATCGCTTGTGGATTGCATCAATCTCTGGTGCATCCTTCTTCCAGTATTTCCTGAAAGTAATCCCCTTTGGTTTCTTCCTTCTGACCAACGGTTTTGCAGCCCTGGGAAATGACTGGACATCTCTGTAATCGAACTTGCGGTACAAAGAATAGGCAACCAATGACTTGGCAGTGCATAGGAACGCAATCCTGATCCCCTCCTCGAGAAATCTTTTGTGGAGCTCTTCGAACAGCTTGTGGGAATAACCTCTTCTGGCATGTGAGGGCAACGATGCCACACCAGCCACCCCCAATACCGTTTCCTCTCCATCCACAGTCCTGGTGGGAATCCTCAATCCCACGATTTGCGACACGGCCTTACCCTTGACAACGGCGTACAGAGGTGAGTCATCATACCATCTATCATCATGTTTGACCCGGGCTTTCAATCTTGTGGGGGTGAGAGGCCACCCAAAAGCCATCATGTTCAATACGTATGCGTCCTGCTGATCAATCTCGTCATAGCCGAGGAATTCCATTGAGAACTGAGGAGGGTCGAACGGCTACTTAATCGTAGTGGCATCTGGACAGTTGGAATGATCTCACTGACTCCACCTGTCTACCTCTCCGCAAAAATCGCCTTGATCTCCTCCGAAGGGGCCTTCTTCTGTTGGGCGGGTATCAACGATCCCAGAAGTTCTTTCTCGTATGTTGGGGCCTTTGTTTGATAGAGTATGCCTATCGGAAGCTTCTCCGTTTCCTTAGCCTTTTCCCATGCCGCATCAAAATCCGAAGGATCATGATCCTCCAAGATGTAGGTCATCTCTCTCCAGAGTTTGAAAGTGTTGAGGAACGTCACGCATGGCTGCATTACTTCCACGAAGGAGAACCCCTCGTGCTTTATCGCTTCCTTGAAAATGCCTTTCAAATGATCGATCTTGCCCACGAAACCCCTTGCGACAAAAGTCCCACCGGAGGCCAATACCAGCATGGCTGGGCTCAGGGGCTCCTCAACGTTCCCCTTGGGGGTGCTCTTTCCTTTGAACCCTTTCTTGCTCGTGGGTGTGAACTGACCTGTCGTGAGAGAATAGACCTCATTGTTGTAAACGATCATTGTGATGTTGATGTTCCTCTTGGCCACATGTACAATGTGACCTATGCCCTCGGCAAGGGCATCTCCGTCCCCTTGGAACGCAATCACATGCAGATTCGGATTTGCCAACTTCATTCCTGAAATCGTTGTTATCGCCCTGCCGTGAATGGAGTAGAAGCTGTTCAGGTGGAGGTAATCCACGGTCTTTCCGTGGCATCCAATACCTGAAGAGACAACAAGGTCCTCCTTCTTGCAGAACCCTTCGTCGACCAGTTCCCTAACGGCCCTCTTGAATGCGTTCAGAAGTCCGAAGTCACCGCATCCAGGGCACCAGGTGTTTTCCATGGGAGTGTCCAAGTCCATCACATCACCTCCTTTATCCTGTTGGCCAGATCAATCGGGTCGAAGGGCCTCCCATCATACTTCGTGACCGAAGCGTCCGCGACGATCCCATTGTGCTTCAGAAGTGTGGTGAACTGACCGCTGATGCTCAACTCTATGGTGATTACCTTCTCCGCTCCTTCCAATGCCTTCTCCACGGCCCAGATCGGGAATGGTTCCAGATAGATCACCTGAACGACCCTCACATTGTCCAGATGTTTCGCGGCCTCCATCACAGAAAGAGTTGTTGAGCCGTATGTCACGAGTGCGACCTTTCCATCCCCGTGCGTTTCAACGGTTGTGAGCTGTCTCAATCCTTCTTCGATCGCCTTGCGCTTTCTCTCCCTCTTTTCGAGTGACGGGACTATGACCGCAGGGTGCTCGGTAGTGTAGCCTTTTGGATCATGTTCATAGCTCGAGGCCTTTATCACCGCGTTCTCGACGGGTGGGAAGAGCATTGGTGATATGCCAGACTCGGTATCCGCGTACCTTTCGTAGTCCTCGGGTTTTCCATCGAACATTGCCGGTTCTTCCTCCTTGACCGAATCGACATCCACGTTCGTAGTCATCGTGCCCTCAGCCAGGTGCTTCTCTGTGAGCAATATCCCAGGGACTTGGTACCTCCAAAGGAGGTTCATCAGCTCGGCCGTCTTGTAGAAAGCCTGATTGTTCCCAGAAGGTGAGAGTACTATCCTCGAGAACTCTCCGTGGCCTTGATAGATGGCGAAGTTCAGATCGCCCTGAGATGTGTAGGTTGGCACCCCAGTGGATGGGCCGGGTCTCGTACCCAGATAACAAAGGACTGGTATTTCGGATTGTCCACAAAGGCTGAAAGCCTCCTGCATGAGGGCAAAGCCTCCGCCGCTGGAACCCACCATGGTCTTGGCACCTGCGTACGCGCATCCCAATGCCATGTTCATCACGGCGATCTCGTTCTCAGGGTGGCAGACAGCTATCCCCAACCTATCGGCATTCGCAGCGAGATAGTGAAGAACAGAGGATGCAGGTGTCATTGGATAAGCGATGTAAACGTTCATTCCACCGGCGACAGCACCAAGAGAAATCGCCTCATTGCCGGTCATGATTGCCCCGATCTTCTCATCCTTCATCTTGATGGGGTACTTCCCGATGTGATCTGCAAGCGCATCGTATGTCCTCTTGGCCATCGACACGTTCGGTTCCGCGACCTTTGGATAAGCTTTCCTCAATGAATCCTCCAGTACCGCAAAATCCACTCCTCCCAAGGCACACGCGGCCGCGACTCCTACCGTACCAGCCATGATAGGCCTGTTGCCCTCTTCCTTCACCCAGGTGTAGACAGGCAGGCCGATTCCCTTGACATCCTCTTTGATCGCCTCTGAATTGTAAATGAGAGTTCCATCCTCCTTCACCTTCTTTATGTGAAGATCGTAACTTCTTTCGTCCAGGCAGACGAATACGTCCAGGTCGTCATAGTGGCTGTAAATCGGAGATTCGCACGAGGTGATCACCGAGAAGTTGTGTCCCCCTCGGATCAAGGACGGATAATCGTCCATCTCAAAGACATATCTCCCCACCCTGTTCATGATCTGGGAAAACAATATTCCGCTCATTCGGGTTCCCTGACCAGCTTCTCCGCCTATTAGGACGGAATATCTATCGTGTTCCATACCAAATCCTCCTCTGCTTTTCCCCCTAATACCCTTTTGGTTATTGCTTGTTTCGATTGGCATCAGGAAAAGGACAACAAATATTAGTGTTATTCGCAGTGGGAAGGAAAAGAATCGTAATTACGAAAAGAAAAGGTGGGGATAGACATGAGAGCAATGACAGAGATGAATTTGAAGAGCGCTTTTGCCGGCGAGAGTCAGGCCAGGAACAGATACGACATATATGCCGAGAAGGCCGAGAAGGAAGGCTTTCCGAACGTGGCGAGACTGTTCAGGGCGATAGCATACGCTGAGCATATGCATGCCAAGAGCCATTTCCGGGTTCTGAGGGAGGTGGAAGGCGGACTTACGGTCGCTGGAGGCGGATTTGGTTTCAAGAGCACATCAGACAACCTGGCGGTCGCAATCGAGGGTGAGACCTTCGAGATCGAGGAGATGTATCCGTCCTACCTGAAGGTGGCGGAGGAACAGGATGA
The DNA here is from genome assembly GCA_004377185.1 of Methanomassiliicoccales archaeon. Classification (GTDB taxonomy): domain Archaea; phylum Thermoplasmatota; class Thermoplasmata; order RBG-16-68-12; family SOIM01; genus SOIM01. The sequence goes on along the minus strand of SOIM01000036.1, from coordinate 42,333 downwards.
GAAAGGAGCCGTCAGAAGCTTCAACTGGGCTCTCGAGGCCGAGAAGATACATCAGGAGTTGTATACGAAGGCCAAGGAAGTCGTTGATGGCGGAAATGATGTCGACCTCGGGCCGGTCCAGATATGTGAGATTTGCGGTTGGACTGTAGAAGGAGAAGCGCCGGACGAATGTCCGCTATGCAAGGCGAAAAAGAACGCCTTCAGGACTTTTGAATGAGTTCTAAGTAAGGAAGAGGTCCGGGGGGTTTGGAAGAAGGGGGATGTATGCTCTTACGGTGCCCTACACCACCCCCCTTGGTTCGAATCCTACCCTTCAAAGAAGTGAAGGACGTAGAAAATCCAGATAGCGACAAAACTGAGCCCAACGACCGCCAAGGAGACCAGCGTTAGGAGCCACACGTTACTGGTAACTTCCTTGATTCGAGACAGGAACAGCACCACTGCGAAGGTCACCAAGAAGATAACAACTGCCAGGATGCCTTTGCCTACCCAGTGGTGCCCAGGGAACGCCAACCACTCCTTGAAGTCGTGAGAGAGCTCAGATGCAATTGTCATCATCGCGATGGACAGCGCCACAATCGACAAGGCAACGAAGGCGGGGACCACCATCTTCTCCATCTTGAAGGAAACAACATTCTCACTCATCTCAAACACCTCCTAGTCCCACTCGGTATCCACTGGATATCAAGAACCCCAACAAGGCCATCAGCATTCCTAGACCGAAAACCGCCAGGGACAGTATCAGCATCGACGATTTATTCCTCCTCTTTGTTGGGTCTACACCGAAGAGTAAGAAGTTCAGGACAACCGCCAGAAACGGGAGAAGCAGGAAGACATGCTCCTTGACCTCCATGAACACATTGTGCGCCCACGGCTGGGGGCCGCTTTTGATCACAGGCTTCACGTTGGTCCCGTAGTAGGTCACGTAGTAAAAACCGCCCACTACCCACGAGCTTATTAGAAGCGCGGTGCCGACCAAAGCCACTATCTGTGCCCTCTTTCTTCTAGCTGGCGTCGGGTCCAGGAGCTCCACGAATACCCACAGAAATGCTATCGCCCCGAGTTCTCCCAGAGCCACATGAATTCCCACTAAAGGGTTCATCTTGTTTGAGCCTCCGACATCTTGTTTGCTCTTAAGGATAATAAATGGATGTCTGTAACCAGCTAGAATTACATATGCCAGAATACCAAATGTCATTGATATGTGCTAATATATTAGCATTTTGATAAGAAAACAGATTGCTGAAAAGGTCCCGGCCCTTGCAGTGAACTACTTCAACTTCTTCATGAAGGAAGAGATTTCTTTCAGGGCCACCCAATTCTCTTCGCTTGCTTCTTCTGAGATAAGCTCCAGACACTTATTACAGACCTCTCGGGCGTTTTCGTTCTCACCCTTGGAATGGTATACCTCTGCAAGCGAAAGATACGTCCAGGGATTCTGTGGTTCCAATTCCAGTGACTTCGTGTACAGCGACACGCATTCATCCAGATTCCCGTAGCTCTCCAAAATCAATGCCAGTTGATTCAGGGGATCGGAGTTCTCGGGTTGGGCCTCCGCCCACTTTCGATAAAGCCACTGTTCATGATCTGAGAAGCCGACCGCTCCTGCAAAGGAAGCGAAATTCTCGAACACTTCGTCCGTGTAATCCTCTTCGAGTGCGAGATCCACTGCCTTCTGCAGGTACTTCGAATCGTCCGGATGGAGTAGCCTTTCGCCAATCATCCCCATGTAGAGGTTTCCGTACGGGTCCTCTGGCTCCCTGTTGAGATATGCTTCACAATGCTTCTCCGCCAACTCGTACTGAGCTATCGTGGCCAAGGATTGGATGAGGAACAAGCGAGCTTCCACCAGGGAATCGTCCTTCTTTAGAGCCTTTCTCAGTTGCTCGATGGCAGCGGCGGGTCTGCCCGTCTCTATCAAATGCTTTGCGTAAATCACCCTCAATGTAGGCTCTTCCGGGTATCTTGTGATAACGCCTCTGAGAGATTCCTCAAAATTGTCTGGGTCGATCTCGGACATGAAATAAGCCAAACCGGTTGGTCCCGAATTCTCGAAGTATTCGTTCAATGAATGTTGAACCTGGTTTCTATCCTTTGCATCTTTCTCAAGCTCAGAAGAATCATCGATCATTTCCCATCCCTTCGGTGGGGGTAATGCGAATAGAGGGCTATAATTCTTTCTAGGGTTGGCACCTATCAGCGATATGAAAGGTTGCTTTTTCCAAGTCACAGGTACATAGAAGATTGAACAACCATCTTTAAATATGCTCTAGGGAGATGCTTTTACACGGCGAGGGGCATCTCGGATTTGATTCGCGAATAGGTGGGCAGATGACACTCCACAAGAAAGAGAAGAAGTTCAAATCCATCAATCTCGGAAGACTTCTGTTCGCAATAGTATTCCTTCTGACATCGTTGGGCCAGTTCATGGTTCCCAATGCAAGGGCAAATCCTTCGATGAGCTTGGATGTGGCGGTGAGCGCTGCAGATGTGGAGCCCGGTGACACTTTGATACTCACGGTCTTCTTCAACAATACAGGTACGAACAATGCTTCTTCTGTTTGGATCAACGTCTCCGTCCCTCTTCAACTAAATTACGTTTGGGATGATTCATTTATTGAGCTTGGCATCAAAACGGGGGATTTCAATTGGACATTTCCAAACATGAACGTTACCAACCACAGTTTCATAATCGAATTCAACGTACTGGACAGCGCTTTGGATGGGGAGCTAATGACTTTTTCGGCTCACCTTGACTATTTGAACCACCTTGGCCAACCTATGACACCCCCACCAGATGCTTTCGCTTCCGTTACGGCCCATAGACCAGTGATGCTACTGTCAAAGACTGCAGAAGCTTACAAGATTTCCCCTGGACAGGTCTTCAATTACACAATCTCCTTCCAGAACGTTGGGAGCGCAAATGCTTCTGAAGTATTGATTGATGACTTCTTACCCCCATCCCTAATCTATATCAACGACACAACTTCTTCGATTGGCGGGAAAAAGACCGGGCCGTACAACTGGAGCTTCTCCGATGTCACGGGTTCACTCTCTTTCGAGCTCAAAGTCCAAGCTATGTCCGGTCTCTCGGATGGCACGCTGATAATCAACGATCTGTTTCTGTCTTACAGGAATACTAAGGGCATCTTGTTTCAGGATGAATTTGCCACAAATACCACAATGGTCGTCATACCGAATATCACATTTCAGAAGATGGTTGACAAGGGTCTTGCCTCAGTCGGAGATCTGCTAGACTATTCTTTGATAATCAACAACACAGGCCTGGGTGTAGCAAGAACGGTCTGGATAAGCGACACTCTTCCTATTGACACAACATACTTCTCATCCTCTCCAGACTGCGATTCTATCATCAGCAACACATGCTCTTGGACGCTGGATGACCTTGTTCCAGGTGAGCGTCAATTCCATATTCAGGCCAGAATCAACGCCTCTGCTCAGGGAGGGTCCATTCTGACCAATCGTGCATCTCTGAATTACACCAACTCTGTGGGAGTGCCTCTGGGCAATCTGTCTTCAAATGCGTCGACCGTGATTGAGCAAGTCTTCCTTGAGCTAATCGTGGGGAGCAGAGTGGCCACCTCAACGCCAAATGATGTCTTTGAATTCGACATACTGATTCGTAACACCTCCCCGCTTCCCTCTCTTGCCACTTGGCTCAATGTCACCTTCCCAGGGGAGATTGAATACATCTCGGACAATGCAACGGACGCGGGAGGAGTGAAGACTGGCAACTACCGGTGGGAGTTCACGAATGTCCCTCAGGGAGACCGATCGTTCAGGATAGTCACACGAATTAGCTCTGGTACCACTGATATGCAGACACTGGACATAGATCTGCAGCTTGATCACACCAACGAACGCGGAGAGGGCTTGCCAACAGCCACGGACAAGATAACCATTACCATTCATTCCCCGATACTGTCTTCACAGATAGCGAGCAGCAAAAGGACATTTGAGAGTGATGAAACGCTAGTCTTTACCGTTTTCCTGAACAACACCGGGTCAGTGCCATCGCAGAGTGCCTGGCTGAATCTCTCAATACCTTCCTCCTTAAGATACTTGAGCGATACGTCCGCAACGATAGGAGGAACTGCCGTTGGAAATCTCAAATATCTCTTTTCTGATGTTGGGCCAGGCTATTACGAATTTGAGATATTCTTGAGCTTCGAAGGCGATCTGCAGGAATCCGAACAGATAGAAGTCTGGGCCTTTCTCAACTACACGGACAGCAACGGGGACTTCATAAGGGAGTACGCACGAAACGCGGTCTGCCAGATAGTCGTTCCGTCTGGAGAGTTTCCCTTCTTATTGGTGGTGGCTGGGATTCTTCTGGCTTGCATCCTTTCATTCGCTGGGGCCTTCAGCAGAGAATCGGCGAAGTACTCTATTCTCCTCTTTTTCCTGCCGCTATATTCCAGATTGAGAAGAAGAGATGTTCTGGACCACGAAACGAGAGGTATGATAAGAGGATACATAATTGCGAACCCAGGCGATCACTTCAACTCCATCAAAGCGGCACTGGACCTGAGAAACGGAACGCTTGCTCACCATCTCAACGTTCTGGAGAGAGAGGACATGGTCAAATCCATCAAGGACGGCAAATATCGAAGATTCTTCCCGATTGGGATGAGAGTCCCGGAGAGGGCATTTCCAACCAAGATTGAGATAATGATTTTGGAGCTGGTGAGAGAGAGTCCGGGGATATCTCAGAAGGAGATTGCCGCTCACCTGGGAATGAGCCAACCAACAGTGAGCTATCATATCAACAAACTGAAGAAGTCGCAAAGACTGAGAACAGAAAAGCACGGGATGACCCTCAGACACTATATCACGGACTCAAAGAAAGAGTCCTAGGGATGCTTAAAAGCAAATAGAACATAGAACAAATATCATCTTATAGCAACGAGAGTATTTTGAGAACGGTGGAGTAGAGATGTCCAAAGTGGGCAGAAAGGGAGGCTCCGTAGCAGTAGTTCTCCTGATGGTGTGGGCAGGATTCTTGAGCGTAAGCGTTACCCTGAGTCCGAACGTCGGGGCGTGGACGATAGTCGGAGGACACATAAAGACTGACACTATCTGGAACCAGTCAGGCAGTCCCTACATAGTTGTTGGTGACGTATACGTGGACTACAATGTGACGCTCACTATAGAAAAGGGTGTCTCTGTTCGCTTTGAAAACTTCCGTTCTCTGTTCGTTTATGGCTATCTAAGGATTCTTGGTGAGAAGCTTGACAGAGTAAGACTGACTTCAAATCTTACCACGCCGTTCCCGGGGAGTTGGGGCAACCTAACAATCATGAGCGTGGGCAGGGCCGATGTATCGTGGGCCTATATCAACTATGCGGAAGACGTGCGAATACGCTCTGACTGGAACAGTTTTTCCTACACGAGTTTCTCACAGATTTTTCAGGGGATAATTGTATACTCTTCGAACAATACCTTCGAAAGCGTTTCAGTCAGTAGAAGCAGAACCAGTGGGATGTATTTTGGAAAATCCTCCTCAGACAACACAATCGTCGATTCTACGATAACAGGCAACGTGGACCATGGGATTTACATAGACGCTGCGATGTCGGGATATAGCAAACTTTACAACAGCGAATTCTTTGGAAACCGGAATGGCGGGATCCGGGCGTACGGCGCCTCAGGATGGGAAATCGCATGCAATCTTTTCAGTGATAATGATGAGTATGGAATCAGTCTCTATGACGCCGATCTCTACGTACATCATAACAACATCTATAACCACACGGACAACGCCTGGGATAATCGAGATTGGACATCATGGGACAATGGTTCTGCGGGGAACTACTGGGGTGACTACAATGGCACTGATGGCGATGGTGACGGAATTGGCGACACACCTTACTACATCCTACCCAAGAATCAGGACAACTATCCATTCATCGACCCCGTAGTGGGCTGCCCAAGTCTAGGACCCCAAGGTCAGCCCCCTGTCGCGATTGCCAGACCCGACAACCAGACGGTAAATGTCGGCCAATCCGCATGGTTCAATGGAAGCGATTCATACGACCCGGATGGATCGATCGTCTCCTATCATTGGCTCTTCGGTGACGGAGATGAGGACTGGGGAGAGTATGTCACGCACGCATATTCTGCGTCAGGCAATTACACAGTTACCCTCATTGTGACAGATAACTCAAGCATGACTGACAAGGACTACGTTACAGTCAACGTTAGAGACAACAACCCCGTTGCGATTGCTTTACCAACAAGTCAAAGCGTGGATAAAGGTCAGTCCGCGTGGTTTAACGGAAGCAATTCCTATGATCCTGATGGATGGATTGTCTCCTACCACTGGCTCTTTGGTGACGGAGATGAGGACTGGGGCGAAAATGTGTCTCACGCCTACTCTGCAATAGGCCAGTATACTGTGACTCTGACGGTGACCGACAACGACAATCTGACTGACAAAGACTACGTGACGGTTTACGTTGTGGGATATCCTCCAGTGGCGGATGCTGGACCTGATCAAGTAGTGCATGTCAACGATCTGGTCGTCTTCGATGGGTCAGGTTCCACTGATCCAGATGGAGTCATTGTGGATTGGACATGGGACTTCGGGGATGGCTCTCCGACTAAGCACGGTGAAATTGTCAATCACACCTACAGCAGTATAGGAAACTACACGGCAACACTCTTGGTAACAGATGATGACAATCTGACGGACAGCGATACCGCTCTCATTATGGTACTTCCTGAGCTGGTTCCACCGATCTCAGACCCAGATGGCCCTTACTCGGGTAGGAAGAACTTCCCGGTAGACATCACAGGAAACGGGTCCCATGACCTTGATGGCACGATAGTTGATCTGGAATGGGATTTCGGGGATGGTTCTCCAAAAGCGCACGGCTGGTGGGTGAGCCACGTCTATTCATCCGGTGGGAATTTCACAATTACCCTTACTGTCACGGATGACGACAACCTGACAGATACTGCTACAACTTACGCAATCATAAGAGATGAGACCCCTGGTGAGGCTGAGATCCGGGACGCCGTTCTATCAGGAAGTGGTCTGGCCGACGTTGTGATTTCCTGGTCACTATCGCCTGATGATGGGGGAGTCGAGGATGACGTAGTGGCGTATGAGATATACTACGGGACAACATATGACAGGAACGGCGCTGGCTATGCTCTTCTGCAAACCGTTCCGGCCGGAACCACCTCATACATCCATTCAGACGGAGGCCATGGCGATAACAACACCTACTTCTACATAGTGAAGGCTGTGGACGAAATCGGACAGAAGACCTTTGGGCAGCAGGCTGTGAAGTTTGCTAGGCATATGCCATCTGGAATGCAGTTGATTTCGATACCGGTGATTATGTCGGACACCAGCATCCAAGAGGTGTTCCAAACAGCCAGCTACAAGAGAATCCTATACTACGATGCGATGGCTGGGAAAAGGCACAACTGGAGGACATTTGACACTCGAAAACCATACAACTCCCTGAAGAACGTTAATGAGAAGATGGCCCTATGGGTAGAAGTATCCCAAGAATGCTATCTCACGGTCGCTGGTCTTGTTCCTCTGAGCACCACTATTCGCCTCGTTGTGGGGTGGAACTTCATCGGCTATGCATCCTTTTTTGACCGCACCGTGAGCGATTCCTTCGATGGGGCCATATACCAGAAGGTAGAAGGTTACGACCCTGGAGACCCACCGTGGTATCTCAAGAGGCTTGCTGGCTCGGACATCATGCAGTTCGGGAACGGATACTGGATACACGTCTCGGAAGATTTCGATTGGACAGTTACGAATTAGGACCAAGCAACATACTTATACCAAACTCAGCATGGTTTCATATCGCACTTCTCGATAGAGAATTCTGCGAAAAAGGAGGAGGATGAGTGACAAGTTGTGGTGACATGAAGGTCGGCTAGGTGTACGAATGTCCCAGCTGCGGCCTGCAGTTGAAGGTGGTAGGAGCCTGCGAGACCTGCGACCCCCATGCGTGCGGTATTTCCTGCTGTGACCACCCTTTGAAGCTCGTTGAGTAGTCTCCAATAGGGCTTGAAACACACAGAATGCCTCAGTGGCAACACTTTTGAGAATTATCCTCCAGGCTGAGTTCTCAACCCTCTACTCCACATAAAGACTGGATTTGCTGATGCATTCCCTCGACATTTCAGAGTCCCCCATCATCTGATACAGTGTTCCCAGGACCCTCCAGCCTCCAGGGTACTCCGGGTTAGCGGCCATGACACCGCTCAGAATCTCAACTGCCCCCTCTATGTTCCCCAGCTTGGCCAGTATCAAACCCTTGGTGAACAGTGCGTCCACGTCATAGGGGTCCGAAAACAATCTCAAACCGCAAACGCAGGCCAGCTGGCGGACGTCCTTGTCCATAATTCCATATTCTCCACCGTGAGAATCATTCATCTTTCAAAATATTGCTGGACGAGATATATGAATGATATTGCTCAGAAAATCGATAGTGATAAATGTGCCAGTGTCAGTCAGTCTCTTCTGAGGATTCCTCAGCGATTTCTTCCTCATCTTCTTCGGAGGGCTCCTCCTCTTCCGCCGGGGATTCACCACGCCTCCCTCGTACCACAAGAGCAACAATCAAGACCAAAATAATCACAATAGCGACAATCAGAGTAACGAGCAACCAATCCAACGCAGGTGGAGGCTTGTCTTCCGGGTTATTCAAATCAGTCCCAGCCTTACACTCCTCCCCATTGCTGAAACCGTCATTGTCCCAATCCCCGGCTGCATCGGTGGCATTGAGGGGGTTCAATCCACATCCCATCTCAACCAGATCATCCACTCCGTCCCCATCGCTGTCAGCCCGACCGGGATAGGTTCCGTTCTGATACTCCTCGAGGTTTGTGAGACCGTCCTGATCATAGTCCTGAGCCGCATCCAGGCCGTTCAAAGGATTGAGAATTTCGGAATGGAACTCATACCCGTCAGGAATGCCATCACCGTCTGTATCTGGGTTTCTGGGATTGGTTCCAATGCCATCCTCGAGGGCGTTGGGCAAATCATCTCCGTCCATGTCACCGTCACTGAAATCTGGCTCTCCGTCCCCGTCCAAGTCATAGATGCTTCCTCTGAAGACCTCGATGTGTCCTGAACTCATGTCCACCGAGCGGTTGTTGTTCTCAAAAGACAGATCGGCATATCTCACATGAACGATCGTAGAGTTCTCTATCAAGGTGGGCATATAGGTTCGATCCGTCACTACAAGAGGCTGGGTGAACCCGCTAGCATCTGTCTCAACCTGAAACACCTGGTTGCCCATGTCATACACCTCCACGGTCGCATTTGCCAGATGTGTTCCGTTGTCGTAAGAGAGGACCTCCACAGTGAGGAAGTTCTTGATCATCAAGACCGAATCGTCATCTGGAGGTATGGAGACACCTGGACTGGTATCAATCCTCGAGAAGCTGCAGTTGACCAGAATGACGTAGGAACCACCGTCCAGCTCGAAGGTGGTTATTTGTACGAGTTCCACCGAGGAGTTCCACAGAACCGCCCTTGAACCTTCAAAGACGGAGAACCCGTCCATCCTCCCGACCACAATGAGTCCTTCGAACGTAGTGTTGGATCCAGAATCCATTTCCACCCCATTTCTGTTCTCGTAGAACCTGTCGTTCGTTGAGTTCAGGATTGTGCCCCTTACGAACATTCCGTGCGGATCACAGTTCACCACCAGATTGTCTCTCATTGTCAGATTTGAGTAGGAGAAGTAAAGTCCAGTGCTCATGTTCTGTATGAGGTTTGCTTCGATAGTAACATTTGAGACACCAGAATATATCCCTACTGGCGAGATTCCAGGCTCCCCCCTGTTGATGTTGTTCCCCATGATTAGGCTGAAAGAGAATTCGTTATAGATCGCCCTCTCCAGATTGTTGATGAACGTGGAATTGGTTATGGGTAGCGATGCCCCTTTCAGGTTGAGACCCTTACGCGAGTATTCGATTCTGACATAGTCAAACACTGACTGGTTGTCGCTACTGTTGTAGAACGTGATAGAGCTCCAATCCCCCGGTGACTTGGTCGTGAGGTTGGAGGTGAAGACAACTGGGTCAGTGTCATTGCCCTGGGCCACTAATTTACCCTCGATTCCCAGACCCTTGTCCTGGTCAAAGGCGACTATAGTTCCGGGTTCAATCGTTAGTGTCGCATCAACAGACACGAGGGTTGTTCTAGAGACGATGTACGTACCTGGCCCCCAGTGATCCACTACAATCTCGAAGCTCTTGTTGTTCCAGATAGAGGTGTTTCCTACATAGGACACGTTCACAGTCCATTCACCGAGCTGGTCGACTTGATAGTAGCTCCACGCCACGGCTTTTGCGTCCGGGGCGACCCAATCTGTGTGTGCAAGAACGCCTTGAGGGTCTGTCCAATTGAAAATGACATCATCCACTTGACTTGGAGGGGGAGGGTTACCGTCAAACACGAGCCAAGACAGAGCCTTTGCTGTTGAGTTATTCAGGAAGTTGTTGACGATCAGATTGACTCCTATTACCTCCTGCGCTTCAACGGGCGGGGCAACGTATAGGAATGGAAGAATGAGCAGTAGGGCCAATAAGATCCGAAACTTCCTCAAGCCATACACCACACAGACAAACCGAGTATCTCTATTTAGTGTTTTCTGGGTTATTACTCCTTTCGAGTTCGTTATCCAGTATCCCAGATTTCTCTTCGAATGTTGAGGATCTAGGTAAGAGGAGCAGAAGTGGCATTAACAGCCCAGGATGAATAACGTCAAGTCCACGGCCAGGCCTGGACCCAGGACCGGGGGAATGCTCAGAGATCCAGATATTGCGGATATTGCACAAGTGGCTAGCTCAGCTAGAGCGAAGGGTATGAACCAGAACTTCCTAGTCCAGTTGCTTTCCTGGCTTCACCTCTAGCTGCCAAGCAGCTCCATCATGCTCTCTGACAAAAATGTCGTAATCCTTGTCTCCGTTATCCGCCCAAACGGCATAGGCCTTCCCACCGTCTGCAGCGATGGCTGGATACCTCTGGTATTCGATTCTCTTGTCATCGCTGATTTCCTCAATTGGGTCCCATGTGATTGCAGAAACCTCGGGGAAACTCATGAGAGGGGCCAATATGGCCATGAAAAGGGTTAGCGTGAGAATTGATACGACAGAGATTCTTCTTGACTCATTCTTAGGAGCTCTCATACCTATCCCCTTGAGGATTGAGTCTATCAAGTTCTAAACAGATAATACTGAACTAACCTAATCGTGCGCTTATATAGTTTTCAATCTGGTTCGCACTCTGGCACTCTCAAAAAAAGAAAGAGAGAGAATGTTGGTTGACTGGCTAGCAGCCACCGAAGTGACCGCTAATCTCTAGCTCGAAGCTGTAGGTTGCTGTTCCACCGTCGTCATCCGTTACGGTCAGGGTGATAGTGTATGTCCCTTCAGCACCGTACGTATGGTAGACTATGTCCGTGATCACTATTGGCGGAAGCTGTCCGGTGTAGTTCGTGTACCATGGGTCCCAAGGTGCACCTAGCGGCTCGTAGGGGCTGCCTGGCGGGAATGCCGGGTCGGGTCCCCTAATCGGGTCGTACAGGTACAAATTGGACGTCCAGTTTCCGTCGCCCCAGTCCCAGTCGAAAGTGAGGTCATCACTACCAGGATCTGTTGCGGTCGCCACGAACTTTATCGGAACTCCTGCCACGGCACCAACGGTCAGGTTAACGATCCAGGGTTCTACATGGTTCCAATGGTCGCTGTCCCTCTTGATCGACTGCTGCACGTTGAAGGTGTGGTGCTTCCTGCACTCCGTCCCGTCAGGGAAGGTGGCTACGAGCTGGACAGGGTTTGCTCCCCACAGCTGTCCGTTGATCGGCTGGTCGCCGAGTATCGCGTCACCATTGTCCTCGAAAGGATCGTAGGTGACCACAGCTGTGTAGGTGTCCTGCCCACTGATGTCCACGCTTACCAGGAGTGATGTGCCACTGCTCGGGTTCTGGTCTGGAGGTCCAGGCCATCTCTCGACTTCCAGTGCACCCAGCTCCTCTTCGAAGTCACCAGTCTCAGGATCGTAGTTCTTGTACACCTTTAGCTCAACGTTGTGCCATTTCTCACCCGTAAGCCTCAGGCTCAGCTCGAACTCTATGAACGCACCCTCGAACTCAAGTTCCGGTGGAACGTTCAGAACGAACACGTGCTGGTATGCAGTATCCTGCAGGCCGTCATTATCGGTCACGGTCAGGCTCACGTCGACCTCATAGTCGTCGTACCAGGTGAAGGTCACAATCATGCCAGTGGCATCCACATCGTTCTCAGAGTTTCCGTCCCCGTCCGAGTCGACATTGGCGTCGAAGTCCCACTCATAGCTGACAATCCATCCATCTGGATCGTAGGAGCAGGAGCCATCGAAGGTCACCTCATCGCCCTCGTAGACGGTGATCTCATCTCCGCCCACTATACAGGCTACTGGCGGTTCCTTGTCTACGGGAATCCTAGCGCCAGATATGAAGGTGATGTCGTGCCCGTTGGGTGACTTGTACTCCGTTATGGTGTCGAATGCGTCGAAATGTATCTCGAAGTCATCACTCGGAGCCCGTCCCAGTGTGACGGTCGCTGTCAGATATGCCACGCTCTTTGCCGGAATCACATTGGGTGCATGGTGGTAGATGTCCCAGATTGCATCCGTTCCAACATAAACGTGGTGTCTTCCACCGAAGGACTCATCGAACGGGTTGTACTCGGTCGAGCCGAAGTCGCCGAGATAGTGGATAGAACTCTCAATCTGAATGCTCACGAAGTCGTCCGAAGTGGTCTCAGGCGGTGGTGGATCCGGTCCGTGAATTGCCATGGCCAACCTCAGGTCCATAAGAGGCTCCTTGCCGCGGTTCTCCACGATTATGGTGAAGGTGTATACGAGGTTCGGTTCATAGTCCGCTGGACAGATTATGCCCCCAGCGGGCCATCCACCTATCCCTCGAGCCTTCTCCCCCGGGTCACAGTCCAGCCAGATATGGCCTGTGGACCCAGCGGACGAAACGAGCGGTAGATACGAGAGTGCCATCAAAGCGGCTATTATCGTGACTACAACCTTGTTCCTGTTTCTTGCCATTTCTTGCCTTCCTCCTCAAGGCGTTGGGTATTTGTATTCCATCCCACCGGGATGGAACCGCCGTTTCCGGCTACGCGCCCCTCCTCGGCGCCCGCAGACGTTCCCCCCTCTCAGAAGATATGAGGAAATTACTGCTCTGCTCCGCATATTGGACTGTGAGTATATAATGGAGATTTGGTGCTCACCAAATCAGTTACCAACTACCACTTATCCAGAAATATGTAAGAAAAGGTGAATCTGGGACAGCCAGATTTGTTCTCCATTTCATCAATAATCGCGAAAGTAATATAACCATACCAGATAATACTACGACTGGATTACATGCGTGGCTCGCTCTTACGCACCCTGTTAGCTCTAATCTTGTTGCTAGCGGGAATCATGGTGCCTGTGACTGTTCAGGCACCCATCACTGGGGATACTGCCGAAGTGTCCACTGACAAGACTGACCATTTCATTGGAGAGCTTGTTCAAGCAAGGTTTATCATCGAGTGGACTGGTTCTATTGGATCCCCGCCCAATCTGACGATGACTTTTGAATGGTTCACCCCAGCAAATGTGACAATTTTCAACAAGACATTGGAGACAATCCCATACCAGATAGGTAACACCAAGTACCTTGGGGCATTCAGCAATTGGACATCCAATATGACCGGGACTGGCTTCAGAGTGAAGGGCATACACAATATTTCGACCGAGTTTGATGAGACCTACTTCAACGTCTCACACTATGAGGATGCTGTGTATGTAGATTCCCTCAACCTATCCCTCAACAGTAATTTCTACGAAAACGGCACAACCGCCAAGGCATCTGCCAACCTGACCTTCCTCGGCAATGGCACATACCTGGACAATGTCTCCTTTGTGTGGAACTATCCTAACGGTTCTGAAGCTTTCAACGAGACGAAAACACCAATCAGCATAGAGACCAACGGCTCTGTTGAGGTTTACAGCTACTGGACTATAAATTTCGTTGGCACCAATTTCGAGGTTGTGGCCTCCTACGAGGGAGTTGCACCTCTGAGTGACACTGCCTACTTTGATGTGATCCCAAGGAGGGTCAAAACCTGGAAGAACCAATCCATTACTAGCAATGAGGAATGGAATCTCACCGACAGCCCCTTCGGCGTGTGCGCCAACATCACTATAGAGTCTGATGTCAAGCTCACTGTACTAGCGGGATCTACAATTAGGTTCTGCCCAGATGCCAGCTTGACAGTAAGAGGTACTCTGGTGATGGAGGGCTTTTCGACTTCGAATATAACCCTAACATCATATTCCTACCCAGCGAGTAAGGGAGACTGGAAAGGGGTTTTCTTTGAGGATGAGAGCGTAGACGCAGAATCTGTTCTTAACCACATCAAAGTGAACTACTCTCAGCAGGGAATCGTGCTCAACAGCGCCTCGCCCAGTCTTGCAAACATAAAGATAACCAACTCCTCGGTCAGCGGGATTGAGATATACCAGTCCGTGGTTTCCCTTTCTGGGTTGGTTGTCATTGATTCAGACCGAGGGGTCTATGCCTTCGAATCGACGCTCAATCTGATGGACTCAGAGATTCTCCGATGCAATGACGGTGTGGTGGTTGACGATACGGATGGAACGTTTGAAAGGAATCATATATTCGCGATCAGCGGGAGGGGGATATGGGCGAGTAGCTCCTCTCTTACCATCAAAGACAATGTGATATCTGCGGTGGATAATGGCATAAGACTGGAAAGTTCACAGGATTTCCTAGTTGAAGGGAGTGCAATCAACGCAGACGTCTTCGCCTTTTGGATATCACTATCCACAAATCTAACGTTCTCGCGGGATACGATCTCGAGTGGGATACTCTTTTTCACAACAACACATGATGTGCTGATGATGAACTCAACAATCACTTCCTCGCCTGAGAGCTTCCGAGTCAGCGGAGGATCAACCGTCACGGCATTGAACTGCAGTTTCGACGACACATTGGTTGCTGTTTCGTCCGGGTCCTGGCTCTATGTCCAGAACTTCCTGGACGTGTGGGTTTACGACACAGACGGTCAACCGCTTGCCGGCTCCTCCGTGCAGTTGATACTGGACCAGGTGCCGATATTGCCCAAGTTCACTGATTCTGGAGGGTGGGTCAAGTGGCAAGTTGTACTGTACGAGACCTTCTCCGGTCCCGGGAACCCGACACTCACTTCCATTCAGCTGAACGTGACTTTGGACAGATACAACATCACTAACAATCTCCGAACAGTACACATGTCCGTATCCCACACAGAGGGATTTGAGGGATATCTGGCCTTTGTTCCCAATGGAGGGAATGGTGGTGACGATCTATCCGCACAGCTTCTTATGATAGCCATCATACTTCCAATCGTCGTTGTTCTGTTAGCCATCCTACTGGCACTGTGGGCAAAACGGCGCAAGAAGCGGAGAGAGGAGCCGGAACCCTCGGACGAGGTCTCGGAGCCTTTCGAATTCAAGCCCGAGGAAGGCAAGGGGTATATCCTCGCAGAGGACGGACGCAAGAGAAGCTTCGAGACATTGATCTCCGAGATGGAAGAAGGGTCGAATGGGCTTTGCTTCACCCGTACCTATCCCCCCAATCTCAAGAAGCAGTACGATCTGTCTGGAGCAAAGGTTCATTGGCTCAGCAGAGACTTCGACAAGGGTGGAATGGTTCCAACGAACCTGGGTGCAATCTTTAGTCAGGTAGAGAAGTTCCTCAGTGAGAACAAAGGGGGCCGGAACTTCATTTTGATCGACGGGCTCGAATACCTCATAGCTCAGAACGACTTCAGAAAGGTCCTGAAGCTCATCCATTCCCTCACGGACTCAGTCGGTGTTGGGAGAACAACCTTGTTGATTCCCTTCAACCTTCAGAGCCTGGACGAGAGGCAGGCGGCATTGATCTCCGGGGACCTTGAGGTTGTTCGATAGTGGCCCATGGCAAAACATATTTCCTTCCGCCTCATTCAACCACCCAAGATGAGAGGCCGCTTGTTCATATCCATTGACGACACGGATGTTGTGGGAGGAGAGGGAACTGGAAGATTGGCCAGGAGAATCGCTCGAATACTGGATTTGGACGTCCTTGGCATCACGCGACATCAGTTGTTCATACATCCTTCTATAAGATATACCAAAAGAAACAGCTGCAATGTCATAATGGCCAGATCGGCCGAGTCTCTAGATTTTGACGTGTTCGAAGCGGTCAAAGAAATCATTGTGGATCGGTTCCAAGAAGGAAGCGACCCGGGACTGGCGATGGCGGAGACGGTTCCAGAATCCATAGTGGACTTCGGTCTGAAGACTCAAAGGGAGGTTCTCACAAAGCAAGATGCACTAAACGTAGCTGAAGAAGGAAACATAAGACTGGAGGAAATCGGTGGGAGCGGCGATGGCGTAATCGGTGCACTTGCTGGAATAGGGCTTTGTTCATCTGGAAGCGACGGAAGATACGTCATGCTCAAAGGGCTGAGAGAACTGAAAGGGACGGTCTCGGCAGCAAGACTTGGAGAGATGGGGATAGACACAGTGCTCTTGGATGAGGGGGGAAGGCTGACAGAAGGCTCGGTGGCAATGGCCGATAGGATACGTCCGAGCCGTATTGATGGAAAACCAGTACTCTTTGTGGTCGAAAAGGACGGAGCCTATTACCCAGTCGTCCTTTGACTTCTCTTTGTTACGCCTTTCTGGACATGTCTGACCGCTTTCAATGCCCCAAACGCGACCAGACCGCCCGCCACACCAAAGGCCAGATGCGTCACGAGAGAGTACGTCATTCCCAACTGTATGAAGAACGCCGGTATTCCGATAAGAGTTGCGATGACCATTCCCATTAGGAACTTGGCGATGTTCGCGAACGCTCCTGCAACAACAACGACAGTCATGTTCTCCCGCGTCCATTCCTTCCAGAGGAGAAGGTCAATGACGACGCCCATCAGGAGGTAGCGAGGTATTGCCAAGAGGAATCCACCACCAATCCCGGTAAATGCCATTATCCCTCCGGAAAGGCATCCTATCCCCATTCCACCGAATCTGTTCTTCGAGGCCAGTCTTCCCACTAACAGCAGCGGGATTACATAGATAGCACTGTGGCCAGGAATGTGTAACGGCACTCTGAGATAACCTTTGGAAAGCGCCACAAATACGGAAAAGCAGGCAATCACAGCGACCGAGTACAGCCACCCCTTCAGATGTTCATATCCACTAAGAACCGCAGCATCTTTCTCTATTCTCTGTGATATCGAAGGCGTCTCGGTTCTCACTGTTTCCTACACTCCTATTCTGATTTCGGTAACGTCTCTCACCCTTTCATTCTTTTCTGTTTCTGGTGAGCTGAACTTAGTAGTTCCTCTCTTTGTGAAATCCAGTATATATGATTTTGAAATATTGGAAATCTCACCCCAGGATATCGTCCTTTCCTCACCAGTCAAATCGCTTTTTATGTATATGGACGTCTCATTCGTCAAAGAGCTCTCATTAATCCTCAAGAGGATGACATCCTTCACAAGAGGACCTTCATCAATTACGTCATCTCTGTCACTGAAAACGTCCAGATAGCTAACGGTGGGTAGAGTCTCCAATTTAGACATCTTGACCACACCGATTCTTTGGTCACCCTGCCACATCTCGATCTCATACTCAGTGCCCTCTCCGCCTTTGAAGAAGTCTCTCAGGACGAACTCCCAGAGGACCACCGAAACCACAACAATGACTGCGATGGTAATAGCGATGATTACCAACTTCTTGGGGCTGCTCTTCCGGTCTTCTTCCAACCTCACCATTCCTCGGACGCAATGGATAAGCTGATATGCTTACTTGAACATATCGCACGAAAGAACATTTATTAGGATTCTCATAATGAACCCTGATGGCACTTGAATTCCTTACCCAACACCCGGTTCCCTCGATTGTTCTCATCATGTGTGCGATCGCGTTGATGTTGCTTGCTTTTCTCAGAAGAGAGGACACCATGATCGCGGACAAGGTTTTCCTCATCATCGCTTTCTTCTTCGGCATCCTGGCTTTGGTCGTTGTTGGTTTGACATTCCTCAACGGCGGATACGGAACGGCATTCTTGGTGATATTCCTGATTACGGGATTTGTCCTCGTCCTAAAGCCTCTTGAGAACCTGACATGGTCCCTCATTCTGGCCCTGGCCGTCGCTGGGCTAGTGGTCTATCTCCTCTATAAGTTCCTTCCCGAACCAATCTTGTCTTGGCTCGTTCCGTGGGGGCTTGTAATAATCTTCTTCGTGATATTCCTCGTAGTCTTCTTTCCTCTGAGGGCGCTGGAGTTCGTGTTGGATTTCTTGGCAAAGATAATAGGCTGGAGGCCGGTTGCATTCATCGTCTCCATTCTAGCGTTCATAGAAGGCGTTCTCAGCTTCTTCGGATCGTCCATCGGGAACATCCTGTGATTCTCAAAAGACTCGCACCATGGAAGGAAAAGCGTGCGGGATCAGGTGCCCCAATTCAACTCCGCATTACAGCCCGAACAGACCTCATCGTTCAAGGAGATCTCGGTTCCGCAGGCGGGACAGGAATAGACCGCTTCCTCTTCGCCCAATTCAACGCCCAATTCATCTTCCAGCGGTTCTTCGATATCTTCCAATGTAAGCTCTTCAGCGGATTGGGACCTCAGCCTTTCTCTCTTGGCTTCCAATGCTTCTCGAAGCGCCTGCCTCTCCTTTGAGGGGGGAGGTCTACGCCTCGGTGGAGATTTGAAGATCTTCTTGGACTTCTTCGACTTGCCCTTGAACAATCCCAAGAAGGACTTCTTCTCCTCTGGCTCCTCCCGGAGAGTCATATCCTCTATGATATCCTCATCGATGGAAATGCTCTCGAAATCTGGCTCCGTCCTCTCCGACAGGGCCAGGAGGTCCTCGCCCACTTTCCTCAAAAGCCTCTTCAGCCTTTCTATCTCGTCCCGTTCTGAGACCATCTCGACTTCCTTGGTCTTGAGGCTGACCTCCCAAGCATCCAGAAATTCCGACCTTTTCCTCAGTTTCTTCTCGGCCTTGTTCAGCGTGGCTCCTTTGATGGCCAGTTTTCTCTGGAGGGTTTTCACCATCGCCTCCCTTTTCTGCATCTGCATCAGAATATGATTGATATCTTCCTTTGTCCGAATCCGTGGTCCAACCGAAGTCTGGACGGGATAACGGGCTCTGCTCTGAGAGGACATAACGGTCGGCTATCTATTGGACATTGGAAAAACCTTTATGCTACTTTTATCAATATTGATAGCAACCCGACAGATGTCCCTCATATGACTGGACCTGTCACAAAGAGCTTTTCTCACCTCTTTCCTCACGGAACCGCCCGGGTCCGAACACAATGAGAGAACAACACCAGAATCCCCCAAAACAATTTAAGCAACCACATCATAGATGACTGAAGGTGAAAAAATGCATCCATGGAAGGGGCCCATTCAGAAACTGGACGGTTTCCGCTACGTGATCCCTCAGAAGTACAAAAAGGAGATGCGCACAGATGGAATCATTTACGCGGACGAGAAGATGATGAAGTCCGTGGTCAAGGACAATGCTCTAGAGCAGGTTGCGAACGTCGCGACGCTCCCCGGGATAGTGGGCAATTCCATGGCCATGCCGGACATACACTGGGGTTACGGATTCCCGATAGGAGGCGTGGCTGCGTTCGACCTCGAGGAGGGAGTGGTCTCTCCGGGAGGCGTGGGTTTCGACATAAACTGCGGGGTAAGAATGCTCACAACCAATCTGGATGATAAGGACGTGAAGCCCAAGATCAAGGAGATCATCAACAAGATGTTCGAGAACGTTCCGTCCGGAGTGGGTTCAAAGGGCAAGGTCAGGGTGGACACCAAGGTGCTCACGACAGTGCTGGACATCGGTGCCAGATGGGCGGTGGAAGAAGGATATGGATGGGAGGATGACCTGGAACATCTGGAAGAGAACGGGTGCTATTCCATCGCGGACTCCGAGAAGGTCAGCCATAGAGCTATCGAAAGAGGGAAACCGCAACTTGGAAGCCTGGGCGGAGGCAACCACTTTCTCGAGATACAAAGAGTGGACAAGATATTCGAGCCAGAGATCGCAAAGAAGTGGGGGGTCACCCACGAGAACCAAGTGGTGGTTATGATCCACACTGGCTCCAGAGGGTGCGGACATCAGATAGCTTCCGATTACATCAGGGTGATGGAGCGTGCGGGAAGGAAATACAACATACATCTCTTGGACAGGCAGCTCGCTTGCGCCCCGGTCAATTCGGACGAGGGTCAGGACTACCTGAAAGCAATGGCCTGCGGGGCCAATTACGCATGGACGAACAGACAGATGATATTGCACTGGATCAGGGAGTCCTTCGAGAAGGTCTTCGGACAGCCCGCGGAGGATCTCGGTCTCAGGGTCATCTATGACGTGGCCCACAATATCGCGAAGATCGAGGAGCATGATGTGAACGGGAAGAGAAAGAAGCTCTGCATACACAGGAAGGGGGCGACCAGGGCGTTCGGAAAGGACAGGGAGGAAGTTCTGCAGGAGTACAGGGACATGGGTCAGCCAGTTCTGATACCGGGTGACATGGGGACGGCCAGCTTCCTGCTCATCGGTACGGACAATGCGATGAAGGAGACCTGGGGCTCCACCTGTCACGGCGCTGGAAGGGTCATGTCCAGAAAGGCAGCTACGAGGAGATTCCGGGTGGACCAGGTCAAGGATCTTCTCGGTCAGAGAGGGATCTACATAAGGGCCGCGAGCAAGGACGGGATAGTTGAGGAAGCCCCGGACGCGTACAAGGACATTGAGGACGTTGTAAGGATTGCGCACGGAGCTGGGATATCCAGGATGATAGCAAGGATGCGCCCCATGGGAGTTGTAAAGGGTTGAGGATATCGCTTCCGTTTGCGATCGTGATCTGACACAGGAGGATGGACTCTTGATTGTGGAATTCAGCATACTGCCAGTGGGTAAAGGCGTGAGCCTGAGCGAACACGTGGCCAAAGCACTTGACATCGTTGACCAGAGCGGATTGAGATACCAGTTCACCCCGATGGGAACCATACTGGAAGGCGGTTACGATGAGATAATGAGCACCATCAAGAAGTGCCACGATGCGATCCTGGAGGATTGCGAGAGGGTGGTCACGACCATCAAGATGGACGATAGGAAGGGCTCTGAGGACGCCATCAAGCGCAAGGTCGAGAGCGTGGAGAGGCGGCTGGGCAAGGATCTTCAGAAATAGTTACTTCCTTGGCAGACCGTACAACATTGTGGCGGCCATCACGGACAATATCACACCGTATATGAAAGCGAACTGGACCCCTACGAAGGTCCACAGGAACCCGACCATTATGCCGGAGAAGAGTTTTGCGAAACCGATGCTCATGTGATATGTACCGAGGGCTGTGGCTCTAATCTCTTCCGGCGCGAGGTCGCATACGTAAGCGCGCTGAACGGCAATCGCGAAACCGTTGGACAGTCCAAGAACGAGGAAGGCGATGCCTATCAGGATGGGTCCGGTCTGGAACGCGAATATGAAACAGACCACTGCGAACAGAAGGTAGCCAGTCACTATGGTAGGAACCCTCCCTATTCTGTCTGAAAGACTCCCGGCCGGTATGGCGGAGAACGCGTAAGTGATGTTCATGATGAGGTAAAAGACGAGAGCCATTGTGACGGTCTGCCCCAGGTCCACCGTTCTAAGCATCACGAAGAACACGGAGAAGTTGCCCAGAGCGAATATGGTCGCGATCGCTACGAAGACCCTCATCCTAATGGGGAGTTGCTTCAGGCCGACCTTGAGAGGTGCTTTGAGAACCTTTTTTTTCTTTTTCTCCTTCAAGAACAGAGTAATGATGAAACCGACAAACGCTGGAATGATCGCGATCAGAAAGATTGGCTGATAGGCTGAAGCGAAAACGGAGACCAGGATGATTGCCAGTAAGGGTCCCAATATCGCTCCCCCGGTGTCCATCGCCTTCTGGAAACCGAACGCCTTGCCCTTCCTCTCAGGAGGGGATGACTCCGCTATCAGTGCGTCCCTGGGTGGTTGTCTTAGGCCCTTTCCAACCCTTTCCACAATCCTCAAGACAAAAACGTGCTGCCATATCGTTGCAAGCCCGAAGAAGAGCTTTGTGAACGCTGATTGACCATATCCAGATGAGATGAAGGGCTTTCTCTTTCCCGCCCTATCGGACCAGTATCCCGAGAAGACCTTCAGCACTGAGGCGACCGCCTCTGCCACGCCCTCCATGATGCCTATTATGAAGAAGCTGGCACCCAGATTGAAGACCAAAAAGAAGGGCAGGAGCGGGAAAATAATCTCACTGCTCATGTCGGTAAAGAAGCTCACAATGCCGAGCAGGACAACATTCGCGGTCAGACCAGCGCCCAGTTTCTTCGCAAATGGTTTCATCGGTCAACCCTACGGATGGAAGAAGAACCCTATCGCTATTATTGTATATACCATAATAAGAAGGACCCCCTCGTACCAATTCGATTTTCCGTCCACCGAGACCATGTGCAATACGACAACAGCAAGAGCGATTGACACCAGCTCGAAGATCTCAAAGGCCAGTGTCATGGGGCTGGCGAAGAGATGAGAGACGAAAACCAGCACGGGAGCCACGAAAAGAGCGATCTGGGTACTGGAGCTTGTGGCTATGCTCACGCTCAGGTTCATCTTGTTCTTCCAGGCCATCAGAATGGCACTTCCATGCTCTGCCGCGTTCCCAACGATCGCAATCACAATCACGCCAATGAAGATCTCCGAGATTCCGATGGCTTGGATTGAGCTCTCAATGGATCCCACCAGCAAGTGACTTTCTATCGCCACGCCGATTGTTGCCAGAACAAGTACAAGGATGGCCTTTTTCTTGCTCCAGACCGCCACTCCCTCTTCACCGGCTGGGTTGTAGAAATGCTTGTGCGTTCTGAGGGAGAACACCAGTCCGAGAATATAGGCAGTTATCAGAATGCATGCTATCCCTATGCTCATGGCATCGGTGATTGCCTCGACATCTGGTATGTCGATGTAGCGGAGGAAAAGCGTGGGCATGATGAGGGCGATTACGGCAAGCACGAGCATCGTTGACCGAGTGGTTGCGGCATTCGAGTCAAACTTCTGCTCCTTGTGACGGATACCTCCGACCAGCATACTGAGCCCCAAGACCAGGAGTATGTTCCCGATTATGGACCCGGTGATGGACGCTTTTACTATTTCCACAAGCCCAGAGCTCAAGGCGAAAATCGCTATTATGAGCTCGGTGGCATTCCCGAAGGTGGCGTTCAGCAGCCCGCCGGCACCCGGTCCGAGGTGGGCGGCCAGCTCCTCGGTGGCTCTACCCATCACGAAGGCCAGGGGGAGTATGGTTATGGATGAGAATATGAAAGTGGTGATCCCTCCGTACCCCAACGCAACAGGCAGGCTGATGATGACTAGGACAATACAGACAATGAAGGAAAAAGGCAATCTCTTGGTCGAGGGTTGCTCCACATCCCCAGACGCCTTCATGGTGCCTAGGAAAAGTCCCCTGAATATAAAAGTAACCCGCCAAAAACATTGATATAGGCTTCCCCTTCTTTTCCCCGCGTGCTAGCCTACGAAGAGGTAAAGGTTCTGGATATAAACTCGGAATACCACGGGGTGCCCACGATACGCCTCATGGAGAGCGCTGGCAAAGCCGTGGCGGACATAGTTCGAAAGAAGTTTGACGTGGAGGGTAAGACCGTTCTGGTCATATGCGGGACAGGTAACAACGGCGGGGACGGATTTGTGGCAGCCAGATACCTGAGCGAGCACTGCAGGGTAAGGGTGGTTCTGGCCAAGAGGGCGGAAGACATCGGAACGGCCATAGCGACCAGGAATTTCGCCAGGATAGAAGATGAACTGGAATTCGTAGAGTCGGCAGCCAACCTGGGGAACATGTTATGCTCTGCGGACGTAATCGTGGACGCACTGCTGGGAATCGGAATATCGGGCAAGCTTAGGGAACCTCACAGGTCGATAATCAAGAAGGTGAACAGGTCCAAGAAGCCAGTGGTCTCAATCGATGTGCCAAGCGGCCTGGGCACCGACCTTGCCATACGCCCAAAGATCACGGTCGCATTGCATGATAGGAAGGAAGGTCAGACGAAGGAGAACTCGGGTCAGATCCTGGTACGGAGCATAGGCATACCTGAGGAAGCGGAACGCTATGCTGGCCCTGGATCGTTCGTGTATTACCCGATCCCGAAGGAGGATTCCCACAAAGGCGACAACGGAAGGGTGCTGGTAGTGAGCGGAGGACCGTATACTGGCGCCGCGGCACTGACGGGCATCGCAGCCTACCGTATGGGAGCGGATCTTGTTCAAATCGCTAGTCCGTTGATAAGCTACGGGGTGATCGCGTCCTTCTCACCCAGCCTGATCGTCCATCCACTTTCCTCGGACATACTGGTCCCGGAGGACGTTCCCAGAATAGCCCAGATAGCGAAAAGGGCGGAAGCGATAGTAATAGGACCTGGCCTTGGTTCCGACAAGGAAACCCTGACCGCGGTCAGAGAGCTCATCAGGTCCATAGAGAAGCCCTACGTGATAGATGCGGATGGTATAACCGCCGTTGCCAAGGATGTAAATTGTCTGAAGAATAGGGGCGGAATAATAACACCTCACAACACCGAGTTCAAGAGACTGGCCAAGGAGAAAACAAAGAAGACCCTGGAATCGCAGATCAAACAGGTGTCGGCACTGGCCCGTCGCACTAAGTTCACCATTCTCAGGAAGGGGAGAGTCGACATATTGTCCGACGGAAAGAGGGTCAAACTGAACGAAACCGGGAATCAAGCGATGACGGTTGGAGGAACCGGGGACGTGTTGGCTGGCTTGTGCGGTGGACTTCTCTCAAAGGGCGTGGAACCCTTCAACGCGGCAAGAATGGCCGCCTTCACTTCAGGATACGCAGGTGAGCTCGCGTTCAAGAAGAAAAGCTACGGTATGATGCCTATGGACGTGGTGGAGGAAATACCAAACGTTCTTAAAGAGTACCTGTAAGTCAGATTCTGGAGCCTTCTATGAACATACTGCCTATCTCAAACACCCCCGCTTTGATGATAGATGACAGGATTCTCGTTGTTGCGGACCTCCACATAGGGTTAGAGTGGGAGCTGAGAGAGGCGGGGTTCATCCTCCCGAGCCAGATCGAGAAGACCATCGACTCCCTGGTTTCCATTTTGAAGGACACAGAACCTGAGAAGCTGGTCATACTGGGCGATATCAAGCACAACATCCCAAAGACCTCGAAACAGGAGTGGAGCGAGATTCCAGATCTAATCCGGGCGGTCCATAAGTTCGTGGACGAGATAGAGATCCTTCCCGGGAACCATGACGGAGGGATTAGGAGAATGGTCACGGATGACGTTCAAATCGGAATCCCAAAGGGAACCACAATCGGAGAGGTCGGACTGTTCCATGGACACGCCTGGCCCTCGGAAAAAGTGATGAAGTCCAAGGTTGCAATCACGGCCCACAACCATCCAGTAGTGGCCTTCGTGGACAAGCTCGGAATGAGGACCTCCAAGAGGTGCTGGATGCGTACGAACTTCAGGAGGAAGAGCGAGAGGTACCCGAAGATGCCCAGGGAACTGATCATGATGCCAGCCTATAACGAGTTCTGCGGGGGGACGCCTGTGAACGACCCAAAGTCCAATTTTCTGGGCCCTTTGCTGTCGAACAAGTTCCTGGTACTAAAGAAATCCAAGATCCACCTTTTGGACGGGACCCACTTGGGTGTCTTGTCCGATTTGATGCTCTAGGTCTGGAACTGGTCTTCTACTTCTGGCTGGCCTTCAGTTGTGCAAAAAATCTATAAGTAGCCAAGTGTATCATTTGGCGTTGGGCAACCGCCCTTCCAGGGGAGATGATGATGAGGAAATCCACGGGTTTGGGAGTTCTCTCTGTAGTGTTACTGATGGTCGTGGCTACGGCACTTTCGCCGCTCGCCATTGCTAGTGTGGGCTTGTTGGACGAGGCTAACAGTGAAGATGTTAGCGGAATGGGAATAAGAACGCCGGATGATCTTTCAGAATCTTGGCTCGGAGGGGATCCCCCTGGCCCATTGGTCACTCCGCCGGTTATCATGGGCTGCTCTGCTTTGCCACCTGTGCAGCAGGTCGGAAACGCGGTGAACATATCCTGCATGATATTTGACGACGTATCGGTCGTATCGGCCTGGGTAGAGGTTACCGACCCGGACGGTCAAGTGGTAGGCAACTTCAGCATGCTGTACGATCCCATAAGTATGCAATGGTACAATGAGACGATATACCTCAAAGCGGGTATACACAGTTACACGGTCACGGCCTGGGACTTCGAGGGACAATCAACACATTCGGATGACCCCGGCCAGACATTCCTAATGCAGGACCTGAATGATCCAACGGTTTCTAATGAAGCGGCAGCACCCGACCCTCAGGAGATAGGCCAAAACGTGAACATCACGTGCGATGTCACGGACGATGGTCTGATCGATGAGGTCTGGGTAGAGATCTGGGACCCGAGCATGGTGTCATTGGGGAACTTCTCCATGAGCTACAACTCCGTCTCAGGGAATTGGTACTTCGAACAGGCCTACTTTGACGTAGGTACGCATACCTTCCAGATCACAGCCTGGGACACAGGAGGCAACTTCGACGTCGCAAGCGGAACCTTCGTAATGGAGGATACGACTCTTCCCTCTATCACCGATCCACGGGAAGTCCCCAATCCTCAGGAAGTACTATTGAACGTTAACATCTCTGCGGTCATAACTGATCTGGGCGGCGTAGATGAGGTCTGGCTCAGGGTTGTAGATCCAAGCATGGCCGAAGTCGGCAACTGGTCTATGACATACGATTTAGTGAATGGCAGATACTACGACAACAGAACCTACAACGTTGTGGGCTTATACACCTATGAAATCTGGGCCAAAGACTCGAACGGAAACTGGGCCTCATATTTTGGAACTTTCACCATACTCCCGGATGTGACCCCGCCGGTTATTACCGGTACGACTGCCAGTCCTTCACCTCAAGAGATCTTCTCCAATGTCAACATAACCACCAACGTAACCGACAATATTGCCGTGGCTGAGGTCTGGGTTGAGATACTTAATCCGCTTGGAGTATTGGTTGGGAACTTCTCGATGACATTCGACCCGGGCACTGGAGACTACTACTATGAACAGATGTACGACATGTTGGGCACTTACACGTTCACCATTTGGGCGAAGGATACCGGGAACTGGTGGAGTTCGGACTCTGGTTCGTTCATCATCCAGGACACGACCTTACCGGTAATCGATCAGATAACGGCAGTGCCTGACCCGCAAGAGGTCTTCTTGGCCGTGAATGTCTCCTGCAGGATCACGGATAATGTGCAGGTTTGGGCTGCTTGGATCGAAATCAGGGACGTGTCTGGATCACTTGTTGGCAACTTCAGCATGCTCTTCGATGTGGGCACCGGCAGATGGTCCTACGAAGCAAGCTACAACATGGTCGGATTATACACCTTCACAATCTGGGCGAACGACACCAGCGACAATTGGGGAACGAACACCGGTTCCTTCACAATGCGGGACACCACCCCACCGATAATAACTGGCCATGCAGCAACACCAGATCCGCAAGAATCAAACAGCAATGTCAACATCACATGCACGGTCACGGACAACTACCTTGTCTCCGGAGTCTGGGTGGAGGTCTTCGATCCGCTCGGAACACCTATGGGCAACTTCACCATGCTTTGGGATTCGGTAGCATCACAGTTCTACTGGGACCAGAGCTACTGGGAGCTTGGCGTTTGGGACTACACCATCTGGGCGAACGACACGAGCGACAACTGGGACACAGATGTGGGCACATTCACCATCCAGGACACGACCAACCCGGTCATCTCGGATGTGCAGAGAATCCCGCAACCGCAAGAGGTACACTTTGACGTAAATGTCTCGGCAATTGTCACGGACAACTACCAGGTTCAGGAAGTATTGATCGATATCGTGGATCCGTTCAGTACACCTGTGGGCACCTTCTTCATGGCGTATGACGTCGGCAGTGGGAGATACTTCTTCCACACGACCTACGATGAGATTGGAACATACACCTGCACAATCTGGGCGAACGATACCATGAACAACCAGGACCAAGTGGGCTGCGATTTCGTGATGGTGGACACAACACCCCCGCAGATATCCGACCTTACAGAGATACCGGACCCGGGTGAGGTCAACCTGCCCATCAACGTCTCTTGTAATGTTACTGACAACTACCAGGTACAGGAGGTTTGGTTCGATGTTCGCGATCCTGGCGGAACGCCAGTTGGGAACTTCTCCATGCTCTACGATTCCGTGAGGTACTACTACACCCGCAGCTATGCACTCATTGGCCTATACACCTTCGACATTTGGGCAGGTGACACTGTTGGCCTTTGGGCAACGGTGCAAGGGGCCTTCTTTGTAAGGGATACGACACCTCCTACGATATCGGCAATGACCGCAGTTCCAGACCCGCAGGAGGTGTATGGTTCTGTCAACATATCTGCACAAGTGATTGACAACTATGCGCTCGACTTTACGAAAGTGGAGATACGAAACCCAATCGGCGGTCTGATAGGGGACTTCACCATGAACTTAGACCCAGGAACTGGAAGGTACTACTACGAACAGGCCTATAGCATGCTGGGAATCCATTTCATAAACCTCTCTGCTAAGGACATCAGCAACAACTGGAACAGTGTTTTTGGAACCTTCCTTATCCAGGACACAACTCCTCCGACGATTCAGAACACAATGGCAGCACCCGATCCTCAGGATTCTGGCGGGAACGTGAAAATAACGGCAACGGTCAGTGACAACTTCTTGTTGGACCAGGTCTGGATAGAGGTCTTCGATCCATTCTCTGCATCGATGTTCAACACCACGATGTTGTATGACGTGCCCAATGATGAGTACTACTGGGACCAGGCCTACGTGGAGCTGGGATTCTATGACTTCATCATAACCGCCAGGGACACCAGCAACAACTATGCGGTCGACATAGGTATGTTCGAGATCGTTGACATTTCACCTCCAACCGTCGGAGTCCCGACGGCAACCCCGGACCCGCAGGAGGTCTATGGGAACGTAAACGTGACAGTGGATGTCTCGGACAACTACCAGATTCAGAGGGTGGACATCGACATCTCCGACCCGCTGAGCGGTTCGGTCGGAAACTTCAGCATGATATACGATGTGGGCAGCGGATTGTACGGGTACGAGCAGGCGTACGACATGCTCGGAGTATACAACTGTGTGATTTGGGCATTAGACACCAGCAACAACCCCAATTCCCGCTTGTGCTCATTCAGGATACAGGACACCACAAGTCCAGCCATATCGGCAGCAACAGCACTCCCATCACCGCAGAACATTGGCGGGGACGTGAACGTATCGGCCTTGATCACGGACAACTTCCAGCTACAATGGTACAAACTGAAAATCACCGATCCCGACTCACTACAACTGGGAAATGACACCATGAACTTCGACGCCGGGACCGGAAGGTATTACCTGGAGAGACAGTACTTCAAGGTCGGAACCTATGACTACGAGATATATGCCGAGGATTCGAGCGGCAACAAGCAGATTGAGACGGGAACATTCGCGATAGAGGACAGAGAGAACCCGTGGATCCGGCTCACGCAGGCATTCCCCACGCCACAGGAAGTGTATGCGAACGTGAACATATCCGCGAGGATCAGTGACAATCACAGTGCGTTACTGACACCAAAGGTGGAAGTCCTCGACCCAATAGGAGGTTGGGTGGACAACTTCACAATGAACTACCACACGGGTGCGAACAAGTACTTCTTCTTGGGCCCGTACGGCATGCTGGGAACTTACACGTTCACCATTTGGGCTTCGGACTCGAACGGCAATTGGGCTTCTGACTCAGGTTCTTTCGATATGGTGGACACAACAGCACCTTCGATATCCGTCCTTACGAACTCCCCGCAGGAGATAGAGGTGGGAGCGATTGCCATCGATGCAACGATTACCGACAACTTCTATGCGAACTCCACGCTGCTGGCTTGGATCAATATCTCAAACCCTGATGGTTCAATGTTCGAGAACGTTTCGATGACCTACAACGCGGGCGATGATGACTTCAAGTATTCGAACACCTTCAACTCGGTCCTGGGAACCTATGATTTCGTGATATGGGCCGTGGACGGCGAAGGTATTTGGAAGTCGGCTTCGGACTCGTTCGTGATACAGGATACACAACTGCCAGTTGCGGACGCAGGCACGGACCAGAGCGTGAATCAGGGAGATCTGGTCACCTTCGATGGTTCTGGTTCGAGCGACAACGATCCACTGTTCGATACGACGGGCAACTATACATGGACATTCAATGAGCTGGGAGCAAAGACGTTGTACGGAGTGAGCCCGACATACACCTTCTCGATAGGTGGGGACTACGTGGTCACCCTGACGGTCAAGGACAGAGCTGAGAATGAGGGCACGGACACCGTTTCCGTACACGTGATCGCTGGTCCTCGGGAGCCCACGATGAATGCCGTCAAAGATCCCACTGAAAGCTCGCTGAACGTATCATGGAACCCTCCAACGACTTATACAGACGGGACGACAATGCCTCCCTCGGATATCAAAGGCTGCGACGTCTATAGGGCCGACGATGCGGGAGGACCTTACAGCAAGATTGCAAGTCTGGTGACAGACGATTATTATGTTGACACGGGTCTCTCCAACAACACGACCTACTACTACAGAGTCACTTGCTGGTCTCTTGGTGAAAACATTGAATCGGAGATGTCAGAGTACAGAGCGGGCAGCACGACCATCGTGACGCCACCCCCTCCGCCACCTCCGCCAAACGGAGATGGAGAGGATGGAGAAGAGGCTGCGCAGGATATGATGTTGTACGTGCTGCTGAGCATGCTGATAATAGTGATAGTGGTTGTGGCGATCATTGCCGCGGTCCTGTTCAAGAGGAAGAAGAAAGTGGAACCCGAGGAAGAGGTTCCTCTCGAGGAAGAGTACTGGGAGGATGAGGAGCTTCCGCCACCACCGCCTGAGTAGGGAGTGAACGTTTCAAGTCACGTAGCTATCTGCTATTGAGACGATAGGCTAGCTAAGAGCTTCTGACCTCCCAAACCACGGGTCGATCACCTGCAACGTGAATCCAGTATCCTTCCCCAGGTTGGAGATAATAGTTTGCGTCCAATCTTCTCAGATAATATTGGGGATTCGACTCATCATAACCCTCTACAGCATCGATGTTCAGATACCGGTCTCGGAGCAGATCGCCCACGGTAATCCCCGTTGAGTTCAAGGAGGGGTATCCGACAAAGTTCCAACCGGGCCACAGAACTATCTCTGTCAGATATGTCAGGTTTCCTGAAACGTGCAGTGTCGCAGGTGCCGTTGTGATGTTAATCCAAATGCCCATAGTCTTGTTGACAGTGTCAAGAGTCTGCCAAGGTTTGTCCTTGTGGTAGGTCAACCACCTGTCTGTTTCGCTATCATACACCCTCAGCTGATTGTACATCCCGTCTATAGAACTGAAGACAGCAGCAATCGAATCATCCGAGAGAGAAATGGGGACGGATATCGGGAGCCAACCTTTCTTGACGAATGTGAAGTTGAAGTCCGTGTAGATCGGTCTCCTCCCCACCGTGACCATGTCCACACAGGCTCCGATGCCCCAGTTGTCGTATTCATCCTGCCCTCTTGCGCATAGTCTGTGCGTTTCTCCTCCATCCCAGGTTGAGGGATTGAAGGTGGCAAAACCAGTCTCGGTAGAAGAGTCCGTCCCAATCGTCATGGGAAGAGCACCTGTCCAATCAATCATTCGAGGATCGGTGACGCTAAGTGGTACTTCCTTCCACTCTGCGGATTTGATGTTGCTGTATCCTGTCGAGATGTCCGAAACGGTGGCAAGAATCTTCAGATTCTTCCCTCGGATAGAAACATTATAAGGATTCGGAAAAGCTGCTATTGGATACACCTCAGGCCCGATTGTGTCAGGATCGTTTCCCCAGTCCTTGTGATAGATGAGCAGATAGACGTCAAAGTTCACTTTCTTCCAGGTACTCTTGGTCATGTGGTAGACCTCATAGACGTTATGGTGTGTCAGGCTGACCGTCAGTTCGTCCGTCATCTGATGACCTTTCGCGTAAGGGTCTCCGGTCAAAATCGAGAGCTCAGAAGAAGTGAAATTGTCATTGGAAGAATATGCCCGAAGATTTGGTGCCCCATATTCGTTTGCTTTCTCAATATACTGTAACCAAGTTGAGCCATCGCCAGTGTGTGCCATGTTAAGAATGGGTCTTCTATCATAGTTGGAATTGGACACCGATATGCCAAATGGACCTGCGGGTGGCTTCGGATGAAGATTCGGGCTTATGCCTTGGTCCCCTGTCGTGTTGAGACCGAAGGGGCGGTTGGTCGAGTTGTAGTGTCCTTCCAGATAAGATACGTAAAGCTTGAGGTCGATTCCTCCCTCATCGTTTGTGACAACTACGTACACTCTGTTGTTTGGGGTACCCTCGGACGATACGACGCATGCTGGCCATTGTATGTTGGTATTCAGAGTGTTCCAAAGGAGGGAGACGTCGTCACCGGTAATGGGCCAGGGAGTGTCATCCCCTTGCCAGCCATCGTTATCATAGAGTCTAACCATCAGGTCTCTGTCATCCCCTGCGAGAGTCCTGTAGTAGAAGAAGACCCAAAGCACGTTTCGTGTATCGATGCAGGCGCTGGGGAAGAAATAGTAGTTGTTGCCGAAAGGACTAATCCTCCTGCAATCGGGATGGCTGCCGTTGCAAACCGGGAAGGTTTCGCCTCCATCTCTGGAGATGGCCACCCATGTCTGTACAGTGAATGGGAATCGCGCGTCAGGAAACATATAGTCCAAGTGCTCCCAAACCCAGATAAGCTCACCTGCGGCCGTACCGTCATCCCTCCAAAGCGGGATGTTCAGTCTCGCCTCATTCATCACTGAGCTACCTGCGTTCCTTTCGATGATTACCCTGTTCCATGTGTTGTAGGGTGAATCGGAGTATGAGAGAACACCATAGGAGTCCAAATCCCCGTTCACGGCATCGGGGTCATCACCTCTCCAGGTCAAGATGATTCTGTTCTGATAGCTACCCTTGGGTATGTAGGTCCATCTGATATCATTAGGATTGTCGTTCCAGTTCGACACTTCCGTGTGGGTGAATGGTAGCACCGGTTGACCTTGAGAATCTAGGGTGGTGTGGGCCACCCAGACATTTGGTCCTCCAAAGCGATCGTTGGGAGATACTTGAGTTGTCTTCCGATATACAATGAAGATGTGGTCCGCGGCGCCATCATTGAATGTCAGGATGGATGGGTTCATCTCATCGAAAGTGCCGTTCGTTATCTGGATAGGTGTTGGAACTCTGTAACCCCTCACGACGAGAGTCAACTCGAGCTGGTCAGTTATATTCGGATCTCCCAGAGATGTGGCAGTGATTTTGAGTGAGTAAACGCCGGAGGAGATAGTGTGTTCAACTGCTACCAGAGCGTATGTCGAGACAGTCTCTCTGGGCTTTAATCCGGAGAACAATGTCTGTTCAAAGGTTATGCGAATCCCAGCAGGTGATTGTTGGGTCAGAAGAACATCGTCCAAGTTGGTACCGAAGTTCCTGACTTCAAAGGGGAAGAGCACCTCTCCGCCGGGGGCGACCTCCAAAGGCAGAGAATGGTTGGTTTCCAATTCTATCTTGAATTCCGTCTGAGGCCCGAAGTCCGCCCCCGCTACCAGAGCGAAAGGAGCGTCCGAAGGAATGCTGTAACCTACAACTTCTACGAGCCAAGTTCCGGCTTCCGGAAATTCAACTTCCACTTGCTCCACGTTGTTCACGTCATCCCATCCGTTGCCATCTCTGTCCCAGACCGGGTTAATATCGGAAATCAACGCATTGGGAATCGACCAACCGTCATATTGACCCAGAGTTCCGTAGACATTACCCCGATATATGTCTCCGCTTGGAGATGTTACTCGGAGGTTCAGGTCCCTTCTGAGCGCCTTGGCGGGCGCATCTACCCACACGAGAGTTACCTTGAGGGGCACCTCATCGGTCTCAACAGTTGTCTCAAAGGACGGGGACCATGTTCCAGTCGTGGTCATCACTCCTTCTTCCCATTCATTGGTTCTCGGAACGGACGGAAAGAGCGACTGGGCCAAGTCGACTCGCCCCCAGCCCTGGTCATAGCTGGGATAATCGTACAGGGGAGACATTCTGACCGCACCATTGATCATCAACGCCTTTACCAGTTGAGAGTTGATTTTGTAGGGGTCGCTGATTCCCCCAACTTCTCTGAGATATTCCCTGACCAGCATAGCCAGACCAGACAGGTGAGCGGCAGAAACTGAAGTTCCGCTCATATATCTGTAGTCGCAAATTCCGTCTCCATCGAGAGCAGTTGGGTTGTTTTTATTGTAAACATCCACTTCCGTTATACAATCGGGTTGTGGATTATGAATTCCCACCATTGCGTTATGCTCCCATTCTCCAACTCCCATCGTGGCAATCGAAGTGGTTCCAACAGTTACTAGATCGGGCTTCAACCTTCCATAACTCTGAAGAGGTCCTCCTCTACTACTGAAATCTGCGACCAGATTGGGATTGCGCGCCTCGAATCGTTCCGGTCGGAAGTTCAGAGACGCGCCTGCAGTCAGACCATTCTTCGCTTGTGCGTTGCCACTGAGTGTGTTCTCTCCCGGCCCCTCATTGGAAGCTGTAAAGACTATCAGCCTGTCATTGTCCGCATCTGTTCTGTTGTCCACTGCCCAAGATAATGCTCCATAGTCAAGGCCAGGTGCTGAGTAGTAACCGTTCAAGTTTACATGTGCACCATCCAGATATTGCACGTCCCAGTAGCGGGGATCTACCATTAGACCGCCTAAGCCCTGCACCCCGTCAAAAGAAGAGCTTTGCTTCTGGTGCAATGCCAACGCCCTCGGCGAACTCCCAATCGTCATCATCCGTCGGGTAGCCGTATTCATATTCCCAGGCAAACCCGTTACCAATCACGCTTCCGGCTAGGTGAGTTCCGTGAGCACTCCCGCTCATCCACCCGTCAGGATTTGACCGCCCAGTCCAATCATTATACCTAACAACCCTGTCACCAATAGGTCCCATGAAGAAATCTGGATGTCCTGCGTCAGGATTGCCAACATCAAAACCAGAATCCTGAATCCCAACGACCTCGAAGATGTCATCCGCAGTACCCTCTATGCCATCAGGTCCAGGAGACTGACCGGTCAAGGAAGACGGCAAGCCACTCCTCGCAGGATACCAAGACTCGAAAGCTCCATGAATCCTTGCAGCCATGAGGTCTGCTGGTTGAGATATGTAATCCCTGTAAACGTGCATCACTTCCGGCATGGACACGATCCAAGGGAGGAGAGGAGAGTCCACATAGGCGACAATCGTCCCAGGGGAGTAGGCCATCATTACGGACACGCCAAGGTCCACCAATCTCTCGGAGAGGCTGTCCCTTTGGGAGTCCTCGAAAGCCATGATGGCAACACGAACGCCGCCTTCGGTGTTCAACAGCTCACTCGATATCTTGTACCAGGGTTGATAGGCACCGACCCAGTGCACATATGGAAGACTGCTTACTCTCTCCTTGACTTCTGGAGACATCTTCACAACAGCTGAGAAGGACGGTGCGAGCTTTCCCATTCTCCCACCAGAATCCTCAATCGAATCCAACCATTCCGGCTTGTATGGGCCGATGAACTGCACAATGTAAGTCTCTCGATCCCAAGTGAATCCTTTCATAACGGAAGGTGGTGACGGAGGTCCGGTTGACGTGTCAAACGTCACATCAGAAGGGTAGAGATCCAGCATACGCATATTCTTCAACCGCACAACATCTAGATTGTGCCTACTCATCGCCATTGCCTGAGATTCAGTTGCATCCACGAGATACAAACCATTGTCGTAGTCCACCAAGACCTTCGTCCCAATCGTTCTGAAAACTTCCTGAGAAGCTTCACTATCCAAGCTCACCAAATACACGTCCCGGTTCTCAGGTGGGCTGGCCGAGAAAACCGAGACGGATGACCACGCCATCAAAAAGGCTATTCCTACTGCAGAAAGAGTCCTGATAGCTCCTGCTCTATCCGAGCTCATGTCAAAGCCTCCTCCACATGAAGTAGTTACAAACTTTCATGGTGTCTGCCCACTACCACCACGTGATGTTTTGACTTATGATTCAACTGATATTTATAACTAGTGAGGTTAGTTGTTTGATATCCAAAAGATGCACAGAAACTGTCCACCAGAAGATTTTATCTACGATACTCCCATTCCCACTGGGGGTCGAGGAATGACTCAAGAGATCAAAGCAAGTGAGTTGAATCCGGAGGAGTTCATAGCGAAACAGGTCGAAGAGATCAGGAACACCGTCGGAGACGGAATAGCAATAAACGCACTGTCCGGAGGAGTGGATTCATCTGTCGTGACCATGATCGGACACAAGGCAGTTGGAGAGCAGCTGAAGACCTACTTCATAGACCACGGAATGATGAGGGAAGGAGAGCCGGAACAAGTGAAAGAGCTGTTCGAGAGTTTTGGTGTCAAGGTTGAGATTTATGACGCCAGGGAGGAATTCTTCAACGCGTTAGAGGGAATCGATGATCCCGAAGAGAAGAGGGAGGCGATTACAAGGACCTTCTACCGGGACGTTTTCGGAAAGCTCGTCAGAGAGACGGGTGCCAAGTTCCTGATGCAGGGAACGATTCTCACGGACGTGGATGAGACGGTAGCGGGGATAAAGAGGCAGCACAACATCCTGACGCAGATAGGGGTGGATACCGAGAAGGAGTTCGGGTATCGTGTTCTGGAACCACTGATACAGTTGAGGAAGGACGGGGTCCGAGTTGTCGCAGAAGCACTGGAACTGCCGGAGGACATCTACAACAGGATGCCATTCTTGGGACCCGCGCTGGCAGGAAGAGTAATCGGGGAAGTCACACCAGCCAGAATTGCTACGGTCAGGGCTGCCACAACCATAATCGAGGAGGAACTGGCCGAATCCGGAGCCTTCCAGTACATGGCCATTTTGCACAAGGACAGGGTCACCGGAATGAGAGAAGGAGAGAGGGAGTTCGGTCAGCAGATCGAGCTGAGGTGCTGGGAGAGTGTGGATGCAAGGGTCGCTACGCCCACCAGGATTCCGTACGAGACGCTGGAGAAGATGGCCACAAGGATAGTCGGTGAGGTCCCCGGGATCGTCAGCGTAACCTACAACATAACTCCGAAGCCTCCGTCGACGATGGAAGCGGTTTGAGAAAGAACAGAGCTCAATCACTGGCCGTTTTGGAGAAATCGCACAAAGTCAATCATCCCGGATTGATAACACGTATGGTATCTGCCCCTTCGAATTCTGTTCCGTCGTGGAATTGCCCAGTGACCGTAAGTGAAACCGAATCACCCGATGTTAGCGACTCCTCAACTTCAGTTCTGTCGAATTTGACCATCCTTTCAGCAATACCATCCCCATCCCGGTCGGTGATATATGAATCCTCAGATCTCACAAAACCGTATTTCAGATCCAGTTCAGGTTGTATTGCCTCGTTGAGTAGAATGGTGGATGCATTAATGTCCCTCGGATCGTGCTCATCAGAGAGTTCGATATAGCAAGTAATCCAGTTGCCTTTGCTCTTGAGATTGAGGGTATCGGGATCACAATCAATCGTTGCAGGAATCACACTCTCAATCAAGGCCCTAAACTCAAGATAGCCGATTCCCCCCCACACACACCACTCTTCAGCTAATATCCAGACATCGTTCCATTGACCCTCCAACCATGGTGCGCTGGTCAAATTGACAGAAGGCACGCACCACCGATCTGCCTCTCGACACGAGTCATCGATTTTGGCATCGTATGAAGTCCCATGATAGGCGACACGCACACCATTTACGTAAACGTAGAAATTGTCGTTGATTGGAATTATTCCTCCAGGTTTGTAGGGGTCCAACATAGTGATGCTAAGAGTTCTCTCCGGGACGAAAACCTCCACTCTGAACCAGAGATGAGTGTATGGATAGGATTGACGCCAGTAGGCGTGAGGATCCAGATCATACTGGTTTCTCAAGTGGTTGTCCTGTTGACCGTTCCAAACGTTGTCTGTCCAACTCCAATATGGATTATTGATGTCGTATCTAGGGACACCCAAGCGCAGTCCAGCACCAGTATTGGACGTTTTCTGCCAGATTGTTTCTAGAGTTGTCTCTTCATAGTGAATCGCTTGATCTGAGGTCTCTGCTCCCACTTGAACTGAGAAAGCAACAACCAAGATGACACACGCAATCACAAATCCAGATAATGAAGCTCCACCAGCAACAATCGCTTTCGTATCCTTCATACCCCTCGAATTCAAGTTTTCTTCCCCCACTTATCCACATTGGTTGTTATGATTCTTCATTGTCCTAAAGGTATTTCAATTTTCCTTTTGTTCTCTTCTTGTTCGAACCAGAAGGGGCCACGATTGCTAGAAAAGGTTTTTGTCTGAAACGGACAATTAGCCCATTCAACACTCTCACAGCAAGGTGAGTTGACACAAACCCGATTCCGCAAGAACCGTGAGACCGATGACAGAAAAACACTCTGAACAGCCTATCATGAAATCCAAAACCTGCATGATCACCGGCGCGAACTCCGGCATAGGCTACATAATGGCACGCGAACTGGCAAGGATGAACGCCCACATCGTCATGGTCTGCAGGAGCAAGGAGCGCGGAGAGGCTGCCCGAAAGAAGATCATAAAGCAAACCAAGAACGAATCCGTGGACCTGCTGATAGCCGACCTCTCCTCCATGAAACAAGTACGCAAGCTCGCAGAGGAATTCAAGGACCGGTACGACAACCTCCATTTGCTGATCAACAATGCCGTGATATGGCCCACCGAACGGATGGTCACAGTGGACGGTCTAGAGATGCAGTTCGCTGTGAACCACCTGTCCCACTTGCTGCTCACCAACCTGCTGCTGGATGTGATCAAGGCGAGCGCTCCCGCGCGGATCGTGAACGTGTCCTCGGGGATTCATAAAAGGGTGAAGCTAGACTTTGACGATCTTCAGTCCAAGAAGAAGTACAAGCACATGTGGGTGTACGGACGAACAAAACTGATGAACGTGTACTTCACCCACGAGCTTGCCAGGAGGTTGAAGGGTACGGATGTGACCGTGAACGCCTTCACGCCGGGCATGACGTCCACGAACCTGGGGAGGTTCATGTCCTCGTTCGCGCAGAGGTTCATGAGGGTGTTTGGGAGGAGTCCGGAGAAGGGTGCGAGCACTGGCGTTTATTTGGCATCCTCACCTGAGGTGGAGGGAGTTACTGGGATGTATTTTGCAAACTGCAGGGAGAGAAAGTCATCTAAGGTTTCTTATGATGAAGCTATCGCCAGGCGATTGTGGAAGGTCAGTGAGACCCTTGCTGACATCTAGATGATGATTATAATGACCACTATTGCGGTCACACCGCCATCATCATCTGAAACGGTCAACACGAGCGGGAAGTTTGCATTCGTCCAGTATGTGTGCGTTCTTAGCTCATCGATTGAGAACGGGAATGTTCCATCCGGACTTTTGGCCGGATCAGCACCAACACCATCGTTGTAATAGGTCGCTCCTTCATCAGGTGAACCGTCTCCCCAGTACCAATCGAATGTCAGATCATCACTTCCTGGATCGGTTGCATGTCCCTCGAATGTTAGTTCTTGTCCCACTAGGTATCGATTGATGCCGAAGTTCCAATCCCACCTGTCGGGATGTTGATAGTTGAAGGTGTTGTCAAAGACGTATTCGTCGCCATTCTCGAACTGGATCGTGACCCAGGCCGGATCAGCACCGTTTATCTGGCCGTTTATGACATCATCGAAGGGAGTGTACAACACTCTCAGTCCGATCGTGTTTGTCACATCGCATTTCACATCCACCAGCTTGATACTCTGGTCATCGGGGTCGCCAGGCATTCGCAGGACATCCGCATAGCCGGTAACAGTGCCTCCGCTGATGACATACAATTCCACATTGTGCCATTTCTCACCGGAAACCCGGAGGGTGAAGTTCATTTTGATGTATGCTTCAACGGCTATGCTTGGATTAACGTTGTATACCGTGATGGTTGTCGTGTATACGGTTGACGCCCCATCGTCATCTGTCACGGTGAGTGTTAGGGCGTACACGCCGTTGTCACCGTAGGTGTGGCCTATCGAGTCTGTGCCCGTGAACGGGAATGTTCCCCACGGGCTCTTCGGTGGATCTGGTCCTAGGCCGTCATTGTAATATGTGTTGGTTGCTGTAGGCCCAAGTTCGAGGTCCCAGTCGAAAGTCAAATCGTCACTGCCCGGATCTGTGGACATTGCGGTTATTGAGAGCGGTGAGCCTTCATTTATCGCAAGTGGTCCGAACGGTATGATTGTGGGTGCCACATTGACCACCGTCACGGTTGTTGTGAGTGTGGCCGTACCGCCATCGTCGTCCGTAACGGTCAGTATGAGGCGGTAGACAGCATTATCACCGTAGGTGTGGCCAACCGAATCTGACGCAGTGAAGGGATAAGTTCCTTCAGGGCTCGGATAGGGATCGGGGCCCACGCCATCGTTGTAGTACACATTATTGTAGGTTGGTCCGAGTTCGAATTCCCACAAGAAGGTCAAATCATCGCTGCCCGGGTCGGTGGAGGTTGCAGATAGGCTCAAAGGTGAGCCTTCATTCACTGTGAACGGTCCAATCGGAACGATTGAAGGTACCACATTGAGCACGGTGACAACGCATGTGTCAGTATCGGTTTGGCCCAGTTCATCTGTGACCCTCAAGGTCACTGTGTACACACCGTTGTCGCCGTAGGTGTGTCTGGCCAGTCCAGATAGAGCTCCTCCACCAGGTGCCTTCCATTCAATCACCAACCTGGGGCCATAGTTGTAGCTGTACCCCGATGTGGATGTGGTAATAAAACCTATACCGAAGATCTCGATGTTGTTGTCGAGAGCGTTCTGGAGGTCGCTCACAGCACCAGCTCCAAGATCCCATGTATACTCGCTATCCGATGAGGAGACCGAGTGCGGACCAGCGTATTGCGTTCCGTCACCAGCATCCGTGAAAGCCTGATCTGGAGTTACGGTCTTCACATCATATTCCATCTGGTACACGTAGTTGTTGCTTTGAGAACTGTATTGGTGATTGAAGCGCAGGGCCACGGCCTTTATTTCTGCACCGCTTGGGAGCGCATCAGCAATCTTGTCTACTTCCCACTGTGCAAAGTTTCGGTACTCGTAATACGAATACTTTCGAACGTACATGTAGCCATCCGGGTAGTAACGTGTTGGATTGGTTCTGTACTTGTATAGTCTTCCCGTCCAATCATCACCGAAGGCTATTCCGTTGCCGCTCTGAGTTTCAGTGAGTTCGCTACTATATTCGAAAGTGACCACCAATCGGATGTCCATCCAACGCGCGTAACCATAGCTGTATCCAGGATGAATGCTCTTTACGTAGATGCCTATCCCGAAGGTGTAGTAGGTAGGTGAGCCACTGAGGACGCTGTTGATTGCTGTCACAGCATTCGAGTTCAGGTCCACCTCGATTGTATGGCGAGTGGTATCTCTTGTCGCGGTCCCTACATAAGACCCAATCTCCGTGCCGGTCGGACCTGATTCATCGAAGATTACCTTTGAGAGTGTAGAGCCGGGGTAGTCGTACGGAGTGGTAGTCAGGGCTGTGAAAACCAATTCTTTGGCATAGTATCGATAGTAGTTGTGTATCAACAGCTTGGCAGATACAGCCGTAGCATCGGACCATTCTGTCAGGTCAGACAGGTCGAACGTTGTCCAACCGCGGCGCTCATAGGTGCCAGAGGTCCGGTCATAGGGATACGCGTAGTAACTTGCATAGCAGTAGTAGCGGTTACTTGACGATCTGTATGAATACCCCATCGCATGCCCAGCACGCTCTGGATTGTCTGAGCCCAGCTGAATGGTTTTGTCCGTTGTGGGTGAGAGTGACTCGATGTAGTCATATGTCCCGTCGCTCTCGTAGTCCCATTCGAATGAAGTCAAATTGGTTCCAGTAGAAGCACTCCCATTCAGATTGGCAACGTCCCCCTCGTTCACAGTCTGGTCAGGTCCTGCATCTGCAACTGGTCCGCTGACTGGGTCTTCTTCGACTTCGGGTTCCACTTCTTCTTCGACTTCGGGTTCCACTTCTTCTTCGACT
>SOIM01000010.1 GCA_004377185.1 Methanomassiliicoccales archaeon | reverse complement strand
CCACTTCTCCTGCTATTGCCAAGTGATAGTCGCTCATAAGATTATTCTTTTGGAACCGCTCAATGTCCCCGTGGGGACAAACCCAACCTAGCGCATCTCAAAAGGACTGAACAAGCAAGGGCGAACGTATGACAATCCGAGAGAGACCAGATCGACTTTCTGCATAGGTAGGAATGGAGTCCAGTTCGAGGAGAATGTTCCAACACAACTGAGGGGGTGTCAGTATGTGGGATATCGCGGTGCATGTACTTGACGGTCCGCTGGTGCAAAACATGGTCAATACCACAATAGTTTAATATAATCTGGAGAGGTTCGAACACAAAGTGGAGGTCTCAAGATGAAAGGGAAGGTATTCGTGATCTTCGTGGTGACTTCGGTCGGGTTCCTCTTCATTCCGCTCTCCATTTCTGAGCCAGCGGCCGCTTCTTCGGTGACTCTTTTCGAACCGACCGAGATTGAGAGCAGTTCACTGCGATTGAGTTATTCAGATCACCCATATCAGGAACCAGATCCTGACGGAGAGGGAATCTGCTACTGGGACGGGATGGAGGTTCACACATCAACCAAACCTAGTTTCGCACCAGGTTTGGACACTCGGTATGGAAACGCCTATGGCTCTGGATCGACACGCGTGCATGGCCTGACGCCTTCCACAACTCACTACTTCAAGATCGTCGTATTCCACAGAAGTGGATATGACCAGGGGGAACCTTCCTGTTCCCTCGGGGGAGAAGCCTCAAATGAGGTCTCTGCGACCACCCTACCATCTGCGGTATACTTCCGGCAAGCTGTCGCCAATCCCGATAGGCCATGGGACACTCTTGATCTGTCCTGGAGAGCGAACAGGGACGTAGAGGGCTTCCAGAAATATGTCATCGAACGCGCTTTTGCTGCGAATTTTTCGGATGCCATCACGGCAGCCACTATCGAGAATCAGGCAACGGAGAAGTATTCAGTTCGCGGACTGTCACCTTCCACCGCCTATTTCTTCAGAATGGCAGTCCACGCCACAACGGGGAAGACGAGTCTCTCATCTCCGATTGCCGCGACTACAGAGGATGTGCCAGATGTAATCGCGGTTTCGCTTTATGCTCCGTTCAGTTCGGATATCACACAAACTAGTGTCGGCCTAAGTTGGCATCACGCACATGATAGATACTGCGAGAAACATGTCATCGAGAAAGCCACATCACCTGATTTCACTGATTCTGTATCCATCACCGTGAAAGACTGCAACATCACGGAATTCGCCTGGGGGGATCTAGAGGCTGGTACGAAGTACTACTTCAGAGTGGTCTCCCACAACACCGCAGGCATAGAGGCAACATCCAACACTGTTGCCGCAACCACGACGTCTCAGTCAGTGCCCATAGCTGAAATCGTGATTGCTGCGAATACCGTAATCTTGGTCATAATCCTGCTGCTGGTCCTGATATCACTAATGAGGAAGAAGTCCAAATCCAGCAAGCAAGAATAATGTCCGCGAACCTGCGCTGGTGCGTCATCTGGTGCTCGTAGTCCGTTGCCAGCCC
>SOIM01000057.1 GCA_004377185.1 Methanomassiliicoccales archaeon | reverse complement strand
ATTCTTCCTTGGTATTTGGATATATCCGCTCCCCGCAAGACCCGCAGGAAGTCTCCGCAAGCCCGTTCTCGTCAAGGATTGAAGTAACGGACTCA
The DNA here is from genome assembly GCA_004377185.1 of Methanomassiliicoccales archaeon. Taxonomy (GTDB): domain Archaea; phylum Thermoplasmatota; class Thermoplasmata; order RBG-16-68-12; family SOIM01; genus SOIM01. Next base: position 40,477 of record SOIM01000057.1, on the reverse strand, counting down.
TTCCCGCATTTAGGGCAAGGATAGTCTTCTGGAGGATACTGAGCATTCATCCTTCATCCCTCCAATCTGAGTGGACTTGGGCCCGTCTTCCGACAACCACTAGCGATAGCGTGTCGTGGACTGACAACTCAATGTCCAATCCTCTCTTCCACGAGCACGCTTATCGCCAAAGACAGCATCGACCTGGAAGACTTAAAGGTCCCCAAAAGTTCTGATGCGACTAGTCCTGGATGCAGAGTCGATAGTTTTTCGCTATCATGGGGCTAGAGTGTCATGCTCGCAATATTCTTCGAGTCCTTGAATGATTACTATTTGAGCCAAAGTCAGAATTATCATTGCATGTACGTCCCCTCTCCACAAGACATCGATCAGGCAGTCATACAAATCATCCATTCTCTCCCTTGGTATCGATGTGATGACTTCCTTGTCTGAAAGCCTTTCCCTTATCCACTTTGCATGTCTCTCAAATTTCTTCCTTCCCCCCTCAACAGAGATTTCTGCCTCCTCTGGGTCTAGGAAAACGTAAGGTGTGCCTCTTGCCTCAAGGGTTTTCTCCACCCTGTCAAGCTCATAGAAAAGAATATCGAGTTTGACCGGGTCGTCGAGCTTCTGATTCAAGAACCCATAATCGATAATCTCTCGGATCTCAGGGAGCATGTGACACATTCTCCGCCTCCTTTGTCGAGTTGAAATCAGAGACAATGTTATCGGAGAGCTGGTAGACGATCAAGCCTCCGCGCTTCTTTCCCTTTGGAGATCTGGATCGGTCCAGAAGACCAGCTTTCATGAGCTTCCGCACCTTAGCGATGCACGTCACCTGCTTCAGACCTATTGAATAGCACATCTCTTCCATCGTCAAAGGATTTTCCAGAGCGGATGCCAGTATGAAGATGTCTTCCTCGTCAATCTCAACATGGGATCGCTCTTGGAAATATCGCTTCAAGCGTTCAAAATTGCCAAGGGTCTTTTCTCGATGCATTCACCCGGTCCCTCTGCGATGCGAGAACGTTGCATTGGTTACCAAAATGATATTGTTATCATTATCAGGCGGGATAATAATGAGAACGAACCCCTGGGTGCCAGAGGATTCACATTAGGCCTCCTCTCTCTTGTAGGACCAGAAGGGTGTATGGCGAGTATATCTCCCGAATATACTTCTTCAACACTACGCTCTTTTGAGTCAGCCAGGGGGTTTCGAGTTAAGGGACAGACCGACTTTGGTTGTTTACCAGCACAGAGTATTACGTGGCACCAGCAGGCGCGCCGATGACTATGTCGAGAGCTTTTCGCCCGGGCGATCCCAGTCGTTTGGACAGTTTTGACTGAACGAGTTGGTCAACACTCAGCTCCTTCGCTTCCTTGGAGAATATGAACACTAGCTGTAGTCCAATCAACAGGAGATTGACACTCCAGACCGCAGGGCTGACATGACTGGCTGCGAAGAAGAAGTTCACATTCAGTAGGATTCCACCGATTGCCCCGAACCTTGTGAAGCCTCCCAATACGAAGGAAAGGCCCACCAGGAGCTCACCGATCGCTATCGCCATGGCGAATGCTGCTGCGTTCGGAATGACGAAACCGTTCAGGAAGTCCACGTACCAGGCGTTCGGATTCTCAATACCGAAGAAGAACATCGTTCCAGCGAATCCATCGACGTATGCTGGGTCGAATAACTTCTCCAATGCCGAATGGAGCCAAAGAAGACCGACCATTATGACAAGTACCCGCATCCACGGGATCCTTCTCTCTTTCATCGCTCTCTTGAACCTTTTCCATATTTCGGACATGTTTTACCTCCGACACTAGTTCTGTCTAGAGGGAAATAAAGAAGACTCTGTAACCAAGGGGAATTACACACTTCACACAAGCGATTCTTGGGTATCTGTTTCAGAAGCCCATATAGTCATATTTGGAAAGCATGAGAATGATGCAACAATGAGAATTCTGATATATCCGCAACAACCTGGCTCCAAAATGGAACAGGAATGGGGAGACGGTTGAGGGTGTCTTCGCTGTTCGGGAATCCTCCTAATTTCTTCCTCCGGCGGTAGTATTGCTTGCCAGGACCTCGCTTGGACTGAAATGTCCGACTTTGCTATACCAACTCGGACGTTTCCGAAGGAATTATTGGAGATGAGTGTCGTGACGATATACATCGGACTTTTGGAACTCTGATTTCAATTCTCACGCCACCTCAGGAGCAGGAGGATATCTTGCCTGCTTTTGAGTCAACTTCTCATGTTCTTTTCTGATTCTCTCAGCTTTGGCAAGGTCGCCTGCCATCTCAAACCATCCTGATATGACCAAGCCAAAGGCGCTCACCATACCTGACAACTTATCATATTCATTGGCCATTGGAAAGAAATTGTTCATCTGCCATTCCCCCGAGGGGCTCAGTCCAATCATATTCTCCATTACAGGATCGAGACGTTCATCGATAGGTTTCAGAATGTTTCTTATCTCTGAGTCCATCTCTACGAGATCCTCAGACAAGGTTCCAGGTGCAAATGACCTAAGCACTCTTCCCAGTCTATTCCCCATTTTCTCGGCCTGAACTCTTTGCTCTAGAACCATATTCCTGATGACCCTGAGTTCAACCGTGATGTCCGCAAGGTTCATAGGCAAACATGGATCTGCGAATTCTTAATCTTTTCCCGAAAGTCTTTGAAATCGATTTGCAGGGCCTTCTACCTCGTCGCTGTGTCAGTGTTTCTCATAGGACTGCTTCTTGGAACGAGCCTGTGAGAACAGCTCCCAGCATTGAGAAATATGTCGGATCAGGAAGATACTATAGTTCAGAGGGCCCGTTGAGGTCTCCTCTAGTTGAAGTTCTGGAGAAGACTAAGTCAGGGAATACTATCGACTTCGTAGTCAATGTTGAGGGATAAGGGGCCCTCAATTCCACTTCGTGACAGATGACGCACTAATCTAGAATCTCGCACCATTGCCTTCCCGTGCCAACCATCCCCCACTTGCTTTGAGCACTGTTATCGAATTGTTTGCTCAATGAAACCAATAATATTCTTGATGTTATAACCATTCAGAAGGCCTCTTAATGCAGCCCGTGGATTGCAACAATCATGAACATCGCATGATAATGGAACATTCTCAACAAGTTCCGCTAGATGAATGAATTCTTCTCGATATGAAACATAGAGCAGAGTTGCACCCATGATTTCATTGGGATACACATCAAACATTTCTTGAGGAAAATAGTCTATGTTCTCATCTCCTCTCTCCACGAAATCTACCTGGTTATAAGTCGAATACTGATGTTCAACAAGATACTTCTCGATTTCAGATATCACTCTGATTGGAGCTGCAATTTCCAGACTAAACACAGCTCTTTTGAAAGACAGCCAGGGGGGTTTCGTGACCTTCTTCCCGACTACAATCTCTTTCCTTTTCATCATTTGCCAATTAGAGAAGAGAATAGCTTAAGGCTCTCGGAGTTGTCCTCAGGAATAGCAAATGATGTTTCCAGTGCTATTATCAGAATTGATAACGGTCTTGTTACCCCTCTCTCAGAAACTGATGAGAAAAGGTTCCGTCCCTCGTACATGAGAAAAAAAGGGTGGCCGTCCAGATGGAAAAACAAGCCGAACGGCCTCGTTGTGGAGGGATGCTTAGATAACTGGGACAAAATAGATGTGCCCCTATATAAGCGTACTTCCTTCGTTTTGACACTTGAAATTGAGAAGAAATGTCGAAGTTCATATTGGATTGCGACATTTTGTGATGGCCAAGCCTCGGGATATTCTATTCGGGCTTCCATAACCATTTTATTCTCACTCTCCTTAATAGGACACGGGGCTCTCTTGGCTAGATTTGTGTCGTTACATAGCTTCAGAAATCGGAAGAGTGGTTTTGCAGAGCTATTGGCTGTCGGTTCCGTGGTGGCATTGCTTCTTAATCTATTTAGCGTGAATGACTTCTCCGGCCCCCCTCTGAACAGGTTTCCCTCAACTCCTCCTTCTATGTCAACTGGCACAAGAGGAAGCCACTTAGAAACGGACCATTTCAACCTGAGTTTTGAGGGAAACATTGACAACATGGTTGATGTAGAAGGCGAGACACTTGAGAGAATCTTTCAAGGAGCGACTGAGTTCCTTGACTTCATCTTCCCGGGCAAAACCCGTGTCAACATAAGCACTGATCCTGACATACTCCCTCCCGAAACAATCGACCTGGGCTTCTGGGGGTATGTAATGCCATCCAGAGAATCTCAATCAGGCGAGCCTGAAATGTTCTTGAGCCTCTCTCCTGAATGGGCGGTTCAGTCGAACGACAACAGTCTGGACATGAGAGAATGGATTGCTACGCATGAATTCATTCATGTCGTGAGGGACCACCAGACAAGGGATCATAACGGAAGCTTGTATCCTCCGTGGCTGAGGGAAGGGCTGCCCACCTACTACGCTTTTCAACATTTGTCTGCAAGTGATGTGTACGTCCGATGGTGGATCTGGACTCTTCTCGAGAATGATGAATTGACTGACATAGATGACCTCTTTAACTACGATCACATCGCACTTGGAGAGGGCTACACTGTAATCAAATACATCATAGACGAATACGGAAGACAAGGCTTTCTGGACTTCTTGAAGGCATTTGAGGGATGGGATGGGACGAAGACCACCCGCGATAATATGGAAATCGTTTTCTCCACCGTCTTTGGAAGAACAGTTGATGAATTCAACGACGATTGGAAGGAGTTTCTCTCTGAGGATTTCGCAGTTGGATATGATTGGGAAGAGATCGAGAAGGTTCCTGGAGAGGTGCTTATTGACTCCCCTGGTTGGGACATGCCGACTTCTGCGAAGAACGGAAAACTCCTTTGGGTATCTGATCAGCATGGTAGCCTGGACATCTTTCTTTCCAATGAAGACGGCAGTGGGCAGAAACGGTTGACCAGTGAAGCAGGATATGACGGTGACGCGAAGCTGGATTATAACGCGACATGGGTTGCATTCACATCCACCAGGAACGGGGCCTATGACGTCTACAAGATGACCATCGATGGCAAGAATCTGACACAGCTGACCGATGACGGATTTGTGAACGTCATGGGTTCTTGGTCGCCGGATGAGGAGGAAATCGCTTTTACGTCAAACAGGAACGGCGAGTGGGATATCTTTGTCATGGAATCCGACGGATCCAATATCCGCGAGCTTGTTGCGACCGAGGCGAACGAGGGGTCACCAGCTTTCTCGCCTGATGGCTCCAAATTGGCTTTCGTTTCCGATGCTGCCGGGCTTTACGATCTCTATGTTTCAGATTCTGATGGCTCCAATCCGCAACAACTCACTTCTACACGAGAGAATGTGAGCTTCCCTTCTTGGTCCCCTGACGGAAAAAGAATTGCTTACACACTAAAGAGGGAGTTTGCACGAAAGCTTTGCGTGATTGATGTTGGGAGCGGATTTGTCGAGATTCTCTATGAGCACCCTAGTCATGCGGGGTTTGGAGGGTCAGAAACAGGGGTGTTGAGGTTCCCTGTTTGGTCTTCTGATGCGGATACTGTTCTTGTTGCCTTCTTCGGGCAAATACGCTCCTTGGAGTTGCCGAGCGAAGCTGAGGCAGGCGTACTGTGGATTGTTGTATCTGTAGTGATTGCAGTCGTTGGGGTCGCTATGCTGATTCCTATACTCTGGAAAAGGAAGAAGAGATCTTCCTAGCCGAGCGCTTACTTCCATCCAAGGAATGTCGCCTGACTGGTGAGATACTTCTGACGAGCAAATTTCGAGTTTCATATTGGACTCTACCATTCCTACATTCACCGTAAGCATGTCTGCGACAAGAAAGATGAGAAGTTGGTATCAGCGTTGATTCAACAACGACATCTAATGACATTGCAGTCATATCAATCACCTGTTGCTACAAGGCTGGGAGTATGAGCCGAAATCAGCTGAGGTGAGAGAGTTCAAGTAGATCAAGCCCATTTGAGAACAGGCTCAAAAAGAGACGAATGAAGTAACTCGAGGGTGATATGAGAACTCAAGAGGTGAGGCAAGGATGAACTGGAATGAAGCAATTGAATTGTACTATGACTACCTTGCAACCCATCTGGTAGATACGGATAAGACAGCGATTGAAAAGGCCGTATCTAGAAAGAACATTGTCGCCGATTTATTATCCTCGATGCCTTCTCTTAGAGACAAGTGCATAGAAGACTTGACTCCAGAGATATGGATAGAAGCTTTGCGGAGTTATAAGGAGTCTGATAGATTCCATAGAACGTGGGCAGATCTGAGGAACTGGCCACGATATCAAGCCCTTCGAGCATGTGTGATATTTGCCAGGGATGGTTACACATGCAAGTATTGTGGCCCAGAAGAATCAATGGTCAAGATCTTCAACGTTGACCACATAGTCCCAATAAGCAAGCAGGGGAGCGAAGAGCTGACCAATCTTCAGTGTGTCTGTCACCGTTGCAACAAAGCGAAGTTCGACATGCCTGAAGAGGAATTCCTGCAATGGATAAGAGAGATCAAGAGCAGATGAGCCTTTCTGTCCAATCGAGAAGGCTTTGAAGCACGAGTTCCAATTGCCACGACCTCCAGCTGATGAGGTTCGTAGCAGACCGTTAGGGAATGTCGTGGTTCAATGAGAAATACGACAATTCTCTCCTCCTATCTAGATGGATCAGGAGGCTGGCACAACAGTAGCTCAATCGAAACATCCTTTGTGAGAGCAATTGTGGACATATATAGGACATCGCTTTGCCAGTTCACACGGGGAAAAAGAGTGCAACCATTCACCTGCGTCGAACGAGATTTCACTTTTCGTGATTGAGGATATTCATCCACACCTCCAATTTCCATGCGAGTTCCTGCGGACTCAGCTTCTCTCCCTCCTCAAGAATAGCGTGCCTAAGAGTGCTATCCTTGGGAAAATGGTCACGAACGAGGGCCTTCAGCCCCGCAATCGAGATGGTTCTGGAATCTTCAGTTGCTCTGGTTTTCTCTGGTGGCTGATTGGTCTGCATATGCTGGCTGCTCATCTACCGCACACCTCCTTCATTCCTGAAGGCGGCTCGATTCTTCTTCATCTCCACGGCTTCCCTAAGCAGTAGGCCCACAGCCTGGGACACCGATTTGAACTGACCCGTTGATACCATTGACTTGATTTCCTTTTTTACACTATCCAGAATCACTCCAGAGATGCGGACATATCCTTTCTTGAGAGGGCCTCCCATGAACGTTGCCTCCTAATGTTCTTCTCAATTTATATAGCTGGATGGCAGTTAAATAGCCAGAAGTCCTTCCGAAGGAATTGAGATTGCCATCATGAACGAATATCGAAAGAAATGTGAAGTCTGCAATGCTCCCTTTGCCTCCCGCTACAAGCACTCCAAATACTGTGAAGAACATCGAAAAAAGGAGAAGCCACTTGGCACGCCTCCCGAGGAGGCCTACAAATGCGCCTTGTGCAGAAAGATACTCAAAGCTTGCGAAATTGGGCTCGACAGCTTGCTCGCTCAGCTGAAGGAATCACCAGGGAGATTGAAGGAAGAGATCGACCTATCCAGAAGAAGATACACCACTCCCGTTCCCGAGCCGGATGGGTATGAGGACTACATAGAAGGACTCGCAACGAAAATGGACATCTCGAGAGGTCTGTTCAGGGAAGATCTATTCTCCATCAAGTCCTTGTCAGAAGACTCCGAGCTGAGCGAGAGCACAATCAAACGACATGTTCATCAGCACCTCATCCCGTCGAGGTATCTCAAGAAAGTCGGCAGAGGATTCACGGTTGACATCGGTCTCGAATACCCCTTGCCCCACATCCACGCATACATTGATGACAAGAAGGTGCGCTGGTACGATAACGTGGGCTATTACGGATTCGAAAGGGATGATGTCAAGTCTTACGAGGGAGAACTTGATAGGATTCATGACGACCTTAAGTTGATTCTGGAACAAGTGACCATCGTATGGTTGAAAACCCAACTGAATTCGCTCAAGAGAACACTGGCAGAAGCGTTGAGCGGCGGGGAGATCACAATCGAGGAGAAGGCAGTGAAGTTGCACGGGATCAGAATGGCTCTACGGCCTTGCGTTCGGACCGTCCTTTCAGAGCTCGCGCCAACTCTATCTGACTCGGGAGGAGACTTGAGTGTGCTGGAAGAAGCCATAGAGACAGTGGAGAACATTGCGTTTGGTGATGATGAGAAGATGATGGAGGTCGCACAGATCGAAGAGAGTCTGCAAGACCCTCGCAATCCACTCCTCAGAAGGAGATGGGTGGCGACGGCAATCAATGATATGGCCAACGGGATTCGCTATTTCTTGAGCCTCGAACCCCCCATAATCCTCATAGATAGACCCAAAGGCCCACGCTCTGTGACCATTGACAGGTCCACCTGATCAAACGATACCTAGGAGTCACTTTTGAGTGGACCAAGGGCGCGTTCATCTCAGCAGATGCCAGTTTTTTGCTTATAAGCACTGCTTATAAGCCAGACAGTTAAATAGGCGGGATCGTATTACATGATTCGGGTAGCACAAGAACGAATTCGGGACACCTGTCGGAATGTTGGAAAGGAAATGTGAAAACGATGGCGATAAGGCGTCGATGGGATGCACAAAAGTGGCGACAGGAAGTTGATTTGTGGCGAAAGGATGGTCCTGTTTGTATGAGTTCTGTGGCCCTTGTGCACTTTTCCCCTCATATCCCTGCGCATATCCGATGCGGGACTAGCGTGGAAGGTGTATGCTCTCATGCCGAAAAAGGTGGATATTCACACTGATGCTATGGTCCTCACCCTTTACCGGGCGACGAACAACATCTCCGAGATCGGCAGAAAGGTCGGTCTGCACAGACACACCGTGAGGAAGATTCTAGGTCGACACGGAGTTCTTGAAGACCCAACTATCAAGGCACTGAAGACAGAAGCCGAGCGTTTGAAGCGAATGAAGGAAAAGAGGGAAGCCTATCACAAACACCGATTACAGATGGAAGTCCGCAAGCTGGAACTGTCGGGAGACAAAATGGATGAGAAGGGCCCTTCTTCGGTACACAAGTTCTTGGAACCGAGCAAAGACAATGCTCGAGCGCGCACGACCGTCATAAACCTACTGAGAGAGCTTGAGAGGCTGGCACCACGTTCATTCCGCAACATTTGCAGGGACGAAAGATCCAGCTATGATGATATTCTTGAAATGATGTGGGGTTCGGGGAAAATGGTGAAGGACACTGGTCGGTTGCTTAGACACCTCTCAGGATATCTCAACGAGTTCTTTGTCGTCGGCTGCAAGAATGTTGGCATACGCAAGCATGACGTTCCTAAGCTGGTCAAGGAGGCGGAGAAGGAGGAATATTTCTACGGGAAGCTTTGATTCAGGAAGACGGGATTGAAGGCCATTTCATGCGTACAGGGTCCTGTTCGTAGTCTGGGAAGGTCCCTCCACTTCTGAAACACTTCCAACGCAGACGGAGATCTTAGCACCAAACATCTCTAGTCCCTTGGCCAGAGTTCGTGATATGTCTCCTGATAGTCCGAATCTCGACATATGCAGTCTGGATTGGGTAGGTATCTTATGTCTCTCACATCTGTTGGCATTCCCAATCCGTCAAAGACGACCCGCGCAGGTTTCTGAGCGGACCGGTTGGCGTCCTCCATGCATATGGCGAGAAAGTCAGTTGCCAATAATACCGCCGCAGGAACGAGTACGTGTGGTATCCGGGGGGTTGCTGACCGATCACCTTCACTTGGAACGATGAAGCCATATTGAGCATGCAAGAGGTCCGTAAATGGGAGATCCACAAGATTAGGAATTTTCCAGGATCGTGACCTATTGCTTGAACGACTTTCTGAGCTTCTTCAAGCGTTACGGGTCTTTCCTCCATCAGACGTTCAGTAACCTCTTCTGCTGTCCAGCTAATCCTTCCTGCGCAGACCTCCTCTTGAGTCGGCTCGCCTTGTGTTGGAAAATACATGCAGATCAAGCTTTGCTGATTGGAACCAAAAATGTGATGTCTAACCCCATCCTTGCAAATGATGGTGCAGAATCAATCCAAGAGTTCAACAGGACTCGTGGCAATAAGGCCTGAACATACATTCCACTACTTGCGTTATCAGTCGTTCTCAATGCAAGTTGGGCTGATGGCGACAATCTCAAAGCAAGAAATTGCTCAATAGATGATAGCGATGCTCCCGAGAGTAACCTTTCTACTAACATATTCTTATTTTCGCAATGTCGATGAAGGCAGCAACTATCATCTTGAGAACCTTGGGGTCTTTCCGAATTTGTGGGTTATCTGACCACATAATGTAGAAGATGAGGAAGAGGGTCCAGAATTCGACAATAATATGGATTTCGCCTCCAATCCCTTTCCCCCTCCAGTCCTCATATCTTTTTCCCTTCCAATTCTCATAGAATCGGTGCTTTGCTACATCTCCCAGCAGATTGAGAGCGCTCTTGCCAAGCAGGACCCATGAGAGCGCTCTTTCTGCGGAAGAAGCCGCAATCGCACAGAAGTACTGAAAAGTTCCATATCTGAGTTGTGCTTCCTCTTCACTTTCCAATAGGTGTCTCTCCAAGAAGTTAATGATAGCGGCCTTGTCAGGCATCATATCAACAGATTCATACACCTTACCAGTGTGCCTCGCATATCGAACAAAACCGTTTTCCAAGACGGTCCGTACCAGCATCCTTGCATGGTAATATGTAGGCGGACTTGCAAAGAAATCCGATTCACCTGGCTCGCCATCAGACCTTGATTTTATCGTTCTTTCGACAACCTCTTTTACAAGCTTTGGCACCCATTCATGAACTTCCGCAAAAAATGCTAGCTCGTCTCTTGTTAGGCCTCTCTCGAAGCGGGAAGCCCAAAATCTCTCAATCCTTTTCATGTGACCGCCTATCCCCTAGATTCTTCGGTAGGCCAGCACCACCCCTCCATAGGTACGAAACCCGGGAATAGGCGGCACATGGTCTATTCCCTAGACGTACTCTGTGAAGGGGGATAACGATGCTGCCTACCGAATGGGGAATGAAACTCAGTGGAAAGTTAAAAAGGTTGTCATGTACGAAATGATTGCGCGTCCACCAATCGCATGCAGGTTCGTGACTGGGGCCGTTCATATAGACTTCAGGTGAGACTGTGACGGTCAGTTTGCATCGGCGCTATCCAAATGTCGCGTCGTCAACTACCCGCTTTTTCGTCTCGAACTCTTCCCAAAACACAGTTTCAGACATCCCTTCTGTTCCAGTAGGTGACTCGAATTCCGAGCTTACGGTCAACGGCTTTGGAGCCCCGTTGCCTCCCAATGGCAAACACGAAGGTGTCGTGTTATGGGAAGCAACGAGTTTTCTCCACGAAATGCGATGACTGGGCACCAATGCTCTATTCCCGAGAGGCGGTCTTATCCATTGACTCTATCCTAGCCGCCAGAGTATTGTAGAGGTCGGGCAAACCGAGTTCTTCCAATGACATGCCAAGCGCTTTCGCCAAAGCTGAATCAATGGCAAGGCGTCCTTCAAAGCGAGTTCTGAGCTGGTCAAGAAGAGAAGGGAATGTCTTATCCTTCCAAGCCTCGTAGATACCGAGTAAATCCTTCTTCGTCTCAGAGGAGAGGGCATGCGGATTAAGAACCCTCATCTGGAGTAAATCATTCTTGAGCCAACATACCCACGCTCCCCCAGTTTCAGCTCTACCTTCGATCAGTTGAGCAAGATGAAGCGTGGAGTTCCACCACAGGCACAATAGGCGGGCTTCTTTGACTGTCTCCATTTGGATTGACCAGAAGCTCCACGTTGGTGCTATACGTTGGGGAGATACAAAGGCCAATAAGTGGGTTCCGCCTGACGAAAGACCAACATTGTTCCTTCCGGGACTGATTAGGTATGACTCTCTGCTTTCTATGTGTTTAACGCGACGTTCTATTACCCCATCAGGATCAGGATCATCCCAAAAAACCTCGTCATTAGGAAAACGTCCAACAACCAAATAGTCAAATGCGGTCGAGATTTCCATACTTGGCATTCCAGAAGCGGAGCGAGTGGTTGGTAGAAGCGCACTCCGAGGAACCTTCACAACTTCCCCACTTGTTCTGCTTCTTGCCTCTACCGTCTTCTTGTCTTCCTCTCGGACTTCCCAATTCATCCTGACAGCAACATCCCGAGGACGAGTCAAAAGAGAGTTCTTTGTGCTGAGTTTGTCACTGTCCCTGTGAAACCGCAAGCCCTGAATGACATTGGGCGCAACCTCGCTCAGAGGAGCAATAAGAGGCGAATCCGGCATATGGTATCCTTGAATACGCTCTCCTGGGAGTAGTCGTTGCCAATTAACCGATTCTTGAAGGACATCTTGCTCAATCCTTGATATCGAAACGCCTATTTTGGAAGCGCGGTGCTCAAACGTTCTGTCGATTATTTCTTCTTTGATTGCGTCCCGCAAAAGGTCCGCTAGTGCATCCACATTCCTTTCAGATGGCATGACATCGAGTCGAGCAAGGACGCAAGGCCCTTTCGCTGATTCTGCTCCCACCTTCCGAGCTATCAACAATATCTCAGGAAAGGCAGTGTCTTCGCTGAAGGCCAAACGGAATCCAGACTGGACTATGAATTCAATTTGATACTCCGAGGAAATAAGGTTCCGAACGCCTTGGGAGCTCAGTTGCCTCAAGAAACTGACAGGAAGAACTAAGGCCACTCGGCCGTTGTTAGCCAAGAACCTGTCAGATAAGAGTATGAAATATCCGAACAAGTTCTGCTCTTTACTAGCGTAATCAGAATAATCTTTGAATCGATTCGTCAGGAGTGCACGGAAGTCCTTCTTTAGGTGTTGTTTTCGAGTAAACGGAGGATTCATGATGACAACGTCAACAGGCTGAAGCCTGAAGCCTCTACCCGCACCAGCACCTGAAACGGCACCTTCACGGACTTTCCTCCTCTCCATCTCTTCCTCTCCGAAATGATGAATGGATGCTTGTCCGCGGGGCATTACCCTTTGGAGAGGGCGAATCTCGCTACCAGGTTTGAGAGTGGTGGAATCGTAGACAGCAACACGCACTCGGTCAGTGAGGTAGCCAGGGTTTCGGAGAGCAAGTTGCACGACCGCCAAGTGGGCTGCGAATGGCATGATGTCAATCCCTGTCAGATCTTCCTCAACGAACTTTCTGTGCGTCTCCTCATCGACGGCGTGTCCGAGTAGCTCGGATTTTCGCTCATAGGCTGCCATCAGCAAAGTTCCAGAGCCACACGCAAAGTCAGCTACACTATCACTTTCCGACTCAATGCTTAACTTTGAGAGAAGTCGTGCGGCCATTGGATTCGTGTAGTATGCGGCAACAGGTTTTCGAACCTCAAGTGGGATGAGGGAGTGGAACATATTGCCCAGAAGATCTCGAGTGAACTGCTCCGGCTGCAATTCATTCACAATCTCAACCATATCCCTGATGTAATGGATTCCGTCTTGCGGGAACAATGATGCGACATCGAAATCGAAAATGGCCTGGTAGTCGTCTTTGAGAACCCTGTCGAAATACTCCTTCAAGTCACTTGGTTGTTCCAGTTTGCCAGGTTCTATCACTGAGTAACCTCGTTCCTGCAAGATTCGATAGAAAACGACTTGATTGAGGAGAAGATAAGCAGCGGCTCTTCGAGCGGTCTCAAGTTCACCCTTATCATGAGGCATCGGAGCGATTATGTGCTCAAATAACAAGGGAAACTTGCCCCTTGTGGGTAGAAGGTATGTCAGACCTCGCACAATATCCCTCATAAGTTCGACGAATTCCCGCGTATCAGGTGGCCGAGGTTGGCGAGCCAAACTTTGACGCAACCATTCAGGGATCTCCTCAAGAGCCCCGCGGAAGAGACTCGTTGGCTCTCCCTTTATCTTGAACATGCCGCGATACGTTACACCTCCAAGTAATACGGTTGGTGAGGCAGTGTCAATCCGTTTCTGACGAACCCTCTCTTTTAGCTCATCCGGATAACCAATGAGAAAATAGCCGGACGCGCCTGGAATGTCTCCGAACTCAATGGCTTGATCGTAGCCTCTGACGTAAGAGGAATTCCACTCTCCTTCACCAAATAGTATGGCACCATCTCGGAGTTCGAAATCGGGAGTGCGTCGGCGCGGTCTCTTGGCAATTGGATGAGTGGTTATGCTCAGTCCGTTGTCCCGGAGATAGTCTGCTAAGAGACCATTAACCGTATCCTCGTGTGTTCCTACCACGAGGTTAGAAACGTTATTGATGCTTAAAAAGGCGTCGTTAGTTCATTCATAATCGCTGATAAAACTCCACTTCTATTGCAGTCGCCACAACAGTCTTCAAATAGGTCCATTTTCACTGCTAAACTGGCGAGGGGGTGCTCAGAGCTTCGTCAGAAGGGAAGGAAGGCCGTGAAAACAGATATGATGTCCACCAACGTCCCGTGAGTGGACAAGTATCTTAGAGAGAAAAAGGTCCGAGACTTGCTACTCTCAATTGTCGCTTTCGAGAGAGATGCCCATCCCCAGCAAGCAAGTAGAAGAACAAAAGTCAGCGAGATTGCTGGAACCATGCAAGGCAAAAGTGTCTTGGTTCTCATTGTTCGACGACATTTATTCCAGGAAAACTGTTTTGAGGGTTCATTTCTATGATGAGCATCTCCTCGTCATCCAATGTTTGGTGAGAATCCCACTACAACTGAAGTGTACTCACCTCAAGGGATACAAGAAACTCAGGTCATAGGAAGCCATGCGGAGGAAGACGGGGGAGATGAAGCAGGACCTCGCTTTCAGGCAATGGCCTTGCGTGCAAAGTCAAGAATTGCTTTCGGGTCCTGTGTGCCTTCTCTCAAGGCCACAGCTACGATGTGCTTACATGGGGGGCGTTGAGCTCTCTTGCCCGCCAAGGGGACGTTTTCCCATCTCAATGACCATTGGGGGCATGTGCACGAAGGGGGGTGGAGCACAACATCGTAGCGTTGGTTGGCTCTCCAATTGTCCTGCTTCCGTTCTAGAAAGACTGAGGCGGCCTTTTCTATGATCTTTTGCATCTCGTTCATTCTTTGGGCTTCCTTTGCCCTTACCTCTTCCCGTCGAGCCTCGGCGGCTCGGCGGGCTTTCCGGTCCACTCTTCCGATGTTCTTTGTTCGAGTGTGGATTATGGCAACTGTGTCAAAATGGCTCATGAGATTCTTGGCTTGGTTGGCTATTGGCACTGTGTGAGGCAACTTCGCTTCCCATAGTTGAGTCAATACGCAAGCACACCACTTGTTGTCAGTCTTCACAACCAAGTGACAAGCACCCCGCTGCGCTGCTTCTTTCAATCCGTCTGTGACTGCCCTCATTTCCGCAACGTTGGGGCCCTTTCCATACCTGCGAGATTTGAGCCTAATCTTGTATTCCCGTTCCTTGATCGTCAATCTCCAAGCCTGACCTTCAACTCCATCCTCTTGGAAGAACGATGCATCAGCTTCAAGAATTGAATCATAGTCTTCAAGTGCTATGCTGGGGTCGCCTCTTGCTACAATAGGGACTTCCATGGGCATGTCGAAGACTACTACATCGGGATTGCCAACTCTTCGGGGCAAGTCATCCGACAGCTCCTTGAACTTCATTTGTGCACCACCTTTCCGGAGAACGTTTCTTGGTTCAACGCCTCAGTGTCCATGTCGTCCTCATATCTGAGACCGCAGAGGGTCTTGAAGAATGGGGTACCGATTGCCTCTCTATGACCAACGTGTATCTCACCATCGAGCTCGACATTTTTGCGGTCCCAGATTATTTCAGTCGACTCCATTTTTCTCTCTCTTTTGATACATTCTTGACACCTCTGAGGTTGCTGACCTTTATCCAATTGTCCTCCCTCCTTACTTGTCATTGCACTCGAGCCGAAGTATAAGTATCTTTGCCAGAAACTTCATAGATGACTTACTTCGTTATCCCCAGTAGAGAACCTTCCCATCGCGTCGGAGGGATGAGGGGTGAGGAGAACATGGTAAAGAAGAGGTCCTGTGTGTATGCGACAAGCTTCTTGCTTGTTTCAACGGTGCTGATAGCTGGAAGTGTGAACGTCATCGGCTCCAGTCCTTTTGGGGCAATCTGGGCATTCGACGAAGGCAGTGGTAACATTGCGTACGATTCCCTGTCAGGCAACGATGCCAGTATCCACGGAGCTACATGGACCTCTGGAGTGATCGGAACGGCTCTGAGCTTTGACGGGAACGACCATGCCCTCGCTCCTGACAGCTCCAGCTTGGACATTACCGGTGCAATAACCGTGAGTGCCTGGATACTTCCCTTTGACGTGGATATCGCTTCCCAACAGGAGATAGTGGCGAAGAGCAATGGAGGTGGTCATCCGGGAACCGCCTATGAACTGGACATCAGAGGCGACGGCAGAATCAGGTGGTTGCTTGGTGCTCCAGACAAATGGATCGTGTTCCTTGATACTTCAGCTAATGTCATCAAAGACCACATGTGGTATCACGTTGCTGCAAGCTTTGATGGATCAACTGCTCGAATCTGCCTGAACGCAGTCGAAATCGCATCAACGACAAGTAGCGGTCCTTCGTTCCAGTCAAACGACATTCCAGTTGGCATCGGGTGGTTCGGAGCTAAGACATACTCTGGTTTGAAGTTCAGAGGAATCATGGATGAAGTGAGCGTTGTGGACCAAGCCGTGACCTGCGAGGAGATTGAAGACTACTATGAGGAATATAGGCCCGTGATAGAAGCGTCTGTGGATATCGACCCGAACTCCATCAACCTGCAGTCCGAGGGCAAATGGATCACATGCCATATCGCGCTCTCTGAGTATTACGATCCTCGGTGGATCGACGCGTCAACTATCCTCTTGAACGACCTGATTGTACCAGTCCTGGATGAGAAGTACGGATTCGTGAATTCGGAGGAATCGTACATTCTCGATCATGATGGTGACGGCATCGAGGAGAGAATGGTCAAATTCAACAGAGCTCAGGTTAGCGAAATCCTCGAGACTGGAGATATGGTTGAGGTCACGGTGCATGGAGAAATGTATGAAGGAATGCCCTTCGAGGGTGTTGACGTGATAAGGGTCTTCTCAACCTAGAGGTTACTGTGTGAGGAGGAACATGAAGCCGACACAATGCCCCCAACTATTCGATCGAGGGTGTAGTCCGCAGGGTTCGAAGGTTCTCACTCGATTCAGGAAACACACGAGGGATTGTTGATGGAGCCGTGGCCTTTCGCCGACATTGTCATCGATGATGATTTGGACGGCATAATGTCAGGAGCGATTCTCCTCCGAGCCAGCCGCGAGGCCCGAGTGCATGTGACCGAGCGCGACAGCTTGGGTGAAACGCTGGCAACACTGAGTGCGGAAGATGAGGGTTCGATCGCAATCGCAGACCTCTCCGTGAATACGAGGACTTGGCCCGCCGTCGAACGCGAGCTTGAAAGGCTTTCCAAACGAAGGCGTATCACATGGTACGATTCCCATGAGTTCATGGATGGGATGGAGGACCCTCGCCAGCGTTACGCTCAACTTATGGTGAGACCAGATGCTGCAACGGCGCGCATCGTCCAGCAGGAGATGGGCGACTCAATCACAGAGAGGCTTGCGAAGGCTGCCGAGATGGCGGACCAGACTCGACTCTCCAAGACAGATAGGGACTTGTGGAATCAAGTCTATTTAGCTCGCCCGGCGGTGTCTGCATATGGCTATCGACGAGGATGGCTTGTAGATATCGTAAAGCGGCTTGCCACAAATCCCGAGACTGACTTCAGAGAGTTGCCCGGACTGAAGGAGCGTGGAATCCGTGCCGCCGACGAGATGTGGGACGCGGTCGCCTCGATTCACAAAACCCCCTCACAGGTCTATGAAAATGGTCGTGTTGCCGTTTGGGTCGAACCTCAAGTTCCAGCATCAGCGAGCCGCCGTCCGAGTGTGATCGCAGGTGGGTTGGCACGGGATCGAACCGCCATTGTCATCTTTCCATCCGACAACGAGTCCGGATGGCTGGACATCCGGTGCCGCATGCCATTCTTCTGGAAGACCGTTGATCTCAGAATACTGGACAAACCTATACTCAGAATGGGCGGATACGGTTCCGGGGTACGAGGAGCCACACACTGGGCCATCCCACAGGACCGGCTAGCCGAGTTCCTTTCCGCAGTAGCCCGACTTGCACCCCAGCTGTGTGGAAAGCCCCGAGGTCCAGTAGGGGACCTGCCACCACGAAGAAAGGAATACGAAGATGATGAATCAGAGGGCAGTCAGTGAATCGACTACCCCCGGTGATGTCATTCCGATAGCTTGAGGGGCCCGCTGCGAAGAATTGACGCCCATCAGCACGATGCCGATAGAAAAAGATTGCTGAGGAATCGGCACCCAAGGTTGTCTATCTTCGATATGAACTAGGTCACTTCTGAGGACACTTCCAGGGCATAGCTGGATATCTTTCCATTAGAGCTACGTTTCCCGTCAAAACATTTCAATCAACGTCAACCAAGGAGACTAATCCATCCCCGTTCATGCAAAGAGAACAAAATGCTCATATATCTGTCATATGATTCAGCTTTGAGTGCTGGGGTACAGTTGGTTCTCCAGGATACTCTCATTGATAGCCTCATTTGAGGATTGGGGGATGTAATTCGATGAATTGGGACCACAAGCCCATTCGCAGGAAAAGGGAGCAAAGAGAGCGCGAAAAGGAACTTGCTCCTGAGTTGGCGGGAGACCTGAACTCACTGTTGCAGGTTTTCGGTGAACTATACGGTGAGAAGATCCACTATGCCCTGGAACTCATCCAAAATGCTGATGATGCAGAAGCGAAATCTGTGCGATTCATCTTCGAACCACGCAGACTCATTGTCACTAATGATGGCAATCCATTCTCTCTGACAGACCTTGATGCGATAATGAGAGTCGCCGTGAGACACAAGAGGAGTAAGATAGGGTTCTTCGGAATCGGATTCAAATCTGTCTTCAACATTACCGACGAGCCGCAAATTATCTCGGGACACTACAATTTCACGCTTCGTGATTTCATCTATCCAGAAGAGGCAAGCGATCTTCCTGTGAATCCGAAACTGTATTCCTCTACCAAGGGAGCCATATTCATCCTCCCATACTCAAGCAAACATGGTGCCACCTTTGAGGAGCTTTCACAAGGCACTGTAGAGCTTCGAGACATGGTTCTTCTGTTCCTCCCCTCAATCCAATCGATTCAGGTTATTGTCAGTGGCTACGATTCACAAAATGTGGAAATGACAAAAGTAAAGGAAGATGGAGGCTTTACGAGACTCTCAACCGCTATCGGGGGAACGACTTCTGAGAGCTCATGGAGGGTGTTCACTGAGAGCTTTGACATCCCAAAGGAAGCGAGACCTCTGGAGAAACGTGATATAGAAAGAACTGAAGTCGTGATAGCTTTCAGGTCCCCAGAAGAGGTAAGGCCTGAAGATCTGAAAAGAGAATATGTCTATTGCTACTTGCCTACGAGGAAGCCTTCCGGTCTTCCATTCGTTGTCCAAGCCGATTTCCTCCCAACAGTCGGGAGAGGAGACCTCCGCGACCACGAATGGAATCAGCTCCTCCTGGAAAAACTGGGGAATTTAGCAGCCAATTCCATCCTAGAACTTAGAGACGATCCAAGCTTTGCTCCATTTCTCTTTGACCTCGTTCCTCTACTCGACGACCTGACCGATAAACACATGAGAATGCTTGTCAAGTCAATGCACAGAAAACTTTCACAAATGCCAATTGTTCGGACGCTGGACAGTGAATGGACCACACCCACCAAATGTGCGGTTGGAGATGACCATACTGTGAGCGTCATTACCAAAGCCGACCTGAGATTCCTCTTTAGAAGACCTCTGCTTTTTGCGGATCCCATGCTTCCGCAGAGAGCGAAGCTTGTGATTCCGGAACTAGGTGGAAGAAGTATTGGTCTTCCCGAAGTTGTTCGAGTCGTTACTAGACCCACTAGAATCAGAAACCGATCCCCAAGGTGGTTCATTCACATGTATGATTATCTGTCTTCTGAATTCTCCGAGAAGCGAATCTCGGCTGCCAAGATCCAGGGTGACCAAGAATTTCTAGATTTTCTGGAAGAGCTTGGGAGCGCTCAGTTGCTCTTGCTGCATCCTAAGGGCCTCGCCTCGGCATCTGACGTTGAGAAGGGAAGACTGATATGCTATCCTCAGAGGACCGTGAAGATTGAAGAAGTCTCAAAACTGTTCAAAGACGGCCGCATCGCATTCCTTCACAGGGATCTACAGAATGCTAAGATACTAGGAAGAAAAGCCAAGGACGAAGAACTGGAAAGGACGAAGAAGAGAATAAAACCCTTCCTGGAAGCTCACTTCAATGTTCAGATCTATTTCACCGCGTTTCACGTCATAAATAGGGTCATACTCAGGCTTTTTGAGTCAGGCGAATTCAAAAAGTACCGACATGTTGACCTCTATGACTTCTTGGACTACATACGAAGAAACTTGACTGGCTATCGTCAGAAGCTCAGAAAGGACCGACCCTCTATCCGCGAGGAGGACATCTTCAAGGAGATCAAAGAGGGGATTAAGATAAGGTGCCACAAGGTCAGGAATGGGAAGCGTGTTCATGCCTACGAATCGCCAAGTGATGTGTATTTCACCCAAAGATATGTCAAGACTTGCGTTATGGAAACGTTATTCGGAGACATAGAGGGAGCGTGCTTCCTGTCACCTTACTACAATTCTCCTGAAAGTAGTGAAGCGAGAAGACGATCTTCGAGAACTCGGAAGAAGGTTCCAAGCTGGAGAGAATTCTTTCAGCTAACTGGTGTATGGAGTGCACCTCGTGTTTCTGTCGATAAGGAAAGCGTGAGAATAACAGATTGGTCCAAATACAAATGGGTTGGAAGAGAATATTCAACTAAAGGACATTACGTCAGAGGGAATGTAACTGCCCCCGACATTCGCGCTCTGATCAAATCCTTTGGCTCTATGGAGCCAACAGAAGCCTTGAAGCGAGCCGAGATACTCTGGCTGTCACTGAACAGGAATTGGAGTTCCTATAGACGGTTTCTTGGGTGTGACTACGAATATCACTATCGGAGTTGGAGGGAGAAGAGAGTAGAAACATCTTTCATTCGCATGTTGAAGAGGTCTCGCTGGGTTCTCACAGCATCAGGGAGGTTGGCAAGACCAAATGAGGTCTTTCGGAGAACAGATCAGAATGAACTCATACTCGGTTCTTCCGTGAGTTATGCGCATAACATGGGAACTAATGCGTTTCTTCGCGACATAGGCGTACGACTGTCCCCTGAACCGCAAGAAGTCATCCGGCATCTCAAGCTACTCAGGAAAGCTTCAGAACTAGCTGGACAGAACCTAATACAGAACTGTTCTGCAGCTTACTCGTACCTTGCGAGCAAAGTCGAGAAAGAAGGGAATGAGACATTATCTTCTCATCTCCGGTCTGAATTCAGAAAGATGAAGCTCATATATGTTCCAAGAGAAGACAAACAATGGTGGGGTACTGATGAAGTCTTCTGGCATGACCATAGGCAGGTTTTCATGCGTCGCAGAGAATGCCTGGAGAACCACTACCCCATGTTGAAGGAATTCTTTACCACGCTCGGTGCGAAAGAAAATCCTGAAATGGCGGACTGCTTGGTGATGCTGAAGAAACTCAGCATGGCAAAGCCTAGAGGAGAGCGAGCAATACTGGAAAGGAAAGAAATCATTGCGAGGCTGTACAAGCATATGGAAGGAATCCTCAAGGCAAGAATCGAACAGGACTCAAACGTCCTCGAAGGTCTTCGGAAGTCACCAGTCTTCTTGACCGAGAACAACGAATTCAAGTCTCCCGCCGATATCTACTTCGTCGATGCTGAGAGGTACGTCGAAATCTTTGATGATTTGTCTGATACGTTGTGGCTACCGTATTCCTGGTCTTCGATTTCAAGATTCCTTCGAGAGACTCGAATCTTTCCTATCAGTGACTTCGTTGCCACTCGAAGATACATTCGGGGAATCTCTGAGGTTGACGCTGACAGCAAGGAACGCCTTCTGGAAATCCTTTCGTTCGTTTTCCCTTATCTTCTCAAGACTCTTCCGGACCTGTACGACCTTTGTCCGAGAGACGAGGTTGAAAGGCTATTGAATTCATTGGAAATACTAGTGGCAAAATCGATTACCGTAGTTTTCAATTTCGAGCCCCCTGGAGATTCGGAAGCCTTAGTGAGAAAGATCACGCCATCGGTTTACTTCGATGAACGCGAAAATGCCTTGTACGTAAGAGTCGAAGAGGACATTTTCACGCTTTCTGTTGCCAGAGAGGTCTCCTATTTATTTGAACCCGCCCATGACCCCGCATTTACCTTCCTCGATAGTCTGATGGATTCGGCCCATGACTATCATTCTCTTCAGAAGAGAATCAAAGCTCACGGACTCCAAGATGTGGCCAGTCGTTGGGAACTGGGAGAAGAAGCACCATATCTGAGGCCACCTGAAGAAGGAGTTGAAGAACCATTCACTGAAGAGGAATTGCCAGAAGATGAAGAGACAGATGATGAAGGGGCCTCTAGACGAAAGACTCCGAGGAAGGCCAAGGTTAAGGAACTAATAGATCTGGGTAGAATCAATGAGTTCATCGTTCATGAGGTCCTAAGCACTGGGGAAGCCGAAGAAACACCTCAGAAGAAGATAACGGCCATAAAATTGCCAAAGCGCGGAAAACGCGGATACATCCCAGAACCTCCAAAGGGACCTCTGAGTCCGAGAGAGCTTACTAGCTGGATGGCAGAACGTCTTGCGTATATGTATGAGAAACATGAGAAGAGAAAGCCCAAACATGTGCCAAGGCAGGACCAAGATGCTCTCGGGTGCGATATCATCTCTCCCCCACGCTATATTGAAGTAAAAGGATTCGTTGGTGAAGGCAGTAGTTTTGAAATGAGACCGTCACAGTTGAAAAAGGCCCAAGATGAGAAGGACAATTTCTTTCTCTATGTCATCACCAATTTGGAAAAGGGCAGAGAAACAGCGATTTACATCATACAAAATCCTGTGGAGAACCCCCATTTCATATACGAAGTCAAAGGCGGTTACAGAGTCTCCAAATGGGAACGTTCAGTCTGCCAGAAAATTGAAGTCAAAGGTAGTTCAGCTAGAGAGTAGTGCAAGAAACGTACCCTCCATCAAAAGAGATATGACAACTTGTGATCACATCAAACAAGAAACATCGAGTGTCGAGTCGGACCGAGACAAAACAACAGTTCTGCGGTTCCCTTCGATATTCGACATTATGCTGTTGGAAACTTGATTGAATGCTCTCTGCTATTGTATAGTCTCTGCGACATATCTGAACCCTCCTAATGCCCTCTTTAGTTCCAAGAAACGGTAGCTACCCATACACCGCGCTACCCGTGAGACACAAAACCACAGTCGTGGAAAGGCCCATGTTCTCAGGATAATGGCTGGAATATACGGATATACATTGAAGCCAGCTTCTCCAGCAGTCTATTGCTCATCTCTATGGAATTGCTTCCTCTTGAAACTCTGACAAAGGCCGTTCGGTCGGAGAATGATATCTTGAACCTGAAGAGCGAGCCAAGATATGGGGCGACACATTCCACTGCCACTATATATCCTCCCTTTTCCAAGTACTTCTTCACATCTTTGTCTTTGAGTAAATACCCTGATCCAGTGTACCCGATGGAGTCTATGGTTCGAACACGTCCTTGGACGTTTATCTTCACGCCTTTGTAGTCCTCAATCGCCCCCATCTCCTCATCTTTAGCAACAGCTTCGAGAAAGTTTCTCACTGCCTCATTAATCCTCTCAGATGCAACCATCTCATCAGACCCCCGGAACAGGTGTCATTGGCGTTATGTCCACATCGAGAGTTTCTGAAAGGGCTTTGGCACATTTGTAGGCAAGACCAGGATTGATTACATGGATTCTCACATTTCTGTTCATGTAATCTATCACAAATCCCATATGGGTTGGCAAAGAGAACTTGTAAACCTCGCCTAGATCATCAACCACAAGTGTTTCTTGCCAATACCAGTATTTTGTCTGAGGCAAACCATCACTTCTCTCGAGAACCTCAAAGCCAGGCTTTCTCATTTCGAAATCAACAGAGTCACTTTTCATCCTTTTCTCAATGGTATCCCCGTCAAGTCTGGCGAGGGCGTCAGATCGATACAAGTACACGGCTATCGTTCGGGCACTCTGTCTTTTATCTTCGTTGTAGAGTTTCGCAAGAAAACGGAGCTGATTTCCATTCCATTCTAGGGATGAGAGTTCATCAACACATTTGTCCTTCCGTCGGCTTTTGGTCGGAAGTTCCCGATACTCTACCACTCCACGAAGTCCACGAAATGACATGTGCTCCAGCAAATCCCTCACAGCTATGGCCATCGACTTGTAATTAGGGGGATTATATAAATAGTATCTTTCGGATTTGCACAAATCATGAAGTGGAAGGGAGTGATTCATCCATCAATCGGAACAGTTTTGACCATTCTCAACTTCCTACGAGGAGCAATTGATCCAGTCCTGTTATTCCTTGTTGCCCTCGGCTTCATACTCTCGGGAATACTGGATGGACTCTATGAAACAAGAAAGGATAGGGGCTGGATGCCAAGACTCCTGAGATTGCATTTGGGAGTTCTTGTGGGTGTTGCACTCTTCACCTTGGTTCTTTTGACCGCGGCATACTTTCTATCCGACCCATGGATTCCAGTCATAGGCGGACTTCTTGGAATCTTCGGGTCTGTATTACTATCCTACTCCGTGGTTCAGTTAATAGTAATTCTCTCCTCGTTCCTATCTGCAATGAGACGCTTCCGTGTGTTGATTACTCCAAAAAGACTGGTATTGCCTTCCGAAGGAAATCTCCTGAAGATTATCTTTGTCAACGACACAAAGGTGATGGCTGTCTGCAAGGGGACTGTCAAGATTCCAAAGATTGCTAGAGGATTCGAGCCTCTTCTCTCTGACTCGACGAACGGAATGGACATTGACAGTGAATTGAGTTGGGAGCCTGGAGAGGCTCTGCCTCAGGATTCTAGTTTCTCAGTGATTGTAGGACCGCATGAAGAAGCCATCAAGAGGATTCTCATTACGCCATACAAAGTTTCCTCCAGAGCGAACCTCACTGTTTCTGTGACCACTAGCTTCGGAGACTTTGAGTTTCTGGTTGAGGTCTTGACGTAGTGTGCACAGAAATCCGTCTGAATGATGTCGGATCCATTTCAGCGAGAGTGTCGACCTTGTTCACACGAAACACGGAAAGCGTTTGAAGAGTTGTTACATCATCTCCATTCATCGGGCAAATCGCTCAAGCTGGATACTATCTGGTTATTTGGCAAGGAACCTGAAGAATCATAGACCTCTCAAGGTTCGGTCATTACCACGGGCAAGTGCTCACACACAGTCTAACTCACAGTAAGCAAAGGAATATACCATTTGGCCCTGCGCTGATGGAACTCTGAATCGCTGTCCACACCCATGAGTAGCATCCAGCCAAGTTGATAGTCATCCTTGGCATAAGAATGTCGTTTTTCAATACGAAATCCACCATATCCATTATTGAGTACACACCTGAAACGGACATCTTGCCGAAGAAGTCATTATAAGCACATGCAATCCTGAAACGCCACACGAGCCACAGTTGCTACGAGCAGTCACAATTGACACTACAGACTGCTCTGTGCCACTACTGGTGGATATAGAAAATGCCATGGAAGTTCATATTCGAACAAGTAGCTTTATGAATATGGAGGACCAATAGGAGAGTAAGTCCTGTCGAAAACTGCGAGTTGTGAGAAGAATGACAGCAGTAGATACGATACGAGAATGGCTTGATAAAGGATATAATCTTCCAGAAGAGGAGAATTCGTTCTTTGTTATGTGGGTCCTGATTAATGCATACTACAATGAGGCGTATGGCGAAAAGGATGAGTGGAAGAGAGTTCTACATTTTGGGAGAGATTTTGGTAAGGTTTTCGGCGAGTTGGACAAGATTGATGTGGAAGTCCTCGTGAACCCAGAGTGTGTAGGTGGGGGAATGCTTACCGAGCCGCCAAATCGATACGTGAAAAAAGCCTCAGAAGTCCTCAGAAGGAAGTTGGGTATCGCCGATAATTGTGAGAAATGCAGGACCAGCAAGAAGAGGCGCTGCAGGGACATCCAACCGGAGAATTACGACTTTCAGAATTTCGAGGCTTTGATGAGGATTCTTTATCAGATAAGATGCAATCTGTTTCATGGCGAGAAGCTGGACCGCGATGTGAATCAACAAAGGCGGAACCACGAGTTAGTGATAAGGGGAGATACCATCTTGAGAAGGGTACTGGAGGAAGTGGCGAGGAAATAGGAATTCACCGTGGTCCATTTGCAGATGGTCTTTCGCGATGGCGCCCATCCGAGATTCATCAATTCCTTTTGCTGGGTCTCGCACTCATAGGAATACTGAGAACAATATGCAACTTGCCACTGTATATTGCCTCTCTCTTCACCTACGATTATTCCCATATGATTGTCTGCATGCAAAGGGCAAGATTCTCTATCTAGAGGCCGAAATCAGAGTGGGTGGGGTGTTAGCGATCTTTGGTCGCACAGTGGTGGTTATGCAGGATTGTCAGGACGCAAAACCAAATTCCCCCGTAGGATATCTAAGAATACCTAACTAGATTGGAGGTTTTCATCGATTGACTGCTCACCTATCACCCTCGCTTTGCTATCAACACTGCGCGGATGGTGGGCGGTCTTTGGAGGAAACAATAAAATATTGTCGGCATACTCTCCTTTTGAGAACTGTGGATGTGATTGTGGTACTGATTATCTCGATAGTTGCAGGTATCGTTGCAATGGCGATCTATGAAGCCATAAAGGCACCTATCAGAAGATACTTCCGAAAGAGAGTAAAGGAAAAGGAAGTCAGTCTGAAGTTGCCAGACATCCCACAGTCCGAAGTTATGCCGACAGATGTTGAGACGAGGGAACTCAAACCAAAGAAGAAGGAGAAGGAAGTACCCCCTGAAGAGATCCTTGAAGTGATAGAAGTTGACCCAGGTTGCCATGAAACCAAGACGATTTTTCTGAGGCAGGGAAGTCGTGTTAGTGGATTGGCGGAAGAGGTCTATGGCCTCGAATTCAGCCTCTACGTGGTTGACGGAGAAGGATACTCGGATTTCGTCAACAAAGACTCCTTCAATGCACTGTTCTGGGTAGAGAACAGGACTGCCATAGCCTTTGATTTTCATGTCCCCAAGACAGACAAGTGGTATTTCGTGTTCGATGCTTACAGAAAGCAGTACCCCCGTGAGATTGAGTTTGATTGCAGAATACGTCCTGCAAGTTGAATTCACTACACATTGACCTTTTTTTGGGACACATGGACCGAATCGGTTGTCGACAGCCCTCGCTTTGCCATCACATTGCGAGGCGGTGGGCGGTCACTTCTATGTCACATCCAGCAGTGCTTCGGCGTTTCTGATGAATTCTTGACTATCGAAGTCGCGCCATCTGTCAATCCGTTCTGCCCGAGGCAGACAGTATCTCTTGTGCCAGTATTTGAAAAGGTTGGAAAAGGAGTAGTCCTTCCACTCGGGTTCAGCTTCATGCTTGACTATGTCCGAGAAATTGTTCACTGTGAAGAATACATATATCGACCGTCTTACATTGTGAGTTATGAGTCTGCCAATTCCGAGAAGTTGGAGTCCTTCGTACGTCAGTCTGAGCTTCCGCGACGGACCTGTTCCGAAGCCTCGGGAAACATCCTTTCCTTGAGCCGCCATGAACTTGATTAAATCCTGGTACACATCCTCGGGAATATGGAAGGTTCCTGTGCCGGATGTGAATCCAATCGCCTCTCCTATCTCATCCTCCTTGTAGCGGATTCTGTCATACATGCTGCTCTTCCCGTAGGCGCTCGTGGTCGTTACAAAGAGGAGTCGGGCAGGCAAAATGCGGTCTTTCAGAAGTGTTCTCAGACCTTCATATTTTCTCTCATATATCTCTCGGAGCTCGTTTGAGACCATAGTCATTGCCACAAATTTCCCACCCAATAGATCATTGTAAGGTGGGAAGGCACCAACTCTCTGCGCATACATACCTTGGTTAATCCAGTAGTCATGTTCATCCTCCGGAATACCTAGAAAGTTGTCCCGAACATTGCTTCTGATGGGGGGGCTCTGAAGTGACAGCAATCCAAAAGGCGAATCGTGTCCCTTGTCCCATAACAATAGCCGAATCTGGCGCCCATACATCTTCGTATGTGGAAGGCTCCACCACACGAGGTCCCACCAGAAAGCTATATCGGCATCCCCATCATTTGGAAGAATCTCTCGGATTTCGAGATCGATTCTCTCAGGGTCAAGGTCCGCACCATTGATGGTGTGTTCCTTGACAGCCCGCAGACACCTCTTAAGCCTCTTTCTATGGTGTCTGATTCTCTCCATCTTCTTCCGACGATGGATATTCTTGAGCAGTTCCTTTGATTCCAGAGGAGGTTTGATGTGGGGATTTACTTTGAACCCTTGGATTTCTAGCTCCCGAAGAATTCTTTTTCGAATGTCATCGGGGTCTATGGACTCCTCATCACTCATGGAAATTAACCTCAAGATACTCATTCGGGTCCTCATTGGGACAAGACAGAGCATTGAAAAAAAGAGGATATCCTGCAAATGATAGGGGCGATACTGGCCCCATGGCCATAAAGGGATACCTGCGCACCCTGAGAGCGCTCTCAGGGTCTTGGAAGGATTGATAGAGATTGAGTGGCTCGACCATGCCTCCAAGTAGTCCTCTCAAAGCTCGGAGTTCATTGCCCCATTGAAGACCATATCCGAAGAAGTATATCCTCATCTGGTTTATGATGTCACGATGAAGACTGCCGAGCGTCTGGCTGATGAACGCCCATCCAAGACCATACTTCCTCGTTGTCAGAATGGCGTCGACAAGCTCCCCTCGAAGCTCCATGAGGACTTCGCTCTCAACATGCTCGCGTGGGGCGAAACGATGGGCTTCGTCGATTATTACCAAGAGGTTCTGCAATCTGTCGTTCCGGTATTCATTCAGTCCGGCCTGCTTCAATTCCTGTATTAGTGTTCTTATGACAATCGACTGGATTTCGTCGGTCCAAGCAATGCCCTCAGGGGCGTCCGCTTCTGAAACGTCCAGTATCACTATGGATGCTTCCCCACCTTCCTCTGTCAGTCTTTCACAAATATCCCGAGTCGTTACAGGCTGAGGCCGATTGGAGCGGGTGAACAGCTGAGCCACCGCCATCCACATATCAAGCATCTCATTTCGGTCAAGGGTCATGCGGGCATTTCTCAACCTGTCTTGATATAGCACTCCAGAGAATATCCTTCTGAGAATATCATCCTGGGTAAGACCATTCCACACTCGATCGAATGCGTCTTCTGATGCAAGGTCCCATGTATCCAAACCTCGCAGTAGATCCTTAAACTGCATTGTTGCGTTCTCTATGTTCTCAGGGCGGTAGATTTCGAGTTTGGTAAAGAACCTAGTGGCGGTCAGGAACCTCCAGAACAATGGCCAGTGATAAAGCACAAGGTCACACGCACGATGCGTTCTAACGGTGCGACCGAGCACCTCTCTCAACACCCTCCCTATGGGAGTTTCGGGGGCCAGAGTCTTGGCGAATTCCCCCTGTGGATCTATCACCAAGATAGACATCGCCTCGTGCTGTGCATATGCTAGGAGGATCATTCGTGCAAGAACAGACTTCCCCGATCCTGTCTTTCCAAATACTCCAAGATGGTAGGCTTCCCCGGCGCCACCGTTTCCTCTGCCAAAGTGGCGAAACCACATAGGAAGAAGAGTCTGAGTGCCATATATTCTCCCCAAGTAGAGTAGTTCCTCTTGATAGTCTGCCAGTAGCATGTCAAGAAGTTCTCCAGTAACTAACTTAACAGATGTTCCAGTCGGTGGGACGGTTCCCAAGATGCTCTGGTCAAACGTGTCTTCGTTTTGTACGAAGACAGCTCCAGGCGACATTGTTGCAACGTGAGTGTCCTGTCTTTCTGTAATGGGGTCTACGCGGCCTTTCTGGCGAATCAAGCCTCGCATCGTTGGATCCTGTGCCCAGACATTCGTCAGCTTGACATCTGTGACTTGCCCCAACGCACAGTGTTTGAAACCATCCTGTTGATAGACAAAATACGTGAATGCTCCGACGATTCGCTTGTCTGCGGCTGTTCCCAGAATATCTAGCCTCATTTCCGACGTGGATGAGGGGGATCCAACCACAGCAATCCGCTCCCCTTCCGCATCAATCTCATCCAAGCTCCTCTTATTCTCTTGTGGCACTAACCTACCTCCCAGTTTCTGTTCGATAATCCCGCATCGCCAGGTATATGCTACCTGCGTCTGCTACCTCGCGAATGGCCATGCTCTGGGCTGAAGCTTGTCTGATGGCAGGAACAGCTCGAGCAAGATGTTTCACGATTCTGTCAGCAATGTATATCGGATAAGGCTCGAATATGGAACCCTTTGGACACTGATATCGAATCCCTTCCAGCATCTGTCCAAGTCTTTGTCTGTTCGAAACTACTCTTTCTGCAACCTCCAGCCGAATCGCTGGCAACCAGCTCCGGGGCTTGTAGTAGACAACACTTAGTCTGTCGAGAGCTGTTGCGATCTCTGAGGCCTTGGATTCAAGTTGCGATGGGTCAGGATGTTTCTCCACATTGAGATGCCACCCCTCCTGTCGATCTGGATCCAAATGATACGGACCAACAAATTCCCCAGGCTCCAATACAAATGTTAGAATCCCACGGTCTTCAAACGTCGATGAATCGTCCAGCTTACGCGCAACTTCTCGGCGACTAGTATATTTTGGCAGGCCGATATATGTCTTGTCGCTTCTTGGTGATGTGAGAATGTCTAGGTAGTTGTCCAGTGCCACTTTTGTGATGCCAACAAAGTCATCTCGAAGATTCCCAGAAGGGATAGCGGACAGTGAATTCAAGGCCTGATTCAAGAATATGATTGGAGTCGTCATTGATCCATCTATCATCACGACATCATGGGGAGCTTCCACGGCCAGATTCAATTCCTGCGCTATCATTATTGCGCGAAGGACGACACCAGTCCGGTCATTATGGGACGCGACATACGCATGGGTAAAATGATGTGGATCAGACCAATGTCTTCTCTCTGAAGGTGGAATGAGGCCTTCCAAGGCAACGGCACCATAAGCGGCGATATCGACAGAAAGCAATCGCTCGACAACATATGATCCATCCGTGCCACATGTGGTCGGAGCCTCCACATGACCCAGCTCTCTGTCAAGATTGATTTCTTCTGAAAGAGCCTCGCGGAGCCGGTTCCGGTTCTCCAGCAGGTTCTTGAGATTCGAACCTATTGTTTCGCTAAGGTCATCGACCTGTCCCAGAAGCTCATCCACCAGCGCCTGTGGCAACTCTCGAAATGGTTCTTCGTCAGTCAGCAATCAAGAAGAGAGATATAACGCACAGTCTATATAATAATCCTTTGCCTTTCTTTTGCTCATCCTCAGAGTTCCAACTCAAGCTCCAACTTCTCCAGCTTCTTGTCCCTGATCCTTTCCTTCAGCGTCTCATACAGCTCACCCACTTTCTTCTTGCAGGCGACACAGAGGCCGCCGTTGTCGGCTAGCTTCTTCATGAATAGATCCAAGAGACTCCCCGCGCCAGAGATGAATTCCTTCGACATCTTGGCATATACGTCCCCCCGCTCAGGTCTCCAGTCTGTTGTTCCAGGGAGAGTATGTGTTTTGTGGGGGAAGGTGTTAAGAATATCCATCTTGAGCCTCTTCGGTCCAATGAATGTTGCAGATTTGAATCGAGAAGTCTGCTTGGTCAAAGTTGAAAGGCTTTTGACTCGACCGCACCTGCGTCCCACCACGGGAAACTACTTATACAACCTCTTGGCGAAAGACTTTTAAATGTACCCGCGACTTTATTCACGTGCAGTCCTGGTATGAGCCAAGTCGCAATCCCCGCAACAACACCAATGGGCGTAAGAACAGAATCGGCTAGAAGAAGTGTCAGCAGGTCCATGCCCGAAGGGAATCGTTGGATCTTTCTCAAGGGCTTATTGGCTGGAAACCAAGAATAACCATATGAGATGATTCATCACCGACCGCGACATGATCTACGTTGAGAGGATTGTATTTACGTAATTGTTTGGCGTTTTTCCATAGTTCCGAACCCAAACGCATTCAAATCCGGGCGGGCCCATACCTATCCCACCCTGTAACTCCTGTATCTAGCAAAAACGAAAATGATTACCGCAACGAGTATACCCGACATGAGGATCATTGGATCGAAAGTGAGCCCGTGATTTGTCCACTTAAGGGATAAGAAAAGCGCCAAAAGAATAATCATGGCACAGATTACAATCACAAAACCCTCCGTCACCCTTTTCTATTGCATGGCACTCCCTCATTGTCCGAGTGATACTTTGAGCGAAAATAGCTTTGTTCTTACTTGAATGGGTTGGACCAGCAACTGTCTGTTCGGCTCGCTCTTGTCCCCGTCCTTCTGTAGACAACCCGCTATCTGTCTGCAAGAACTGCCGTTCCTATCCTGAGAACTCCTCTCTTCCCATCCCACTCCTTCTCAGAATCTTTTATTTCCAACCTTTTCGCAAAATTCGGCGCGTTCAGGACAAGTGTTTCGTATTCACCTCCCTCCCCGGAGATATTGATTCCTTTGTCTTGCTCTACTTTCTCCAAATCCCTCAAGCACTCTTCGTCGATCGTCCTACCTAACCAGGACTCGTCCAAGCCTTCCGCCGAGACCCCGACAACAATGACCTCAAACCCAGCCGAAATGATGTCCTCCAGCACCCTTTTCTGATCCTTTCTCCACAACGGGCTGAAAACTTTCAAACCAATCTCCTCGCCGATTCTGTTGAACCTGCTCCATTGGTAGTCTGAAGCGATAGCCCCGGTAACCAGACCTTCAACATCAAGCTCCTTCAGCGTATCCCGCAAAGCCGTCAATTCCTCTTCTTCATCTCCGCTGACCTTAAATTGCTTGAGGGGAATTCCCATAGCCTCCGAGTGAAGAGACGTGAGGTGGATGTTCGGAACATGAAAGAGAAAGGAATCCTCGGATGGAACTGCTGCCACCAGATACTTCACAGCCCAACCTCTTTGCTGAGCAAGGTACAGGGCGTACGTAGAGTCCTTTCCTCCCGAGAACAAAGCCGCTAGGTCCACGGCCCAAAATCCGCTTCTCGGTTAATTGCTTTTCTAAACGTAGAAAACGGGATAGAGTGTGGCCAAGGTGAGAATCGTTGCATAGACGAAGAGGGCTATCCTATCCTTTCTGGGTGATTTGGCTGGCTTGTCTATTCCGTAGAACGCGACAGGTATGCCGACCACAAAGGGCACCACGCTCTCCACATATCTCAGTGCGAACAGGAGGAGTATTCCGAATATAATGAAGAAAGCGCCAATAGAGAATGGGGTCGTGCTCTTCAGTGTCTCGACCATCCTCTTTGACAGATTCTTCGGAAGGAATCTGACATTTATTAGAAGAAGGCCAAGGAGAAGCCAGAGCGATGCTGCGACTAGGCTCACGATGTCCAGCGAACTGGATAGCACGATGAGCCAACTCATTGCTGAGATGAAGATGGGAATGCCGAACCCTACGCACATCGCTTCTGGGGTGAAGTGCTTCAATCTCCCAGTGTAGTAGGCAAGGAGGATGCCTAGGGCTCCAAAAAGGACAAAGTAGAGGTGCAGTTGACTGGCCCAGGCCATGCCTCCGGGCATCCCGCCCGCGAACAGCCCCAAGACCAAGAAGGACATTCCTCCAGTCACAGCGATTTCGTTCATCATTTCCTCGGATATTCTCTTGGATACGCCCAAGAGGACAAGGAACGGCAAGAAAATCAGGAAGAGCACAAGAAACGTTTCCCAAGACGGGCTCCTCAACAACCTCACCTGAATGAAGACCACCATAAAGAATAGCAGAAAACCGGTTCCCAGGATCAGATATCTCTCCTCGGATTTGGTGAGTTTTCCCACACCTTCAAAGGCAAAAGTGACAGTAAGGATGGCCAGGGGTATGACAATTACCCACACAACCATTGAGGGTAGAGGTTCGAGGATCAGTGGAAAGATCAAAGTCAAAGCAATCATGCATATACCGACAGAGAAAAGCTCCTTTCTCATTCTCTTCTTGGGCAAGCTCGGTGCTGGTGCTGGTGCTGGTGCTGGTGCTGGTGGAGGAAGAAAGGGTCTGAACGTGTACGTGCAATTCGGGCAACGAGTGTAGACCTCTGTCAGCCGTCCAGAAGCCTGAATGAGGAAAGACATGCCACAGCCTGGGCAACCGACCTCTACGAAGGATACGGCATGCCCGGGGGGTATATGCGGCTCCACAAAACGGAGCTCTGCTTCCGCAGCCTTCTTCTGTTTCGGACGAACCTCGGTTCCGACCAATGCCATCTCCCCTCCAACACCACCCGGTTCTCCTGTCAGAGAGTTCAGATCCAGAACACCATCGCTGCTGATGCAGCTCAGGACATCGATAAGGAAATAGCTCTCTTCAAGGAAGTCGTCCAGGTCCGCGATTCGAATCTTAGTGGTGGTGCCATCCTTGGGAAGCTCTATCTCCCTTTTGAGAAAGTTCTCCTTCAACTCCTTGGCCCGGCCGAAGCCCTTGTGCGTAAGGAAGTACACCTTCCTCCTTCTTATCTCGTTCTCAACTCTCCCCAACTTGTCGGTCACAAATCCCTTCTCCTTGAGGGAAGACATAGCAAGGGACACGTGGCTCCTTCTGGTTCCTAGGATCTCCGCAATACCTGCTTGGGTGATTTCTGGTGAGAACTCAACCTCTTCCCTTTCTCTAACGTAGTCTAGAAGATGTATGAGGATTCTCTCGTTTGCAGTTGCCCTGAACCTCCTTTTCTTCAGGCCTTTCCCTCCGACACTGGGGATAGGCTACCACAGGAAACGGATTCCTGTCCACCCGTGTGGACTTTTTATGTTATTAGGTGTATTTATGTCGTTTGGTGCGTTGTTTGGTTTCCGCCCTTCTAACTTCTGCAACGAGCTTAAGACGATTCCACCGTCACGGGTTCCAATGTAGTGGAAATCGAAGGATCGTACATGTCAAAGGCATTCACTCCTTGAATGGTTCCCGTTATGGGGAGGTCGGCGTGAAGCCTGTAGTCAAACTGGATGAGATCTCCTCCAACCACGTTCTCCAGGTACAACTTGACCTGCCTGGGTGCCGTCTCGTAGTAGCTGACAACACCGTCCAAGACCAGGTCATCGAAGTCATCTACCTCGAAGCTGAATCCAACGGGCGAGCGCAGGTCGATGAGGATCATTCTAGCCATTGGAAGCGGACCGTTGTATCTCATGCTAAGGTGGGCAACCAGATAGTCATTAACCGCTATCTGCGTCGCATCGTAGGTAACCTCGAGATACAGCTCTTCCACCTGAGGGTCCACAACGAACCACGGCAGGTACTGGCTGTAGTAGATCTGGTACATTACCATTCCTGTTCCGGTACTCTCAATGGTCACCTGCGCGTCCAAATCAACAATATGCTGGCTCAGATCGACGTAGAAGGTGTACTCCTTCTCCTCACTGGTCAGGTGAATCAAGCCCACTAGCGTGCTGTCCGCTGTGACTGTGACTGTGAGGCTGATATCAGAGGGGGATTCCATCTCAGCGATTGCCTGGAAGGCGACTGCAGTGTCATGCGTGGAGCCCCAGCGCCCCTCCGACCGATGAGTCAGGAGGTATGTGATCGCCTTCAGAACAGTGCTTCCCATGCCCACCTTTGAAAAGGCTATCGAAGCGTACGCAGTTGTCTCGATTGTGTTGGGGTGGCTTCCGTAATCCCTTTCCCAACCAGGTGCATTGGGATACTCCCAATGGGAGGATTTTTCATCGTCGTCCACCTTCAGCTCAATCAGTCTGTCGACAATGTCAGTCCCCAATGAACTGGAGCCCCCACCGTCGGTCAGTGCAATCGCGGCAAGTGCCAGTGTGAGACTATCATCAGATTCTGCATCAACATTCTGCTCGATGTAGGAGATGGAACTTCTAATCGCGGGCGCATCACTCGGATAGCCGCTGTAGAGCAAAGCCCTGGTTATATACGATGTGGCAGTCACTCTTTCATTTTGGAGATTGGAATTGATTGACCAGTGCCCCACATCAGGGAATATGAATGATCCGTCCGAATTCTGGTTGCTGACCAGATACGTGTGAAAGCCATTGAGCAGGCTTTCATCGATCTCGAAACCAACATCCTCCAGGTCTTGGAATGCGAATGTGGCCCAGGCCGTGAGCCAAAGGTCAGGGGACTCTCCGAACCAGCTTATTGCCCTGCCTCCGCTCGTAGGATCATCCACAAGGTACATCATCTCATGCTGTATGCCTTGGGTGACAATCTGTTCGTATTTGGCCATCTGTTCATCGGTCAAACCGCTCTCCAACAAGTGCTTGTATGCGGCCACGTCCACTGAAAGTCTGGAAGTTGACTGCTCGCCACAACCCGACACAAAGACGATGTATTTCTCCGCTCCATCCACGACCACAGATTCCATCCCAGGCTGCAACTTCACGTACGCGACTTCTGTCCCCGGTATCCCAGAGGAACTCAGGGTGATGCTTTCAGTCACGGAGTCGCTGTCATCCAGTCTCCCGCTCTTTAGGTGCTCGACCAGCATCCCTTTTGGCTCCACCATCAACTTTCTGACCACGGAATCGCTTATCTGCTGGTTGCCGGCAAGGATGGATACGTCGTGAAGACCGATTTCTGTCGCCTTGATGTTGAAGGTTACGCTGGATACTGTATTGGGACTCACTAGGACGGACTTCTCATTTTGGTCAAGAAGCTCGAACCAGCTATCGTTGGTGAGCTGAACGGTCACATTGTTCTCAGTCGTCAGATAGTTGTATACCATTACTCTCAGCGGGAAAGTGTCGTTCTGCACGACCGACACTGGGATATCGGGCTCAACAAAGAACTCTTGGAAAACCGTGATATTCTTACCAGCTATGCCGAACAATGCATCCTTCGTTGACGCAGAAGCTCCGATTCCCCAAGAAGTGATTGAGTCAGGGGTCGTGAGAGTGAGTGAGGCCTTGCCTTGTCCATCGGTTATCAGACTGGGGTTCCAGTACCACGTCTCCGGGAAGAATGTCCTGACTATTCGCGGTTGAGCTATACCTCCTTCCGGCTGCGTTAGGTAAAAGGTCAATGTGTCATCACCCTCGTCCGTGCGGAAGTCAGTATTCCATGTGTCCCAATTGCTCCACGGCCCTTCTGGAGCCCCTCCTCCTGTGAGTAGCTGTGAGTCTCCTGTCCCGGGTGCCAGGCCTGTTGGGGGCCTCGGACTAATGGTCGCGAAATACAAGAAGGCTGTGACAATCGGAACAAGCATTATCAGAACGAGTGCGAGAACAGCCAGCGACTTGTATCTCAGTCCCGCCACAATCAGACCGAAGTAGCCCACTATCATCAATGACCCAAGTACCGAAAAGAAATTCCCAATGGTGTCAGACTCCAGCTGGGAAGCCTGGTATACTCGGAGGGGCCAAGAGGAGACCATGTTCGGTTCATCTTCCGTTCCCACACTCAACTCCCTCGGTGCATTGGAAGGGATGTAGGATGCATCTTCCGAAAAGACGTAGTACTTCATCTGATACACCGGCTGGGTGAACTCCTCCTCGAGGCTCATGAACACCTCCTCGAAGCCCTGGAAACGCTCGCTGATTTCGAACACAGATAGGTCCACTATCGAAATGCCCAGAGCCGAGGTGACAGGAGAACCGCCTTCGGACACCATGAACTCCAGATT
Source organism: Methanomassiliicoccales archaeon (assembly GCA_004377185.1). Taxonomy (GTDB): domain Archaea; phylum Thermoplasmatota; class Thermoplasmata; order RBG-16-68-12; family SOIM01; genus SOIM01. The sequence goes on along the minus strand of SOIM01000057.1, from coordinate 2,713 downwards.
CGCATCCTCATGGGGCCTGTAAACGTCCTTGTCCGTTGAGATCTCCACATCCAGACCCTTGATGGAGCTGACCCCGACCATGACGCTGTCACTCGCGACCTCCAAGCTCTTCTGGGTCTTGTAGACCCTCACCTGTGCGAGTGGTGTCATGTCCGCATCCATGGTGAGTTCGAAATGGCCCGTCCTTCCGTCCAGCTGGAACCTGCCTGTGGATAGGACCAGACCCTTCGCTATCACCTCATAATAGACCCATTCCGTGAAGGACTCGCCGGTATAGTGAACCGTGAAGCTTGCTTGGTCAAAGACCTCGTAATGGTTTTTGTCAGAGACGATTTTGATGACGCTGGGGGACCTCAGTCGGTGGGTGACTGAGACCTCGTAGGAGTCCTTCTCCACGTCCACATATAGCCTGTCCTGGTTCTGATAGACGAAGTTCATGGCTGCTATCCCTTTCTCGTCAGTGTACACCCTGGTCGTCGGTGAGCCTGATGTCCCAAAGAACACCTCAGCGGAGTCGACAGGTACACCATCTGGATAGCTCACAATGGCATAGTAAGTGGACTCAACATTGGGCACGTTCGACTCGGTGAGCAGTGTCAGAATCAATGGGTTCTGGGCGATGGAAAGCATTCTGGACTTCTGTTCCGTGTGACCGGCTTCATCCGTGATCGTCACGTTCAGTTCCAGGTAGCCATTGTTCTCATTTATGGGTACGCCCACCGAATAATTGACGGGTTCGATGATGAAACTGTATCTTCCGTTCGAAAGCGTTCCAGAGGAATTGTAAACAGGTGTCCAGACACCTAGGTAGGAATTCGCGGTCAATGTGATATCACCAACAACTGGCTTTCCAAAGAAGTAGGTGCAGTCTACCACAGCGTGAATCCATTCGTCATAAGTGTACCAACTCTTCAATCCCTCGAACGTCACTTTGAACTTGGGAAGGGTGTACAGCTTTACGAGAATCGATTTCTGGACCGTCTCGGTGCCCACAGTTGCGAAGATCTTGTATGTGCCCAGAGGAAGAAAGTCCGAAAGAGGATAGTCCAAGTTGGCAATCCCAAACTCATTGGGCTCCAGCGTCTTTCCGAATATCTTGGTCCCATCTGGGGCCTGAACCTCGATCTTCACGTCCTTTGTAGATGCCACTGCCCTTTGCCCCTCAAATGTGAGCGTTCGGATGTGGATGATCTGCCCAGGTTGGTATACTGGCTTGTCCGTGGACAAGTATATTCTCGCCGTACTGTCAACCAGGATGTTCCTTACTATCGTCTCGCTTCCTGCCCTCACCACGAGGGAAATCTCGTCCGAGTCCGTGTCCAGCAAGAAATCCGGGATTATCATGCCACTCTCGTCCGTGTTGCCCTCGAAAATCGTTCTAATTCCGTCCTCGTCCTTCAGTTCGATTGAAACGGGTTGGTTGGCCAGGGGTTTCCCATCTCCATCAGTGGTCTGGATTAATAGTGAATTATCAGCATCCGTCAGCATCTTCTCCGGCATATATACGATCACATTGTTCTTGTTGGCCAGATACATGTCGTCCAGGTTGGACACAATAACAGCCGATGCCAACACGGATCCGAAAACAAAAAGGGTGCAAAACCTGACAAAGTGAGTTCTTCGCCTTCTCTCGAGTATTGCTCTTCTCTTCTTCGTAGTGGGCATTCCAACTCTCCCGAGTAAGAAACGCTCTGAGCGGCTTATATACCCTATCTTGACATGTAAAGAGACTCGAGCGCCCAGGGATGACGAAAAAGGTTTTCTTGGGGGAAGGCTTACTCATCGCTGTGGAATGATGTTCCTCGATGACCTTTCTACCAAGGAGTTCGAGAGAGAAATAGATGACAATACCGTGGTCATCCTTCCAATCGGTGTGATAGAGGAGCACGGTTCGCACCTACCGTTAAGCACTGATTCCCTGCAAGGAGAATATGTTGCGGAAGAAGTGGCCAGAAGGACCGGCGCTCTTATTGCTCCCCCGATTAGGTACGGTGTATGCAATACAACTCGCAATTTTTCCGGGACGGTAAGCATCCGGTTCGAGACGCTACGTTCCCTTGTGCTCGACGTGCTCTCTGAATTTGGAAGAAACGGGATAAAGAACGTCGTCGTACTGTCTGGACATGCCGGGTCCACCCATTTGGCAGCTCTCAGGCTTGCAGCTAAGGACGTGGTTGACAAGAACGACATGAAGATTCTGGTGCTCTCAGACTACGAGATCATCTACGAGAAAGGCTTTGTCGGACCGGAGGATGGGCATTCTGGCTCGGTTGAGACTTCTCGAGTCATGGCAATTCGTCCAGACCTCATCAAGGGCAAGGGGAAGAAAGGGGTGAACAGGATTCCCAAGTATATGGTCCTCAGACATCCCGAGAAATACTGGAAAGGGGTCACTGGCGATCCGGCGAAGGCAACCAAGAAGAAAGGTGAGGAACTGAACGAACTGATTATTCAGGAAATGGTCAAGATGATAAACGATATGCGGAAAATGGAGGTCTGATTGTGAACCTAAAGAAGATGGCAGGTGAGGAAGCTGCCAGTTTTGTCGAAGACGGAATGGCACTAGGGTTGGGCACTGGGTCCACAGTACGGTTCTTTGTCGAGAAGGTCGGGGAGTTGGTGCAGAAGGGCTTGAATGTGGTGGGAGTTCCAACCTCGAAGAGCACAGAAGAACTGTCGAACAAATGTGGAATACCTCTGACAACCTTGGAGG
>SOIM01000056.1 GCA_004377185.1 Methanomassiliicoccales archaeon | reverse complement strand
ACTGCATTGGACACCGCTAAAAGAGAGAACCTCTTCAAGATAGTCCGTTTCTCAGGGTCTTATGTCATTTTTCCTAAACTGCAGCACATAGCAGGGCGAAGTTCAACACGCTTATACACAAAGTGGTCTATACTAGGATTGATTTTAGGTAGCAATAGGTGATCAGATGCCCCGCAGGATCCATCTAGATTCCAAACATGGAAATAATCCCGTTTGGCAAGACCCAAGACCCGCTGTCCGATATTTCCTACTCTTTACCCTTCTCCTAGTGCTCCTTTGTACAGATTCCATTCCTAGTTGCACACCGGACGCTTTCCTCATGAGCCCAAGTTCACCACCTAGAGATGGACACATCTTCAAAGAAGCCTATGTCACAACACGACGTGAAGCAATTGTCGACTATGTCATTGCTTTGCAGGACTCTGATGGCTACTTCTATGGATATCTACAGGACCCCCCTCCCTTCGAACCCGACGGAACATCTGCCACTTTTTCCCCAGTACTTGACGCTTATGAAGTTCTGGATCACATTGACTGTCTTAACAGGTTGAACTGGTCAAGTACGATAGAGTTCCTCGCCTCACTCATAGACCATGGCATGCTTAACCTCTCGAAAGGTACTGGACCCAGTGTCTTCACATGCAGACCAGCGCTGACACTCTATTCAAGCTTGGGCCTCCAAGAGCAGATCGATGTCGATTCCAATGCTGAATATGTGGCTGCTCTCCAACAGTCCAACGGTGGGTTTGTTTCCAGGCCTGAAAGAGACAGTGTCAGTCTCATCAGATCATTCTTTGCCCTTGACACACTCAGAATCGCAGATAGACTAGCTTGGGTGAACTTGGCTTCAGCACGCAATTTTGTTCGGGCTTGCCACAATGAAGATGGCGGTTTCAGCAACATCCTCGGGGCCGAGTCCGACTTCAATTACGCACCCGCAGGGATTATGTTGATGGACATACTAGGACTACGGGGTGAAATGAACGTGAGTCTCACTTCCGAATACCTTCTGCAGTATTGGGACAATGAATCGGGATGTGATGTGAACGGTGACCTTCTCTTCACTCAACGAATTGCTTGGTCATTGTGGCTCCTGGATCGAACAGAACTGATTGACAGTGAGAAGATGTTCCAGTGGATTCTCAGCCTTCAGAAACACGCCCATGGTGAGTTTGTTGGTTATCCAGAATGCGGCTTGGACGGCGAGCGTCTGGTCTTCGTCAATTATGCAACTCATTTACTCGATATGTACGACGGACTCCATCACCTAGACTCGGATTTCTCAGTTGATGAAAAACCAGTGTGGAGTATTCCTCAGTGGTGGATTGACTATATCGAAGAAGAGTGGGGTACGGTCACTGAACAAGATGGAATCCCTCCTTTCTGGTTCCGTCTTCCTGACATGTCCTTCATATTTCAACTGGCTCCATACGCATTGGTTGCATCCCTGGTCATGATTCCCGGTCTGTGGATAGTACTACGGGATAGGGCCAGAAGAATAGAGAGAAGAGAACTCAAAAAGAGGCGGAGGAAACGGCGCAAGGGCGAATGATGTGCACTGGAGTTGGCTTCGCCGCAGGACTGCCCTTGTACATATTCGGTCTGGAAT
>SOIM01000003.1 GCA_004377185.1 Methanomassiliicoccales archaeon | reverse complement strand
TATATCTCCCGAATATACTTCTTCAACACTACGCTCTTTTGAGTCAGCCAGGGGGGTTTCGTGACCTTCTTCCCGACTACAATCTCTTTCCTTTTCATCATTTGCCAATTAGAGAAGAGAATAGCTTAAGGCTCTCGGAGTTGTCCTCAGGAATAGCAAATGATGTTTCCAGTGCTATTATCAGAATTGATAACGGTCTTGTTACCTCTCTCTCAGGAACTGATGAGAAGGGGTTCCGTCCCTCGAACATGAGAAAAAAAGAGTGGCCGTCCAGATGGAAAAACAAGCCGAACGGCCTCGTTGTGGAGGGATGCTTAGATAACTGGGACAAAATAGATGTGCCCCTATATAAGCGTACTTCCTTCGTTTTGACACTTGAAATTGAGAAGAAATGTCGAAGTTCATATTGAAAGGCGACATTTCCTCTATCTGCAGACATGGTCAAGAAGAAGTCATGTGGGGAGGAGCCGATACAAGCATTGGACAGCCCTCGTACTTACTGTAGGCATTTATTGGTGATGCTGTGAGATTCCACAAGCCCAACTCAGAGACATAGGAAACATTATGTAGGCAGAAGCCTATCTGAACATGCAACCTAGAGGAGGTGATTGGAGTGGGTGCAAGAGTAACCATCTATGCTTATCTTCCAGGCAAGAAACCAGCAGTTGGGGCCAGCATCACCGGGACAAACCGTAATGCCTGGAACAAGAATGTCGCATACTGGAAAGGCATCATTGGAGAAGATGGTTCGTACACCTGGGATAGTATCGATACTGGGGCACTTGGGGACTTCTACGATTTTGAAGCTAGATATGTCGATGAAGATGGAGTTAAATGGACTGGCCTTATCTCTGAACGAATAAGAAAGCCAACAACTCATACCATCATTCTGTCTCCTGAATTCAGTACTATCCAGATTTCAAAGGAAGCAATTGAAAATCTAGCAGGACAAGAAATGGGAAAATCAATTCTTGAAGGAATCAAGGAATTACAGACTTCGTTGAGTGCAGGATTGGTTCACGCGTGTATCACATTGTCAACTTGGAATCTTGAAGGGCTAATTAGGATTGAAGCCAAGAATCAAGGGATATGGGACGAGAGTTATGAGCGAAGGACTTTTGGGGAACTTGTGAACATAAAAGAGATCAACGAGATGATTCCATCAAAGATGAGAGACAGAATCAAGGGGGTTGTGAGTTGGAGAAAACCGCACGCTCATTTCAAGGGCGCAAAAACCGTGCGAGAAGAAGCACAACTCGTCAGCCATTTGGTGGAAGACCTTACAGAAGAATGGTTTGGAAAGAAAATCTCATCTTCAACGTGAGAGTCAGAATTTCCGTTGGATCCCCTTTACGAGAAGGCCCTAGGGCTAGCCCCTTTTCGCTCATATCTACGTCTCTCAGCTCGCTCCGAGCAGAGGGTCAAGTTTCAGCGGAGGAGTGTGAAGTCTAAGGGATGAAGGCAAGAGAAGAATGTCTGATGCTTCTCATGGAAAGGTGCAACAAAAAAATGCCTTTGTTCAATATGATTGTAGACATTTTTGAAGGAATTGCACCCAAAACCACGTACAGGCGATCCTACATGCGGACATGCCCCATGAGAGATGTGTTCTCATCCCGAGCCTTGTTATCGAAGACTTCCGATTCATTGAGAATGAGAGTCAAAACCTATTCAAACAAGTAGAAGATTTCTGATTGGGTTCAATATGTCAAAGCATCTCAAGGAATTCGAGCGTGACATGAGTCGTGTCAGGTATCTCATTTGGATTGTCCAGTATATTCAAGAGCATCAATCAGACTTCGCCAAACAACTGAGCTTGGAAGTGGAGAAGAAACGGAAGGATCTGCCAGCGAAGGATATTAACTCTCTCGCCTTTGACGCCCTGAGATTCGTTGCAGTGGCTGAAAATATCTTACTGTGGATGTTCTATGAAAAGTACAATCGTGGTGTCCACAATGGTCATGATGGCACTCGAGAGGTCAAGAAGAAGTGTCCCGATCATCTTCTCAGGTGCCACAGGGACCATCCTGAAAGCCATGTATTAGACATTGTAAAGGATTTCAGAGATCGGAGCGTTCACAGTCTTCTCAAGTATAACACCCTCCAGTGTGATCGAACTCCTCAGGAAACTCTACTTCAAAGTGTGTTTGTGCGTTGGACAGATTTGGGGAAGGAAGTTCGCTTGCTGCATGATTTGAACAAGAACGAGCAACTCCATCAAATGAAGAAAGGACGTTCCCCCAGACGCTTGTCTTCTATGACCTTCGGTGAGTTACTGGTTTCCGAACTTGTTGACTGCGTTCGAGATTATGACAGGAGATTTCGTGGAAGCAAATGAGAATGGAAATGGCATTCTTCTATTATCATCTTGTCTGCTCAATAAAACCAATAATATTCTTGATGTTATACCCATATAGAAGGCCTCTCAATGCACCCCTTGGATCGCAACCATCATGAATATCACATGATAATGGAACATTCTCAACAAGTTCCGCTAGATGAATGAATTCTTCTCGATATGAAACATAGAGCAGAGTTGCACCCATGATTTCATTGGGATACACATCAAACATTTCTTGAGGAAAATAGTCTATGTTCTCATCTCCTCTCTCCACGAAATCTACCTGGTTATAAGTCGAATACTGATGTTCAACAAGATACTTCTCAATTTCAGATATCACCTTGATTGGGGCCGCAATCTCCAAACTAAACGTGGCTCTCTTGAAAGACAGCAATTCGGAAAAATATGATTTTATCTGATTCAGATCTTCATCCAAAAAGAGTTTGAATTTTTCAAAGAAATCATCAGATATGTCTTGGGGAAGTTCTACATCCATATCATATTCCATTTCTCCTTCCATAGTGATAACCTCCATATTCCAAAGAATGTCTCATTGACCGCGAAGCAACACATTGCATTGTGTATACCAAACGGGCACATATCCTTTACTTTCGGTCGGTAGCCCCTAAAGCCCCAGCCTTGGCTCGGACTATTAAGATTATTGAAGTTCCCGCTTACAACCTCTTTGCCAACCCCTCCTCGCTCCGTTCGTCAGGGCCGAGGCCTCCTACCCAAACCCATTCCGCCCCTATACTGGTCCTTGGCCTTTGGCCAACCCTCTGCTCGGGCGGTTTTCGGCGAATTCCACGCCCCTACAGTTTCGAGACTTACTGGCAACTGTCGCGACTGCTGGGGTTGCCACCCAAACAGGCGTTCGCTTCCTATTATCTACCCTATAGTCCCTCTGCACCAAACTTCGCTCCCTTAACTCACTGTTTCCCATAGCCTTTCCGCAAAGTTGACTCGACGTGTGATATTACTTATTTGTGAATTTTATGGCCAATTGCGCATACTCCCATGCCCGCTTGAAATGCCAGATTGCCCAATCTGTTTACATTCATAGGTCCATCTGGTGCTTCATCTATTGCCGTCTCAGCGCATGATAAAAGAAATGTCGGAGTTCAATGAGAAGTACGACATTGAATTGGTGCAAAGACCGCACCCATGATGATGAGGAAGGGGGTGAAAAGTTTAGTATCCCAAAAGATCTAACTCTTGATTCACTAAGTCATCTATTCTCTGGATTCTTTGATGAGACCTCGGCAAATGCTTGTGGGATATCGACTTGAAGTATTGCCTTTTCGTGAATATCTGCTCAATCAAGGGTTTTAGGTTCTTAGCTCTGACCCTGTATTCCCCGTTCAGCTGCTTCACGACGAGTTCGCTATCCGTGTAGTGTTCAACTTCCTCTCTACAGTGTCCCGAAGCACAGTCAAGGGCTTCTATAATGGCCTTGTATTCTGCTTCGTTGTTCGTTGCGTTTCCGACATATTCTGTCTTTTCCTCCAACGGATTCCAGGCCTCGCTGTAGATTCCAAAACCTATCGCGGCTGGACCTGGATTTCCTCTCGATGCACCGTCAGTGATTACGAAGATTTTGGCAATTCTTTTCGGCATGTTCTTGTCAGCCACCAACACTAGGTGCCCTATCCAAATAACCTTTTCCATAGCAAGCATTCAGTCAAGGTAACTGTACAGTTAATGTTTTCAGTAACAGTTAGAACTAACAGTGTTGGAAGGTCGAATAGGACCCTTGAAGATCAACCCAAGTATGGTCTTCAGTTATGGCTAGAGAGGGAGTTCTGATCCGCCAAAATTTGAACCCTTGAGAAGAGCAAATGTCCGAGTTGGTATAGCAAAGTCGGACATTTCAGGTTGATTTGAGGGGTTTTTGGGGTACTGTCTTTATATAGGAAAAAGGAAAGGGACACGAACTCGGACATCGAGCAGTTATCACACGCGATAATGTATTCAAAAATCTTAAGGTATGATGTCCGCTGGAAATCTCGCCCTAGTGGAGATGCGAGAAGTCATGCGGAAAAGTGGAGGAAGAGAGGGAGGCTCATCCTCCGTACGTCAAGATAGCCCATTCCCCGACAGCCAGAGAGGTTACTCTTTCTCCACACTCGATGACAAAGATTCGGAAATCCTCTCTCTTGCAAGAGATTGTCCAATCACCCTACTAAGCATATCTGAGAAAATGGATATCTCCTTTGTCGAGTGTTTGGAAAGGGCGAAGAGACTCCAGAGATTGGGTCTCCTTGTGAAAACTGATGATTCTCCTCGTTACGGTGGACTGCATCTATACGTTGCAACCCGGCGAAAGGATTGACACCTTTCGCCTTGCTCCGAGAAGGACAACAAGATTATCGCAGCAATCACGCAGGCTCACGCAGTGTCAAAGGAACATTGCTTAACAAGCTTTGGAAAGATGCCTACTTTCTCCTGCAAATCAAGAGCGTAGAAAGGAGTGTCTTGGTAGAGAGACGTCTTCTCGTTTTTGCTGACAAGAACACCGCTGATAGTTTTCGCAATATGGCTGACGGGAAGTATGACCCAGGGATACTTGAAATCGTAGATGTTCGACTCCATCCTAGTTTGGAAAGAGAACGCAAGAGGGCTTTATAAGCGGTTCTGTCGTTGCAATTTTCGACGCAACTGTCCAGACTATCTCCGTCTTCATCATGTAGGAATCTCTAAACTTTCTGAGTGTCTTCAGCTCCCTACAATTAGATTCTAGCTAGGAGAGGATACCGCTAGGTGGGTATGGGCTGTCGTTCAGACAACCACGGGAACGGAAGAGGTCAATCTGCCTCATTTGATTCTCACAATCTTGTCAGACTTTCAGACTTTCCTCTTGACCACAGCTATAATCGCAATCACGACGAACACCAGAATTAGAAGCACTATTATGTAGGGCAACCAGGACCACAGTTGAGACAGAACATCAGAACCAGAACCATCGTCAAACGGCCCGTCAGTTGAATCGATCGGATTGAGTGTTATCTGAAAATGGTATGTGCCAATAGTCGATATATGCAAATAGACTGTTTGGGGTTCTGATACTTCGAAAGTGACATTGTCGTGAGCACCGTATTCAACAACAAGAGCCGATAGAGAGTGTCTTTCTTCATCATCTATTGAGGCGTGGGCTGATTCTTCATCGTTACTCCACAGGTCGATAGTTACTTGGGATTCCTGCTGTATTCTTATGGCATAGTAATCCGTATCGTAATGAAGACTATTTGCATAACCAGAATAGCGTATTCCATCAGCGACGAAAGTTGCAGTATCGAATCTGTCCCCTGCATCTCCCCCACTGTTTGCGTCATTCTGGGAAACTATGGAAACCTCCATTGTATACGGGCCTTCGCCATCTAACCGGTGGATCTCAATGTAATAGGTGAAGCTTGCTGGTGCAGAACTGCTCGTCACCCGAAAGACTTCGTGTGAAGTCTCTGCCCCTGAGTATCCTTTCGTTTCCCTCTGTTCATTATACAATGTCACACTGGTCTCAGGCGTAGAAGTCACGTTGACATAGATGACCTGCCCTGCTACTAGGGTAATTCTGTAATAGTCGTAATCATCGCAACTGAACCACCCACAGTCAAGCTCGCCATCGTATGACCCTGCAACTATCTGCTCCGCCGTGTCGAAGTCGTCATTCGGTTCGGTGTCACCAATAGCCGTTGTAGGCAAGAGCAATGTGCCCATGATGGCTACAAACAGGAGTGCTTTTCTCATTCCACCACCTCTTTGAAATGTGTATCAATACTCGCTCCAAGCTTTTCTCTCCTATTCTCCTTTGAATCGGCATTTCATGTCTATTACTGTTCATCATCTATAGACACAAGTGTCGTTATCACCTATATAGTCGAGTATGTATTTCTAACTATCGACCCAATCACCTATTTCGGTGAATGAATGGAACTTCTGGGTAGCAGCAAGGTTACGAACAATTACAGAATGCAACTCATAAAAGCGGTACGGGACGAAATAGACGCAGGAGAGGGTGACATCGTTTTGTTTTACAAGAAGGGAGACGAGATAATACTGAAAAAGGGATAGGATTCTGCAAAAATCCAGAAGTTTGAACCACTTACGATTGCCATCATTCCTGATAGCATTTCTATGCGGAATGATGCTGGGAAGCAACGTTCCCACAGATATCTTGAAACCTGGTGAAGCGATGCTACAGAGTGTCGACGAAATCTCGTCCAGGGACTAGGCGCATTGGTGTTGGGGCAAGTTCTCTGAGAAACCGACTCGGTTTGACTCGCACAGTCCCGCGGCCGGCCCAACCAAGAATTGCAGCACGCATGAGCAGCATCTGCTTGACTTGCTTGATTCCATGTGGAGACTATCAGCCTGAGCTTTGCTCTCGTAATAGCGACATACATGAGTCTGCGTTGTTCGTTCAGAGACCGCACGATTGGTTTCTTCTTGGGAGGCATTTCGAGGCAACATTGGCACAAGACCATCAACAGCGCCTATCACTATCACTGTATCTTCAATGAATTGATGTGACGGCTCACCTCTCCTTCCTCAACAACTCATCCCTCATCTCATTGGCTTGATTGATCAGTTTCAATGACCTTTCCATGTCAGCCATCGCAACGTCTCTGCGATTCAACCTCGCCAACGACTTGGCAACCCTGATGATGCTCTGCAACCGTCTTGGTCGGACCTCGCCCGCATACTCGATGTACGTTTCCAGAAGTTGTTTCCCCTTATCCCTCACAGATTGAGGTATCTGCGGATCGAACTCTCTAACCCACTTGAGGAATTTCCCCAGATCCTCAGTCTGTTTCGCCTTGGGCAAATCCCAGTTCTCAATCATGTCCCTCGCCATAGTCTTGGCATGGCTTCTTGTGAGTAGGTCAGTCTTGATTACGAAGTCGAACCTGCTCACCACTTCGGGTTTGATCCTGAAGATGTCATTGGCACTCGCAATCACGATGGTCTCGGCTGGAAGCATGTGTCCGATGAACTTGCCCACAGCTACGGGAATGACGCCTTCTTCCATGCTGTCAAGCAATCCAGCCATGTCCTCTCCGCTGAACTTGTCCAGCTCATTGACGCCACAACAACCCTTATGGTTCACGCACAACGCCCCGAGAGTAAGCTCTCCCTGCGAAGCATCGAACGTCAGACCCACCTTCGAAGCCCTTGTCCCGCTTGTCCAACCACCACCAAGAGAAACGACAGTCCACGCCAACTTCGATTTGCCCGTCTCAGGCTCTCCGACAAGCAATACGTGGACCCTGTTCTTGTCCTCATACTTATCCTCAGTCGATGCCAAAGCCATCAGGATGCCCTTCTTATGTAGCTTCATGCCCACGATCTTGGGAGCTACCGCATCGAACCAATACTCAAGACCGTCATTCTCCTCGAGTATCTCCTCGAACCTCTCAATGTCCTCATCCGTTACCTCCATATTACTAAGGAAACCCCTCGCCTTTGAGAGCAGTTCGAAGGACTGCTCGTTCTCCTTTATCTCGCCTATCCTCGTCAACGCCTTCCTCGTGATTTCCGCATCCGTCAGCAGATAATACTTGTTCTTGTTGCTTGAAACCTTCTCCCGCTTGTGAACGACCCCCTTCTGACAAAGATGGCTCAAATGACCCCCGGTCATTCCCTCAATGTCATCCAACTGCCAACCGTACACCTTCTTCCCGAATCCATCACCGTCTTTCCAGAAACCATCGCCATCCACTCTCACCTTGTCCTCGATGTCGAGTATCTGCCACAGAAAGCTGTAGTAGTCTGGATTCTTCCGACATAGTTCAACCACGGTATCGAAAGACCGATCCTTCTCATCTACCTCGTGATGCGTCTCCATCAGTTCCTCGACCTTCCCATGCTCATATTCCTCTTGACCCCGCTCAAGCTCGGCTGTCTCGTCTTTGATGTCCCGCCTCTTGAACCACCCGTAGAAGTCGGGTGCTCGCTCCTTCACATCTTCTATGGCATCGGTAGGCGTTTCATAGCTTCCCAGATCCAAATCGGCAAACGCATCTCTCAACGCATCCACATCTACATCAGGGTTCTCTCTCACGAACTCGGTTATCCATCTCTTGACGGTATGCACAGCCAAACCTTTTCCGCAAGCCATTGTCATGTTTCCTCCTCCCAACCAACTGCCTTCCAATGCTCTATGAAGGTCGCTCCGCAATCTCGACAGGATACCTTTTCTACCGCATTCTCATGGTCAGGATAGTCTCTATCCCAAGTCTCTATGTTACTACTATTGCACTTCCGACACTCCGCCAATCCACCTCGACCATCCATGAGAATGATTAAGGCATCTTTTGCGTTCATGCCCACTATATTATGGACACGTTCCAAGTGTCCCAAACCTGACCCGATACCCCCAATATTCTCAAATATCTTCTCTCCATCAGGGCAGTCAGGCACGGCACACCTGCATCGTTTTTGTCCCCACAATGCCATTCTACTCACCTTCCAGCATTTCCCCGATTTCCTCTTTCACATCTTCCAACTGATTCTTAAGCCTGATTTTGATCGGTAGCAGTCCCTCCAATTCCTTAAGTGCCTCTATCCCCTTTCCAACATCATTGATATTCTCTAAGTCAAATCTCTCACTTGAACCATATCCCTTGAATCCCCACTCAATATCGCCAACCTCTTTCCTGACAGTCTCAAAGTTCTTTTCAAGGTCATGTTCCCGATCCACCAACTCCACGTATCCGTCTGGAATGGGTCTAACGTCAATTGCGTTCCATTCCTTCAGAAAATCATCCCACGACTTACCTGAGTGCTGTTCTATCCACTTGACCGTTCCCTCGGATACGTTGATGAAGATGTGTTCAGCTTTGAGGTTCGAGAAGCGTCTGGAATCTTCCAGATTCTCAATGTATGGCTTTGAGAACAACCCCCCTCTCCACTTCATTAAATAAGGAAAGAGTTGACCCAACTCCTCTCTCATAAATCTCTTACCGCTACCCCAATATCCACCCATCCCATTGGGTTTTATGGACAGTTGTTCTGTGCAGAATACCGCTTCCGCCTTCTTCTCAAGAGTGGTCTGGCTGGCAAATTGTAGGCTCACAACAGCAAAGGTAAACTCGGAGAGAACAACGCCACAAACGGGACATTTCGAATCCTTGAACTCGGGCAGTTCCTCGGCATAGACGTTGGATGGCGTTGCCTCTTTGGGTTTCTTCGGCTTCGGCTTTACCTTGACAGTTGCCTTGACCTGCTTCAAGTCGTCAAAGAAGTCATTTAGTGTTCCCATCATCCTTCCTCCTGATAGCCCTCTCTATCGTCATCTGCAACTCGGTAGGGTCTGCGGGCTTTCCGTCAATCGTCATCTGAGTAGTCGATTTGACATCTGGATTTGAAACGTCATCCCATTCCATTCGCCAATTGGTGTTTCTAATCCCCTTGATGTTCGGCTTCGGCATCTTCATCCTCCAGATAATCCTCAATCCGACCTATCAGCTTCCCAAGATCTCTCTTTGTCAGTTCCAACTGTTTCCCATACCATCCTGTCAAAAACGGATAGCGGTCTGGCTTCTCGGGACAGTCCCTTTCAGCGTTTTCCTCCGCACTCGTTAGGCATCGATCCGCGTCAGCGACTATCTGTTTGAGTGAACGCTTTACCCATTCCATAATCATCACTCGTCAATGTTATCATAAGCCCGAACAATAGTGTCAAGAATCTGGTCAAGGTTCAAGTTGTCATTCCAACCGTCTTTGAAAGTCGTTTCCTCTTGACCACACTCATCAGCCACTTTTATCCAGACCTCGATCTCTCTCATAGAACACTCTCCTCATGCAGAATCTTCATCAGGTCGTCTGCCATTTCCTCCGAATTTCCGAGATTGTCCGTATGTATGATGTAGTCCTCATACCCACCATGCTCAACCTCGCACTCGGAAGCGAACAGTTCCACAAGACCGTCAAGATAGAGAGCAGTCTTTTCCAGCACTTCGTAGGGGTCTATCTCTCGCTCTTTTCGCCTCGCACTCTCATAATCAACCTTGCGACCTCTTACCATTCTTCTCACCTACTTGGTGTTCTTGAAGTGAATGAGATTGAAGGCAAAGAGGACAAATGACGGATGGCTGGACTACCGCAACTGTGCTGTCCCCATCACCATCCGTCATGGCTGGTTTGGATGACACCAGCAAACTTCCGTTGTCGCAGTATTCTTGGGTATAGGGCTTCTTTCCACCCGAAGTGGAACGTGATTTAGAGTGAAACATCTACATAACCTCCACATGAACAACACACTCGGAACAAGCTGTCGCCTTTCCTACCCCAAATCTCTACGGTGTTTTGGTTCAGCTCACACCATTCGATCTCGTCAGGATGCAGATTCACCGAAGTCTTTCCGTTCTCGATCACAAAGAACTCTCGGCTGTTCTCTCTCGCTTCGTGATGCCTGACCTTGTACCCGATCTCCTTCAACCTCTCCAACGCATCCTTCAATGAGATGACATCACCAATGGGCATTTCAGACCTCCAAAAAAATAGAGGATAGGGATAGTGTGTGGATGCACTCTACAAAACAAGCCACTCTATCGCCTATCCAATGTTGTGGAGGGATGCTCATCCTTACTCTTAGCGAATCCATGAAAATGACCCTCGTACAATGCTCCGCTTTCTTCTTCTCTCAGGTATCGAACCTTGGCGAACCTACCCATTCCCCGTAGTATCCTTTGTTGGTCGTTCTGTCCGTTCACAGCTACCCTTTGCTCGTGTCCGTTGTTCCGTATGTAGATGACAAAACCCCGATTGTCCGTTATCTCATGGCGTAGAATCTCAAAGACCTTTGTTTTCCATGCCTTCAGTTTCAGCCAATTGGTAGTTCTGTCGGGAATGTATGGAGAATCGGGATTCTTGACTATGATGCCCTCCGCTTTGTAATTGGTGATGATTTCCAGAATACCGTCAAGACCGCATGGATCGGACTTGTCCACTTCCCATTTGTTTGCCCTCTCCACGCCTCTCGCCAGATCAGAACCGTTCAGACCTTGTAGATAGACGGTAGAATACCATTCGTCAAGTACGGCTCTCCTCTCTCTCAAAGGCTTGTGCGTAATGTCCTCTCCCTTGTATTCCAGCACGTCAAAGACTATGTAGGTAGCAGGGTTGGTCTTGGTGAGTAAGCGGATTTTTGTAGGGTTGTCGGTGTTCCTACGCAGTATCTTCCTGAAGTCGCTCACTCCATTGGAGAAACAGCATACCTCACCGACAAGAACAACATCATTGGCAAACTCGGAAATCTGGACTTCGGGAAATCTCTCGGTAATGTCCCTTTTCCGTCTGTTCCGCAGTCTGCCATCCTCGAAGATAGCCATAGTTCCGTCGAATTTGACTTCGACAATGGAATGGTCGGGTTGCAGTTTTGGATCGAACCACTCACATAGCTGGAAACCGTATCCCATTTCAATCCTCCTCAATGTAGATACTGCCACCACAATCGGGACACTCGATGCTACCCGTCATACCCACATCAAGGTCGCTGACTTCTTCGCCACAATGAGGGCAATCGAAATAGTGTTCGGTTCTGGCTCTTACCTTCAGGTCTTTCGCTCTTATGGTTATCGTTCTCACTCCGCTACCCCCAACTTGGTCTTGCCCACTTGGTCATTGTAGATTCTATCCACCTTGTCCTCAATGAGCTTAAGAAGTGGATCGGGTTCTGCCTCTATCTTCGCATCATCCGTCAATGCCGATTTCAGAACGGTTTGAAGCTGGTCATACTCCATGTCGGTTATGTCGGTATGCGGTATCTCGAAAGGTATCTCTCTCCTGTCCTCAATCCGATACCCAATGAGTATGTTCATGTCAGAATCGCTTATGATGGCTATTCTGTGGGTCTTGTTGCGTAGCGTAGCTTTTGATAGTAATGCCCATCCTTCGCAGTCCAATGCCTTCACAAGAACGCCATACGCTTTCTTCGTTATCTCGTTGCAGTCCTCACTCGGTAGCAGGTAATAGGTATCGTCAAAGCAATAGTGGATCGCCAGCTTCTTGAAGTCCACCACTTTCAGTATCTGGATCGTGTCGTAGCTCTTGGCTTCGCTTCGTGCCTTCTCCATTTCCTCTTGAGTAAGGATAATCCTTTCCCCTTTGGCATACTCGTAAGCTCTATTGGGAACGCCAAACCATGAGCTGTATTCCTTTCCACACTCGGCATTAGGACATACGATCCTCATCTTCGGCTGTTCCCCACACTCACAAGCGGTTTTCAGGTCAAGTCCATCAGTCTGCGATGCTTTGAACATCTGCATTGGCACTTGAACAAAACCGATACTTACGTTGATTTCTCTTAAGGCTCTCATATTGTTCTCACCACCACTTTATCAAAAAATCGGTATGCATTATAGGTACTAAAGCTTTACTGTCGTACCTATCGTGTTGTTTGTTCAATAAAATTTAAAAAATAAATTTATTACTTGAAGCTCGGGTGGGCCCCACTACTAGATTTCAAAGGAAAGCCACAGAATACGCATTTCTGGATTCTCCACGTCTATCCCCCCCTTTTCCGTATCGCTTTCTGCTTTTGTTCATCCAGATGGAGAGTCTGAACGAATCGATAGATCCTAGGATTCGAGTCTTGTCTACAAGGTCAACTAGCGAGAATCAATCACTCTAATAGTGTCACTCCCATCAAATCTCATTCCATCATAGAGAGAACCTGATATGGTCAGAACAACCTCAACTTCCGCCCTGTCGAACTTCACCATTCTTTCCCCCTCTCTGTGAGGTGATTTTGGTGGAAAAGGAGGTCCTTACGCACCAGGAATTCCTGGCAAAGATGGAGGTATGGCTCGCTCTTCTCAGTTGGCTCGATTGAGGGAAGAAGATCCCCAATGTCAAATCTCTCCACGCCATCCAGTCATAGGAAGGCCCTCATCCTGGATGCCCTAGGGTGGTGTAGTCTCTCTTCAGGTGAGAGAGACCTATCTCAGAATGTTGGCTGCAACTCTTAACGCGAGAATTAAGTGACACGAATCCAATTCATCTGCGTAATGTATGAGTCTGCCATGCAATATGTCATTTCTTTTCTGAGACTGTTTGCTTACGTACCACTCTGAGAATTTCTTGTATACATCGCCTATTTCGGATTTGTCGAGAAGCTTCTCGAAACTGTGCAGCTTCGTCTCAGTGCCATTCCTCAACTTCACCACTTGACCTTTTACAATTCCCACTTTGGAGCCATAGTCCCAAAACGCCCCTTCCAGCTGAGATAGGAATACAGGTATGGAAAGAGTGAATCTCCCTTTCAGATGGGCATCGAAAGCATCTCTGAGTATCTCTTCTCTTGGCTTGATAACGTCGGATTGTAAGAGTTCGGAGATTGTCTCTTCTACGTTCTTAGCGTTCCTATGGTATTTCATCAGTGATGATTTGAACTCGTCCAGTTTTCCTTCCTTCTCCATAGTGTAAATCGTAACCAACGCCTCTACAGTGAGGAACCCAAGCCAGCCATATTCGCTCTTCTCTATTTGCCTCCCCACTTCTATCATTCTCTCGACCACGCCTGACAACTCAGCAGAAATCCAAGCAGCGGTTCCACCAAGTTGCGCAAGCTTTGCTCCAGAGGCTCCAATCTCTACTATTGGAGAGATTGCCTTGCTCATCTCTGCTACGTGGAGCATGAATCTTTGCATTTCCTTGTTTGGAAGTCTCTCTATGATACTAGAGGGCATCGATGCTAGTTGCAATTGCGGGACCATTGCATTTCTAACCATCTCAATGCTTTCTGTAAACACCGAGGTATCACGAACACTTTGTATGATTTGGCTGTTCACAAATGCTAGTTTCTGAAGAATTTCGTGTGGAATTGTCATAGCAAATCACCTTCGTATCTCTGGCAATTACGAAACCTGTATGGTAGGTGACGTATTCAAACTAATCGCCGAAACCTTCCGTTTGCTGAAGACGGAGTCAAGAAAGCGAGAATCTACTTCGCCATCGGAATCAACGAAATTCGTTGTTTTGCTGTGAGTATGGCCTCAGCCTCGCCCAAGTGTCCGCATAATGAATAATTGGACAATTCGCACATCCTACTCGCTACCAGTCTGAGTCCGTTTTGACTTTTTCCGAACCGCCCGTCCGCAACGATTATTAGTGAAGAAAACGTTTAGAAGTAGGGATAGAGAGCTGTTGAGGAGAAATTGGTTTGCAAGTAGAAATAGGCAAACTCACCGTGAGAGACGATGTCTATCTGGACCCAGTGATTGAAATGCAATTTAAGATCAGAAACGATAGCAAAGGGAAAGTTCATGTTCTAGGTTTCTCGGGAATCGTAAAGATGATGGATAGAATCGTCCAGGAAATACCTCAGCGGAATTTCGTAAAGGAAATGGGTTCAGGTTCCTTGGTAGATACCCAATGGACCTTCTGAAGAAAGGCCAGAATGAAGAAGCTTTCAAGAAATGCCGAGATGCATTAGATGCAGTCTATCCCTTGTACAACTCTAGCCCGTCAGCGACGCCCGTTGAATTCAGTTCCCAGTTCGTCAACCAACTAGATAAGGATTCGAAACCTGGTCTAAGATCGAATGGAAAACCGTATCCAAACAAAAGTGCTAATGTAGACGATATTAGAAGGTGTATTCGTGAATTCTCTCACATTGGCCATCATGGCAGTTACAAGATAACTCCCGAAGACGCAGAATTCATGGTCTATTTGTGCTGGGATTTGATATCATATCTCTCTAAGGAATTTGCCAAGTCAAAAGGCCAATGGCCACAACTGTGATGCCCCACCGATAGGTGTCGCCTATTGTGTTGTGGTCAAACCCGCATAACCCGCAACGTATTGGGCAAAATGTGGACGAGGACGTAGCTTCTCCCTCCCTTCTCGGAATCTAGGAATGTTCCCTGATAGATGTGATGAGAATAGAGGTATCCCATTCTCTCGAGTTGCCAAGAATAAGCTATATGAAAAGGACTTTTCCCAGTGATTACCCGCATCTGTGGTTAGCCAAATTGAATTTGAACGGAGCCTGGACCTTTGAGGTTATTGACTCTCCGGGCAGTTTGAGGTATGCCTCTCTGTGCGTAGATTCAGAAGACCATTGTCACATTAGCCACGAAGAACTGGGCAGTAGCTAAGCCGTGTAGGAAGACTCTTTGTAGCAGTCCCGTCCCTTCTTGGTCACGATGTACGTCCGGTACTCGCTCGTTCCGTCTGACTTTCTCAACTGGATTTGATCCTTCACCTCTACCAGTCCGCGGTCCAGCAGGCTCTTCTTGCTTGGAGTTGGGGCCACCAGGTGGAAACGGGCGGTCGTATAGTTCATATCTAGCTCCCTGGCTACGTCGGAGACCGTCATGGGCTCTCCGTGCTCGATCATGACCCGAAGCACTTCCCTCTCTCCAATCGGTATCTCCCGGCTGTATTTCCTTCCCTTCTTCGTGACCTTGTAAAGGAAGACGTGCCTACCCCTATAAGCAGACTTTCCGTCCACTGGCTTGACATACCCACGGTCCAATAAACTCTCTTGGCCCCGCCCTTTTTTAACTGCGTGGTAGTGTATCAATTGATACGAGCAGTCCAGTATCTCAGCAATCGCCGAGACCTTCATTGGCTTTCCGTTTTCGATCAATATCCGCAGAATCCTCTTCTCACCGATGCTCTTTTGGCTCTTCACTGACCTGATAATGGATTTTTCATTACTTAAACTTCTCTGTCCTCTATGCAAGACTGCTTACTCAACAACTCTCTCTATCCTTTGAGCGCAGAGACATGAACTTCACACACGTTCGGGGGCTGTTGAAAACGCTTTCCTGTTTGGATATATAAGCGTATTGCTGTCCCCATCCTTAGGTGGCAACGCCTGATTCTACAATGGCTATTTTCTCAATAAATACGGCAATCGGTCAAAAGTTAGATATTTAACAAATCTACGCAATCACCCAACCGGATGAGCTATGCCGAGATAATGAACATTGATATGACCCACGCACTGAAGAACCGCACCTGGTGGTGGTGGTGGTGGATTTTCTTCTTCCGGAATCCGGAGAACCCGCAGAGAACGAAACAGATGGTTGTATTGTGGGGAACCAGGAACTGCAAGAAGCTCTTGGTGAACGACCATTCGTGGGAGCGGAAATCGGATGCGAAGATGGATGGTAGAAAGGCCACTGCCTATGGTTTGACCGCCTGTTGGTACTTTGACGGAACGAGGATGATCGATCCTGTGTTCATTGACGACGGCCCGCTTGCGACTCAGTGGGGCGAGGACGAGAGAGAGCTGTCCCTTGTTAGTGACAGCAAATATGTCTTCGGTGGAAAAGGCAACTCAAACTGGGTCAAGATAGAGAGACCCGATGCCAGGATAGAGATTGAACTTAGACCTTGGACGGAGCACCTCTCAAGGATTGTCCGGACAGGTAAGGAGTATTTCCTCCACCTTGCATATTCGATGCACAAGATTCGAGGGAGCAGAGCCACTGGCACTGTTAGGATAGGGGAAAGCTCGGAAGAGGTAGAGGGGACCGCATATTTCCAGAAGGTCCGCATCAATTCTCCAACTACACCGTGGTATTGGGGCATATTCCACTCAGAGAACGGTTCCTACATTGACTATTTCATGCCTCACTTCGGACCGCCTATGTTCCGTCGAACAGAGAAGCACTCAAGCAAGTTGGACTGGGGGGAGAGGATGCTTTCCAAGGGCTGGCAGTTCTATGATGCGAAGACTGAAGTCTTGCGTAGAGTAAAGAACATCAGAATGCGGAAGAGATACGAGAATGACCTGCCCGTGTTCACCTTGACCGGGGATGACGGAAGGGCCAGATTCGAGATGGAGATGACCTCTTACGCGAGAGCTTACTGGCGGATTCAGCAGCCTCTGCTGAGAATATTCAACACCGTGCTCTATTACAATGAATATCCAACCAATGTGACCAGGTTCTTGTTCGAATCTGACAAGGAAAGGATCACACTGGAGGACCTGGGGCCCGTTGTGGGCAACTGTGAGCACTCGTGGGGGATAGTCTAAGTATCCGCTTCTTCTAGGAATTCTCCCTCTTCCTCTTCCGCGAGTACTTCTTCTTCCGGTGGGGGTGGGGCTTCCTCTTCCTCAACGGGTATCTCTGCCTCGACCTCTTCCTCAGCGATCGGGGTGACCAGTACTTCCTCAGGCCTCTTCTTTCTCATCAACATAAGGCCCAGGATGACCACGATTGCCACTAGGATTATCACCAGCAACCACAACCAATCGAAGCCAGCTACACCAGGCGGAGGCGGGGTGACTGGTTCGGTCCCGGTAGTGAAAGTGAATGTATACTCTCCCAGAGGATTGCCGGCTTCGTCTTCAGCGTTCCTGATTCGGACTTCGTAAGTTGTGTCGGGTTCCAGGTCGCTCATCAGGGTTATGATGAGCGTGTTTCCGTCCCAGCTCTCTGTGGTGTCAATGCCGTCAATCGTGACGTCACCTTTGTCCTCGTCCATGGATTCATTGAAAGTGACTTTGATCACGCGGATGGTGACCGGAATGTCCGTTTGTCCATCATTTGGATCCGTGTCAGTCACTTCCGGCGGGATGGTGTCAACGACAGGGGGCTCTTCTTCCGTCTTGAAAGCGAACACATAGTCGTCTCCTCCGGTTCCGTCTCTGTTTCCATCCAGCAAGTTGCCAACTTCGTCCTCGGCTATCGATCCGTTGAGGGTGACAATGTAGGTTGTGCTGTAGTCCAAGTCCACCGCTGGGTCAAACGTCATGGTTCTGTTGTTGTTCGACCAGGTTATGGTTCCGTGAGTCTCATTGAGTGTTGTTGTTAGGTCGGTGTAGCTGAAGGACATATTGACGGTGTCAGTGTTCATTGGCTCGTTGAAATTGAGAGTGATGTTCGTATCAATGGGAACTCCAACTCCTCTTGGAGAGCCGGTTACAGTGGGCGGGAAGACGTCCACGACTATGTTGATTTGTGCGCACGCGCTTGAGGTTGTGTTGTTGTTGGAAGCCACATCACTCCCATACACGCAAACAAGTGAAATCCCTACGCTCCATCCAGCGGTGTCAACCAATCCAATCACGTCTTCAGTAGGTGAATCGAAAGTTACATCCTGTGCACTCATTGGGGTGCCAGGGAAGCTCATCAGTCCTATTGTGTAATTTGCAGATTTGATGTTGGAACCACCAGTTGGTATGTCGTTGACGGTGGCAGTAATCACTAGGACCATTCCCTCCGTGGCATCCTTGATTGCTTGTCCATCAACCAATACAATGGAGATCTCCGGTGGCAAATTGTCATCCGCTGTGACATCCAAAGTGGCGGATTCGATGCATGTATTGTTCTCATTGCGGAGTTCATCCATCACGTTCACGCATATCGTGAAAGTACCGAGTCCCAAAGCTGTCGTATTAATCGTAATATTGGCATCTTCCATCGGGTTATCGAAAGCACCATCCGTCGGGTCCATGGGAGTGCTCGTTAGCCATGCATCTTTTCCGATTGTGTAGTTCACAGTCTGGATATCAGATCCGCCTCTCAGGGTATCGTCAGCGGTCGCTGTCAGGGTAACTATCGCTCCTATCACAACCGAAGCACTTGCACTTCCATTCAACAGAACGTTCGTGACGTCCGGACTTAAATCATCAACTATGGTAAGGTATGCACAGTCCCCCGTTGTGTTGTAATTCGGAGGAATGACTTGATCCCATGCGTAGACACAGTACTCGTAGATTCCAGGATTAGCTGGAGTCGCTATTGTCGCAGTTGCAACCTCAAACGTGGTATCGAAGGCTCCGTCGGCAGGGTTCATTGGGACACTTGATGGCCAGTTGTCTGCTGGTATGGTATAATTGGCTCCTCCTATCGGAGACATCCCTGTCAGTGTGTCATCGATATCTGCGGTAAGGGTGACGGTCGCTGGCAGGAGGGACAAGTAGTAGGTTTGTGTCGCAGCCCCGTCAATGTTCACGTTGTAGATCTCAGGCGGTTCAAAGTCGCATACAGTGACATTTATGGTCGCATAAGCCACAGATGTTGTGTTGTAGTTGGGAATAACATCCCAGCCGTAGACATACAAGTCGTAGATGCCACACCCCCAGTTAGTCGTATCCACAAAGGCCGTGACGTCCTCCACCATGGTGTCAAACCACATATCGGCTGGAAACATTGGCGTACTGCTCGTCCAGTTCTGGAACCCAATCGTGTAGTTGGCCCCGTCAATGACTGATTCGCCTGTGAGGGTGTCATTCACGGTAGCATTCAAAATAACGAGGTCCCCTGCCACAACGTCCACACTCGGGAGTCCGTTCACAGTGACATTGTGGATCTCAGGAGGAAGGCTTTCTAGCACGATGTTGATCGTTGCGAAGTCTCCTGTTATGTTGCAGTTAGGCACGATGTCGCAACCGTACACCCAAATCTCATATGTGCCTGGGACCCATCCTGTCGTGTCAATTGTCTCATTCACATCTTCAGATTGACTATCGAACGCTCCGTCTGTCGGGTTCATTGGAGTACTGGTGGGCCATATATCTTGTCTTATTGTGTAATTGGCGTTCAAAATGTTGGAGTTGCCTGTTGGCGCGTCATTCACTCTCGCAGTGATATCAACCATTGTGCCCTGTACAACATTGATTGAAATAGCACCATTTACCCGTACATTCTGTATTCGGGGAGGCTCAGTATCAGTGGTGATGTTCAAAGTCGCGAAATCTCCAGTAACGTTGCAGTTGAGTTGATCGTCGCAACCATACACCCAGATTTCATAGGTACCAGGGGACCACGGTGTTGTATCTATGGTTTCATCGGCACTCTCGACAGGTCCATCAAAAGCACCATCAGTCGGGTTCATAGGAGTACCAGGCCACATGTCTTGCCCTATCGTGTAATTGGCTGAGGTGATATTCGAATTCCCGGTCGTCGTGTCATCAAGTATCGCCGTTATGTCAACAGGTGTTCCTGCGAGCACATTTACGAATTTCATGCCGTTCAGGTAGACGTTGTAGATCCGAGGTGGCAGATTGTCCGCCATCACCTCTGCGAAGACCTCTTGATGAGAGACGGACATATCAACGATTCTAGGGTTGTTGAAGAACACCGTTCCCACTTCGGTCACTTCTGCATCTGTTGCATTGTCCGTTGCGATACTGCTACCAATGTAAATCCTGTCCGTAACGATTATCCAGTTCACTTCTCCGCTGGCATCCGTCGTGGCATTCCCACCACCATACCAGGGAGTGGCGTACACCTGCCCTCCATTGTCCAACACTTCCACATCGGCATTTGGAATTGGAGCCATAACGCCATCAATGACTTTCACGTCAAGGTAGTTTTTCACGGTCAGATTCGAGCTGGGAGATACACCAACGTTTGTGCCGTCGAAGGTAGAGTTCAACGTCGTGGCGTTAGACAGAGACAGGAAGATATCCCGTCCTACCGAATTGGTGATGCTACTATTCTCGATCAGGACTCTTTCCGAGAAGGGCTGCAGCACGATACCCCAGCTCTGAGTATTGTTTATGACCGTTCGGTCAACGAGCACATCTGTTGAGTTGTCTATTCTAATGCCAACGTCAACGTTATCGATGAAATTGTCTCTGGTGAGAACGTTATTTGCTCCCCATATGGAAATACCGTCTTGGGCTTCTCCAATTCTCTGATTGTTTATGATGTTCGCCCAGTTTGCACTCGACTCTAGTAGGACCCCGTAGAGATTGTTTTCGATGATGTTTCCGTCAACAAGCAAACCAGGTGCTTGATTGTAGATTCCAGCTCCACTCCCATTGTAGATGAAGTTCCTGACGATATCAACGTTCTGGGGATTGACCCCGACTTCCATCACAGGACCGCCTTTGGGCCCGACGGCACCAGTCACGAAGTTTATTCCTCCAGCTCCAATTGTGATGAGGGGGTTATCCGAAAAAGTAACTGCCCTTGAAGCGCCGAGGATTATGACGGATCCAGAGCCCGATCCTGGCATTGTGTTGGCACCGAAATATGAGTCGCCTCCTGCTCCGCCAATGATGTCCGCGTTCGAAACAGAGGCTCTCATGGCGTCGTTCAAATAGAAAGCATACGACCCGGAGCCGCTCGCAATCCCAGTATCGTTGTAATTGTCTCCGCCCTTGCCTCCTATGAGAGTTCCGCCGTCGAAGGAAAGGCTGAAAGGTCCATCGAGACTGACACCATATCCGCCTGGTCTACCTTCTCCGAACATTCCGTAATTGTCTCCTCCCTTTCCTCCTTGAACGAAGCAGCTATTCACAACCCCCAGAGTGTTTTGAGAGCTTATGGCGTGGTTTCCATTTCCAGGCCCAGCCATCATACCTGGACCCACCATCCCCACGAAATCATCTCCGCCTTCCCCACCGTATATCGAGGAAGCAGTGATGGTCATATTGATGGAGCCACCCACGAGCAGGCCAATTCCACCCGTGCCGGCTATCACTCCCACTCCAGGAATGGTGTTGTTGCCTCCATGACCACCCACAATAGTGTTGACGTTAACTGTAATATTCCGGACATTGATCATAGATACCGCATGTCCCCCCCATCCGGCAGAAGTTCCCGCAACCATGGCCGCTCCTCTGTTGTTTCCTCCATCTCCACCGTAGATAGCCTGATTGTTGCTTATGCTACTGGAGAGCCCTCCGACATTGCTCAGAACGATTCCGTAACCTCCATTACCGACCCAGAATCCACCGCTCCAGTTCGCCCTATTGCGTCCCCCGCCTCCGCCGGAAATATACTGGTTGTCTGAGATAACAACAGATCCCTGACTCTCTGTGTCCGTGATGATTATTCCCACGCCGCCCATTCCAGAGCTGCCATCGACGGACGCGTTGTTATTTCCACCTCTTCCTCCTCTGATCATCGCATTCCCGCTGATATTGATAGCTGGTGGGGAGTCCGAGTTGAAAACCGGGAAGAAATGTATCGCCATGGAGCCACTTCCTGCAGTTCCAGCATCAATCGAGTTGTCCCCACCTCTTCCGCCGACGATCATTCGGTTCCCAATGATTCCTGTAGGTCCGTCGAGATTCTGAGTGAAGATCGCGACTCCACCGAAACCGCTGTCAGTACCATTTCCACCAATTATCACACTTTCGTTCAGCCAAAGAGTGTCGGAGATTGCTCCCATTGCAAAGATCGCTGTCCCCCCGTCGTTGGTTATGGAAACCGAAGGCGGTGGGGAACCCAGTATTACCGAATTGTTCAGCTGGAACAATCCACTGTTAAAGAATATTCCAAAGGGGTAGTTCAACTCAAGTTTGGAATTTCTAATGGTTACGTCCGCGTCGTTGATGCCCACACCCGTGGACGCGTGCCTGATAATGATGTTGTCGAAACGTCCTATGCTCCTCGGGAAGAAGGTGAACCCCGCCCAATCCTGCGGCTCTGGCGAGGGAAGACTTGACCCGAACTCAACGGTACCGAGAGGCGTTTGAGAGAGGAAGGTTCCTTCCACGTAGATCCCAAATCCTGCGTCCACGCTGACCAGCTCTCCGACCCTCATATAAACGGTATCAGTTGCCAGAATAATCAAGTCCTCGTTTATGTCATATACTCCTCCGCCGCCTGTAACAGCACCCATGGAGTTGGCCACCAGGTCGTCCATGCTCCAGACGACACCGCTTCCTGGTGTGTTATACGCCTTTGCCGTTGGCATCTGCGTCGACACAACCGCGAAGAAAGCGGTGAAGACTAGAACTGCCACAACAGAAACGGACATCCATCTATCTTGCCCACCATACTCTTTTCTCTCCATTTGCAGGCCTCCATCACCGATTCTTGATGCTCGACATACTTACTATTATAAAAAGTTGAGCGAGTCGTATTCTAAACTCAATAGCTAGTTGCTTCTGCCTTCATGAATTCTCTCAGAAGTGCAGTTGCATAACATCCCTTATTCAGCTGGAATTCAAGGACTATCGAGTCCTCTTCCTTCTCCATGTTGAGTTCGTACAGAGGAGCCATTATCTCTCTCCTAGTTCCCTTCGATGATAGTCTTCGCATTCGTGGGATGAGGAAGTCCTCCCTTTCTAGACCCTCCTCCTCAATGACTTCCCTCTCGATTTTCCCCATTTCACCTTCGGAGAAGACGGATTCCCTGCCGAACAGAACACCGCTCACGAAGGCCTTTTTCTTCTTCGATTGGGAAGATACTTTCTGCAAGTTATGTCCGTTGACGATAATAGGTCTCCTGTGATTCGGCAAGCCATCCCGGTCGAGGGGCAACACGTAGTCTCCCAGGACCGGTTCATTCAAGGGAAGCCTGCTCTCCATTCTCCTACTGAGGACCTTGTTGAACAGGAAGGACTGATAAGCATGTACGAACATCGATAGAAGATTGTCTGGAAGTTGACCGAGCCCACCCACGAAGTCCTGTTCAGTCTTTACCAGATGATTCAGGATGGCCTTTTCGAAGGACAGTTTCTCCGGGAAGTCCCTCAAAGCCTTTCGAAAATCCAGGTCTTCCTGCAGGTTCTTTCGCGCTTCGTAGGCCTCCTCAGGCTCTCCTTTCACCGGGTTGGCTACGTAAGTCAGAACTGCTTTCTCGAAGTCTCCCTGGACGATGTGTTTGCCAACGACATGAGTGATAGGCCTTACCGCCCCGAACCTCTGTATTCCAAAGAAATTGGGAAAACCACCAAGGTCGAGTATCTCCTTTCGGACTTCTCGAGAATTCTCGTACGCATTTCCAATGGGTATCTCGGTATCATGGATGGCAACCCTGAATCTGTTTCCCAGCAGATTCCCTATTTCCAGCCTTTCATTCGTCTCAAAAACCTCAAGGATCTCGACGTCCGAGAGATTCAGAGATGAAATCCTCTCTGCAGGGTGATCGAATTGGAAATACTGTGTGGTGATGGCCCTTTTGTCCTTGGTGCCGGCAAATCGGATTCTCCTCCTTGAGATACCAAGGATCCTTGCGAACTTCCGGACCAACCTGTTGGTCTCCCAATTTCTTGATCGGACCTTTGCAATAGTGTATTCTCCCCCATCCTTCCTGGTAATGTCACAAGGAATCTCCTCCACCACAAAATCCTCTGGGTCTTTTCTCAATCTTCCGCCAATTCCTGGTGTGTCAGTCAAAAAGACAGAGATCCCTACCGTTTCCTCCATCAAAACACATCATTTCAGCTGCTTCTCGAGGTTCTGACGGGCCTCCTTGAACTCCTTTGCAATCTTGCTGGCGGCCCGCTTCACTGCCATCTGTGGCTTACCCTTCTTCACCTTCACGTGGATGACTGGTTTGTCCAACTGTGGATGTCCAGTCGTGAACCTTGCCTCCGTCACGTCCTTGTCGTTCTGGAGTTCGGTCATCAAAGGATAGAGTAGAGTGGGATCGAATTCGGAAACCTCGATCTTTGCAGATGTTTTCTTGCTTTCCAGAAGTCTGAGTTCCATGGAGAACGGGAATATGATTCATTTGATATATTACTTTGTTGCTTCGCGCGCGGGTCTGAATTTGTATCCGTAATGGATAACTCCGTCC
Organism: Methanomassiliicoccales archaeon; assembly: GCA_004377185.1. Lineage (GTDB taxonomy): Archaea > Thermoplasmatota > Thermoplasmata > RBG-16-68-12 > SOIM01 > SOIM01. The sequence continues at coordinate 98,952 of SOIM01000003.1, read as the reverse complement.
TCACCCTGTTCCCCCAGTTTCCTGAAGGTGGCCTCTACGTCCATGCCGATAGCGACATCCGACGGGGAGCAGTCTATTATGGGAGCTGTCAGCCTGCATCCGCCCTCAAGTTCGATGATTGCAACCACGTAGGGTTTCTGCATTTCGAAAGAGTGAGGTGCGTCGTGCACGATGGAATAGCTGACGATGGTGCCCTTTCCGCTCAGATGAGTCCTTTCCATCTTACCTATGCTCTTCCTGTGGCAAGAGGGACAGATAACCCGCGGTGGAAAATGTATCATTCCGCAACTGCCGCATTTCGTCCCTATCAGGTTGTACCTGCTCGGGGTTTCCCGCCAGAACCGTGGAATTCCCATCTAGTTCACCCTCCTCAGTATGTGCACAACGGCACTCGCCCCCGTGCCGCCGATGTTGTGCGTCAGGCCAATCTCGGCCCCATCAACCTGTCTCTTGTCACACTCGCCTCTTAATTGCCGGACAACCTCCACAACCTGTGCAAGACCCGTAGCTCCAACCGGCTGACCTCTGGCCTTGAGGCCGCCCGAAGTATTGACGGATATGTCAGAGTTGAGCGCCGTCCTTCCATCTTCCGTGGACGGTCCCCCCTCGCCCTTCTTGAAGAAACCGAGGTCTTCGATCGCAATGAGCTCTGTGATTGTGAAATTGTCATGCACTTCTGCCAATTGAATGTCCTCGGGGGCCAGTTTTGCGGTATGGAAGGCTTTCTTGGCTGCGATCACGGTTGCATCCATCGTACAAATGTCCCTCCTGTCATGGAGGGCGAGCGTATCACTGGACTGACCATAACCCGCGATCTTGACGGGTGTATCCGTGAACCGTTTCGCCATGTCGAGCGGGCACAAGACCACGGTTGCCGCGCCGTCCGAAAGAGGAGCACAGTCAAAGAGCCCCAACGGCTCTGCAACCGGAGGTGCCCCAAGCACCATCTCGGGAGTTATCTCCTTTCTGTATTGAGCAATGGGATTCAAGGAACCGTTCTTGTGGTTCTTGACAGCGACAGCAGCGAGTTGTTCCCTTGTGGTCCCATATGTGTGCATATGCCTCCTTGCCATCATTGCGAAAAGGCTGGCGATGGTGGCTCCGAATACGGACTCCCATTCCTGATCCGCGGTCGCGCTCAGAATCTCGGCAGCTTGTGTGTCCCCGACATCGGTCATCTTCTCCGCGCCTCCCACCACGACGATGTTGTAGATGCCTGACGCGACTGACATGTGCGCACATGCCAACGCGGCCGCGCCGCAAGCCCCTGCAGACTCGATACGGAAGGTGGGAATGTGCCGGGGGGAAAGACCCGAGTAATCGGCAACCAAGGGAGCAACGTGCTCCTGCTCGATGAACTTCCCTGCCGACATGTTACCAACGAACAATGCATCGATCTGCTGACCTGTTATGCCGGAGTCTTCTATCGCCTTCAGCCCTGCTTCAATCCCGATCTCCCTGAATGATAAATCCCACAGTTCACCAAACTTAGTATCGCCAACACCAATTATCGCAACGTCTCTCATTCTCCAACACCTCACAGTCTTATCTTTCCGCGGAACTTTGCATAAGTAGCGTAATCGATGAAGTTCGCGTTCTCCACCATTTCCATGATCGTGGGGCAGTTGTTCGTTCTGATATTCTCAATTTCATCCTTCACCGTGATGTCAAATCCGTCCGACCCGGCACCCGAGCCGTAACCTATCATGAAAATCCGAGATCCAGGGTCTGCTTCATCGAGTATGTTGGCGAGGCCCAGAAGGACGGCTCCCGAATAGGTGTTTCCAATCTCTGGCACCAGAAGGCCGGTCTCAATCTGTTCCATGGAGAATCCCAGCTTTCTTCCGGCACTGACAGGGAACTTCCCGTTCGGCTGGTGGAAGACAGCGTAGTCATAGTCACCGGGTTTGGTGTCCGCTTCCTCGAACAGTCTTTGTGCACAGGTAAGGGTGTGCTTGAAATATGCCGGTTGACCCGTGAACCTCCCCCCGTGCTTAGGATAGGTCTGACCCTCTCTCCTCCAGAAATCAGGAGTGTCCGTTGTATAAGAGATTGTGCTGTTGATTGTGGCAATCACATCCTCCATCCCGATAAGAAAGGCCGCCCCTCCAGCGGATGCAGAATACTCAAGAGGGTCACCGGGCGCACCCTGTGACGTGTCCGAACCAACCGCTATTCCGTATCTTATCATATTAGAAGAGACCATGCCCATGCATGTCTGAATAGCAGCTGTACCTGCTTTGCACGCGAACTCATAATCGGCGGCCGTGAGATTGGGTGAGGCTTCGATGGCTTCCGCAACGACGGTGGCCGATGGCTTCACGGCATAGGGATGAGATTCGGACCCAACATAGATCGCTCCAATGTCCTTGGGGTCTATCTGCACCTTCTTCATCAGGTTTCTCGTGGCCTCTACAGAGATGGTTATGACATCTTCGTCCGGATAAGGAACGGATTTGCTTCGGATGTTCAACCCTCTGCTGATCGCATCGCCGTCCGTTCCCCATGTGCTCGCGATATCCTGCGGACGTATTCTCCATCTTGGTATATAACCACCGTAGCTGACTATACCTACTTTCATGCTAAAGCGCCTCCAATCTCGAAACTACCTCGCTCTTGGAAAGCTGTGTCCTGACGAGGGTAACATTCTCCAGTTCGGCCAGTTTGACAGCCAATGGGTCGACCCTTTCCGGTCGGACGTACACCACCATTGCGGGCTTGAGAGGATGAGCGCGGACCGCGACCATAGGTGACCGTCCGAACTTCACCCCCGTGAAAACGAGTGCCCTCTCTGTGCTCCACCCGTAGATCTTCCAATAATCCGAAGACCTCAGAGTTGTGATCGTCTTCAGACTATCAAGAACTGTGTAACCATGGATGTTCCTCACCAGCGGAACGGCCTTGCTGAGGTTCACTCCCTGTATCTTCTTCAAGAAGATGGAGGGAGAAAGACCGACCGGGAAGTCCTTCATGCTGAGTATGATTTCGTTCAGGTTGTCTGGTTCAGCGAAATATAGACTGCTTTTTCGGGTCTTGTCAAGCTCAAGGAGAGCGTCGACAATCTTCCTCACTGTTTTTGTGCCTGGCGACTTCCTTCGCCCGGATTCATAGTCGCTGATGACAGAGGGGGACAGTTCAAGGAACTTGGACAGCTCATGCTGAGTGATCTCAAGCTCCTCTCTCCACTTTCTGATCGTCTTGCCCGGGTAGTCGCTCAACGTTATCTCGCTGGCGATCTTCTCTCTGAGTGCACCTTTCACGCTGACTGGAATGGTATTATCATATTTAATATTGACGAAAGCTGCTTCGTCTTATGACGAATAACTCAATATTACCCTCTTATGCTCAATATGGAGTCTGCGCCGACTAAGAGTATCTATAAATATTCTTCTTTCTATCTTTCCAGGAAAGGGGCCTGTAGGGTAGCTTGGCCTATCCTTGTGCGTTCGGGACGCATAGACTCCGGTTCAAATCCGGGCAGGCCCATGCCAGCTGCTTTCTGACGTGTTCGTTGGTTTCCGCATGTTCGCGATACTCTAGAATAGAAATGATAGGATGCCTCATGAGAGGGATAGAAAAGGGAAATAGAGTCATGCATCACTGGTCATCGCACGATACTGTTTTTGAGCATATCTTCTGATCTCTGACTCGACATCATTGAAAAACAAATTGTGCTCGACGAGTTTGACGTCCGGTCCCCACTGCCAAGGTATACCTGCTTCATTCCTCACTATTCTAGCGAGACGGTACACCCCTTGATTTCGTAGGAGGTGATCCATCTGCAGGTTCCCCTACAGATACCTTGTTACGACTTAACCCTCCTTGCTGAACCCAAATTCGAGCCTACCACAAGGGCAGAACCTCATTTGGACCCAACTCGGGTGGTTTGACGGGCGGTGTGTGCAAGGAGCAGGGGCATATTCACCGCGGGATGTTGACCCGCGATTACTACGGAATCCAGCTTCGTGAGGGCGAGTTACAGCCCTCAGTCCGAACTACGAACAGGTTTCGGGATTGGCTTCACCTCTCGGTGTCGCAGCCCATTGTCCTGTCCTTTGTAGCGCGCGTGTAGCCCGGGAGATTCGGGGCATACTGACCTACCGTTGACCTCCCCTTCCTCTGACTTAGCGCCAGCGGTCCCCTTAATGTGCGCCCATTCCGGAGAATGAACTGGCAATTAAGGATGAGGGTCTCGTTCGTTATCTGACTTAACAGAACGCCTTACGGTACGAACTGACGACGGCCATGCACCACCTCTCGGAAAATCAGGCAAAGTCATCAGCTTGGCCTTCATGTAACCGTCGCCCCCGGTGAGTTTTCCGGCGTTGAATCCAATTGAACCGCACGCTCCTCCCGTTGCGGTGCTCTCCCGCCAATTCCTTTAAGTTTCATCCTTGCGGACGTACTCCCCAAGCGGCAGACTTAACAATTTCTCTCCGGCACCGGACGCCCTCGTAGGACCTCCGACACCAAGTCTGCAGCGTTTACACCCTGGACTACCTGGGTATCTAATCCAGTTCGCGACCCAGGGCTTCGTCCCTGACCGTCGGATCCGTTCCAGTTGGACGCCTTCGCCACTGATGGTCCTCCCAGGATTACGGGATTTTACCCCTACCCCAGGAGTACCTCCAACCTCTCCCGGTCCCAAGTCTGGCAGTCTCCCCGGAATTCGGACAGTTAAGCTGCCCGATTTACCCAAGGATTTACCAGACCGGCTGCGGACGCTTTAGGCTCAATAATATCGACCACCACTCGGGCTGCGGGTATTACCGCGGCGGCTGGCACCCGTCTTACCCAGCCCTTACTTCAACTGCTTTTTAGGAAATTGAACAGCTTACGTAGTACGCAAACACTTGGAATACCCTCATCGCCGTTTCCGACATTGTGAAGTTTTCGCGACTGCTGCGCCCCGTGGGGCCTGGACTCGTGTCTCAGAGTCCATCTCCGGGCAACATCTCTCAATGCCCGTACCCGTCGTAGCCTAGTGGGTATGTAAAACCCACTACAAACTGATAGGCCGCAGACTCATCCTCGGGCGCCGGAGCTTTTGACCTGGAAGCATTCCAGCATCCCAGACCTATGGAGTATTGTTCCCAGTTTCCCGGGGTTATCCTCCACCCGAGGGCAGATTATCCGCGTGTTACTGAGCCGTCCGCCGAGTCCCGAAGACTCTCGACTCGCATGTCTTAATCGCATTCCAATAGCGGTGGCCGCCGGCAGGATCAACCGGAGTTGATCGTGCACACACATAAATTGGCAGGAGAACCGAAATTCGCCTCATCGTCGAGCGTCAGAAATGAGAGTTCACACCTTACGGTGGTTTTCTCAAATCTCCACCATTTCGACAGCATCGGAGATGGGCCGATCACACATCACAACCGCGCCGGTATGCTGCCCGTTTGGCCCTATCATTCATAGACTATATAAGCCTTTTTTCAGAGCCAACGAATAATCTATGTCTCTGGCACTATTTGGCTTTTTCGTTGCTGGGCTCAGAAAGTGGATTTGGCTGTCCGAATCTCGGTATCGTCGGAGAAGGACCTTCAGCGGACCAAAGATCCGTAACACTCCTTGCACAAGACACGAGGCAGGGACTTCGGAAGAGAGAAACGGCCTCCTTCAGGAGACATATCACTCGATATGAACTGCGCCTCCCAGAAAGAAATCTCATCCCTCACCATATCTTCCTTGCACACACCCACACCACAAACGATACACACCGCGAGAGCGTCCGTCTCCTTCCCCTCTTCAGCACAAAGGTAGCACTTCATGCCCTTCACCAGGTCGCAAGAAGGTTTCTTCTTATAAGTCGTTTTCGAGAGGACTGACAAGTCCGGTGTCAGAGAAAAGAACTACCCTTAAGTACGATGGAATCATTGGCAAAACAGGTGAGCATTTGGAGGATGATATTCTCATACACGAAAGGAAGGAAATGGACCTCGAGAACGGTATGCTGGTCATAGGTTTTCCCACCATAGGTCTTGTTGGCCCGATCGCAGCCCATCACCTGATGTCAACCATGAAGCTCACTCACATCGGTAGCGTGTACTCGAAGTACTTCCAACCGACAGCTGTCATTCACAACTATGTCCCTACGCCCCCTGTGAACATCTTCGCCGGGGAGGAGAAGTGCGGACCTGAAGGTACATGCGATCAGATAATTGTGGTGGAATCGGAGTTCCTGCCCCCTCCTAACTTGCTGAAACCTCTTGGGAACGCCCTGATGGAATGGTCCGAGAAGAAGAAGATAACTCTCACGACAGTGTTGGAGGGAATGTTGAAGCCGGTAGCTGATGATAAGCTGGATATCTTCGGGGTGGGTAGCACCGAGCACGCACGAAGCATTCTGAAGAAATACGACCTCCCTCAACTGGAGGCAGGCATGGTGAGCGGGATCTCAGGCGTGATGTTGTACGAGGGGGAGCGCCTTAACAAAGATGTGATCTGCCTTTTGGCCGAGACACACGTGGACTACCCGGATGCCAGAGCCGCAGCCGAGATTCTGAATGCCTTGAACCACTTGTTGCCGCAGATGAAGATAGATCCCGAACCGCTTCTGGAGAAGGCAGAGGAGATCGAGGAAAGAATAAAGGAATCGATCAAGAGAGCGACTCCACAGGAATCGAAGAAACCAGACATGCCTTTCCCCATCTACAGATAAGATTTCAGCTGAAGGATCAAACCCTCTCGTCCTCTCTTTTCGACAAATATGCCATCGAATCCCACTGTTCGTATCCCGCCTCCTCAAAGAAAGACATGGATGCTTCATTGGGCAGTTCCACAAGGATGGATATGATGCGCTTTTTCCGCTTCTGAAATGCGGATTCGAGTTCCCGCACGAGAGCCGAACCAACACCCTTCCGTTGATGTTCTGGAGAGACAGCCAGACGGTTAATCCACCCCTTCCTTCCATCATCAGTCCCAACAACCAGACCAATCAACTCGTCCCCTTCAAAGGCTCCCAGAAACAAATCACTGAATTCACTCATCTGTCTACCGATCTCCTCTCTGCTGTCCCTTCCCTCTGGTCGGTAGGATAAACCAGAGTCCTCAAAGACTTTATTCATCATCTCATAATCCTCAATATTCAGCAGTTTGATTTCCATGCTATCTCCTCGAACCAAGAACGGTTCATGACTTGAGAATAGAAATATCTATTTGTTCAGGCAAAACCAATTTTCATCATTATGAACATGTAAGCCAGGAAAGCGCCGAGGAAACCGATCAAGATGTAGAGTCGTGGGAGAGGTCTCGTCGCGAAAGCAGCGCATATCATCCCGACATTCAGGCTCACCAACCAGATGATCGGATCGTTTCCTTCCTTCATGGGTTCAAGTGCCAGAAGCACGAAGAGGAGGGCTATGCCCAGTAGAGCAATACTCACCGAGCCCTTCGCGTAGCCCTTGACGATTGCCAAGAGGAAAATGACAAGAAGAATCACACCAATGGCCAGAAGTTCCCAAATCATGTATCGTCCTGAAGACTGGAAGAGCTACTCTTTCTTAAAACATAGGGTAATCTTCGCTGAACTGACAAGTTTGATAAGGTTCTGTCCCATTGAAGAGAGAGATCATGACCCCTCCGACATTGTTGCTTCACGTGTGTTGCGCCCCGTGTTCCACTCATGTGATCGATGAGCTCAAAGAGGAGTATGACGTGACCTGCTATTTCTACGGACCCAACATCCATCCCGAAGAAGAGTATGAGAGAAGAGCGGAAGAATCGAGAGAATACTGTGCAGGACAGGGGACCGCCTTCATCGAAGGAGAGTATGACGTTAACAGCTGGCTGGAGGCCATCAAGGGTCACGAGGAGGATGAGGAAGGGGGAGAGAGGTGCAAGATATGCTACAGGTTTCGATTGAAAAGAACAGCCCAAACTGCCAAGAATATGGGTTTCGAATTGTTCGGGACAACGCTCACGGTTAGTCCGCACAAAAATGCAGACGTTATCAACGAAATAGGTGTGGATATCGGAACTCAGGCAGGCGTCAGGTTCCTGGAAGAAGACTTCAAGAAGCGGGATGGGTTCAAGAAGAGTGTCCAGATGAGCAAGGAACACGGCCTCTATCGGCAGTCATACTGCGGATGCATGTTTAGCAAGCGCTAATCGATTCTCTCACGTCCCTTTCGAGACGAAAGAAGAGTTGCGACAAGACCGGAAATGAATATGAGAAGATCAATAATCATCCCCTCACCCACAACTGGAGGAATGCTCAGCGCGCCCGTCGTAGCAGAAGCCACTCCAATAATGATTTCGACGACAGCAAAAGAGAGGGAGAAGATTATGAAGGACTTCATGTCTAGTCTGTCTTTCAGGTTCTTTTTCTCTGATTTTTGGTCGGACTCCTCCTTTCTCAGATTCAAAAGCAACCCAAATATGATTAGAACGATAGCCAAAACCAAAGAAAGGATTGGTTTGTAGTTCCCTTCAACGACTGCTTCGTGATGAACCACACTAAAATCCAGGAACTTCGGGTGTTCTGCGTTTTCTAGATTGTCTATGCCATGATATTCGATTCGATGTGAGCCAGCTTCCAAGGTGAAGGGTCCTGTATACTCCGTCAGAGTACCATTATCTATGCTGTACCAAGTTGAAGCAACACCACTTCCATCATCACTGGCGCTCAGTGTTATCTCGGTCGAAGGTGTCACGTCAGGGCCGTCAAAAAGCAGGTTGGTAATAGGTGGAATCTCATCCACATAGATCGTGATACTATTCTCGGGCTCAGTACCATTGACATTATCGATGCTGTAGAACGCAATCGTATGGGTCCCCTCGCCGAAGACTGTGAAGGCTCCTGTCTGCAGGTAGTCATGCCATGAAGAGGTGTCGACCTTGTAGAATATGTTCTTGATGCCCTCACCACTGTGGTCTGTTGCAGTCAGCTCAAAGGGCGTAGAGGACGTGACGTACACAGGGTCTGCCCCGCAGTTTGGGCTTCCCACATTGATGACCGTCGTTGGCAAATATGAAACAACGACAGTGACGGAGACGTTGTTGTTCAGCTCGTTCATTTCAGTGATATTGCCATAGTAGTCCACTTCGATTACTATCACAAAGGTGCCAGCACTGGGCGGTGTCCAGTTGAACCCATACTCCATGGATGAGGTTTCGCCACCGCTCAAAGGATTGACAGAACGCTCGAATATTGGCGTGGTCGGGTCTGATCGGTCATAGAAGGCGATTGTTGATATGGAAGATGGAAGTGTCATGCCGATGTTCTCCACCTTGGAGTGCAAGTAGACCTGAGAACCAATGGGGATCTTCACAAGGGAAGAAAGATTGGTGACAGGGACATAATCAGGGTCGGTGGGGGCCAGTGCTCGGATTCTTACGATGAATGTGTTGTTGTTCTCGTCCGTCTCTGGAATACTCTGGTCCGTGTCAACTGTCATGTTTATGAAGTAGTTGCCAGGAGGGAAGGGCACATCCCACTGACTGGATAGAGGTCCTCGACTCTGACCCGCAAGGATAGAGGGCACCAGACCGCTGTCGTAGAAGGCCGGACCCAAAGGGGGGCCGCCGAGGCCGTTTGTCTCATTGAACTGAACCCGGAAGTCGGTATTGAAGAAGGAAGCTCCGAAATTACTCACACTAAGTGAAAGGTCCAACGTCTGTCCCGAATAGGCCACAATAACGTCTGACACATATCCCACAGATTCAGGGTCCTGATAGACATAGATGAAACTGTCCTTGACAACAATGTCGCGCGGAGACAAATCCGGTCTTGGGACTATTACAACGCTCTGCGCGGTGTTATTCAGCTCATCACTCTCGTTCACATCATCCAGTGAATCCACAACCACCGTTATCGTATGAGCGTCAACATCAGCTGTCCAGATTTGAGATGCATTTGCCGTTTCCCCTGCCGCCAAAGGAGGGCTGATTGTGTCGTTCCCAATCGGTTGTCCATCCACGTAGAAACTGACTTTGAAGGGATTGTTCACAGATTTGGCAAGTCCGGCGTGAACATCTGCATAGATGGTGATACTGGAGCCCAGCAAGGGTTGCGAGCTGAAGGAGATGTCATCCGTACCGATGTACAGATCGGGTAGCAAGATACGCACACTGAACCGCAGGATGAAAGTGTTGTTCTGTTCGATCAACTCAGTAAGGTTGTTGTAAGCGTCTACTGTAATATTCACGTAATGCATTCCCTCGGTCAATGGCACATTCCACATTACTCGGAACGGACCGTGGCTCTCCCCTCCGCCCAAAGGTGAAAGCGGAATGCTCACGTATATTGATGGACCCAATTGCGGTCCTTTGAATCCGTTGGTCTCATAAATCTCGACCGTGAACTCCTCAACTGTGAATGATATGCCCACGTTCGTCACGTTCGTAGAAATGTTCACAGACGTCCCTGCAAAGACATCAATAACATCGGACACGTAGCCAGTGCCCTCTCCGTCCGGGTAGAAGTAACTTAATCCATTCTCCACACCAATGCCCGTAGGTGTCAGATCCGGTCCAGGAACGGTGATTTGAACCGTTATGGAGTTGTTGGTCTCATTGTGCTCATCTATGGAATCGAGAGGATCGACGAACACGGTGATATTGTGAATGCCCATGGCTGAAAGCCACTGTTGAGAGACCCTGGTCGTAGACCCAGCATCCATATACGGTATGGTGCTGTTCCCCAGAACTTGGCCGTCCGCGTAGAAGGTCACCAGAATCTCATTTGACACGCCCACTTCAGGCCCGCAGTGCACGTCAGCGGAAATGGAAGTGAGACTGCCGTGGACTGGGGGTGGTAAGAGAGAAACATTCGATATCCCGAGGTCCGGTTGAACAATTGTGAGTGTCCGGACAGCATAACCTGTGTTCACGCTTTCAGTGACCTCAACGAGAACTCCATGGGAACCTATGTCTGTAAGTGTGGGCGTATTGTCAGGTATAGTTGGCGCGGTTATGTTCAGAGAGTACGCACCCGTCGCGTTAGTGGTTGTCGGCCAAGTTGCTCCTGTTGCGGGTATGATGATTGTGACTTCCGAAGAGATCGCGGAGGACGTTCCAGATACGGTCACGTTGCCACCCGCGTTGACCTTTTCAGGGAATAGATACTCATCCACGGTGATGATGGGTGCTGCTCCGCTGTAGGACGTTAGGTTGATGTACAAATCCCCAAACAAGCCTCCCGCCTCATGATGCTCCCATCTTACCATATTCCCGACAGTCTCGGAAAACCATCTCTCATCAGAACCTGTCCCAGACAGAGATACTTCGAAGGAATCAAAGGAACCGGCAGGTACCGTGATGACCAATTGTTGGTTGCAGGACGCGGTGCCGACCAGGAGCGACGTGGTGTCTATGGGAATCGTCTGCTCGATCGGAAAAAGAGGGATGTCTGCAAAGAAGTAGATGAAACCCTTCATCTCCATGTTCGTGTCAAGCTGCCATTGGTCCCCTACCTCGATCGGAAAATCATAGTCCTCTCGCGAGGGTGTGTAAGTGTTCATGATCGCCGCTCGCATGACAAGAGGAAAGGGTAAGCCGAAGGCCGTGACCGTTCCACTGCCTTGTACTGTCTGATTGTCCCTCAAGACCGCCAGGTCCCCTCTTTCGACCCACCAGTATCCGCCCAACGTTCCCGTGGTAATGTCTATGTCAACGTCTATTCCTTGGACCGTTCCGCTTCCTGACCCTGTGAAGTCTCCCGAGATTGTTAGGTTGTACAATAGATAGTCCTTCCCACCCACATTCTCCGTTATCAACTCGCTGACTTCGAATCTCATGCTCCCACTGCCAACGAAGTTTATGTCCGGATCCGCGAAAGCACCGGTGAGTTCATACTCCCACCAGTCCCCGACCAACCAGGTTGGAACCTCGGCTTGATTGCCCGCTAGTGTCTGATTGTCATCTGAATCTGGTCTGACAGGTGTGCTAAAGCATGCTGAAATCACAACTAACGCGAGGATTGTTACCCAGAACCTCATTGACAGCCCCCTTGCCACGCTGATAATTCTGCTAGGATATTAGTCTTTCCGATTTGGAAAGTTTTATACAGAAAGATAGGGATTGCAAGGAACGGTTGCGGGGATGGCCCAGCCCGGTAAGGCGATGGATTGCTAATCCATTGTTCGGAAGAACTCGGGGGTTCAAATCCCCCTCCCCGCGTAGGCTATCAAATAGGAGTATTCCTTGGGAATACATGAAGGAGGTCCGTTGTCATGAATGATGAACAGGAAGGATCAGGAGGAATGGAAGGGACGATCACTGTGAAGGAAGAGTATGTTCTTGAAGGAGAATTGCCTGGAAGAAAGAGTCCAGGTTGGAGAGTTCCTCTCTCGACTTCTGTAGGAATTGGATGGCTCATCTTTGTCATTATCTGGCTTTTCTTCTATGCAGGAGACTACAACGGATATCAGAATCTTGGAATCGTTCTGCTTTCCATCTTGGTTGTGGCTCTCATACTGGGTACGGCCTGGGCGACCCATGCACTGAGAAATATGACAATATTAGAAGAAGTAATGATGGAGATTGGAGGATTCAAAGCAAGGCTAATAGCCAGCATAATCGTGCCCTTCGGTCTGATGATATTCCTGGTATTGTGGCTCTTCTTCTACGCCGTGGATTTCGACATCTATCAGAACATTGCGATAAACATTGTATCCATCCTAGTCATGGTTGGCATCCTTGGGGTCGTGTGGAAATCATGGGGCTGGAAGCAGGGTGGAAGTTTCAATCAATGGAAATAGTGATTCATGATGGGCACTGATGAGGAATCCGGGAGAAGGATCAAGAAGGCCAAGGAGAGATGGGAACAGACAGTCTTGAACAACAGCTTGAGGTCTCTTCCGGAAAGCAAGGAGAGCTTCACCAGCCTGTCAGGGATATCGATTGACAGATTGTACCTGCCCCATGACCCCAAGAGAGGTGAGTATCATCGGAGAATCGGCTTTCCAGGGGAGCATCCCTTCACGAGAGGTGTCTATCCAACCATGTACCGTAGTCGATTGTGGACGATAAGACAATATGCCGGGTTCGGCACTGCGGAGGAGTCCAATAAGCGGTACAAGTACCTTCTGGACAAAGGTCAGACCGGGTTGAGCGTTGCTTTTGACCTTCCGACTCAGATGGGCTATGATTCAGATCATCCAATGGCTGCTGGAGAAGTGGGAAAAGTTGGGGTTGCAATCTCCTCTCTGAAGGACATGGAAATCCTATTCAACGGAATCCCACTGGACAAGGTCAGTACGAGCATGACGATCAATTCTACCGCAATAATCCTGCTGGCGATGTACGTAGCCACGGGAGAAAAACAAGGAGTAGACAAATCGAAGCTGAGAGGAACGATTCAGAACGACATTTTGAAGGAATATGTTGCGAGAGGAACGTATATCTTCCATCCTGAACCCAGCATGAGACTGGTGGCGGATACCATTGAGTATTGCTCAAAGGAGATGAAGAACTGGAACTCCATCAGCATCAGCGGATATCACATCAGGGAAGCCGGATCCACTGCCGTGCAGGAAATCGCATTCACGTTGGCGAACGCCATCGCATATGTTGAGGCAGTGATATCCCGCAACCTAGATGTGGATGCTTTTGCACCAAGATTGACATTCTTCTTCTGTGCTCACAATGACCTTCTCGAGGAGGTCGCCAAGTTCAGAGCCGCTAGAAGACTATGGGCCAGGATAATGGAAGAGAGGTTCGGTGCCAAGAAAGGCAGGTCGAAGATGCTGCGCTTCCACACTCAGACCTCAGGAGTTTCGCTCACCGCTCAACAACCCGAAAACAATGCAATCCGCGTTGCGATTCAAGCTCTTGCAGCTGTCCTTGGAGGAACACAATCACTCCACACGAATTCCATGGACGAGGCCTTGGCGCTGCCCTCAGAAAGCGCGGCCACTCTTGCCTTGCGGACGCAACAAATCCTGGCTCACGAAAGTGGTGTCACCAATACGATAGATCCCCTAGCGGGCTCCTATTACGTGGAATCACTTACGGATGAGATAGAGAGAGTGGCACTGGAGTACATTGAGAGAATCGATGAAATGGGTGGCGTGGCGAAAGCGATAGAGAAGGGGTATGTTCAGCAAGAGATTGCAGATTCTGCCTACAGGTATCAAAGGGAGATCGAAGCAAAGGATCGGGTGGTTGTGGGAGTGAACGAATTCACGACCGAAGAGACAAACCCGATGGAGATTCTGAAGGTCCATCCCGAGGTTGAGCAAAGACAGAAATCCAGACTGGCCAAGCTTAGAGAGGAAAGGGATGGCTCAAAGGTCAAGAAGTCTCTGGAGGAATTGAGAAGGGAAACGAAAAAAGACACGAATCTCACTCCCTATGTTCTGGAATGCGTGCAAAATCTGGCCACCCTGGGCGAGGTCACAAATGTCTTTCGAGAGGTGTTTGGGAAATACGAAGGAGGAAGAATTGTTTAGGAGCGGTTTATGTTGTTCAGGAGGATTCATCACATCGGGATAGCAGTCTCCAATCTGGACGAAGCCATACGGAAATATGAGAAGGAGCTGGGATTCAGCCTTGAAGGGAAGGAGAGGGTAGATTCTGAAGAGGTAGAGGTCGCAATCTTCCGCGTAGGAGAGAGCAGAATAGAACTGCTACAGTCAACTGTGCCCGACGGGGTTATCTCGAAGTTCATAGAGAAGCGGGGAGAAGGCATTCACCACGTTGCTGTGGAGGTTGAAGACATCGAACGGGAGCTGAGAGAACTAAAGGAAAGAGGGGCTCCGGTCATAGACGAGACACCCAGAATAGGGGCGGGCGGAAACAAAGTGGCCTTCATACATCCAAAGGGAGCGTCCGGAGTTCTACTGGAACTCATTGAAAGTTCTCATTGAGGTAGGTGGTTCTCTCGCCGAAGAAACTTGAGTTTGTGGTAAAGCACTTCAGAACGTTGGAGTCCACTATGGTCACCGCCAGAGAGATGGCAGAGAAGGGAGCGCCAGAAGGAACAGTGATTATCGCAGACCAACAAACCCATGGCAGAGGAAGAAATGGCCGGACTTGGGAATCCCCACAGGGCGGTCTGTACCTTTCTCTGATTCTTAGGCCAAACATCCAGGCATCCGAAGCGCACAAACTTATCTTCCTTTCAGGGGTTGCTGCGGCACAAGCGCTTGGGGAACTTACGAAAAGGAGAATAGAGATCAAATGGCCAAACGACCTCATCTATACTGGAAGGAAGATTGGCGGTCTCCTCTGCGAAGCCTCTTCTCTCGGAGAAGAAATCAAGTTCGCAGTGCTGGGCATCGGAATCAACACGAACATCTCGCATTTCCCATCTGAGATAGAAGGGACGGCCACATCTCTCTTGCAAATAACAGGAAATGAAGTTGGTAATGACCTTGTCGCAGATGGTATTCTCAAGGAGATATCAGCTAGGTACGAGGGATTTCCCCACAGTTTCCCAGAATTGCTGGAAGAATGGAGAGCACTGAGCAATACACTCGGTAGGGACATATTGCTGGACGGCGAGAAGGTAAAGGCGGTCGATGTTGACCAAGAAGGGTTCCTGATTGTTGTGGACAAAGATGGCACCAGGAGAAGAGTCGTGTCGGGAAGGATAGAATACCCGTGAACACAGATTCACGCCCCTGGAACTGGCCAGTCAGGTGTAGAAAGGATTAAGACCGAATGATTTATTCATATCTGTTTCTGTGAGGAAGGCAGATGTCAACCCAAAACAAGATCAAAGAGCTTAGGGAGAAGCGAGAGCAGGCCAAGCTGGGGGGAGGGAAGAAAAGAATAGAAACACAGCACAAGAAAGGCAAGCTGACCGCAAGAGAGCGATTGGATCTCCTCCTGGACTCTGGAACATTCAGAGAGATGGACATATTCGTAACACATCGAACATCCGATTTTGGGATGGACGAAAAGAAGTTCCCCGGTGACGGTGTCGTTACTGGGTATGGCAGAGTGGATGGTAGGTTGGTCTACGTCTTCTCTCAGGATTTCACCGTATTCGGCGGGTCGTTGGGAGAGATGTTCGCGGAAAAAGTCTGTAAGGTCATGGACCTGGCCATGAGAAACGGTGCTCCCTTCATAGGTCTCAATGACTCGGGCGGTGCGAGAATCCAGGAAGGCGTTCTTTCGCTAGGTGGTTATGCGGAGATTTTCTTCCGGAACGTGGTGGCCTCAGGAGTTGTCCCCCAGATCTCCGCTATCATGGGGCCTTGCGCAGGAGGTGCGGTCTATTCCCCGGCGATGACCGATTTCACTCTGATGGTGAAAGGCACAAGTCACATGTTCATTACTGGACCCGAGGTCATAAAGGCGGTCACCGGTGAGGAAGTCACCTTCGAACAACTGGGAGGAGCGATGAGTCACAACCGGAGGAGCGGGGTGGCGCATTTCGCTGCCGAGAACGAAGAGCATTGTATCGAACTCATCAAGACGCTTCTTTCCTATTTGCCATCCAACAATCTGGACGACCCACCTAGGATGGAAACTGGGGATGACCCCAACCGAATGGATGACGAGCTGCCAAAGATGGTTCCCAGCGAATCCGACAAGCCCTACGATATGAAGGACATTATCCTCCGTGTGGTTGACAACGGCGAATTCCTGGAAGTCCACGAGCACTGGGCGAAGAACATCGTGGTCGGATTCGCCAGGCTGGACGGGTATTCGATAGGTATTGTGGGAAATCAACCCAAGGTCTTGGCTGGCACGCTTGACATCGAATCCTCAACCAAGGGGGCGAGATTCGTGCGATTCTGCGACGCGTTCAACATTCCTCTTCTCACTTTCGTTGATGTCCCAGGGTTCCTTCCAGGAACGGCACAGGAATATGGTGGCATAATCCGGAACGGTGCAAAACTGCTGTACGCTTATTGCGAAGCGACCGTCCCAAAGATGACCGTCATTATCAGGAAGGCTTATGGAGGCGCATACGACGTTATGTGCTCAAAACACATACGTGCCGACATCAATTTCGCCTGGCCGTCCGCAGAGCTTGCTGTCATGGGCCCGAGTGGCGCAGTGAACATCGTTTTCAAGAAGGAAATTCAGGCCGCCAAGGATCCTGAGAAGAAAGCAGAAGAGCTGGTTGCAGACTACCGGGAGAAGTTCGCGAATCCCTACATAGCCGCACAAATGGGATACATAGACGACATAATCGAACCTCAAGAGACAAGGCCAAGGTTGATTGATGCATTGGAGACGCTTTTAGACAAGAGAGAGACCAGGCCCGCCAAGAAACATGGAAACATACCCCTGTGAGGAAAATGTTTGAAAAGATCCTAATCGCCAATCGGGGAGAGATTGCTCTTCGAATAATGAGGACATGCAAAGAAATGGGGATAGCCACCGTTGCAGTCTATTCGGATGTGGACAAGAACGCCCTTCATACGAGATATGCGGACGAATGCCATCACATCGGCCCCAGCCCGCCACTTCAAAGCTACTTGAATGCAGACAAGATCGTTAAGATAGCAAAGGAGACCGGAGCAGAGGCAATTCACCCGGGTTATGGGTTCTTGGCGGAAAACCCCGAGTTCGCTTGGAAGTGTGAAGAGAACAAGATAATATTCATCGGTCCCAACTCTTGGGCGCTGGCAAAGACAGGCGACAAGCTAGCATCCCGTGAGATCGCGAAAAAGGAGGGAGTACCCGTCACTCCGGGAAGCGATGATGCAGTGGAGGAGGACGATGCCTTGGAGATTGCTGAAGAAATTGGCTTTCCAGTAATCCTCAAATCCTCTGCCGGGGGCGGAGGGATAAGCATGGGCGTTGTGGAGAAGAAGGAGGACCTGCTGAAGAATCTGGAAATAGCCCAGTCCACCTCCCTTTCCGCGTTCGGGAATCCGAACATCTTCATAGAAAAATATCTCCAGAATCCAAGACATATCGAATTTCAGATCTTGGCGGACAAACATGGAAACATAATTCATCTGGGGGAGAGGGAGTGCTCAATCCAACGAAGATTTCAGAAGCTGATAGAAGAGGCCCCAAGCGTCGTGGTCACCGAGGAGATCAGGAAGGAGATAGGTGAAAGGGCTGTTGAGATAGCGAGGATGGCGGAATATGTCAACGCGGGGACGATAGAGTTTCTGTACGACGGTTCAGAATTCTACTTTAACGAGGTCAACGCCAGGCTGCAGGTTGAGCATCCGGTGACGGAACTGGTGACAGGTATCGATTTGGTCAAAGAGCAGCTGAGGATCGCATCAGGAGAGGAACTCGACCATCTTCAGGACAACATACAACCGAGAGGTTGGGCAATGGAATGCAGGATAAACGCTGAGGACCCCTACAACAACTTCCTACCCTCTCCTGGCGTAGTAACCGCCTATGAGCCCCCTGGTTCGATTGGTGTCCGAATCGATTCGGGGATCGTGGTTGGATCCGAAATTCCAACTTTCTACGACTCGCTTTTTGCGAAGATCATTGTGTGGGCGAGTAATAGGGAGGCCGTTGTGGTAAGGATGAAGAGGGCACTGGAGGAATGGAGGATTGGAGGGATTGAAACAAACATCCCCTTCCATCTGAAGATACTCAGACATGCGTCATTCCAGAAAGGGAAGATAGACACTGGCTTTGTCGAGAGAGAAGAGATCATAGAGAATCTGCGAAAGGAAGGAAGAGAACTCAGGATCGAAATGAACAAGAAAGCGGCTGCAATCTCGGCCGCTCTTGCCATGTCGAAGGAGGGAATTATGAATTATCTGATTGTTGACCAGGTTGCCAAACAGGTCAGGACGGCAGGCAAGTGGAGAATGGCCGGCAGATATGAACAGCTCGCTCGGAGGTTAAACGCGGATGAAACTGGACCTTCTGATTGATGGGAAAACGTACGTCGTCGAACTCGCAATAGGCAAACCGGTCATTGTCAAGCTGGATGGAGAGACATATCAGGTCGAGGTGGAAGGGACAAAGGATGGTATGCGAGTTGTTCTAGATGACCAAGATTTCTCAGTGAGAGTTGGCGAATCACATGTTACCGTCGATGGCCAAGAACATAAGGTCGAGGTTCGAAACCTCAGACGGGGGAGACCGTCGTGGTACTATGCAACTGAACAAGCCGGTGAGGTGGAACTCGGGAAACCTGCCGAGAAACTATTGAGGAAGGAAGGAATGATCCATCCGCCAATGCCAGGAAGAGTTGTTTCCATCAAAGTGAAGGAAGGGGACGTAGTTAAGGTCGGCACTCCGATTCTTGTCTTGGAAGCCATGAAAATGCAGAACGAGGTCGTGTCACCCGTGGACGGAGAAGTGAAGGAAGTGAGGACGACGGAGGGATCTCTCGTGGATGTCGGCGACATGTTGGTGCTAATACAATAGATTCAGAGAATCCTCAAAGGGGCAACGGTACACGCATCCATCTGTCCGCAAATCGCAACAACACGATTGGCAGGCGACGGGTCACAGTCAAGTTTATATCAAAGCTGTGTATTCAACAAATTTGTCGTCTATTGTCGAAATCAGGGGGCGGTCAGTGACCCAAATAAAGTTCGTCTCGAATCTTTGTCAAGCTTGTAGACAATGCGAAATGGGATGCATTGAACGGCACTCTGAATCGGGGGCTTTTCCGGATTTCATTTGGGAGGACCCTCCCACGATATCAAGGATCAGAGTGACCGAGATGAAGGGGAAGGTTCTGACCCTGAAATGCCTTCACTGCAAGAAGCCTAAATGCATGGAAGCGTGCGAGTTCGACGCCATAAGCAAGGAAGATGGCTTGGTTATCATTGACATGGAGAAATGTACTGGATGTTATGAATGTGTAGACGCATGTCCCTTCAAATCGATCCAAAAGGACGAGCTGAGGGAGAAAGCGATTAAGTGTGATTTTTGCAAGGGATACGACATGCCTGCATGCGTGAGCTCGTGTCCCACTGATGCGCTAACGATTGTTGAAATCAAACGATCATGATTCGGAGGAATTCAATGGTTGAAGAGAAGAAGAAATCGGCAGACCCGGGTGTAGTCGAACTACTGGAGATGAAGGAGAAAGATGAGACCTTTCCCACAACTGCTTGGGACCGCTATGACATAATGCAACCTCAGTGCCGCTTCGGGGAGCTGGGAATATGCTGCACCATATGCCTTCAAGGACCGTGCAGGATAAATCCTACCGGAAAGGAGCCTTCCAGGGGCGTCTGTGGTGCGACGGCATACACGATTGTGTCAAGAAACCTGATTAGGAAGATCGCAGCCGGGTGCGCTGCCCACTCAGACCACGGGAGACACATCGCCCACACTTTGAAGGCCCTTTTGGAAGGGAAGACCGACGCTTACTCCATCAAGGGCGAGGAGAAGGTCAAGACCGTTGCCAAGAGAATAGGAATCGAGGTTGAGGGAAAGGATACCAACACACTCGCGAAAGAAGTCCTGGATATGGCTCTTGAGGATTATTCCAGACATGATGAAGAGACGCCTCTGATTTGGACGAAAACGATAGTCACTCCTGAGAGGTTCGAGATCCTGGACAGGTGTGACGTGGTTCCCTACAACATCGATGCTACGATAGCGGAAGTCATGCACCGAACGCACATTGGGGTTGACGCTGATCCAGTACCTCTGATATTCAACGGGATCAAGTGCGCAATAGCTGACCTGGCTGGTGAGCATATCAGCACTGACATTTCCGATATCTTGTTCGGGGTGCCCGAGCTGACCGTCACCGAGAGCAACCTGGGCGTTCTCAAGGAGAACAGCGTGAACGTCGCGATGCACGGACACAACCCCGTTCTCAGTGAAGTGATTGCTGACGTGGCAGAAGAACTGCAGGAAGAAGTCACAGCTGCTGGTGCTGAGGGCATCAATCTAGTTGGGATATGTTGCACTGGGAACGAGCTCCTTATGAGAAGGGGGATACCCCTTGCAACCAATTTTGCCTCTCAGGAATTGGCCTTACTGACCGGCGTTTTGGACGCCATGATTGTTGATTATCAATGCATATATCCCTCCCTGGGATGGTGGGCCCAATGCTTCCACACCCGGCTCATCTCCACCTCCAATCTTTGCAGGCAAACGGGAGACACCCATATCGAATTCAATCCAAAGACAGCAAAGGAAGATGCAAAGAAAATCCTAAGGCTGGCAATCGAAGCGTTCAAGAACCGAGGAACGAGAGAAGTGAACATACCTGACTACAAAGAAACATGCGTGGTGGGCTTCAGCATGGAGCAGGTCGAGGAAATCCTGAGGACGCAGTCGGACGATCCAATGCAGTACATGGTCGATCAGATAAAGGAAGGGAAGGTCGCGGGGATTGCTGCAATAGTCGGCTGCAACAACATCAAGACTTGTCACGACGAGGCGCATCTGAAGGTCGCTAGGGAACTGATAAGGAATAATGTTCTCATAATCGCAACTGGGTGCGCGGCTGGAGCATACGTAAGAGCTGGACTCGCCAACTCGAACGCCACGAAGGAGATTGCCGGGGAAGGCCTGAAGGAATTCCTCACAACGTTGGGAAAGGGGATGAATTTGGATGAACCCTTGCCACCCATTTGGCACATGGGCTCTTGCGTGGATAACTCGAGGATTCACGATTTCGTCACGGCCATCGCCAACAAGATGGGTGTTGATATCAAGGATTTACCAGTCGTCGCAAGTGCCCCGGAAGCTATGAGCGAGAAAGCAGTGGTCATTGGAACTTGGCTCGTCGCAACTGGATGGCCGACCCATGTCGGCATACTTCCGTTCATACACGGCAGCGACCTCGTCGTTCAAGTCGCCGAGAACACGGCCAGAGACGTGTATGGAGGATACTTCGTCTTCGAAACAGATGCAGACAAGGCCGCAAAGAGACTTGTCAACATCATCAAGCAGAGAAGATGGAAACTGGGCATAGGCACAGACGAAGAAATCGTCTATGCGAATGGACAGACTGCCCACGAACTCTTCGAGGAGACCGAGGAGAAAAAGGCTACTGTGGCGAACGGAGGGAAGTGATCGCATGATTACCCAGAAGGAACTCTTCTCGATGGCCATAACCGGCGGCGTATCCGCGGTTGGGTACGCTGATGTCTTACTGAACAAAGCCTTGAGAACCCACGGTCCCAACAAGGAAATCGGATATCCCGACACCGGTTACGAGCTGCCATGCTTTTATGGTTGGACAACAACTCCCGTCAAGAAGCTTGGAGACCTTCCTTCTCTTTTGGGAGAAGTGAGAGGAAAGATAATGCTAGAACCCACGTATGAGAACGCTCTGCTAGCTGGAGAGGCAACAATGTGGGCTGCGGAGATAGTTGAGGCAATCAGGTACATCGACAACGAAACGCCATACGCGGATGAGGCACCTCCCGGCACCCAGGAGTACTGCGGATTCGTTGGTGACCCCGTTCTGAGAACTCTCGGTATCGCTTTCGTTGACGACACCATACCCGGTGCCATCGTCTTCATTGGAAAGGCAAAAGACCCGAAAGCGCTTGCCAAGATGATCAGGGATTGCCAGAACAAGGGGATGCTCCTCATGGCGACCTTCGACATAATAAGGCAGCTGGAGGACGAGGGCATCAGCATGGGTACAGACATAATGCTGTTTCCCCTGGGTGAGTTCACACAGGCAATACACGGTCTCAGTTTCGCCATCAGGGCTGCTCTGGCTTTCGGTGGAGTTCAGAGAGGGGACCGAGAAGGCCTTCTCAAATACCTGAAGATGAGGCCCAAAGTTGTCGTCATTCAGCTTGGACCATTGGATCAGATCAAAGTCGCAGCGGAGTTCGCCGTTCTCTTCAACGGTTCACCCACGATCACAGATCAGGATGTGGAGGAAATCCCGGGGAAGTACGTCGTCCAGAAGGACTACGACCAGATAATCCAGACCGCGATAGAAATAAGGGACATGCAGATCAAGCTCTCCGCCATTGATATCCCGGTTGCGTATGGCCCAGCTTTCGAGGGTGAAACGGTCCGAAGACCGGATACCTATGTGGAGGCGGGAGGACCATCAAAGACCAAGGTCTTCGAACTTGTAAAGATGCGAGAGGCCGACCAGGTAGAAGACGGCAAGATCACCTTCATCGGAAAAGACGCTGACGAGCTGGAGGAAGGGTCGGGCTCTAACCTGGGCATCCTGGTTGAGGTCTACGGCAAGAAGATGCAGGAGGACTACGAATCCGTTCTGGAAAGGAGAATCCACCAGTTCATCAACTTCGCGGAGGGTGCCTGGCACACAGGTCAGAGAAGCCTGCTTTGGATCAGACTCAGCAAGAAAGGGGTAGAGAGCGGGCTGCGGTTCAAGCACTTTGGAGATATTCTGTACGCCAAGCTCCACGATGATTTTGGCGTCCTTCTGAACAGGATCCAGGTCACCGTAATGACCGACCAGAACGAGATCGAGAAGCACTTCCCAGAGGCCTTGGAGTCCTACGATGCAAGAGATAAGAGAGTTGCTGGGCTAATCGACGAGAAGGTGGACACCTTCTACACATGCACGCTCTGTCAGAGCTTCGCTCCCAATCACGTGTGCATAGTGAGCCCTGAGAGGCTGGGATTGTGCGGGGCTATCAACTGGCTGGACGCGAAAGCCAGCAACCAAATCACCCCGACCGGTCCGAACCAGCCCATTGTCAAGGGCGACACCATTGAAGAGGAGAAAGGGCAGTGGACCGGCGTCAACGATGCGGTCAAAGAGCACACACATGGGAAACTGGATGTCTTCAACCTGTATACGATGATGGAGGAGCCCATGACCTCCTGCGGTTGCTTCGAGTGCATAGTTGGATTGGTGCCTGAGGCAAACGGAGTCATCGTTGTGAACAGAGAGCATTCCGGAATGACTCCACTGGGCATGAAGTTCTCCACCCTGGCAGGCACGGTAGGAGGAGGTCAGCAGACCCCCGGTTTCATCGGTGTTGGCAGGTATTACCTTGTCTCGAAGAAGTTCATTTCAGCAGATGGAGGCTTTCACAGGATAGTCTGGATGCCTAAGCAGTTGAAGGAAGAAATGATGGACCGGCTGAAAGCTAGGGCAGAAGAAGTCGGAACACCGGACTTCGTGGACAAGATCGCGGACGAAACCGTGGCCACTGACCCCGCCGAGTTGGTAGAATATTTAAACAAGGTTGACCATCCAGCCCTAAAGTTGCCTTCAATGATGTAAACAGGGTGAGATTCAATGGCCATTGAGATACCTATTGAGAAATGGACAGGTAAGATAGGCGAGGTCGTAATTGGTGCGACCCCGGATGAAGGCGGAACAAGAACGAAGAAGATCTTGCTTGGCGGAGAGAACGCGCTTCCTTTTCTGGATTTCGAGGGTGAATTGCCACATCCTCCAGTAATCGGAATGGAAGTCCTGGATGTCGTTCGCGAGGATTACCCTCAGGTGGCGCTCGAACCGATCCAGGATGTCAAGGACGATCCAGCAAGATGGGCGAAGAAGTGTGAGGAGGAGTTCGGAGCCGATATGATTTGCCTCAAGCTCATCAGCACGAACCCGGAGGAGGAGGACAGAAGCGCCGAGGAGGCCGCGAACACCGTGAAGGAAGTCCTCAGTGCCGTGGGTGTCCCTCTCTTCATCTACGGAAGCGGAAACGAAGAGAAAGACGCGAAGGTTCTGGAACTCTGCTCCGGTGCCGCAAAGGGCGAGAGATGCTTCCTGGGCCTTGCCGAAGAGGCCGCTTACAAGTCCATATCCGTGGCTTCAATGGCCAATGGCCATGGTGTGGTGGCATTCTCCAACCTGGACATCAACTTGGCCAAACAGATGAACATCCTTCTGACCGATTTCGGCATTAAGAAAGAGAACATCATCTCTGATCCCTTGATGGCTGCCCTTGGGTACGGCCTGGAGTATTCATATTCCGTCATTGAGAGGGTCAAGCTTGCAGCACTCATGGGCGATGCCATGCTTCAAACTCCCATTCTCTGCGAGACTACGAGGGTTTACAACGCGAGGGAATCCTTCAAGGAGGACCCCGCCCTGGGCGACCCTAAGAAGAGAGTTATTTTCTGGGAAGCAACGACTGGAACCTCCGCACTCGTGGCGGGCGCGGACATG
Source organism: Methanomassiliicoccales archaeon (assembly GCA_004377185.1). Classification (GTDB taxonomy): domain Archaea; phylum Thermoplasmatota; class Thermoplasmata; order RBG-16-68-12; family SOIM01; genus SOIM01. The sequence continues at coordinate 74,024 of SOIM01000003.1, read as the reverse complement.
CTGATCATGAGGCACCCGGAGGCGATGGCGTTGGTGAGGAAGACCGTCGGCCAGCTGACCGGAGGTGGGTCTTGATGCCTACCGCACTGGAGATCTATCAGAAGCTGCCGAAAACGAACTGCGGCGATTGTGGCGTTCCCACCTGTCTGGCGTTTGCAATGCAGCTGGCAAATCAGAAGGTCAGTCTGGACAAATGCCCCCATGTATCCGAAGAGGCAAAGGAGTTCCTCGCTGCTTCTGCGGCTCCTCCGATTCGATTGGTCAAGATTGGTACCGGCGACAAGACGGTGGAAATCGGGGACGAGACCGAGCTTTTCCGGCATGAGAAGAAGTTCTTCCATCCCACGGCATACGCCCTAATGGTTGATGACACCTCAAGTCCCGATGAAAGAAAGCAGAAGATAGAATCTCTTAAGTCCCTCACCTTCGATCGAGTCGGTCAGATCATGAGCATGGACATGGTAGGTGTCCGGGCCAGTTCGAACGACCCAGCAACTTTCGCTTCTGTCATCCAGGAAGTTTCTTCCCAGACCGACCTTCCATTGCTGTTGATTTCGGAGAACCCGGATGTTATGTCTCAGGCCGCAAAGGCAGTGGCCGACAAGAAACCACTCCTTCATGCTGCCACCCCGGAGAACTGGGAGAGAATGACCGAAATCGCCAAGGAAACAGGATGTCCTTTGGTGGTTCACGAAACAACTTCGCTCGACAATCTTGCAGACCTCACAGAGAAGGTCAAGGGAGCTGGCGTTGAGGACATCGTGCTGGACTTCGGAACCAAGAACCTGGGAGACATGCTCCGCAACCTCACAATAATAAGAAGACTGTCGGTCAAGAAGAAGTTCAGACCCCTGGGGTATCCGACCTTCGTGTTCGCGGAAGGCAATCTGAACGAGGCTGGAATCGTTGCTGCCCTGGGCACGATGAAATACGCATCACTTGTGGCGTTCCATGAAGTCGATGTCCCTCTGATGTATCCGCTTTTCGCCTTGAGGCAGAATATCTACACCGATCCGCAGAAACCCATCCAGGTCAAGCCCGGAATCTACGAGATCGGTTCGCCCACACCGGAATCACCTGTTTTGATCACGACCAATTTCTCTTTGACCTACTTCACCGTCAGCGGGGATATCGAAACGAGCAAAGTGCCAAGTTATCTTTTGGTTGCAGATTCGGAAGGTTTGTCGGTCATGACGGCCTTCGCGGCCGACAAGTTCAACGCGGAGATCGCAACAGATTTGGTGAAGGAATGCGGGATAGAGGAGAAGGTCAGCCAGAAGAAGATCATCATTCCCGGCCAGGTTTCAAGAATGAGCGGGAAGTTGCAGGAGAAATCTGGTTGGGAAGTCATTGTGGGTCCCAGGGATTCCTCCGGGCTTCCAAAATTCCTGAAGGACCGGGCGATTTGAAAGGTCAGAACGTATCCGGGTCGATATAAACAGCTTTCTTCTTTCTCTCAGGTGCCAGTATCTTGTCCACAGCCTTCTTGATCTGCAGGCCGGAGACATGCATGAGCGTGTCCTCAAGGTCCTTCTCGACCTTCATGGAAGCGAGGCAGGGGAAATGGTGATGTGCCAGTCCGGCTTTCTCTACTGCGTCATCGATTGATTTGCCTAACAGTTCCTTCGCCACATATTTCGCGCTGCCACATGCCGCATCCACCAACACGTCCACTTCGGTTATTCTGTCGTTCTCCCACTTCAGTTCCAACTTGGGTTTTCCGAAGCATTTGGCAAACTGGTCAATCAGCGGGCTTCCGATCTCTTCCAATATGCAAAAGGGTCTGGGGAAGATGCTCTCGACACCCATTTCTTTCAGTTCTCTCTCTATCTGGTTCTTCATCCCTTCGGGGAGCCATTCACTGTTGTCGATGGGGGCAATCACTCCTCTGACCTGTGCGATCCTGGCGATGTCAACTATCAATTGCGCTGCGGACGAATCCTCCTGCATCGCCAAGAGCAAGTCGGCCTTTGGTATCTCGGAAGGAAGAAACTCCTCCGGGTCATCAATCATCGACGGCAAACCCGTCTCGAGAGTGATGGTGCTGACCTCCCATCCGCTGGGACCGTTCTCCGCAATATGCTTCGCGATCCTCTCCCCATACTCTCCCATCACGACCGCAAGGATGCGGATGGACCCCCCTTCGATTCTCTTTTTGTCTTCTTCGGACAACTCTGGCAACTTCATTCTCTCTTTCTTGGATGTAATCTTTGGAGAAGGAGCGATCTCGGACAGCGGTTTTCCCACTTCCGACAGAAGGATCTTCTTAAAGTTCTCGAATACTTCATTCACCAAATCGGGGTCGAAATCCTCTCCCTCCTCCACTGAGAAAGAGAGCGCGGAGTACTCGTCCTCTGCTTCCATTCTTCCCGATCCATCGGCCTGGATTCTCATTGAGACGGATGACACGACCAGCGACAGATTGTCGAAGTACCATTCTCTCTCACTTGCTCCGTCCTTGTATCGGATTTGGTATGGCGTGTAAACGAAACCGACACCTTCCAGTCGCTTGCAGGCAGAATTGATGGCCGCCACTATTTTCTTACCAGCAACAGTTTGTTCAAATGATATCTCTGGCATGCCTCTTCCCTCAAAAGCTCTTCTGGTCTAGACTCCGATCTCCTTTGCAATCTGCTTGATTTTGATGAAGGCGGGGCTCGTTTCTGGCAAATCGACTAGAGATCTTCCCTGGGATACGAACTCCGAAATCGTCTTGTCCTCCGGAAGGGTCACAACGTGGTCAAATCCTCCCCGTGCGATGTTCTCCCGCAGATTCTCCGGAACCTCAGCAGTTCTGTTAAGCACCAAGCATGTAGTACCCGTGTTCAGTTTCAAATCTTCAGTCATCTTTCTGATTCGTTCGGCAGTCAGTACGCCCGTCCTTGTAGTGTCTGAGACGATGAAGAGAAAATCGGTGTTCCTCGTCGTTCTTCTGCTCAGATGCTCCATCCCTGCTTCATTGTCGATTATGACATAGGGGTATTTCTCAGCCAGGCTGTCCATGAAGACCCTCAGAAGATTGTTGATGTAGCAATAGCAACCAGGACCTTCTTGTCTTCCCATCGCGATCAAATCGAACTTGGATCCTTCGACTATCGACATCTGAAGCTGATACTCTGTGTAGTCCTGCTTTGACATGCCGTCAGGAATAGCATCTGGATCCTCGGTGATCTCCTCTCTCAACTGCCCAATCGTCTTTTCCACTTCAACACCGAGCATGAGATTGAGGTTGGTGTTCGGGTCCGCATCAACGGCCAGCATGACCTTCCTCTTGCTGAGTAGTTTTACGAGAAGACTAGCCAAGGTCGTCTTGCCGACTCCGCCTTTCCCAGATACTGCGAGCGTCTTCACCCTAGTCCTCCAGGTTGTGTTTTTTCCTCAAAGAGTCCGATATCCATTTGGTGACCGCCAAGGCGTTTTCCGCCATCCCTTCCTCCATACCCACCAATCCGCACGAGGGAGTTATGAGAGACTGATTCAACAGTACATCTTCTTCTATGTCCTTTTTTATTAGTAAACCCATTGTTTTTTCGAGCCTCTTAAGAAGGCTCTCTTGGGATTCCTCCAGGAAGGCGCTGGGAACCGAGGGGACTATACCCCACGCCAGGATTCCGCCACGGGACAGGAATTCTCTCACTTTATCCGAGTAAAGGGCGAGAACATCGCCCGCATTGTAGGCATCCAGTGATATGACATCCACCCCGGTGTCCATCATCAGCCCCCAGTCCGTATTCCCGCAACAGTGCAGACCCAGCAATCCAGGAACTCCGTCCGTGACCTCGGCAATCATTCTGAGCACGTCCTCTCCTCCCAAGTTCAAGAAGGCGGATCCAAACATGTTCATGTAAGGCTCGTCAAAGACTATCAGGGTCTGAGGGAAGACCTCGGCAAGGGCCCTTTGCTGCCATTTTGCTTTCATCCGCAGGTGCTGCGTCAGGATCTGGTTCAAGGTCTCGTCATAGATTATGGACATTTTCTTCTGGTCGGTCAGTTTCAATCCAAGGCTTATGGGACCTGTCACCTGCCCCTTCAAAATCCGGATATCGGGAGAGTCCTTGGCCTGCTCCAGCATCTCAAAAAGCCCCATGAAATAATCCTCACCATAGCTGAATTCATCCAACTCCTCTTTCTGAACCTTCTGCAAGAACTCTTCCAGATGAGCCGCTTCTAGTCTCTCAATGTCGACATAGATCTGTTCCTTCTCTTCATCCATGACGATGTCCGGGAAATCGTACGCGTATTGAACGTACATGCTTTGCTTGAAGCCTAAGTTGGGGAGTTGCGGCCAAGCAGGCGCTTCCTTACAGTATTCTAGAATCAATCTGCAAGCCTCGGGAGGGTCCAGATGGGGCAGGCTTCCTACAGATGTAATCGCGCAATTCGGGGAAAACCTTGTCATGCCAGCAACTCTTTGGCGCTCGGGAACAGGTTTATGTCCGTGTGGGGAAAGAACAGAGCAGAAGTGAACTCGTTGTAGAACATGGTGTTGACGCTCAGCTCTATGTAGGTCATCTTTCTGACAATCTCTTTGGCTTCCTCCAGTTTGCTTCTGTCCAGCAACACCAACCTTGATCCAGCCACGGCACCGTTCCCTATGAAGCTGTACAAGTCAGTATCAACATCCGGAAGGAGGCCCAGGTACACGGATTTCCTCACATCGAGATAGTTGCCGAAACCTCCAGCCACGTACAGTTTCTTGATGTCGGTGAACTTGTAGTTCATGGATTTCAAAAGGACCGAGCAAGAGGCATAGACGGCAGCCTTAGTTCTCATGATGTTCTTGATGTCAACCTCGCTCAGGACCATATCCTTCTTGATATTCGTCTCATCGGACCAAATCACGACGAACTCCTTGCCTTCGTCCCCTTCCCTAATCCTCTTGCTGCCAGTTTCCTCAAGTTGACCGGCCTTGTTCATGGCCCCGTGCATGAAGAGCTCCGCCAGTAAATCGATCAACCCCGAACCGCAGATCCCTTTCGGTTTCACGTTGCCGATTGTGGAGTACTTGACTTCAAGGTCGGGAGTCAGCGTGACGCGTTCAATTGCACCGACAGTTGCTCGGATGCCGAAATCGACTTCGCCCCCTTCAAAAGCTGGACCGGCGGAACAGGAACAGGACACCATCCAGTCCTTGTTACCAAGAACTACCTCCCCGTTCGTGCCGACGTCAATCAGCATGGAAAGCTCATCATTCTTGTGCAGATTTGTTGCCAGAATATCTGCTGTTATGTCTCCGCCCACGTAGCTGCTCCTTCCCGGAAGACAGTACACGTAACCGCTCCGGTTGATCTTGATTCCCGTCTCCCCGGCCCTTATAAAAGGCAGGTTGTTCGCGACTGGGATATAGGGATCAATCCTGATCTGTGCAGGGTCCAGTCCCAAGAAAAGGTGCACCATGGTCGTGTTCCCGGCCGCGGTCATGAATTGGATATCCCGTCTCCTCAATCCGTTCCGTTTCGCCAGTGCACTTATGAGGTAGTTGATCGTGCTGACAATGGCCTTCTTGAGTTTGGAAAGACCCTTCTCCTCCTCTGTTGCATACAGTATCCTTGTGAGAACATCCTCACCGAACATGACCTGTTTGTTGTAATCAGCCTCGCAGTCTATCACCTGACCGGATGTCAGGTCCACCAGTTCCACAACCACGGTGGTAGTTCCGATATCAACTGCTACGCCATAGAGCTTGTCTGTGGTGTCCCCACTTTCAATGTCCACAACGGTGCTCTCTCTGCCAGCATCCGCAAAAGTAAGCGTCACCTTCCAATCCTTCTTCCTAAGGACCTTGCTAATCTTCTTCAACATCGGCAGACTCACGCAGGTGTCGCAGATCTCCCTTTCCTCCAACTCCCGCTCCACTCGGGACAGGTCGCTTACATTGTCTTCCAGAGTCGGCGGCTCTATTTCCAGATACTGTTTTCGGACCAACGGATTCAGTTCTCCCAGGGAGACAACCTCACTGCTTTTCAGAATCTGATGGAGGCCCAGCCTGCTCTCCTCCGGTACGAGGATCTCAGTGTCATCCTGGACGTGGGTCTTGCAGGCCAGAACATAACCCTTTGAAACCTCGTCCTCGGTAAGATGCTCCTTGGAATCTACTCTCGGCTCTCCTTGCTTCAAAATCACCTTGCACTTACCGCACTTGCCCCTTCCACCGCAAATCGAGTCTATGTACACTCCCGCGGATATAGCAGCCTCCAGAACGGAGATTCCTTTCTTCACATCAACTTGTATGTCGTCGGGATGGAATTTGACAAGCACAGATTTGGACATATGAACCTCATGAATCAGTAAAGATGTCAGATAGATAAAGTTGATTGATAACGCCCACAATTAATCCGATTGTGAAGTCACTCCTAAGGACCTTAGATTGCATTGTCTATGTCGTCAGTTAGGCAGTATCCCCCGGTCAGGGTTTCACCTTTCGCAATGAGCTCTCCATCCTCGATCTCCAGATTGCCGTCCGCGAACTGTTTGATTGTCTGCACGATCAGCGGAAACTCTCTGGCGAGGCCGTGCTTCCTTATCTCTTTGAACAAAGGCTCCTCTTCGTCCTCCTCGTTCTCCACATCTTCCAAAGACCTCATCTGGAGCTTCTGTTCCATTGCGGTCCACAGGCTGGTGAAAGCCCCTCCTGAAATCGGGAAATCGCAATAGGTGATGACCGGCCCCCTATCCAGCTCGGCAGTCACGAGGTGCATCATCACTCCCGTTTGTTTTACCCTATTCTCGATGAGTTCCCATATCACTTCCTGCCAACTGCCCTTGGGTCCATCCGGAGTTGCAGGATGCAGGTTTATGAGGGGGTACTTCTCACAGAGTTCCTCACCCACAATGAGCATGTAACCGGCGAGGACACCCAGGTCCCATTCGAACCCCTCAAAGGCTTCCTCAATCTCCCGGTCGTAGTCAATCCTCCACCTTCTCAGAACCTCTTCGTTCTTCCTACCCTCTTTCCTCATCTCTGGCTTGAAATTCTTGGAGGACAGGGTGACAATCGGGAAACCGAAGTTTTCGACCAGATCCAGAAATCTGTCGCTCTCTGCATGTTCCCCTCTATTCCTGTTGCAGAAGACGAATGATATCTTTCCATCGATCGTTCCGTCCTCTATCTCATTTACAACGGTCCGAAGCAGATCCCTAGCTGCCTTGTCCCTCCCCGTTGAGAACCAACCTATTCCTAGCATGATTATCAAGAAGGGGGAATGGCTAACAAATGGAAAAACTTTCTGTTGACGGGATTATTGGTTTGTCTGATAGCTTTCCGATTGGTATCCTTCCCGTATTTGGTATCCAGAGTCTCTTAGAACGCTTACAAATTGGCCACAGTTGCTCCCAATGCTGTTCTCTTCCAGTTCACCAATGCTCAATATCACGTCATATCCGTAGGATTTGAAGTCGTTCACGACTTTCTCCGAGGTTTCCAAGACATAGGGATCTATGGCAGACTGCAGTTCGTTCCTTGCCACGCTTTGCGTAGGGTTCAGAGGCGTGAGCTTGATCAGGAAAACGTTCGGGTCGAAGTACTCTTGAACGACGCTGGGTTCAACAGGATAGTTCTTTGCCATCGCGAAGTTCAACGTGACCTTTCTGTCACCTTTCTGGTAGAATTCCTCCCCGAATCTGGATATGTCCTCGAAGCCCCACTTCTTACAGGGCATGAGCTGATTCCGTTTGCGAAGGTCCGTTGTGTGTATCGAGAACTGCATCTGGAACATACCGCCCCCATAGAACTCGTTCTTGATTTCCGTCAGTTCCCGGAAGAAGTCTTGTCGGCCATTGGGAGCGAGCGTGGAAATGCAGGGCATCAACCCAGGTGCGTCAAGAGCAATTGGAAGCTTCCTGAGAACCGCCAAGACGGCCGGATTCAGAGAGGGCTCTCCCATTCGGGCGAACTGGACCTTGAATTTGGGTATGGGGACCTTCCCGTCCGGAAACCGCCTGCGGACCATGTGGTCAACCTGAAAGAGCATTTCTTCTTCGGTCAGTTTTCCGTGATACTCTCCCCCCGCATCGCACATCAAACATTTCATCTGGCAACCGAAGGATGTTGAGAGAATGAACACCCACTTCTCCTCGCGCGGAACTGGCGGCTGAAGCGACTCAACGAATTCGACCAGATATCGAGGGTCGTCCCTCATCTGAGCAACATAGACCTTCGCAAGGTCTTCCTTCCCATAACTGGCAACCACTTTCACCTCTCCCCACCTCTCTCAAGGAAATCTGCAATTGACATTGCTGTGTGAAGACCGTCGCCCACCGCTATACCGACCTGACGGTAATTGCCTCTCTTCACATCCCCAGCGACAAAGAGGCCTGGCAGTGCAGTCTCACAACCATCTCCAACCGCAGATGCAACCTCCATATCTTCCACTTCCACCCAATTCGGTTCTCTTCCGCAAGCGATGAGCACATAATCCGCATCGAAATGCTTCTCCCCTTCCGAAGTTGAACAAGAAAGACGAAGTCTTCCATTAACCTCTGACAGAGAATCCGGTTCGGTACCCGGAAGAAGATGGATGTTCTCTGTCTCGAGGACCCTTTCAAGCAGGAGACCTATACATTTGGGCTTCGACCTGAATACGATATCCACCCTCCTGGCTCTCCTAGAAAGGTTCATTGCATAGTCAAAGGCCGCATCACCACTCCCCACCACAATATAGTCTCGTCCTTCCTCCTCTGGCATGTCTCTAATCTCATAGAACACTCTGGCCCCTTTGAGCTCGTTCTCCCCCGAAATACCCGCTTCCTTAGGCTTGGTTCCCGTTGCCAATACAACAGTCCGAGACTCAATCTCATCTTCAGATGTCAGCAACTTGAAACACCCATCCGCGGGAACCACTTTCCTGACCTCACATCTCCTGACTTCGATGCCCCAGTGATCGAGCTGTTCTCTGAAGAGGCCTACCAGTTCCCTCCCCCCAATTCCATCCGGAAAACCGGGGTAGTTCTCGACCAGATTGGCATTCAGCAACAGACCACCGGTTCTGCCCTTCTCAAGAACGAGAGGTTTCAATCCAACCCTTTGCAGATAGACGGAGGCCGATATTCCAGCAGGACCCGCACCGATTATGACTACGTCTCGCACCATTCTATCCTCCGAGTGCCTTCAAAACCTCCTTGGTCGTGACCGGGACCGAGAATCCATCCGAACTCGTTTTTAGACTTGCCAGATGCATGTCTTCTTCCCACGTTGCAGTGCCGTCGATCACAAAGTATACTTCAAAGTCCAACATGAACGCCGCTCTGGCGGTGCTCTCGCAGCAGAGATGTGTCGCCACTCCAGTGATAACCACCTTCTCGACTCTCTTGTCCCGAAGCGACTTCGCAAGTTCAGTGTCGTGAAACACACTGTACCTAGTCTTTCGAAACACTATGTCCGAATCCTCAACTGGCATCGTGTCTGAGATCTTGGTGAAAGGGTCATCATCCATCATGGGGTCGCTCCACCATTTCCCCATCATACCTAAGTCCTCGCCATCCTTGTGAGCGTGTCTTGAAAAGATGACTGGCATTCCATTCCTTTTGTAAGCCCCTATTAGAGCTTGGACATTCGGGACAATCAATTTGGAGGTCGGGATGTACGCATGAGACTTCTCATCCAGGAAGAAATCCTGCATATCGATTACAAGCAAAGCGGAAGCTGTAAGATCGAGTGGAAAGAAGCGCCTCCCCTCCCCCAGGGTGCTCAGCCACTCCCTTATCCTCGAGTCGAAATCCTTCTCGGTTGCGTGATGCTCGTCCATGAGCTGTGTTTCCCCCTTTCCCAGGGTTCAATTCACTTTCGGTGAGCCATTTCCTGGATTGTGTGGCTGGAAACGGCAAAAACAATGCCACTTCTGTCTGCTCAGTCGTCTTTGCCGAACGACATCACCTAGATTGCAAACATGCTTAAAATCGTTGCGCCAATAAACTATTTATTGTAAAGATTATCTGTCCTCCAATGCGAAAAGTGGTGTTCTTTGATTTGGAGGGACCGATATCCACGCAGGACAATGCCTACGAGGTCCTCGGTCTGATTCCCAACGGTCACAAGGTCTTTGAAGTAATCAGCAAATATGACGATATTCTAGCTCTGGAGGGAAGACCGAACTATGAAGCTGGAGACACACTTTCACTGATTGCACCGTTCTTGGTCGCCCATGAGATCGGAGAGAATGACATCTATGACGTCTCGAAGAAGGCCAATCTCGTCCGAGGTGTCCACAGAATGGTATCTCAACTCAAGGATGAAGGTTGGATGGTCTATATCATCTCGACGAGCTACGAACAGCATGCATACAACATCGCCGGCCAACTGGGGATAGATGACGAAAACGTCCGATGTACCCAGTTCCCCTTGGATGACTACCTGACGGAGTTCGGAGGAGAGGATTACCAGCCCATTCTGAGCGCGGAGAAGGAGATCCTCTCATTGTACCCGCCCGAGAACGAGGATCTGATCAAGCAGAGACTTGACGGTTTCTTCTTCAGGGATCTGCCCAACGCCAATGTGGGAAAGGTTCTGAAGGATATGAGCGTCTGCGGAGGGCGGAGAAAGATTGACGCAATGAAAGAGCTATGTGAGAGGGATGGAATAGACATTTCGCAAGCAGTGGCGGTGGGAGACAGCATAACGGACATGAGGATGCTTGAGTTCTTGAAGGATGAGGGCGGTCTGTCTGTTGTGTTCAACGGAAACGAATATGCCCTTCCCTACGGAACGGTGAGCCTGGCGACACAAGACATGAGAAATCTCTCGCTCATCACGGAAAGCTGGGAGAAAGGAGGAAAGGAAGCAGTGCTGAAGGTGGTGAAGGAGAGGGAAAGCAGTGGGGAGGACCCATATTACCACATTCTCGAAAGTAGAGACAATTACGAAGACATATTGGAGATTCACAAGACTGTAAGAGAGATAGTCAGAGGTGGAGCTGGCAAACTCGGCTAGGAGATTCAAATGGTTGATGTCGTTGGCTTCGGGGCCCTGAACTTTGACAGGCTTTTCAAGGTGGAGAAGATCGCTGAGAGTGGCACCGAGGTCAACGTGATAGATGAGCTGGGGTCTCCCGGGGGTTCTGCCGCAAACACGATATACGGTCTTGCAAGACTCGGAATTAGCTCGGGATTCATAGGTGCGGTTGGGGATGACCTAGAAGGAGAGAGAATACTGGATGATTTCACGAAAGCTGGCGTAGATACGTCAAGGATCACTGTCATTGATGGTGTCCGGACTGGCATTGTCAGAGGATTTGTCGATGAAGTGGGGGAACGGGCGCTATACGTGTCACCTGGAGCCAACAATGAGATTACTGCGGAGAATGTGGAATTGGAGTACCTAGAAAGCAGCAAGATAATCCAGTTAAGCTCATTTGTTGGGGATAGCCAGTTCAAGATTCAAGAGGAGGTCTGTAAATCGTTGTCTGGAAAGGTCAATATTTCCCTCTGTCCCGGAGCGTTGTATGCAAGAAGGGGGATGGAGCAACTCAGACCGATGTTGGAATCAAGCGATCTCGTCTTCCTGAACAGAACTGAAATCGAGGAACTCACCGGGAAAGGCTACGTGGAGGGCTCAAACGAACTGCTTGGACTGGGTTGCCAAATCGTTGTCGTGACGTTGGCGGAGGAAGGTTGCTTTGTTATAAGCAAGAACGGCGAACATATTGTACCGGCTGAAGCCAAGAAGGCAGTGGACACAACAGGTGCAGGAGATTCGTTCGCAACTGGATTTCTCTACGGTTTCCTGAAGGGCAAGAGCCCTGAGCAGTGCGGCAAAATAGGAAATATGGTTTCCTCGAAGTGCATTGAAGCCATAGGCGCCAGAGCCTGTCTGCCGATAGAAGAAGAACTTCAGTCCTCAAGCGATTTTCCGAAGTAGATGAATGCCTCGCTTGCAGTGAAAATAGATCCCGTGATACAGACCAGGTCTTTCTTTCCTGCCTTTGCAAGGGCGAGGTCAATAGCTTCTCGAACGGTTGTACCAGTCTGGACGTTGTTTGCGCGTTTCTTGAACTCTCTTTCCACAACTTCTGCTGGTAATGCTTTCTTGTATTGTGCCTGGGTGGTTATGACAAGACTTGAAAAAGGAGCGAGGATCTCTGCCATACCCTGAACGTCTTTATCCTCCAAAACGCCAAACACGAGCACAACCTTTTCAAACTCGAGCAACTCCTCAAGAGACTCAATTAGTCTTTTTGCACCGTCCACATCATGGGTGGAATCTACAACTACAACGGGTTCCTTCTGGAGAACATGCATTCGCCCAGGCCAGTTTGCCTTCACAAATCCCTCACGCACATGCTCGTCCGAGATCTCGTACCCGAATGATTTCAGCTTCTGAATTGCAGCATAAGAGGTAGCCGCATTTTGAACCTGATAGTTACCTAACAGATTGATGTGGAACTGCTTGCGCTCTCCGTTCATAACCCAGAAGTCCTGCCCTCTCAGGTCAAATGATTCCCTTCCATATTCTATATCTCTTCCCAGAACAGTCAGATCGCAATTCTTTGCCTGGCAAATGCTCTCAATGATCTCTGATTCTTCGGACAGGACGACCGGAACGCCCTCTTTGATTATTCCTGCCTTGTCCTTTGCGATTCGATTCAGCGACCTCCCCAAGTGCTCGCTGTGTTCCATGCTCAGATGAGTTATGACCGACAGGACAGGCTGTATTACATTCGTGGAATCGTACCGCCCACCCATACCTGCCTCTATGACCGCGAAGTCCACTTCTCTTTCATCGAAATACTTGAATGCCATCGCGACACACATCTCGAAGAAGCTGGGACTCTTGAGTCTTGAATCCGCAGTCATCTTCTCGGCAATCGGTTTCAGTTCCGATACTGAGCGAACAACATCATCTCTTGGTATTGGTTCCCAGTTGACTCTGATCCTTTCTGTGAAATCGATAAGGTGAGGAGACGTGAAAGTCCCGACCTTGTATCCCGCCTCTTTCAGAATCGAGGATATGCACGCGCAAACAGATCCTTTGCCTTTTGAGCCAGCTACGTGAATGAACTTCAGAGAATGGTGAGGGTTCCCTAGGTGGGAGAGTAATTCCGTCATGTTGTCAAGGCTCAATTTGGTCCCGTGCCGAACCAAAGGAAAAAGGTAGTTCAAAGCCTCCTCGTAGTTCATCTCAACAGAGGAATACTGAAAGCCGATTATAAATGTGGTTGGAAAGTGCCTAAATCGGCCATTCGATCTACCCTCCTCTTCGATATTGGAACGGCAGCTTCTTTGTTCCCATTGGGAGAAATGAGGCTGAGATTATGCAGAAACGCAAAGATTCATGCCTGAGAATCACAGGAAATACCAGAATGATAAGCATTTTATACAGACTGAGAATAATCTAAGAGGCAATACTCGAAATAGCCCCTGCAGAGGTGAGCAAATGGAATCGGAAACAGACCAATCACTGGTATACGAGGAGACCGTTGAGAGCGTCTTTTCGGTACATGGAGTTGACAAGAACGATGCAAGAATCCTTGGATTCACATTCAACAGCCCCAGGAGCATGCTCACCATAAGCACCGTTCTCGGTATCCCCATTGCCGAATGCTACCGAAGGGCGAACAAGCTCATGTCGCTACATCTCCTGAGCCGAATGAGACTCTCCGAGTTGGGCGCGGACGGGAAGAATCACGGGAAGGACTTCTACTTCGCCAACCCTGAGATGGTGGAGGTCGTTGTGGTCAATGGAAGGTCCAAGGTCAACGTCCGCAGAAACGGGGTTCCAGATGGATCGGTCTTTCAGTTCGGCATTCTTTTCTGATGCTTGAATCACAGACAGTCAGAGGTCCTACCAATCCTCCTCCGACAAAGAACTGAAACCGCTACCCGAAGCATATTTAAGGCGTTTTCATATTGGCATCTGGAAGGGGAAACATGATAATCATAAGCGAACGGATAAACGGCCTTTTCAGGTCCGTGATGAAGGCCATAGACAATAGGGACGAGAGTTTCATACAGGACCTTGCCAGGAATCAGGTGGAGGCGGGGGCGCAGATCCTGGACATAAACACCGGCCCCGGAGTTGAGGACGCCCCAGAAGTCATGACCTGGCTTGTGAAGACGATCCAAGATGCAGTTGACGCGAAACTGTCCATAGATACGCCAAAGCTGGATGCGATGGAAGCCGGAGTGAAGGCAGCGTCGAGCAGTGTTCTGATCAATTCCGCAACGGCAGAAACCAAGAAAATGGAAACCCTCTTTCCAATGGCCGTTGAGCACGATTCGGACGTGATATGCTTGACCCTAGATGAGAAAGGCATTCCCAATGATGCTACCAGCAGGTGCGAACTTGCAATGATAATGGTGGCCAAGGCAATGGAGTATGGAATCGGCCCCGAGAAGCTGTACCTGGACCCCCTCATCTTGCCTGTTGGTGCCGCACAGGATCAAGGTCCCAAGGTATTGGAAGCCCTGGGGATGTTCAAGGCAATATCGGACCCTCCACCGAAGACGGTGGTCGGACTGAGCAACGTTTCCAACAACACAAAAGAGAGGCCTCTCCTCAATCGTACCTACTTGATCATGTTAATGGCCAGTGGTCTTGATTCCGCCATAATGGATCCAAATGATACAGAACTGGTGGCCGCCATCAAAGCATCAGAAGTGCTGCTCAACCAGAAGCTCTACGCGGACGATTTTCTGAGGGCTTAGGAAGAACAGAACTCAGACGGAAGGCCTCGGAAGCAATCCGGACTCCTTGACAATCTCGGGGACCTTCTCCTCCCATTCTATGGCCATGATGTGAACACCGTGAACGCCCTTCATGTCCTTCAGTTGCTCGATCGTCTCGATGGCTATCTTGATGCCCTCTTGCTTGGGGTCGGCGGCGTTTTTCATCCTATCTATCAGGCTGTCAGGAACAATCATTCCCGCAACCTTGTTCTTAATGTATTTCGCGGCCCCTGCAGATTTCAATGGAATAACTCCTCCCAAAATGTAGACCTTCTCGGTCAGTCCCTCGCTTCTCGCTTCTTCCAGCCATTTCTCGAACCTATTGATATCGTATATTCCTTGGGTCTGGATGAAGTCAACACCTGCGTCTATCTTCTTCGCCAAACGATGGACCCTGAACTCAAAGGGGTCTGCGAACGGGTTGGCAGCGGCTCCTATGAAGAGTCTGGGCTCAACGTCCATCTCATCTCCACATTGGAATTTCTTGGCATCCCTCATGTCCTTGAGCATCCTGATGAGTTGCATGGAGTCGATATCGAACACGTTCTTGGAACTGGGATGATTCCCGAACTTCTGATGGTCCCCAGACAAGCACAGGACGTTCTTGACCCCTAACGCTGCGGCTCCCAGAATGTCGCTCTGGATGGCGATTCTATTCCTGTCCCTGACAGTCATCTGAGCCACTGGCTCTATTCCCTCCTGAAGCAGAATCGAAGCTGCCGCTATGCTCGAGAGCCTTACTATGGCGGTTTGATTGTCGGTGATGTTGGCGGCGTCCACGAAATTCTTCAGTATACCTGTCTTCTTTCGGACTACGTTTCCATCAGCAGATTTTGGAGGTCCGATTTCGGAGGTGACCGCGAACTTCCCCGCCTCAAGAACCTTCTCCAGATTGCTCTCCGATTTCAATCCAACACCTCCTCTATCTTCACGCTTCTACGTGGACCGCCAGAGCCTGCTGTAGACCAATCCCTTGGCGGCTGATAGTTGTTCATCCATTCCAATCGTCCGGTCTTCTTGAGACGGTCGTAGATAACCTGCCATGCGCACTCGATTTCCTTGTCGATTTCGCACTCTCCGTTCTGCGAGCCTCCGCATGGCCCATTCAAAAGCGACTTAGCGCATCGCGTAATCGGACAGACACCACCACTTAGATGAAGGACGCAGTTTCCACACCCACGACAGTTCTCAAACCATATCCCGTGTTGTGCAGGATAACCCATGAACGTAGTATTTAGCGCAGGAAACACTGGCTTTTCAGGGTACATCTCGGCGACAAGCTGAACTCCAACGCCACAGGCCATCGACATGACCACATCTACGCCTTCCACTCTATCTTTGATTTCTTCCACCCATTCCTTCTCGCACTGCCTCTCGATTGTATGCTCATCGACCTGTGCGCTCTTTCCTTCTTGCCTTGCGTGAATCCTCAACTGCCCTGCGAGAATTCCTACCTCTCTTTCTCCACCTGCAAGACACACTGTTACACACGTTCCACAACCCAGCAAGAGAATTCTTTCATACCGTGCGAGCATCTCCAAGATTTCATCCATTGGCTTTCTGTCACCAACTATCAATCCATCACCCCTTCCTCAAAGGACTGGGACCGAGTTTCCTTATCCTTTCCGTCATTTCTTCCATAATCTCAGCAAAACGTCCGGCCATCGCAGAAGAAAGATTGAACATCTCCACTCTCCCGCTCTCGAAGCCAATCTCTTCAAGCAACCGCTTGGCATGTCTCACCTTCCTCTTGGCGCGGTAGTTCCCTTCCATGAAATGGCAATCTCCCTCGAGACAGCCGGCGACCATGACACCGTCGGCGCCGTCCTCCAGCGCTCTTAGCAGATAAGTGATTTCCACCTTCCCCGAGCAGGGAAGTCTTATGACCTTCACATTTGGAGGGTACGAAAGTCTCATGCTACCTGCCAAATCCGCAGCGGCATACGCGCAGTAGTTGCAACAGAACGCGACAATTTTGGGATCGAAGTCATCGACCGCTACGTGGGCTTTGTCAACTTCCTTAGCTTCCATGCACTGCCTCCAAAAGATATTCATCCACCATTGGGAGGAGTTGATCGTCCTGGAAATGTCTGAGCACAATCGCTTTGGCTGGACACTCCGACGTACAAATTCCGCAACCGCGGCACTTCGCGATGTTGACCTCCGCGACATTATCCTCATTTATGAATATCGCTCCATACGGGCACAACCTAACACAAGTAAGGCAGGCCGCGCACTTCTCTGGAGTAATATGAGCAACAGCACCACCCACCTCGAGGACATCTCTTGAGAGTATTGTCAATGCCCTGGCGGCTGCGGCTGATCCCTGTGAAACGGCATCGGAAACATCTTTGGGATATTGAACGCCTCCAGCGATATACACTCCCTCATTGGAAGTATCTACAGGGGCTAGCTTCACATGCGCCTCCTGGAAAAACCCCTCAGTAGAGCAAGGAACCCTCAACTTTTTTGCGAGTTCATCCGAGCCTTCGACCGGTATTCCTCCTTCGGAAAGAACCAAAAGGTCCAGAGGAATCTTGAGTTCAACGCCAAGCAACTCATCTTTCACTTGCAGGCGCAGCCCGTTCGTGTAGGAGATGCTAGGCATGTTGTCAAAAGAATATTTGATGAAAGTCACTCCCATGCTCTGAACCTCTTTGTAGAGGTCTTCGTATATTCCGATCGTCCTGAGGTCCTCGTAGAGAACGAATATGTTCGAGTCTGGGAAGCGCTTCTTCAACTCCTTCGCGGCCTTCGTGCCAGTAACGCAGCAATATCGGGAGCAGTAGTTGTTCTTTCCCCACCTCATATCAGCGCAAAGGAGAACGGCTACATTCTCAACCTTGCCCGCGTATTCCTCGATATTTCCACCGGTCGGTCCATCCTCGTGCAACAACCTTTCAACTTGGGAGGTTGTGATTATACCCTTGTGGGAGCCAAAGCCATGGGTTAGAAGGTCCTCACGGTCTCCCGCCTCAAAACCGGTGGCAACGACCAGAGCTCCACATTTGACATTCTTATTCTTCGTAGAAAGATCAATCGCTCCTATGGAGCATGCCTTTACACACTCTCCGCAAAGCGTACATGATTCAGGATCGATGTAGTATTTCTCCGGGTAGGTATTCTGCTTGAATATCGCTCTTCTCTTCGATAGGCCCTCATTGAAGTCGTCATCCACCTCAACTGGACAGACATCAATGCACTTATCGCAACCATCGCACTTGTCCGTCACGTAGTCCCTTGACTCAATAGCCACTTCGAAGTTGCCAACAAAGCCCTCGACCTCCGCAATCTCGGACGCCAAATGGAAGTGGACCTTTTCCGTATCGATTATCGACTTGATGAGGGAATCTAGAAGGTCCGAGGCTTTGGACTCCTCAGGATATATTTTGCCCAATTTAGCCACTCTTCCGCCGAGATAGGGCTTCCTCTCAAGAAGATGCACCTCGAACCCGTTCTTGGCAAGATCCCTTGTCGCAACTAGACCAGCAATGCCACCGCCGACTACACAAGCAATTGGAGTCACTCCGACAGTCGATCTGCTCAACGGATCCAGGTTAGCAACCCTTGCCACGGACATTCTCACCAAGTCTTTTGACTTCTCCAGAGCTTCATCCTTGTCCGAGTGGACCCAAGAACAGTGATTTCGAATGTTTGCCATATCAAGGAGGAATGGATTCAGGCCAGCAGACAGAATCGCGTCCTGAAATGTGGGTTCGTGCGTTCTTGGAGAACAGGCAGCAACCACTACCCGGGTAAGACGCTCACGCTCGATGGCTTCCACAATCTTCCTCTGACCTTCCTCGGAGCATGTGAAGATATTGTCCTCTGAGTAGACCACGCCCGGCAGGCCTTTTGCATACTCCGCGAGTTCTTTCACATCTACGACAGAAGCGATGTTCTTCCCGCAGTGACAGACAAAGACACCTATTCTCTTCTCATCTGTCTCCAGTCCTGGGTACCCGGCCGGCGGTGGAAAGGTTCGGTCTCCCTGCAAATCTGATGTCGCACGAGAGGCTGTGCCAATACCCTGGCTGGTTGAATCGGTAATATCCAGAGGGCGAGATGCCATTCCGCAGATATAGATGCCTTGAGTCGATGCATCAAGTGGACCGACACTGAAGTTGGGCTTCTCAAAGAAGCCATAATTGTTGAGTTCGACTCCCAGCTTTTCTGCCAGCTCCTTCGTTCCCTCGGAAGGAACAATAGCGACGTTCAGAACGACCATGTCCACATCTAGAGTCTTGACATCTCCACTCTGTGTGTCCTCGTAGTGAAGGGAGAGGGTCATGTCTTGGTTTTCCCAAATCTCGGCCGGACGCGCTCTAACGAAATCGGCGATCTTGTCTTCGTATCTCACCTTCCTGTAGAATTCATCGTACCCCTTTCCAAAGGAACGGATATCCATATAGAATATAGTGATTTCGACATCCGGGTCGTGCTCTTTGAGCAGTAGTGCCTCCTTGAGCCCGTACATGCAACATATGCGAGAACAGTAATCGTGTCCGACCTTCTCATCCCGGGAGCCCACACAGTTCACGAAGGCGACTTTCTTGGGATGTTTCCCATCCTTGGTCAGAACATCTCCCATCGTCGGACCAGAGGCCGAAAGAAGCCTCTCCAGCTCAAGAGAGGTAATGACATTCTCGTATTCCCCATAGCCATACTCCTTCCTGCCATCTGGCTTGAATATCTGTCCGCCAGTAGCGATCACTATTGAGTCGAAATCCCTCTCAATAATCTCTTCCTTTTGATCGAAGTCTATGGCACCAGCCTCGCAGAATTTTTCGCAAACTTTGCACTTTCCGGTCCTGAAATAGGTGCAATTCTCATAATCGATTCGAGGAACTTGAGGAATTGATTGGGGAAAGAGGAAGTAGATGAGCTTTCTGTCATCGAGACCCATGTTGAACTCATCGGGAACCTTCTTGGGGCATTTCTCCTGGCATGTCCCGCAACCTGTACATTTATCCAACAGAACGTATCGCGGAAGCTGTTTGATTCTGACCTTGAAGCCTCCGTTCTGGCGGGAAACTGAATCCACCTCAGCAAGTGTCATTATCTCGATGTTGGAATGCCGCGAGCAATCGACCATAAATGGAGAGAGGATACACATTGCACAGTCCAACGTGGGGAAGGTTTTGTCCAGTTTGGGCATTATCCCCCCTATGCTGACCTCTCTCTCGACCATGGTAACCCTCACTCCTTGATTGGCTAGGTTGAGTGCCGCCTGCATCCCAGATATCCCCCCTCCAATAACTAGAGCAGAGCGAATCATGTTGCCGCCTCCTGCTTTCGTTCCAAGATGGGTTTGGTCGATACGATGTTCATGTCCAAGGCAATCTCATCCTTTTTCATTCCGAGTGCGAGACCAATGAGTTGCGCAAAATCCGCGATCGGCGCAACCGGGCACGAGGCACTACATGTGCCACACTGCATGCATTCCTGAAGCTTGCGAACCTCCTTGAAATCGAGAACCTCACGAAGACCAATCTTGTCAATTTTCGATGGGGTCCGTACCTCTGGAATAAACATAAATGTTCTTCCAATTTTGAGAATACTGGACTCGATAATAAACCTTTGCTCGGGGCATTTTTTGATGACGAAAACAGAAGGACTCCCATCCTTTAATGTTCCCTGTAGGAACGTTAATACCACCAATGAATCTCACAGCTACATTGACTGGACAAAACCTAACTAACGTCAGCCTTCGTTGGGATTTGGCGCTGAACGATGGAAGCGCCGCAAATCATGTTACACGATATGAGGTTTTCCGTGGTTCCGGCTTCTACGATCCTGACGGAAATGGCTACCTGAAGATTGGAACTGCTCCAAATGGCACATCTAGCTTCATTGACACCGGAAAAGGGGAGGGTAATCCTGAGGACTATTTCTTCATCGTGTGTGCAGTCGATTCCTGGAACAACACTGCCTGCGGCAGCGACCAAGCCGCAAAATTCACTCGACCTCTTTCCAAAGGACGAAATCTCGTATCCATACCGCTCATCCAATCAAATGAAAGCATACAAACGGTCCTCCAAACTGTCTCTTTCGACAACGCCTGGTCCTTCGACCCCATCAACCAAGAATGGAAATCCTTCATGAAATCAAAGCCGTATGCCGGAACTCTCGAATACGTCAATCACACGATGGGCTTCTGGGTAAATGTCACCGAAGACTCTAACCTCACGGTAGCAGGTGTGGTCCCCACAGTCACCACTGTGAATCTTCAAGCAGGTTGGAATCTCGTAGGTTTTCCGTCTTTTGACGATAACTACACGGTTGCGGACCTCAAAGCAATGGTTGCGGTGGAGAGAATAGAGGGCTTTGATGCACTGGCTTCGCCATGTTTCTTGAGAGTTCTAACGGATGGGGACTTTCTACAAGCTGGGTTTGGGTATTGGATCAGAGTTGGACTTGAGACGAGCTGGACTGTTAGCAATTCCTGAGAAGTGGGGTGTGCACGCCAAGCCGTGACCGCTAATCCTCATTATGCCATAGACAATGTGAGGATGGTGAGCGGTCTTCTCTTTTCCTGGAGATCGACTGTAGAGAACTAATAGTTAAATATCTGCTAGCGCGATAAGGCCCTGTGAAGAGTCTTGGTGTGGGTTACTTCCAACCCAGGAAAGTGAAAGACAGACTTCAAGTTGCTCGAAAGTTCCTAGATTTGGGGAAACAAGAGATTGAGTACGGAAGGGCAAACGCAGACCCCATCAGGATAAGAGAAGGTGCCGAGAAGGTCTTCCATGCCCTCAGTGAGGCCTGTGCGGCGAGGATACAGAAATACGGTCTTCCTGCACCAAACAGCCACGACGATGTTAGAAGTGGCCTGCAGTCTGCTCATGAGAAAGAAATCAAGACAACATACGAAAATGCGTTCCTCCATCTCCATAGCGCTTCTTACTACAAGGGTTGGTTGGACATGGAGAAGATTGATGAGCAGATCAAAGAGATCGAGAAGGCCATTAGTAAGATTGAGAAGAAGATTGGAAGGTGATGGTACTTGCCAATTAGCAAGAAAGAATTCAAGAAGGGGCACCCAGTCACAGATGCTGAGAAGACCATGCTGAATTTTCTGAAGAGAAATCCTGATAAGGCATATGCTGCAAGAGAACTTGTGGAAGCCCTTGGTTATGTACTGGGCGAGGACTTGCTGGGAGACTTTGTTACGATGACAGCTGTCAATGAAATTCTGAAGACTCTTATCAAGGAAAAGGCAGTGGTCAAGAGACATATAGGATTCACGGACTACTACATGGTCAAGAGCTGAGATTCAATGAACTCTCGCAGAGCCAGGATCCAACATAAGCTCCCCGTTTGAAACATAAGAGAGATCAGGCGCCAGGTCACCGCCGTAAGCCCTCTTCCGTCAGCAGGATCTATGCCGATTAGGCAGGAAATGCCTGAAATCAAATCCGACAGGGTATCTAGCATTGACCCTTATTCCCGAACTGAGTTTGGCGACTCGCTGGCTTCATCTTTCGGCAGACCTTTGATGAAAAGGCTTTTATTGGTTCGCACTAATGTTAATGGCACGGAGATGCGGAATGCCAAAGGCCAAGAAGAAGCAGGAAATTGAAGTCTACGAGACTCTGGGACCCAATGAGTGTCTGATTATCAGCAAGACTGAGAAGGATATGCTGGTGGCCTGCAACAAAAAGGGCGAAATAGAAGTGAAACGCATCAAGATACCCAACCCAGAGGATTAGCGAATGCGAGGTTATCTTTTCGATACGATGGTCCATGTAGCTGCGGAAGATGGTATTCCCGTCAAGTGGCGAAGACATTGGAAAGAGGCCACCGTTGGAAAAAAGGATCTCATTCTTTTCGAGCTACTGGTTGCCGAGATACTGAATCAACTCACAAAGAGAAAGGGAGAGAATGCTTCCCGCAACAGGATACTCTGGTTGAAGGGATTGAGGAATATCAAGATGGTAGATATAGACGACAATTCCGCATTCGAGGCGAGCAGGTTGTATTTGAGTATGAGGAGGCATAGTATCAGTCTGGTGGATTCTTTTGTGCTGGCGATTGCAAAGAAGGAAAGAGCAAAGGTCTTTACTTCAGACCATAAGCTTCGGAATGCGGCAAGAGATATCAAGGTTGAAGTGAACTATCTCCCAAGGGAATCGCTGTCCAAACAAACGCTAACTTTTTGAACTATGATGGACTACCACATCAGTTGGTCTAGAGGAAAAAAGGAATGACGACTAAGAAAACGAAGCCCTGGGATGTAATCATCATTGGTGCAGGTCCGGCTGGAATGTTCGCCGCGAATGAACTGGCAGATACCGGAAACTCAGTTCTGATCATAGACATGGGCAAGGACGTGGATAAGAGAATCTGTCCATCCGAGTATGATATGGGATGCACGGAATGCAAGCCATGCAACATCATGTGCGGTGTTGGCGGTGCTGGTACCCTATCTGGAGGAAGACTCAATCTTCGTCCGGACATAGGTGGTGATCTGACCGAAGTGACAAAGGACAATGACCTGGCCTGGGAACTGGTGGATTACGTTGACAAGGTCTTTCTGGAACACGGTGGCCCAAAGAAGCTGTACAAACCCAAAGGAAAGGGTCTGGAGAACCTCAGCAGGAGCGCGGCCGCAGCAGGAATCAAGTTCATCGAGATACCGCAAAGGCACATAGGTTCCGACAAGTCCCCGAAGGTGATCCAGGCCTTTGAGGACGACCTGAAAGAGAGAGGTGTCGTGTTCCGATTGAACACAAAAGTGACCGACCTCATCATCCGAAAAGGAGAATGCCTGGGCGTCATAACCAAGAAGAAGGAACGGATCAGGTCCAGATTCACGATCATGGCTCCAGGCAGGATCGGCGGGCCGTGGGTCGAAGAGCTGGTGAGGAAGAGGGACATCACCGCCCGCTTCGGACCCATTGACGTGGGAGTCAGGATCGAAGTGCCGGCCATCATCATGACACCTGTGACGGACATAAACATGGACCCCAAATTCCACATCCACACCAAGAGGTACGATGACTTCGTTCGGACCTTCTGTACCAATGCCAGAGGTTTCGTGGTCAAGGAGTGGTATGACGGTTTCATCGGAGTCAACGGACACTCCATGATCAAGAAGGCGTCCAGGAACACCAACTTCGCGCTGCTGGTCAGGATACAGCTCACCGAGCCCGTTGAGAACACCACCCAGTACGGAAAATCCATAGCCGAGCTGGCAACGACCATCGGGGGCGGCAAACCTATCATTCAGAGAATGGGTGACTTGAGGAGAGGGAGAAGATCGAGTTGGGACAGAATTCGCAAGAACCACGTCAAGAACACGCTGAAGGATGTGACGCCTGGGGACATATCGATGGCCCTTCCTCACCGGGTGGTGATGGACATCATCGAGGGGCTTGAGAAGCTGAACGAGATCATTCCGGGCGTTGCCGCGGATTCCACTCTCATCTATGCTCCCGAGATCAAGTTCTATGCCATGCAAGTGAAGGTCAACGAACGGATGGAGACCAGCGTCAAGAATCTGTTCGCTGCCGGGGATGGGGTGGGACTATCTGGAGATATCATCAACGCTGCCGCAACGGGTGTGCTCGCAGGGAGAGGAGTGATGAACAGCATCGAATCTACTTGATTCGGAATCAATCTTTTGAGACATGTCTTATGCCATGGGTTGAAGGTGCTGAGAAGGAAATCGACAAGAAGAGGAAGGACTTCGAGATAGCCTTCGAGAACGCCTGGATGGAGCTCAGCGAGAAAGACCCGAACGAAGTTGCGAGAATATCCGGAACCGCATATGATGAAGCAGGGGGGTTCTTTTCCATCCCATTCTTCGGAAAGGAGTATCACGTCAGACCAAAGGAAAGAGTTGTTGTAACACCTCAAGGTGATCGGGCCAACCCATTCTACGCATTCTTGATCGTGCACTACCTGAACGGGGCAAAGGACATCCCTCTGAAGAACGAGCTCATCTCCTTCAGGGAATTGTACGGTGGCAATGTGTACTATCAGGCCTTCAAGAACAGATCTATAGAAATAATCAGAAAGGAGTTCGAATCCAGGCCGGAGAAGCTTGTTGAGAGAGGTCTGGAGATGGGTGGAGAGGAGGCTGGCATTGGAGATTTCTCAGTGAGGATACCCGTATTCCCAAAGATTCCGATAACCGTCGTGTTGTGGATGGGGGACGAAGAAGTTCCAGGGAGCGCAAACGTTCTCTTCGACAGGACGGCGGGAGAGATGTTGCACACCGAGGACCTTGCAGCGATATGTGAGGAACTGGCCAGAGTGCTCTCGGCTTGAACCTCGCCGACTCACCGCTTTTTCCGCTCGAACAAGTGTTTGAGATTCTCCGATCCTTCCCGAACCGACAAAGGCAATTCTTCGAAGGACAGTCCCTCTTCCTGCAAAAGAAGGAAAAGCTTTGCTATGTCTGGCACCTCCAAGTTAGCGCCTTCCAACAGGCTGCTTTGTGAGAAAACCTCTCTGAGGCTTCCTTCGGCCAGTTTCTTCTTGTTCAGGACCAAGGCCCTCTCGGCTATCAGTGATGCCACGTTCACATCGTGCGTTGCGATGATCATCGTGTTCTCCAGGTTTCTCAGGATGGCAATCAATTCCGTCCTCCCTCTTGGATCGAGATTGGAGGTGGGTTCGTCAAGGAGAAGGATTTCCGGCCTCATGGCCAGCACGCCAGCAATGGCAACTCTCTTCTTCTCTCCGTAGCTCATGTGATGCGGCACTCTTTCTTCGAAACCCACCAGGCCCGCCTTTTGAATCGCGTCTCTAACAGCTGATTCAACCTCGTTCTCGGAGAGACCCAGGTTTATCGGTCCGAAGGCAATATCATCCCACACCCTGGGCATGAATATCTGGTCATCAGGGTCCTGGAATAGGAACCCAAACTTCCTTCTGATGATGTCCGCATTCTTCTTCTTCAGCTTGACCCCATCCACCGTTACGCTACCGCGTTTGGGAAATATCAGACCAGCCAGGATCTTCAAGAGTGTGGATTTTCCAGCTCCGTTGGGCCCCAGCACCGCAACCTTCTGTCCCCTTTCGACACGCCAACCGAGATTCTGGAGAGCCAGGGTCCCGTCCGGATAGGAATAGGAGACATCGTCCAACTCAAGAATGCTCAGAGAATCACCTTCCAGTCACTCAGGAGCAGGAACAGGGAAATCGAGGACAGGAAAAGGAGCAGGAACCATGCCGGAGCACCGAAATGCAAGGGGGTGAGAGTCCTCACCTTACCGTCGTAGCCGCGGGTCAGCATTGCATCGTATATCCTGTTCCCCCTCTCACTCGCACGCACCAGTATCGCACCGGCGGCATAGGAAATGGTGCGCATACCAATCCGGTCGAAGATGTGCTTCCCCTGTCGGAAGCTCCTGGCCCTTCTCGCCTGAGACATCCTGTGCAGCTCATCCCTCAGGAGGAATATGTATCTGTACATGAAGAGCAGGAGCGAGAGGAATATCTGGGGAACCCTCATCCACTGGAAACCTTTCAGAATGTCCAAGAAATCGGTGGTGGTGGACAGGATTATCAGAGCTATGACGCAAGTTGAGATTCTTACGAACATGGAGAGGGAAATCTCCGGCCCGGATGCGAAGAAGGCCGTGACGCTGGCGAAGATGATGAATGGGAAGGACACCAGGTAACGCGTGGCGAAGTGCCAAGTTGGGACGGCAGAGGCAACCCCGACCATGAAAATAAAGATCAGAGCCAGCGACAGGAAGGTGAGCGACTGCATCAGTGCAACACATACAACGAACATCAGGAAACCGATTATCTTGGCCCTCGGATCAATGCGGTAGAAGGGGGATGCCTTGGCAAAATGGTCAATCGTTGTGTGTTTCATCTTTCCTACCCAGGATTCGACCCAGAAGCAGAACCAGTCCGAAGACGGCAAGGAAACCGATCAATCCCATTGCAAAAGCGGTAGGATAGTCCTCCCCGTAGCTCAGAGGCGCCTCGAAGACGGGTTCACCTTCTTCCACCCCCGCGGTCTCCATGGTCTTCTCCAAACCGTCTCCATATGGGGCCGAGAAGATGAAAAAGAAGACGAGACAGACGGCAAAGATGGCCATGATCGCGAGGATCGGCACGAACAACCTCTTGTCGAACTTCATTCAAGAACCACCTTCCTTCTGGTCCACAATCCAACGGCCGGGGTGTGTATCAGATCCGGAGAGACCTTCGAAATGTAACTGACGACTCCGAAGGTGATCACGGCCTCACCGATGCCTATGAGACTGTGGTAAATCAACATGGAGGGAAATGCCACCAACCCAGTTATCCCGTAAGCTCCTCCGCTCATGACGAAGCTCCCCGCCAGTTCGGCCGCACAGGCAAGGGATCCGATGAACACGGCAAGCCAGGAGGCCAACAGAATCCCGAACTTCTGGTACTTCCCGGGGACCGCTCGGTACACCGCCCACCCCAAGAAACAACCGATGATCGCCATGTTGAGGACGTTCAGGCCCAACGCTGTGACTCCGCCATCGCCGAAGAGAAGGGCCTGGATTATCAGAATCGTGACAATAATCACCATACCGGCGAGGGGGCCCAGAAGTATGGCAGCAAGGGTCGCACCCACCAGGTGACCGGTAGTGCCCCCACCAATCGGGAAGTTCAGCATCTGAGCGACGAAGATGCCTCCACCAATGACCGCCATGAGTGGCAATGTCCTGTAAGGCAGCTTCTTGTTGAGGAAATGTACGGATAGCGCTATCACGACAATCGCGATGATCCAACCGACCAACGAAATCAAGGGATGCATCAACCCATCTGGAACGTGCATTTCTGTCCTCTCCGTATTACTTTATTGAATTTCTTGCTACAGGATACGCAGGAGGGTTTATCAACTTTTTGGTAACAAGAACTATAAAACAGTAACACGATTACTCCTTGGGATAACATGGAGAAGATCACGAGGATAGGAGTCTCTCTTGAGCCAGACCTCTTGAAGAAGTTCGACCGACTGATTGAGAAGAAGGGTTATGCGAACAGATCCAAAGCAGTGAGGGACCTCATCAGGAAAGCGCTGGTCACCGAAACATACGAGAAGGGGGACAAGCAGGTGTACGGCACGATAACAATGGTGTACGACCATCATGTTGGGGGGGTGACCGACAAGCTGCTGCGGTATCAGCATGACTACAGAAGGAACATAATGACCACGTCACACGTTCATATCGATCATAAGAACTGCCTTGAGGTCGTGGTGGTGAAAGGAAAGGCGAAATCGATCAAGGAGATGGCAGACAAGATCGCGAGCGTGAGAGGGGTGAGGCACGGGGAGCTGTCGATTACCGGGCTAGAATAACAGACTGAGGTTTCCTGCGATTCCCATTCAGACGTCAGTGATGTTGCTGGGTCATAGGTCGTTGGGTTGCTCGGCAGTTTGAAACCGAAGTTAAAACTCCTTCATTGGCTTCAGACCGAATGCAGCCTCTCGACGCTGTATTCCTATTCTGAATCTATAATAGGATGATACGCAGATATAGGATTGACATTATATAGTAGGATTATCATATAGTGTATCATGCAGCAAGTCGTGAAGGTAACCCGTCGAGGCCAGACAACGATTCCAGAGGAATTCCGAAGGAAATACGACATTCAGGAGGGGGACAGCCTACTGGTGGAAGATGAAAATGGCAGAATCATCATACGCACGATTAAGAGGCTTGAGGATCTGGGAGGAGCTGATTCCGAATTCGGGACACCAAAACAGCTGAAGGCCGAGGTGGAGAAGCTCAGGAAGGAGTATCGATGAGGGAGGTCCTGGACACGAGATTCTTCATGGAATACTTCTATTCAAGCAACAAGAAGACGCAGGATCGGATGCGCCGAAGGCTGGTTGATCTGATAAAGAGAAATGAGGGTATCGTACCGGCGGTGGTTCTTGCTGAGGTCGTCAATCTAACCTGCAAGTACAGAGGAAGAGATGAAGCGAGGATCAGGTATTTCTCGGTTCTGCGCAGCGGGCTCATAATCGAACCCATGACTTCCGAGGTGTCTTTGGAAGCTGGACTCATGAAGTGCCAGCATCGCAATGTACCAATGGGGGACTGCATCATCGCCTCCACCGCGAAGCTCAATGACGCTGGGGTCTTTTCCGATGATGGGCACTTCGACCAAATCAAGGGAATCAAGCGCAGATGGTGAGGAATGAGGCCCTCCTTCGGCCTCCAAATGAAAGGAAAAGCTGGTAGGGAAGATCACCCTCCGCTACCATTTGTGTGACGAATCCAGCTAGAACAACCCCACCGTCTTCCCGGTCTCGTCTATGTCCACGACTTCTGCCGCGGGCTTGGATGGCAATCCAGGCATGGTTCTCATCGCACCGCAGAGCGGATACAGGAACCCTGCACCGATGGATGGCTTGATGTCCCTCACAGGAAGTGTGAATCCCGTTGGAACTCCCATGAGCTTGGGGTCGTGCGACAGCGACAGATGCGTCTTGGCCATGCATATGGGAAGGTTGCCGTATCCAAGTTCCTCGAACATCTGGATCTTCTTCTCTGCCACCTCCGAGAACTCCACCCCGTCCGCGCCGTAGATCTCCTTGGCGATGGTCTCTATCTTCTGCTTAATCGGCATGTCGTCCGGGTACAGCAGCTTGAAGTCGCTAGGCTTCTCGCAGGCCTCGATCACCGCTCGACCGATGTCCATCGCGCCTTCTCCTCCTCGGGCGTGGAAGTCCCCAGACTCTGCAGCGTCCGCACCTGCCTCAAGTGCGATCTCCTTCACCGCTTCCACCTCGGCGTCGGTATCGGTTGCGAACCTGTTCACCGCCACCACGACCGGCACACCGAACTTCTTCATGTTCTGGATGTGCTTGATCATGTTCACGCAGCCCTTCTTGACCGCTTCCACGTTCTCTCCCTCCAGGAGCTCCTTCGGGGGCGTCTTGCCCGGCGGGAAGTCGAAAGCCCCACCGTGAAGTTTGAGCGCCCTTATGGTCGCAACGAGGATTATGCAGTTGGGCTTGTAGCCAGCCTTCCTGCACTTGATGTTCAAGAACTTCTCCGCGCCCATGTCAGCTCCGAATCCGCTCTCTGTCAGTACGTAATCAGCGAGCTTCAAGGCCATCTTGTCCGCGATGATCGAGTTGTTCCCCTGAGCGATGTTGGCGAACGGTCCGCAGTGCATGATGGCCGGTGTGTGTTCCAGCGTCTGCACCAGGTTGGGCTTGAGCGCATCCTTCAGGACGACGGTCATCGCGCCGGCGGCCTTGATGTCATCTGCCGTGACGGGTTTTCCATCGTGTGTGTAGGCCGGGACTATCCTCCCCAGGCGCCTTCTAAGGTCCTTCAGGTCGGATGCCAGTGCCAGGATGGCCATGATCTCTGATGCGACCGTGATGTCGTAACCGCTGTCCCGCGGATAACCATTCACGTCCTTCTTGGACACCGTCCCGATCTTCACGTTCGTAAGTGCTGAATCGTTCAGGTCGACCACCCGGTTCCAGGATATCGAGTTCGGGTCTATGTCCAGCAGGTTCTTCCTCCTGAAGGTGGGATGGAACATCTGGTTGTCCAGCATGGCCGCCAGAAGGTTGTTCGCCGCACCGATGGCGTGTATGTCACCGGTGAAGTGCAGGTTGATGTCCTCCATCGGAAGAACTTGGGAATACCCTCCTCCTGCCGCGCCGCCCTTGATCCCGAAGACGGGACCCATTGACGGTTCTCGGATGGTGGTGATCACTGTCTTCCCCTGTTCCGCTGCCAGCTTGGCCATGGCCATTGAGACGCCGATGAGAGTGACTGTCTTGCCCTCTCCCAACGGGGTCGGCGTTATTGCGGTCACGTCGATCAACTTTCCATCCGGGTTGTCCGTGAGCCTGTCCATCACTTCGAGCTTGATCTTGGCCTTGTACTTCCCGTACAGTTCGAGGTCATCCTCATTGAGCCCTATCTTGGCTGCGATCTCAACAATCGGTCTAATCTCTGCTTCTTGTGCAATTTCTAAATCGGATTTCAACTCCTCACCCCTTGTGTGTGCCGACATAAAATATGTCTATAAAAACGTATCCTACGATTGTCGAACTGGATTGACGAGGAATCGACATCCAGCCTAACGGAGAAGAATAATTAAGTATTCGATTCCACTATCATCGGACGCAACAGAGTTGCAGATGTTCAATCTTATCTCCAGGGAGGAGGAAGAGAATGGCGGAACTCATACGCGGTAAGGATATCAAAAAGCAGATTGAGGAAGAGCTCAAGCAGGAAGTTGAGGAACTCAAGTCAAAGGGTGTTACGCCCGGACTGAAGGTCATATTGGTCGGTGATGATCCGGCCTCCCATGTCTATGTTAGGAACAAAGGTAAGGCGTGCGAGAGGCTGGGCATACAGGAGGAGACCACCGAACTTCCCGAGGACACGGAGGAGGGGAAGGTCCTGGAACTGATCGACCAGTTCAACAAGGACCCGAAGGTTCACGGGATACTGGTGCAGCTGCCGTTGCCCAAGCACATGAACGAGACCAATGTGCTGTACGCGATAGATCCCAAGAAGGACGTGGACGGTTTTCATCCTGTGAACGTGGGAAGGTTGATGATAGGTGATCCGGATTTCTTGCCGTGCACTCCGGCCGGGATCCAGCAGATGCTCATACGAAGCGGCAATGACCCGGCGGGAAAGCATGTGGTGATCGTGGGCAGGAGCAATATCGTGGGAAAGCCCATTGCGAACATCCTTATGCAGAAGAAGGACGGAGCGAACGCGACGGTGACCATTTGCCATACGGGAACAAAGGATGTTGGTGAGTTTACCAGGGAAGCGGACATTGTGATAGCGGCTACTGGTTGGCCTGGCACTATTACGGGTGATATGGTGAAGGAGGGCGTAGTTGTCATTGACGTTGGTGTCAACAGGGTTGATGATCCGACGAAGGAGAAGGGATACAGGCTGGTCGGAGACGTCAAGTTCGATGAAGTGGAGCCCAAGGCCAAAGCGATCTCGCCCGTTCCCGGCGGGGTTGGGCCGATGACCATTACGATGCTGATGAAGAATACGGTGAAGGCGGCGAAGAGGACGTTGAGTGAATAGACTGCTCAGCCCCATGTCAGTTGAACGTCAGCCGATGCATGTCAAAGGAGCATCAAGAGCTGTCTAAAGGCCAGGCAATGGTTGATCTTCTACGAGAGCTAGTTTTACATACGAGAAATGTTGTGCGCCCTCTTATCCAGGATAAGTCTCAATTCCTTTCTCCATTTGCTCCAATAGTAGATGTCAAGAAGACCCAACATAAGATAGATTATCCCCACTTAAACTAGAATCAGGACAATCCACATGTTTTTTCCCGTGAACCACAGGCCAACTAGAACTACTACTATCCCCACGAGACCTTCAATACAACCAACGAGAGTGGTCCTGCCTCTTCTTCTCGTGCTCAGGATATGAGAAGCCTTCTCCTTACGCTTCTCCATTCTCTTCTCCGCATAGCGCTTCGACATTGACCCGAAAGGACCAGCACTCCTCAATAGTCCCTCAATATCTCCTGCCAAATCCAGTAACAGCCGGATTATCCGTTCAACTTCATATTTGTCCGATATATGTCCAGTTGCTTAGTAGTCAAGGCTGTCTTCTGTTGCTGATTGTAAATAGAATGAAAAGGGACGCTGAGGCCCTTCCGAAAGGCATGAACTGGATATCTCTTCTCGGCTAGAGACTCCGCAACCACCGACACGATGGGTTTTGAAGCATGCAGAGTACTGCGTTTTTCAGAGATACTGTCAATCCGAAGCCTCGAAAGGTTGGACTAAAGAGGAAAGTATATTAGTCCACTTCCCATGAAGATTGAGGGAGAGGGATATCATGAAAAAGCTAGATCTAAAGGATCCGACTGGCATACAGCCCAATCCTATTAGTTGGTTGCTTCTTCACAAAGATAGGTACAAGATCGATGAAACATATCAAAGGGCCCCGGGTATCTGGACAAAATCCATGGAACAATACCTGATAGACACGATTCTCCGCGGGTTTCCAATTCCGCTGATAGTTGTGCACGAACGGGGAAGGAAGGAGTATATAGTTGACGGTCAACAGAGAATATACACCATAAAGCGCTTTCATAACTGTGAATTTGAGCTGAGCCAAAAATACTCAAAAGACATAATCTCGGAAGCGGGGGGTTCGACCTACAGCACAATATCCAAAGAGTATCAGAGGCGCTTTGATAGCTATCCTTTGCCGATTTTGACATTGAGGGACTACAACGATGAAGAGATCAGATCCACCTTCAGAAGACTTCAGAGTGGCAAAACGTTGACGCCGGGAGAGAAGCTTAACGCCTTTCCTGGCGAGATAGTCCATGCGATGAGAGAACTAGGCTCCCACAAGTTCTTTCATGATATCATTGACATGGGTGTTCAAAGATACAAAAACTACAAACTTGCTGCCACCTTCCTTATGCTTGAGGAGAATGGGATGACAAGCATCAGTCCGGAGTACATATTTGAGTTCTTTGATGACAATGTGGATCTGGATTCCGGTTCGGCAACCTACAGGAAGGTTCGCCGAGTTATGAACTACCTCACCAAGACGTTGAAATCGCGTACAGGAGAGCTCGGAACCCAGGCTTGGGTCATGAGTGCATACTTGCTGACCTCATATCTTCTGGATTACTATGTGATGAAAGGGAGGCATGCCGACTTGCGCACCTTCCTCATTGACTTCTTTTCTAAAGTTGAGAACGCAGAAGTATCTGGAATTGTTGAGCTCATCAAGTTCAAGCAAGCCATTTCTCGCGGCACGAACAATGAAGAGACCATCAATTTTAGACACGAAATCATAGCTCGAAGGTTCCTTAAGAAGTTCAACCCACCGCGTCTTGACGAGGATAGGTTGTTCGCTAACAAAGAGAGACTCGCAATCTTTCGAAGGGATGGCGGGGAGTGTGGTATGTGTCACAAGAAATTGGTGTATGGAAAGGCTACCACTCACTATCATCATACTACCCCTTATTCAGTCGGTGGGAGAACTTCAACAGAGAATGGTGTCCTCCTGTGCAAAGCCTGTCATCTTGGAAAGGTCCACAAAGAAGGAAAACTCTGAGTCATGACTTCGACGAGTGCCCCTCATTCGTGCTACAACCACTGCTGTTGGAAGGACATGCACTCCTTAACTTGGCTGAGGGTTTCTTTGCATCCATGTTTCTCTTGAGTTCGTTGAAAAACTCTGCAAGGCGTGTCCGACCCCAAAGCCTCCTCCACCCTCATGTTCGAAAACCTCTCCTCCGCAACCGTCTCCGTCCAGAACCTCCCCCCACCTCCACCACAACACAGACTGAACTTCCTGTTCCTTTCCATCTCTGCCAATTCCAGCCCAGGTATCGACAGACATGCACTCAAAACAAGTGATGTTTCATCATTGTCCAGTCTTGAGTCCGTCGACCAGTTCATCTATCTCACTGACCCATTGCTCGTAAAGTATGCAACAAGTCTCACACTCAGAACATATTCCTTCGTCTCTCCACTGATTGAGTTCACTATACAATTCAGCAATGGCTTCGGGAATCTGCAGGTGCCCTTCCGCAGAAGCCTTCAAGATCCCTCGGAAATCTGACACTTCCATTGGTATTATAAACAGAAAATCGTCGCATATCCAGTGCTTATGTCTACTAAAATGCACAAGGAAGTAATCAAGAACGTTATTATTGAGCTCTCTTGCGATGAAGACGCCCATCACTGGCCGTGCATCCTCCCTTTCCCTGTAGTCTTTCACGGCCTGAGCCACGTGTCTCGTGACGGGTTCGCCCTCGCTCTCGTATTGACGAGATCCACTTGATATTGTCTCCTCAACAACGAGAACGATACTATCAAACTCGGCTATCAAATCTGGCTTATCTCCCGGTGCAGTGAAGATCGGTTCGGTTCCATCGGTGTTCAGAAGTGGTCCATAACCAGGAGGTACTTCTGCTCCCATGCCACAGAAAGCACGATACGTCGCCCACTCAAGGAGAAGATTCACTTCGAGATACGGCTCCTTCCACTTCGCATTGGCCTCGACGTTGCTGAGCATTTTGAGTGTCTCATCAATAGCTTCCTCAGTCTTCATCTCCTCTGAGTATGCTTGCTTCCCAATCTGCTGCAAGTACTCCCTGCTCTTCTCTGCGATTCCGGAGAGGTCTTGCAGGCTCGTATCGGGTCGGGCTTTTGAGAAAACATCCAAATCCATCTGAATCTCGATTCCTTTGGTCTTCTGCAATTCCTTGAGCTTCTCTACTTCCTCTGCAATCTCCGCAATCTTCTTCTTCCTCTCCTCCTCTTCACTCATATCCTTCCCTCTCCTCGAACGTGCTAGACTTCTATTCCCCCTTCAAGAATGCTTCCTGACCGATGAAGATTGAAGAGTATCTCACTGAGGTAACCAATCTCATCTTCCCAAGGAAGACGGGGGATTGAAGGATTCCCGAACCATCTATAGTAATCTTCCCTGCTGTCGATATTCCCGTTGAACCTGAAGAGGGCCCTGTCCTCAAGGATCTCCTTGACCTTCCACTCCTGAAGTGGATCTATCACTATTCTTCTTGTTCTAGAGGAGGTCTTGAAGAGGCCTGTGAACTTGAAATACCTAATCATCGTATCGGCATAATCATTGGAATTCCTCAGTTTTGTCTCCAACATCTCCTCAACGGTGTTGGTGCCACTCTGCCTTTTCTTGTACCTTCCTCTAGCGATTTCCTCTCGATAAGCCGTTCTCATAGCCTCCAGATGAGTGCTATGCCACAAGGCTCTTCTCGGAGCACCTCTCAATTCCTCCAGCCTAGTTCTAACATCCCTGATAGTCTCGATTGCATTCTCGACCTCATCATCTCTCCTCATTGGCACAATGAATGCCGCCACTTCTTCCTTAGATAAATACTCAAGTTCCAGGCATAATCTCAGTGCACACAAAAAAGGATGAATCTTCCAGATATCGCGAAGAGGGTAGTTACTCGGGCCTTTTCCGCCCGATCCACCGTGATGACAAGAAGGGTATTGCCACTTGAGAAGTTGCCGCATGAACAGCGTCTGAAGGCCTTCTGGCTTTGTCACCTCGCGACCCGAATCTGTTATTCTCAGGCAATCCTCATCATCAATGTAGGCAAAGCCCAGTGTTGGGGGATTCATTGTCAAGTAGGTCCTGAATTGCATGATCTGCTCCTTCTTTGGAATCAGGTTGAATGCTTCATTGGCAGCGATCGCATTTCCAACAGCAATCTGGTTTCGTGGATTCCCATTCTCATCCTTTTCCCACCAAGCGACGCCGTCGAATGGCTGGACGGCTTTCATCATCTCTAGGAGTTGGTACGGACTCCTTGGACGAGGTTGAAGCGAAACCGTTACTGTCTTGGGCGTCTTCACCATTTGATCAACATAGCCTTCCCAGAATGCAGGGTGATTACTCTTGAAGGAATGGAGAATTCTGCGAAATGTGATAGGGAGCATTCCTGCATGTCAACCTCCACTGATTGGCATCATTTTCCTTTTCTGAGGATTATTATGTTCTGATGTACGATGTTTGGCACATAAGAATAGGGATAGCCGTATGGTCGTACTCTTGCACCTGTACCATACCAAATCTTGATTCCTTTCAGGACGAAACCGACATTCTTCATTCTCTCCCCGAGCTCGTATGCAACTGGTAGATACTCTCCTTCGTAGTAAGAGTCCCTGATAATCATGGATAAGTAGCCCTTCTCCTTGAGGACGGGGGACAGCAGCTTGCCAACTTCCTCCATGGCATCATAGTATTCATCAAATGTCTGAAGATTTCTTAGGTCGCGAGAATCATCTGAAAACTTGTCGAAGTTGGTTCGTCTCTGCTGCCAGTCCTTCTTGTATTTATCAGTACACATAGTCTTCTCGAGTGCGATGCTGTACGGTGGATCTGTCGTAATATGGTCGAAAATCCGTCCCTCGTCCGCAAACTCTCGGAGGACTTCCCTGCAATCCCCGACAACCATCTCTTGTGTGTCGATTCCTTCGCTTTTGCACACCTCATGATAAGTGTCTATCCATTTCTTTTCGATCTCGATGCCGGTTGCCTTTCTTCCACAGAGTGACGCACCAATGAGGGTCCCTCCAACACCTGCAAAGGGATCCAGAACCCGTTGTCCTGACTTAGTAAAGAACTCGATTATATGTTTCATAAGTCTGGGAGGTTTGTTGGCATAATGCTTTTTCCTCAGTTTATGTCCATATTCGCTCCGATAGGAGGTTCTGAGGACGGACTTCGTGAAGAATAACCATTCGTTGCCCTCAAGCTCATTCATTGTGTTATTCTCTCGGGGTTGACGGAGCGGACGAATGAAGCTGCATTTGATGGAACTCGTCGCAGTCTCCACAAAGTGCTTGCACTTCTGGCAGGCTGTTATGTCAACGGGCTGCCCATACCTTTTTGGGCATTCTACCTGAAAGAGGATTTCATTCAAAGAGCTGGAAGCATTCTCAGTGTCCTCGCCTTCTATATTGTCCAATGGTAGTTTGACTTGCCTAGCATCCATGCAATTTCACCCTTTTCTAGACCCAAAGGAGGAATAGCTGACAAAGTTGAAAAGCCTTGCGTCATACAAACGCACACTGATAGATGTCTACAGATCACAGGTTCTGTGTGATATTATCCTGAAACGGCCGTCGCAAAGGGCTCAAAGTTCTCAACTGCGAAGAATCCGCCCAACCCAGCCAATCCAGCAAAACGCTAAGCCTCAAGAAAGCCTAAAGCTCATCCGGCAGCGCCCCGTGAACCTCACATTCCTCGATAAAAGTCCAATCGTACTCATAACCATCTTTGATCGGTGTCCCGGTAAAACGCCCGACCGAGTACTTCCTCTGATGCTCCTGCCACCTCTCCCGCGTCGTCAACCTCTTCGACCTGCATATCATGTCGATGCTCGCGGACTTGACCCCCTCCAAGCTCGTGATGTTCTCCCTCACGGTCCCAGAAATATCGTCTGGCAGACTTTCAACATTGCCAACGCTCTCAAGTCTGATCCTGCCCATTGAGGCATATCCTCTCAGTTCTTCGAATTCTCTCTTTCCTCTTCGGACTCCGTCACATTCTTTTCTCACAACAGGACCGAGGATGACTGTGAAATCCTGAAAGAACTTCGAAGCTGCAAGGTCATTGCTTATTATGCTTCTCTGAATCGCACTGCTATCAGGAACAACATAACCACAATAGTACCTGAGTGTCATCCCTGCGTTTTCAATGAGTTCCGCGCACTTGGCGTTCGGGCATTTCAACTCTGAGATCTTCCTCCCATTCCTCTCGAAGGTCGCGAATGTGACGCTTTTGTGTATGCTGCCGCATTCTGAACACACGACAGACAGAGATTCAATGGAAAGATTGCCTTTGTTGAATTCCTCAATGAATCCATCTGACAATAGTTTCTAATCAATAGGTGGGGTCTCTTTCTCCACTTTCTCAGGTTTACCTTCGATTTTCCTTATTGTTTTGAAGGATCTCTTGATGAACCATGGCCACTTCCTTTTTGAATTGTACCATTTCTCAAGCCATTCAATTGTTTGCGGGTTACTGGCATTGGCAGAGCCGATGGATAGACCGTCGATCTGGAAATCCGGATTCTGGTTTATTGCCCTCATGACCGCTTCCCGTGTCCGTTTAGATACCAAAGATGCCGTTTTTGCCTCAAGAAATGTGTCCTCTGCATTTGTGGTCACAATCACTTCAGCGCCCTGGTTCTCCAAGAACTTAAGGAAGCGATTGAGCGTGTCGCCCACACCATAGTCATCCAGAACGATTCTGCACGATTTGATTCTCGCCCTTCGGAAGAAGATGGACAGAATCCTCTGGTAGGTTACATCCATCATCTTGCTGAGATTGTATCTGTCCACGTGCCAGGGAGGCACTTTCTCGGTGACGAAATCGAATCCGGACCTCCTCAGACGATCCAGTTGTTTGAAGATTTCATCCCAGTAACTGAACTTGTGTCGCTTTTTTGTATCCGCAGGTCCCACCAGCAGATTCACATCTTCGAAGACCTCCTTCGGAAAAATCACTGCTGTCAGGATGGTATGTCCAGCAACTTCGCCCTTCCCCGTTTCGTCCAGACCTATGAGGAAATCCTTCGTCGGAAGGGTATAGGTTGGTCCGGCGATTGAATCAATTTGTCTCCAAGCCTTCAGGACTGCCGGGTCATATGACTTTGAAAATGTACTGTAGAGTGTTCCTGTTGTGTAGTAGGTGAATGTTGAATCAGAGAATCTGATTCTCCAGTCCTCGTATTCGCCTTTTGCTTCTCCCTCCGCACCGCCCTTCTCAAGAAGATACTTTTTGATCTCCTTCTGTGCTTCGTCATCAACGTTCTTCCAGGTTCGACCCAGCATCATAGCATACCTCTCGGAGCTAAGCCCCTCTGTTCAGCGGTAGGAACTTACCGATAGAAAAATGTGAGTGTTTTCCCCTGTTTCAGGAGTGGGAATGGGGGGGGAATAGGATAATCCTAAAGAACGAAAAGTGCCAGGTCTATGGCACGCCAACCCGCGTG
Source organism: Methanomassiliicoccales archaeon (assembly GCA_004377185.1). GTDB lineage: Archaea > Thermoplasmatota > Thermoplasmata > RBG-16-68-12 > SOIM01 > SOIM01. The sequence continues at coordinate 34,892 of SOIM01000003.1, read as the reverse complement.
TACTTCCATCCTCGTTCTCTGAAGAACTCCACGAGTGAAATGCATCTGATGCCATAGCTCTTGCACACATCTGGAATCTTGGGTCGTGCATTGGGGCTGGTTCTCGGTCTCTCTGAAGTAACAACTGTCCATCCACTGGACTTGGCCAGGGCAATCAGGAAAGGGTCTGCCTCAGGCTTGGTCTTGGTAGGGTCTATCAGTCCCGGAAATCTTGCCAAGATGTCTGCCACCTCCTGCAGCTGATCCTCATCCGATTCTTTGAACATCTCCTTGAAACGCCGCGCCCACTTCAGAATCTCATCATCCACGCCTTTGAGTTCATCGAAGACTTCCTTGGGGGCGATTAGTAGTCCTCGGCTTACGAGACTCTCGATATCGGCCCACACTCCAGGGAAAACGTCGGGTGGGTAGTGGACTCTCCCTAGGTCTATGAGGGCGCATGTATCGATGCAAAAGCCTTCCTGCAGTCTGGTCTGGATCATCCCTTGACCTCGACAAGCCCTTCGACCTTTGGTAGATGCTTGAGACGAATGTTCAGGTAGTCAGAAACATCACTGCAGGTGATTCTATCATTCCTGTATGATTCGAGGACAAGTGATACGAACGGAGCGCCATTATGCTGGACGCATTCCTTTGGTGGATCTCGCCGCCCACCTCCTTTTCGCTCCTGCCGCTCTCTCGCCTTCGTTTCCCATTCCTCATGCTTTATTTGGTAGAATTGCCGTGAAGTTCGTCTGGATATCAGCAAGCGTCTAAGTATTACCTCTCGGCTGACCTTGAATTCCTTGGCTAGTCTGCCCAGAGTTCGGTTGGGCCATTCCCTAGGGCGATCCTCTCGCACTACCAAATGATGACCCAACAGGTCGTCTCTTGCGACTAAGAGCGCACCCGCGAAATGATTACAGAATATCTCCACAGAACGAATGTCCTCGGCGTGGGTTGTGGTTTCACTAGCTGCCCACAATAATCCCCGAATGGGGTCACATATGCCTCCTTCGTCGAGAAGAAGATGGCCAAATTCATGCAAGAGGGAAAAGACTCGGGCTCTAACGTGGTCTTTCGTGTTGAGAACTATAACAGGAATGTCGCCCTCCGCAATGGAAAAGGCCCTTGCTTCCTCCAGAGGCCACGACATCTGGAACACCAATACCCCTTGGTCTTCGACACGTTTTCTCCATTCATCCAGAGCATCACTGTCCTTCTCCCAACCAAACTGGACTTGCGATGTAACGCCGAATTGATTCCGAACCTCAGCTGCCAGGGAATCTGGGTCGTCCGACAAACTGGCACGACCAATTCGGGCTGCGATGTCGCCAGGGAAATCCGGGTTGAGTTCCTTCGTCAGAGACTGCAGCCTCCTTGCCCTCCGAAGAGCGAGTCTAGTCTTGGGAGAAAGTGGCAAGATGTCCTCCCCGGGCAGAGTTCTAAAATCCTTTGGTAGCGGAGGTTCCTCGGGAGGTTCCGGCAAGAAGAACGCTGCAAGCGGCCGCTTGTAATAGCCTGCAAGGGTGCGAACCTGATTCAATGTGGGATTCTTCTCTCCTGATTCCCACCTCATTACCAGATTCTCATTGACGTGAAGTCGGCTGGCGACTTCACCAACACTCCTCCCTATGCTTTTCCTTGCCCACACTAGGACATCTGATTTGATGGAGACTTCGGGAGATCTTCGAGTCACAACTATCCCTCGTTCATACTGGCTGGCCTTCCGACGGCTTGACCGTACAGGTTCTGTCCTTTCCTCTCAATCCTGAACATTGAGTTGTCATGATGCTCTCAGTCCAAGTCTAGTTAACTGATGGCAGGACCCTGTATCTGCAATTCTCGACACTTCCTCGCAGACACCACGCTCAGGACCTACTGATTTGGAGGTATCCGGGAATGCGTATATATCGTTTTTTGCACATCTCACTGAAGCTTTCTCGACCGATACCAGGGGCAGTCCGACCCGGATCCCACGCCTTTCGGATCCCTCTTTCACGATTTCCACATGCTTGACTATATTCTATTGTGTGCCGGACGATTCCTCATTTGTCTCCTGGGCGACTTTCTTCACCCAAGGATGGTCGTGGTTAAGCGACAGGGCAGCATAATGTATCCCGGAGCCCATTCCTGATCCGAAGGGGCCTTCTCGTCTCTCTATGGCGATAGCTCCCCGCATCTTCATCAAGTCGATTAACTCATTTCGCTCCTCATGGTTGAGCTCCACGAAAGCCTCGTTCATGTACTCCTTGAAGAAAGCCACCAGGGGAATCTCGTCTTTCTCCAGGTCATCGAGGACTCCCATGATCAGTCTTATGCATTTCTCTGTTTCTGCGTCGATACTCTCGGCATTGGGTGAAGGGGCGGTTACCTCATGTGACGCTGGTTCAGCAGGGACCTCTTCCGTGTGCGCCTTCGGTTCAATCAGGGACTCAGCTGGAATGAAATTGGAGGAGCCCACGACTGCCTTTAAATCCCCCGACATCGTCCCTTCAAACGAAACTATCATTACACTCTTCCCTCGCTCCTGAATCCGGCGTACTATCGGAAGATAGTCCCGGTCTCCACCGACGATGCAGAATTGGTCGATATCGTCCCTGGACAGAAGGAACTCCAATGCGTCGAGCGATAGCTCGAGGTCGGCACTGCTCTTACCTGGTTTGTGAATGGCATAGGTTGGCTGTATCGACATCATGGCAAGTGAATTGGGTGCGTCCGTGATACCATCCCAGCTTCCGTAGGCTCGGCCAATCAACAGGGTCGACTGGAACTCGCTCTCCAGCTTCTGTTTGAGAGTCGACAATAGCCTGAGTGCGAGGTCGACGGCTTCACCCTCATACCTGTTCTCCATAATCTCATCTCTCAACGCAAAGAAGATATTGTCGAAGTCTACGAGCAGTGCAGAGTTTCGTTGGGCCTCCACGTAATCATCTCCACTGGGAATATCGCTCCTACTAAATCATTATTGCTCTCCGCAGTAAATGGGTGGACACTGATCTGATAGGCTATGAGCCAGGTAGAACTGAGTGGTGTATAGACCAGGCACTCTTCCAGAACCCCGCTCGGTTTGCTCCTCCACAATCTCGAGTTATGGAATACAAATTCCTCCTCTTCATCGCTCCCACAGCCACATCACAAACCAACGCTACAAGCATTTCCCGAAAGCATTTCATATACCCAGGAGCATCACCCATCCCTGTAATGGATTCAGGTGCAAGAGTATGGAGGGCTGTGTCTACAAGTATACTGGTCCCGCTGCTGAAGTCGTAAGGGACATTGAGAAGACGCTGTACAGGCTCGTAAAGGAACAAGGTCGAATGGAAAATGAAGCCGTGAAAGAAAGAGGTGGACTTGATGAACGTTTTACTCTCAGTTAGGCCACAATTCGCCGAGGCGATTGTATCCAGAAGGAAGAAGTATGAGCTCAGGAGGTCGATCTTCAAGAGAAAGGATGTGGACAGGGTCTACATTTACTCTACTTCACCAGTGAGCAAGATCGTAGGGTCATTCGAGGTGGAAGAAGTCATTGAAGACTCTCCTGAGAGCATTTGGAATGCCTGTCACGATGACCTGGCCACATCAGAGGATGACTTTTTCAGGTACTTCGAAGGTTCAATAACGGCATTTGCCATCAAGATCACCAACATGATGAGATTCTCTGACCCATTGGATCCGTATTCTCTCATAGAGAACTTCAGACCACCCCAGTCTTTTCGTTACCTCTCGATGGAGCTTCATCAGGAAGACTGCGTTGAGGCATCTCCCCCCATTCCGCAGCCACGAATCTAACTCGGATTCCATGCTTCTTAGCCATCTCTGTCGCAATCTCTTTATTTCCCTCATCGTTCGATTTGAGCTAGTCTATCGCCAATCCTAACTGATACTTCGGACGTTTGCTATCGCGATAGAGTCTGTCCACCATATTCTGCGCCTCCCCGATGTAAAAGCCAAGATGACCGAGTGCAGGAGTAGACATCACGGTTCCGCGACAAATTGGGTTCGAATACGCTCTAGTCAGCCGACGACATGCACGATCCAAAGAGGACTAAAACTCATCCGGCAACGCCCCGTGAACCTCACATTCCTCGATAAAGGTCCAATCGTACTCATAACCATCTTCAATCGGGGTCCCGGTAAAACGCCCGACCGAATACTTCCTCTGATGCTCCTGCCACCTCTCCCGCGTCGTCAACCTCTTCGACCTGCATATCATGTCAATGCTCGCGGACTTGACCCCCTCCATGCTGGTGATGTTCTCCCTCACGAACCTCCTTATCGTCTCCCAGTCCTTCACGATCGCGGATACCCGTATGTCATCATACCCGAACGAATATCCAGCATAACCGAAATAGGTGTCAATGGGCCTCTTCATCCTTATCAACCGGTCGAACACGGTGTGGTAGGCCTGAGGGCTCACCTGCACCCTTATCATGAACCTCCGCAGGTTCTCGGGCAGGTCCCTGGGCACCGGGAAGAAGGCGGGCTTCATCAATGTTATCGTCCTGGTGTACGAGATCTCTTCGCACTTGCTCACCTCGTCTATCAGGAACTCGGTGATGGAATCGACATCGCTGGTCTCGAAAAGGACGCTGATGTAGTTCCTGTTCTCCATCTGAGAGGCCCAGAGGGGGAGTATCTCCTCCGATTCGTAATGCCTGAACTCCTTCTGCACGAAATCCCAGATCTTCTGCACCTCGAACCTCGGATGAAGTCGCACTATGAACATCATGGTAGCACCTTGGTCGAGTTACTAACAGTTGGTTTCTGTATAAAGGTTTTGATAAATGGTTTGGAGGGGTGACCTGGTGCCTTTCACATTCTAGAAGCGAATCTCTGAATCTTCCTCTGGAGGGGACTCTGAACCACCACCTTCCCCTTTCTGTTTTTTCTTCCTCCTTATCAGGATGTAAATGGCCAGCAAGATGGCCGTCACCAGAATCGTTGTCATAGCAACTGCAATCAAGAGCCAGTCTTGGCCGGGTTCTTCCTCGGACGGCACTGTGGGATTGTCAACGAACACCGTCACGTTGGTTTCGTTTGAATAGTCCTCTCCGTCAAAGGAACGGGCGAAGATTATATGTATTCCATTAGGCAGGGTTGTGGTGTCCAAATCATAACTCCATGAAACGTTGCCTGTGGCCAGGACCCAGCCATTGTCATCAATTTTGATTTCCATTCTCTGAACCGTTCCGTCGGAATCGGATGCAGTTCCAATTATTGTGTAAGTGCTGGATAATGTTTCCTCAGAAGTTGGAGCACTTATACTGCAGTTTGGTAGCTGGTTCGTAGGTGTGGCGTTTGTCTCGATTGATGGTGGACCTTCTCCGATCCCATTCACTGCAGAAATCTGGTAGTAGTAGGTCTGCCCGTTTGCCAAGCCCGTATTGGTGTATGTTGTGACATCCCCAATCTCCAAAAAGAATACCTCTCCTCCCGATGTGGTTCCGCGATATATTCGGTAGTTTGTGATTGAAGAGTTTCCATCGAATAGAGGGGTGTTCCACGTAAGATTTATCAGACTGTTGCCGGGGGTTGCGAGAAGTTTTTGTGGCTCTGATGGAACCGTTTGACTAATTGTAGTTGTCGCATCAGCCTCATTGGATTTGGGCCCTTCCCCCGCGACGTTCACCGCAGAAACCTGGTAGTAGTGGGTTTGACCATCCTTAAGGCCACCATCTACATACGACAGAACATTACCGACTTCCACAAGGAATGCCTCTCCACCGGATGTGTTTCCTCTGTAGATACGATAGTTCGTGACCGGAGAGCCGCCATCAGAAGCAGGTTGACTCCAGGACAATGAGATCTGTTGAGTCCCGGCTGTCGCTTGGAGATTCTGTGGTTCGGATGGAACTGTCGGCAGAACGACAAGCGGATTCATGAGAGGATACCTGTCCTGATTTGATCCTCCCGTGATATTGTAGGGAATGTCACCTATTCCATCGCTACCAAGGAGATCCTGGTTGACACCGTTCTTGGTGTCGGTTCCATTATAGTCCCCCCAGTAGTTACCACCTGAAGGGTATCCATTGTCCCAGGAATTGGCAGAATCATCGTAGGATTCGTTTAAATTGTTCAGAAGATTATTGTGATAAACTGAGTTGCCATTGGACAATAGCAGATGCAGTCCGTTTTCCTCATTCGCTTGGAAGGTGTTACCAGCAAAGGTATTGCTGTCGGAGTGATATATGAAGGCCCCTCGTCTAGTATTTGAGGAGAAGCTGCAGTTGACAACGATATTCTGATCGGAGACATGCATGTAAAGGCCATCGAAGTTGTTCGATGCAACGATGTTGGTGATATTGTTGTTGTTTGAGCGGTAGATCTCAATGCCATAGACCCCATTGTGGGAAACGGTATTGTTCACAATGTCATTGTTGTTTGAGTAACGAAGAAAGACCCCATTCCTACTATTCGAAGAAGCTTCCACACCTGTAATGGTATTGTACAACGAATAAGCCAGCGTTACTCCCCCTGTTCCGTCGGTGAGGTCTTGGTTTGTCACGTTGACACTCGTGCAGTTAGCGAGTATCACTTGTCCAGCACCTAGGGGAACTGTCCCCCCGGTGACATTCTTCCAGTAATACACGGGTTTGCCGTTGACAGTGTTCGACGTGTCAATTATATGAGTGTTCCAGTGATCGAGCGTATTGCCTGATATGAATATTCCGTTCTTGACCATCGTATTGTTGTCTACCGTGTTGCCGACTGAGTAGAACAGGTTTACTCCAATATCGTTGTACGAGGCTACGTTATCGCGGATGATGTTCCCTTTGGAATGGACAACATACAATGCAGACCCGGTATTGTTCGAGACAGATTCATTAGTTACTAAGTTATCATTAGAATAATGGATATACACACCTATCTCATTGTATGGCAGGGTGTTGTTGTCAACAACATTGCTGTGGGAAGACGACAAATAGATACCGTAGCTGTTCCCTCCAGCGAGATTGCTGGAGATTGTGTTGTTGGATGAAAAACCAAGTTGAATCCCTTTGGTTCCATCGCTCACGTTCTGGTTCTCCACGGTCACACCAGTGCAGTTGGCAAGGATTACCTGCCCGGCACCCGACGGAATCGTCCCTCCGATAGTATTCTTCCAGTAGCGTACGGGGTTGCCGTTGACCGTGTTGGAGGTGTCAATTCTATGAGAGTTCCAATTCTCAAGAACATCACTATGTATGGATATTCCAACGTTGACGAACACATTGCTTCTCAAAGTGTTGTTCCTGGTATCATATAGATGAACTCCTTGGAAGCTGTCAGAGGCGTGGTTATAGCTGATAACGTTGTTGTGGGATGCGTACAGGTGGAAATCAGTTCGCTCGTTGTTCATAAGGACATTGTACAGAACGACACTGCTGCTTGTGCCACCGAAGTGAAGACCTCGACCGGAGTTGTTCGTGATAGTGTTATTGCATACAAGGCTGTAATGAGCAGAAACCATGTAAATGCCCCGGTAGTTGTACGACGCGGAATTATTCTCAACGTTGTTGCTCTCGGACCTATCCAGGTGAATTCCGAAACGCACATTCAAAAAGACGTCATTGTAGGTGATATTATTCTTGATGGAGAATTCGAGAATGATTCCAGTTCGATCATTGGACCATACTCTATTGTTTGAGATATTATTACTATCGGAATATGTCAAGTGAATTCCATACCAACCATTTAGGAAAGCCGAATTCTCAATGATGTCGTTGTTGTTAGAGCCATAGAGACGGACGCCGCTGTAGCTACTTGAGGAGATGTTGTTGTTGAGAATAGTGTTGCCGTCTGAATACACCAAGTAAACGCCATACCAGTTGCTTAGAATGGTACTATTGGCAATGTAGCAGTTCTGAGTGTAGTTGAGTTCCACTCCCGAATCGTTTGGATTTGGACCTGCATTTCTAATGGTGAAATCAGAGATATTGACCCAATCGGCATCTACAAAGACCACATCTCCCGAACCCCCTGCATCTATTATGGTCGTTTCATTATCCTCTCCAAAGAGAGACAGCGGGTGAGGAACTATGATATGTTCATAGTACGTTCCATTGTACACGTAGATTGCATCCCCTGGGATCGAAGCATTTATGGCATCTTGGATGGTCGTATAGTTTCCGGGACCAGTCCCCCCCACGAAGAGGTTGATTGCATGGACATTCCCAGGCAGAATTGTCAGGGCAACATAGAATATGCTCATCAATATGAGAAAAGCCACAAAGAAACTCGATTTCTTGACTGCCATCTCCACAGCATCCTCAATGTGGAAGCAACGTAGCCATTTATAACGCTTTTGCCATTCAATTCCAGGGTACGAAGCGAGGGTTCTCCAAGCATTCCGAAAAAAGGAAAGATCAGGACTCGTTTCCCGAGCCCATTGTCCCGAGAGATTCCAGACATTTCCTGCCTAATTAGACAAGATCTGACCGACTGAAAGGGGTTTACGGCGGTGACCTGGCACCCTTACATATTCTCAACGACGACAACTAGACAGTTAGGGGCGGGAAAGAACCTACACCAAGACACTTCTGAAAACCCTTTGGAGTCTCACAGATTCGTCTCTCGCTAGTCTTCCACAGTCCACTTGGCATTTCGGCAATTAGTTCGCAGGGCATTCTTCAGCCGATTCCAAAAGTCATTCTTGTACCTCGTGTTCATAAAGGGGTCAATAGCAGGCCTATCAGAATCTCTGCCGTAGATTGTGATTTTCTCGGTAGTGCCTTTTGGAGTGTCAATCCTTTCGAGTCTAATGGCGGTAATCGAGTCATATGGGACGAATCCTTTCCCTCTCAAATGGCCAAACAAAGTCGTTTGACGACTGGATATGCCCTTCTCATAGATACCGTCCACCTCCATTCCTATGAGGCCAGCCCATATTGCAAAGGGCGCAAGGCCGAATAGCCACATTGCCCAAAAGGCGATGATCGCTGTGGAACGATCCGAGATGCCGAGAAATGAGAAATTCCGAGTCGTCAGGATGATTCCAAGAGTGAGGAACATGACAAGGAAAACCAGCAACGCCAGAAAGGTATAGAATTGATCTTTGACAGAATCGTCTGAGACTATGCCCGTCAGGCCAACAAGTATTAGCTCACCCCTGTCCTCTTTGATTTGCTGTCTCTTGTCAATCCGTGCCGAAACGTCAATCCCTCATATTATCAAAGAAATTTCTGTGCGATAAGCCTTTCGCCAAAAGGCCTTCCTGTATCATAAAAAAAAGGAAAGAGTTGGACTCGATTACCGAGTCCGTTTTTCCGGAGGGATTCCAGACATTCCCTGTCTAATTAGACAAGACCTGACCGACTGAAGGGGGTTTACGGCGGTGAGCTGGCATCCCATTCCTCTCAACCAATCTCATACGTTCGATGGGAACGTGGACATCCTCGTGGCGACCACTAGGGCGAGCGGCGGGGACTTCTCGGGAGGTGAAGAGTGGTGTTTACGTGGGTTCAGGTGCGGTGACCCACGTCGTACGCGTTGGCTTGGAGACCGATTTGCGAGATGCTATCTTCGGCAGAAATGCGCCGGAGGAGTGTGACGCCTCATGGAAGTAGGTGACCCTAGGAGGGGACAGCGAGGGGCGGGTTGAGGACCTGGGCGGGAACGCCGAGGGTCATCCAAAAACTATATCTACAATTGAAACAGTTGTTTCAATTATGCCAACAACGATCACGGTGGATGTGAGGACAAAAGAGAGACTAGCGGACTACAAGCTCGGTGACTGGACCTACGACAGCGTCTTGAACATGTTGATGGATAAGGTTTCCATTGAGGATATCAGCGCAGAACACATAAGAGAGCACTACCGCCGCCTTGGTGATTTCAAAGGTGTCACGAAGGAGAAATTCAAGAAACGAGTGGAGGAGCGCCTTAGAACTGGCGGTTGATGGTCTTGGTTCAGAACTCAAGACCCTACAGGGTATTAATCGACAAGAGAATGGAGAGAGATCTTGAAGAAGTCCCGAGTCACATCATGAAGAGACTCCTGAGAATACTGGACGAGTTCGAGAGAGCCCCTGGCCGACCCAGAGCGGGATTTGATGTGAAACCACTGAGGGGATTCCCTGGCAACACATACCGATTGAGGATTGGTGACTATAGAGTCCTCTACTCGATAGATGAAGAGAGGAAAGAGGTCAGGATAACCAGCGTTGCACATCGGAGCCGTGCGTATCGATAGAGGCCCCTGTGCCGAGTTCAGGCACGATATTCATCTAGTCTGGTGGGGTCTATGATTCTCAACCATAACTATTCGCCAAAAGGATTTCATACTCTTGCATCAATTGCATTTTTGCAAGGAGACGTGCTGTGCAAGAGAGTGACACTGCGAGAGGTCAGATTATATTCGACGAGAGAGATGTTTCCATTCTCGAAAGAAGAATGAGAAGAAATAGGATTGCCATAATAGGATTCTCGTTCATCTTCTTCCTCTTTGCTTTCTCCTTTCTATTCCTCTTTTGGATAAGTCCTCGTCACACTGACTTCTGGACGGGATTCATGATTCTCTGGTTTGTGGTCTTCACCTTCAGTCTTGCCATAATCGTGCTTCTTGCAGGTTTTGGAAGACCATATGTTCTGCTGTTCGAAAATGGAATCGAGTTCTACAGGGGCTTTCTCCATAGAAAGGAGTATTTTCCGTTCCGTTCGATTGTGAAGGCGTACACTCGAATCTATGACGAGAGCGGGATCAAGCTAGACTACATTCTGCTGATTTTGGATGAAACATCGGAGAAGAACCACAAGGTGCTGGGCGAGGGCCTCTTTGTAGACAATGACAGGTTTCTCGAATTACTTAGGAAGAAGGTCTCAATTGACTCGAAGCCGGAGGAAGAGAAGGAACTGGGGAGAGAGTTGCGTGAGAAGGGAATACTGGGACGGTTTGAGACGCTCAGGTGACAGTCTGGGTTGACGGTAGCTGTGGCCAAAAGGATTTCATACCTACCCAAAAAAGAAAAGAAAGAGGAACAGCGCTTTTATCCAATACCTTCGATTCTTTTCGCTCCGTCGAGATAATGCAGATATAAGGGGGCTTCTGGTTGTTCGTCACCAAACGCAATGACATAGATTCATCTTCGGAAAGGATATGTACATGATAGAGATTCAATAACAACCGGGACCAACCCAAGTGAGCCAGAAAAAAGGTGAAAGAATGGAAGATGCCAAACCCGAATCCTCAAAGGAGTCCTTCAGGGCAGAACCCAACCTGGCGGATTACCAAAAGGCCAGAGAGAGCTTCGACTGGAAGAACGCGGAGAAGCAGTTCGACTGGTACCAGACGGGAAAGGTCAACATGGCCCATGAGGCCATAGACAGGCATGCCGAAACGTGGAGGAAGAACAAGGTCGCTCTCTATTACATAGATGATATTAGATTCGAGAAATACACCTTCCGGGAGATGAGGAGGCTCTCCAACCAGTTCGCGAACGTTTTGAAGAAATACGGAATTGGAAAGGGTGACAGGGTGTTCACTTTCATGCCCCGATCCCCCGAGGTCTACATCAGCTTCTTCGGCATACTCAAGGTGGGTGCCATCCCAAGTCCGTTGTTCGAAGCGTTCATGGAGGACGCTGTTAGAGATAGGGTCCAGGACAGCGAGGCGTCCGCGATACTCACCGTTCCCCAGATGAAGAACCGAATCCCGAGAAAGGACCTGCCCAGCCTGAAACACACCTTCCTGGTGGACGCCAAGAAGCGGGACCTGAGGAAGAGGGACGTGGACTGGAACGCCGAGATGAAAGAGGCGTCACCGAAACTGGATCACATGGAATGGCTGGAGAGGGAGGACCCACTGATACTTCACTACACATCAGGCTCAACAGGCAAACCAAAGGGCGTTCTCCACGTACAGAACGCGATGGTCGGGCAGATAATGACGGGCAAATGGGTACTGGACCTTCATGAAGATGACATTTACTGGTGCACGTCCGATCCTGGTTGGGTCACGGGCACGTCCTACGGCATGTTCGCCCCCTGGTTGAACGGCATAACGAACGTAATCAGGGGAGGAAGGTTCAATCCTGATCAGTGGTACAAGACGATAGAGGACCTGGAGATAAGCGTCTGGTACAGCGCCCCGACCGCGTTCAGGCTTCTGATGGCGGCAGGCACGGATAAGGTGAAGCAGTACGACCTCTCGAGCTTGAGATACATCTGCAGCGTTGGAGAACCACTGAACCCAGAGGTCATCAGGTGGGGCTGGGAAGCGTTCGACGGCAAGACGATACACGACAACTGGTGGATGACCGAGACCGGACACCAGCTCATTGCGAACTATCCTTCGATGTCGGTACGACCGGGTTCCATGGGACGACCTGTCCCGGGCGTGGAAGCGGCCATCGTGGACAATGACGGGAATGAACTGGGGCCGAATCAGATCGGGAACCTGGTGATCAAGAAGGGATGGCCGGGCATGATGAGGAGGATCTGGAACAATCCGGAGAAATACGAGTCCTACTTCGAATGGGGGCAGTGGTTCTTCAGCGGCGATTCCGCGTACATGGACGAGGACGGATACTTCTGGTTCCAGGGAAGGATAGATGATGTCATCAAGACGGCCGGAGAGAGAGTGGGACCCTTTGAGGTTGAGTCCAAGCTTGTGGAGCATCCAGCTGTCGCTGCCGCGGGAGTGATTGGAAAGCCAGATCTAATCAGGGGAAGCATCATAAAGGCCTTCATTCAGCTGAGGGACGGATACACCCCATCAGACGAACTCAAAGAGGAGATAAGGATATTCGTGAAGAAGGGTCTTGCAGCCCACGCTCAGCCAAGGGAAATCGAATTCAGAGACAGTTTACCGGTCACAAGAAGCGGGAAGATAATGAGGAGGGTGCTGAAAGCTTGGGAATTGGGTCTGCCGACGGGGGATCTTTCGACGATGGAGGACTAGGGGATCCAACATCTCTCTTGTTATCGACCAGAGTAATCACACAGTACATGTGAAATAGCAAACTTCTTTGCTCTAACATATTCTGTTGGGTTAGTTAGGATATTCCCAAAACAATATCAGACATAGGTTTCCACCGAAAATCTTCTTATAGAATCCAACCTTATGGATAACCCGCTAGAAATGTGGCAAGGGATTAGATGAAGTACTTCAAGTATCCAGAACTCCCAAAATGCTTCGGTATCAGGATGGCAGAGGACATGGCATCAAACGATGTTCTTGAAGTATGAGTCGAGAAGTGGAATAATCATGGGGCAATCTTTTTATCTGACCACTAGATATGCCCTTTGGGTCTAGGTAAGTGCGATTGTGGAGCGAAAAGTTAAAGGTCAAACCGACCTATATGCTTATTGAGGAGGCGTGAGAAGTGGCCAGTATAGAGGAAGCTAAGCGAACAGATGTCCAGATTGCTGAATTGAAGGTTTCGCAATTCCTTGACAAGAATTTTGTGGAGTTGATTGAGAGCAAGTTCGAAGGCATCCAGACTCAGCACATCTGTTTCTATATCACAAAGAAGGATGAGAAAGAGGGAAAAAAGAAATATGAGAGAATAATGATATCACATGACTCACCTGAAAACGAAGAAAACAAGCTCACAAATATCTCTGCTTCAAGACCTGAGATTCTGGAAAGATTGCTTGAGACCGTAAAAGAGCTCCTTGGATAGGGTTATGCATGCGACTAGAAGAGAAACTCAAACACAAAGATTGGGGTGGGCTCTCGATTCATGAATGTATTCCTAAGACGGCACGTTGGGGACTTCTTGAGTCATTCTTCGCCGAAGCCATTGACATCACAAAAGGGTATGAAGAGATTCTCAAGGAAATCGCTGGAGGAGAATTCCAGAAATTGCAAGAAGAAGTCAAGGGACTGAGGAAGGAGATTGAATTGTTGAAAGGCATCAAGAAAGTTTTGACAACAGAGGATGCTTTGCTTGAGGTATGGGATAATGAGTACGACGAGTGGTGGGATTCCTACTGAGCAGAGAGATATTGTTTTGGGTCCTTTCCCGTATTCAGATTTGTCGGATATGAAAAACAGACCTCTTCTTGTGATTTCGGACGAAGATTACAACCAAAGACGAGAAGATTTCATCTGTTGTGCAATAACGAGTAATCCAAAGGCCCACAGATATGCCATTGACATTACGAATGCCGACTTAGAGAGTGGGTCATTGAAACTCGATAGCAAGGTGAGAGCTGACAAAGTATTCACGCTCAAGCAAACTCGAATTAAGAAGAGATTTGGGAAGCTGAGTCTTGAGAAAAGCGAAATGGTTGTCGATAAGATAAGAGATATCATTGAAATGGAAGACTAGAAACGACATTGATTGTCTCTGGCTTATGTCATCTACCTCAACTATCGTCAGACGAATAAGCGAACTTCTAAGAGGTCGAGTCTAAATCCCAACTGACCCAACAGAATAGCTCTAGTAGAACATATAAATACCAGCGGCAAGAGATGAATATTATGTCATGCTACAGCGTGCCACGGTCACTAGGCACCGCACCGGAACCAAACGATCTGGCCCTGGTCCCTGCTTACGACCTACACAATTTAAGTATCTTGCCTCAATTTCACGTTGGAATAAGACGGGATTGCGGGGATAGAAATGAAACAAAAGGGATGGGATAACCACATGAGGAGGAAGAAAAAGGCCATGTCAATGGTGGAAAGAACGAAACTTGAGGACCTGGGAAAGGGTCTCGAGCAGTTCCAGAATGACAAGCAATGGGCACTATTGAGAGTGTCATATTTGAGGCGGAAATATCCTAACAAATTCATAGCAGTTCTTAAGAAAAGAGTTGTGGCCAGTTCCGAGAAGTTCGACGAGCTCCTTGCCCTACTGGAGAAGAAAGACATTGATCCGGGGCTTGTCGTGGTAGATTACATTTCTGAAGAACCCGTTAAGCTCTTGTTTTGACGGTACGTGCGAAGTCTGGGATTACGCATGAGATTGCCTGGCTTTTTTGATTTGAACAGAACGTCTGCGTTCATCTCGGCAGTCATTGTTGCCAGAGGCAAGGAAGCTCGTGTCTCTTTCCTCATCGACACAGGGGCTAGCATTACCACCATATCCTTTCGCGACCTCATACGTCTTGGGATTCTTTCTCGTGATTTGGAACCATTCCCCATTTCCAATATCAAGAGGTATTCTTCGAGAAGGTCGATTAGCTGGGGGCACATCATTCCTCTAGCTCAAGAGCATTGATGATCTTGAGTTATTCGACGGGCTTCTAAAGAATATCGCCGAAACCCTTATTATGTTATAACGTTATAACACTACTCGATGACAGAGATCTTCAAAGCCAAACTGAGGCAAATCGGCAACTCGTTGGGTGTCATAATCCCATCAGAAATCATCGAAGAGCGAGGATTCGCAAAGGGTGATGAGGTGCCACTTGCGTTACCCCCTTCGTCATTCGAGAAGAGGAATGAGAAGCTAAGGAAGATGATAGGCCTCTATAAGGGAACCAAGCCATTCAAACGAGACAAGGAAGATAGGTACTGATGTTTCTGGACACCAACATCATCATCGACATGTTACAATCTGACCCAGAGGCACGAAGAGTGAAGAAAATCTTGGAGCTCGTCGGGAACGAAAGCCTCTTCGTTTCAGTCTTTCAAATCGGAGAGCTTTCCGACTGGAGCTTGAAGAACGGAATAGATCCGTTCGGACCTTTCAAACACCTCAAGGAAACTTCAAGAGTCATTCCTCTCACTGAGAGCATCTGCGTGGACGCTTCGGAGATAAAGCACGAAATGCGAGACAAGGGTGCCCCTAAATTCAGCCTTGGAGATGGCCTGGTGTTGGCCAGTGCAAGGAGCATCAAACAGACCCTATTGACAAAGGACAAGGACTTCAAAGAAGCAGAAGACGTGATCATACTGTAATCTTCTCAACCTTTGCAGAACAAACCTTCAGTTCCGGGATTTTTGCCTTTGGATCAAGAGCTGGATTTGTCAGTATATTCGCCGCACATTCTGCGAAGTGGAACGGTATGAAAATCATGCCTGGCCGTATCTTGTCGGTCACTTGTGCAGGGATCTCGATCTCACCTCTCCTGCTACTTACCTTGACCATCTCCCCGTCGGCTATTGAGAGCTTTTCAGCATCATCTGGGTGGATTTCCACAAAACCGGTCGATACTTCAGTTACCAGTACTGGTGTGCGTCTAGTCATGGTTCCAGTGTGATAGTGGAACATCATTCTCCCTGTGCTCAGAATGAATGGGTATTCGTCATCCGGGAGCTCATTGGCTTCTATGAAATCGATGGCCGTGAAACTGCCCCTACCTTTGGTGAATCTACCAGAATGAAGGAATTCGGTCCCAGCGTGTTCAGCGTCTGGACAAGGCCAGAGCAGTCCTCCATTGCTGCCAAGTCTGTCAAATGAAATTCCACCATATATCGGGGAAACTGAAGCAAGCTCATCCATTATCTCGGAAGCGGAGCTGAATTCGAACCCATCGGCCCCCATTCTTTTAGCGATGTCACAGATAATCTCCCAATCAACCCGAGCATCCCCAATGGGCTCTATGGCCTTCCTGAGCTTCTGCACACGCCTATCCGTTGCGGTGAATGTGCCATCCTTCTCCGCATATGAAGCAGCTGGAAGAATCACATCCGCCAGCTCTGCCGTCTCTGTCATGAAAATGTCCTGCACAACCAGCAGATCGAGTATCTGGAGAGACTCTTTGACATGATTGATATCGGGATCGGAAAGCATCGGGTTCTCACCCACGATGAACATGCCTTTGACCTTACCTTCAAAAGCGGCATTCAGCATCTCGACGATTGTCAATCCGACCTTATCATCCAACGGCACCCCCCAGGCCTCTTCGAACTTCTTCTTGTTATCCTCAACTGTTACCACTTGGTATCCTGGATACACGTTCGGAAGTCCACCGACATCGCACGCGCCTTGAACGTTGTTCTGCCCCCTCAGCGGGTTAACTCCGGTGCTTCTCCTGCCCACGTTCCCTGTGAGCATCGCAAGGTTGGCTATCGACTGGACATTGTCCGTTCCTGTAGTGTGCTGAGTGATTCCCATGGAGTAGATTATGGAGCCCTTCTCAGCTGAAGCGAACATCTTTGCCGCCTGAACAAGCTGGTCCTCGGATATTCCACTGACCTTCTCCACGAAATCTGGAGTGTACTTCTCCACCACTTTCTTGAGTTCTTCGTAACCCTCTGTTCTCTCTCCAATGAATTCCTTATCTTCCAGACCTTCTTCGATGATGATGCGCATCATGCCGTTGATCCATGCAACATCGGAACCGGGTCGGAACTGCAGGTACATGTCCGCGAACTTGACCATCGGGATCTCCCTTGGATCGATGACTATGAACTTAGTGCCCTTCTCCTTCGCATCCAGTAGCCAGCTGCCGATGAGAGGATGCTGTTCCAGTGTGTTCGAACCAGTGATGAGAATGCAATCCGCGTCCAGGAACTCGGGAACTGAATTTGTCATAGCGCCGCTCCCAAAGGACCCCACCAGACCAGTGACAGTTGAAGCGTGACAGAGCCTCGCGCAATGGTCCACGTTGTTCGTGCCGAGAACAGCCCTCGTGAACTTCTGGATGACGTAGTTCTCCTCGTTCGTGCATTTTGCGGACGCAAGCACGGCAAGCGAATCGGGTCCTGACTCCTTCTTTATCTTCCCCAGTTTATCCGCCACAAAAGACAGGGCTTCCTCCCAGGAAACAGGTTCCAGATTCCCGTTCTTTCTCATCAGCGGTGTCTTGAGCCTATCAGGGCTATTGACGAAGTGGTGAATGTTCCAACCCTTTATGCAGAGCGTTCCTTGGTTGATGGGGTGAGTCTTAGACGGCAACACTCCCACCAGTTTCCCGTCCAGAACCTGAAGGAAAATACCGCATCCGCAACCGCAGTAGGGGCATATGGTGGGCACGTTCTCGTACTTCATCAGGCCTCCTCCAGCGCGGAATCCTCGAGCACCGTTACCAGTGGTGGCTTCTTCTTGACGTCCTCGCCAGCTCGATACCCGAACAGCTCCTGCATGTCCTTTCTAATCATTCCGTACAATGTTGTGAGCGGTATGTGAGCCGGACAAGCCTTCTCGCATTCCTTGCAGTCCACGCACCTGTCAGCCGTGTGATACGCCCTGATCAGATGAAAAGCGGGGAACTCGGGTGGGACATCTCCCGTCTTGACCCAGTCCTTCTCTTCCAGGATGCAGCTCTCGCAGATGCACAAAGGACAGGCGTTCTTGCACCCGTAGCATTTTATGCACTTTGAGAATTGATAAGCCCAGTAGTCCAGCCTTTCCTCCATCCCCATTTCGCCTATCTTCTCCATCTCCGGGTTCGTGACACCCTCGACCTTTTCGCCGATGTCTATCTTGGTGGGATAAGGCAATTCGCATTTGCACTCTTCAACATCTTCTGATGTACAGGCCAGACCAATGAGAACGAGCTTGTCCAGGTCGACCTGCCCTCTCTTGGCAAGCTCCACAAACGTCCTCTCATCACATCCTCTGACAACGACACCCAACTTGGCATCGGGATACTCGGACTGCAACATGGGCATGATGAGCGCAACGGGATACTTCGGGGAAGAGACCAAGGAAGAGACCTCGTCCTCTGATGTGAATAAATGAGGAGCAACGCACCCTTCGAAAGCCTTCAGGCTGAGAACGGCGTCTACCTCCCCCTTCTTAAGGAGGTCCCTAACTAACTCGCGCAGCTTTTCGTCCATAGTAATCAGCCAGATTGTTCGGACCCAGCTCTTTGATCGTGTCCGTGAATTCCGTTATGATCTCGGTGAACCTATCTCCCTCGGACGCGGACGCCCAGTCCAACCTCAGCCTTCGAGGATCGATACCCATGTGTCCCAGCAATCTTGAGAGCACCTCGAACCTCTTCTTCGTCCTGTGGTTACCCGTGGTGTAATGGCATTCGCCGATGTGACAGCCCAGAACCAGAACACCGTCTATACCCTCGGACAGAGCTTTGATGACGAACTCGGGCTTCACCCTTCCCGAGCACATGACACGAATGACCTTGACGTTAGTGGGCATCTGCATTCTCCCGATCCCAGCTAGATCAGCCGCGGCGTAAGAGCACCAGTTGCAGCAGAACGCCAGAATGTTGGGTTCGAATTCATCCGTCAACCAGAGTCACCCTCCGCCAAAGCAGAAATCATCTTGAGCAGTTGCTCGTCGTTGTACCCCCGCTGTTGGATGGCACCGCTCTTGCACGACGCGATGCAGGTACCGCAGCCCTTGCACAGCGCCTCGTTCACGTAAGCGACCATCTTTCCATCCTTGTCAAGCAGGCTTATGGCGCTGAACTGGCAGCTCTCAAGACACGCCTCACAACCTATGCACAGATCCTGATCAACGAATGCGACATTCTCACCCAGGAGGAGCTTTTCTTTCGAAATAATCCCACAAGCTCTTGCAGCAGCACCGCTCGCCTGTGCCAGTGAATCGGGAATGTCCTTCGGACCCTGGCAGCTGCCCGCTAGGAATATCCCATCCGTGAATGTGTCAATCGGCCTCAACTTGGGATGCGCTTCCAAGAAGAACCCGTCCCCCGACCTTGAGACGTTCATCACGCGGCTCATGTCAATGGCATCTTCTCTGGGAATCATTCCGACCGCCAACACCACCAGGTCCGCTTCCTCGTCTGGGTGTCCTTCGCACTTGATGACGACCTTGTCCCCCTTCTCCTCCACGCGAATGTCACCGTCCTTCTCCCTGCGCCTGTACTCCACCCCCTCGTCCTTCACCTTCATGAAGAACTCCTCTTGCCCTTTTCCGAACGTCCTGACATCGCTGTGGTACACGACCACCTTGGCGTCTGGGAGCCTCTGCCTCACCGTGTGCGCTTCCTTGGCCGTCACCATACAGCAGACCCTGGAGCAGTACGCGTTGCCTTCCTTCTCCCTGCTTCCAACGCACTGTATGAAAACGACCTTCTCTGGAGTTTTTCCATCGATATCGAGCGATCCCTTGGTGGGACCAACGATGCAGCTGAGCCTTTCGAACTCGGGTGTGGTGATGACTCGGGGATGCTGATGATTGAGCTCTTCCTTCGTTGATGGGTCGAATATCTCGTGTCCGGTCGCAAGAACAATTGCTCCGACCTCGACCTCCTCCATCTCTTCCTCCTGCTCGAAGTCCACCGCGCCCCAGACGCAGACCTCCTTGCACTTGGGATTCTCTACGCACTCTCCAGAGCTGAAGTGTATGCAGTTCTCCTCGTCTATGGTGTACGTCTTGGGAACCGCTTCCATGAACGGGATGTATATCGCCTTTCTTTCGTCCATACCCAGGTTGAACTCGTTGGGAACGCTGACCGGACAGACCTCAGTGCACAGGTTGCACGCGACGCACCTCTTCTTGTCCACGTAGGTCGGTTTCTTCCGAATCTTGATCTTGAAATTGCCCACGTATCCTTCCACTTCCTCTATCTCCGAGTTGGTGAACACTTCTATGTTCGGATCATTGTAGCAGTCCCTCAGGTCAGGCACCAGAATGCAGTATGAGCAGGAGCCCAGGCATGTGTCCGCGCACTGCTGCAGGGGGAACCACTTGCCCAATCTGGCCGCATTCCCTCCCAGGGTCGGGTTCCTCTCAACAAGGTAGACCTGAAATCCTCTTCTCGCAATATCCAGCGCCGCTTGGACGCCGGAGATTCCGCCACCCACGACCAGTGCCTTGGGCGTCACGCTTGCCTCCTGAGCTTCCAGGGGTACCAGCAATGCAGCCTTGGCCACGGCCATCTTGACGAGTTCGAACGCCTTCTTGGTCCCCTTCTCCTTGTCCTTGTGGATCCAGGAGCAGTGCTCCCTGATGTTCGCCATCTCGAAGCATGCCGGGTTCATCCCAGCCTCTTTGACCGCGTTCCTGAACGTGGGCTCGTGCATCCTGGGTGAGCAGGAAGCGACCACCACCCGGTTCAACCCCAGTTCCTTGATGTCCTCCTTGATCATGGCCTGGCCCGGTTCGGAGCAGGTGTACTTGTAGAACTTTGAGACGACCACGTTGGGCAGCGACTCCGCCAGTTTTGCCACCTTCTCGCAGTCCACGGTAGCGGCTATGTTGAGTCCGCATTCACAGATGTACACTCCTATCTTCGGCTCCTTGGGCTCCACCATCAATCAATCCCCATAATCGCTTCAACCTGTGCTTCCAGTTGATCCTGAGAGTAATTCAGAACGGCAATGGCTGCCGACGGACATGCCGCTGCGCAAATCCCGCACCCTTGACAGAGGTACTCGTCCACCTTCGCCATCTTCTTCTCCTCATCGAATGACAGCGCCCCGAAGGGACATAAGCTCAGGCAGATCTGGCAGTCTCCGCATCCCGCTTCCTTCACCTTCGCCACGACCGGATCGAGAAGCATCTTGCCGTTTCCGAGAACGGTGCCCGCCCTCGCAGCAGCAGCGCTCGCCTGTGCAACGCTGTCCGGTATGTCCTTGGGACTCTGGCAGCAACCCGCCAGATACACCCCTCTCATGGCTGTGTCCACCGGTCGGTTTTTCGGATGACGTTCTAAGAAGAAACCGTCCTCTCCCAGTTTTACACCAAGTAAGGATGCCAAATCCTCCGTTCCCGCCCGGGGTACCACACCGATGGCCAGCACGACCATGTCGACGGGAACATCGGGGTGACCTTCCGCCTTGACGAAGAGTCCATCATTCCCTCTTTCCACGAGTATCGGGTCGTCCAGATCTCGAACGAGATATCGAATCCCTTCGGCCTTGATCCTCTCATAGAACTCATCGAACCCTTTGCCGAACGCTCTCATGTCGGTGTAGAACACGGTGACGTTGGCATCCGGGAACTTGTCCTTCACCATGTGGGCCAGCTTTGCGTTGTACATGCAGCAGAAACGTGAGCAGTATTGGTTGCCATCCTTCTCCCTTGACCCCACGCAGGATATGAAGACCACGTCCTTGGGCTCCTTGCCTTCGATCTCCACGTGTCCGCTTGTGGGACCGGAAGCGTTGACCAGGCGCTCGAACTCCAGTGCTGTGATGACCTCTGGGTGAACGCCGTACCCGAATTCTTCCTTCTCACTCGGGTCGAAGGGATCGTAGCCGGTGGCAACGATTATGACACCCACGTCCAGCTCCACCTCTTCCTCCTTCTGGTCGAAGTTCACCGCCTTTGCCTCGCACGCATCAGCGCACTTCAGGGTCTTGCCGCACACTCCCTTTGTGATCAGAAGACATGTCTCTGGGTCGACCAGGTATTTCAACGGCACGGCTTGTGGGAAGGGTATGTAAATGGCCGATCTCTTTGCCAGGTTCTCGTCGAACTCGTTTGGTATCCTATCCTTCATCCTGCACGCTTCCGCACAGTCGCCGCACCCTTTGCATAAATCCTCATCAACGTATCTGGGTTTCTTGAGAATCTTCACCTTGAAGTTGCCTACGTGTCCTTTGAGACCGATCACTTCCGAATATGCCAGTACCTCTATGTTGGGATGTCTGGCGGCATCGACCATCTTGGGTGTCAGGATACATGCCGAGCAATCCAGGGTGGGGAATGTCTTGTCCAGCTGGGCCATCCGACCTCCGATGCTTGGACTGCTCTCCACCAAGTAAACCTTGTAACCGTTATCCGCGATATCCAACGCAGCTTGAATGCCGGCAACTCCTCCTCCTATCACCATCGCTGCAGGGGTGATATCGACTTCCTCGGTCTCCAGCGGTTCTATGACGGATGCTCGCTTCACAGCACCGGCAACTAATCGTTCCGCCTTTTCGGTGGCCTTCTCCCCATCGTCCATGTGTACCCAGGAACACTGCTCCCTGATGTTTGCGATGTCAAGGCAATAGGGATTGAGTCCGGCCTCAACCGCAGCGTCTTTGAACGTCTTCTCATGCATCTTGGGAGTGCATGCAGCCACTACGAGTCTGTCTATTCCATGTTCCTTGATGTCTTTCTGAATAACGGAAAGGCCTTCGTACGAGCACAAGTGAGGATGGACCTTGCTGAAAAACACATTTGGAGAATCCTTCATTGCATCGGCAACCTTCTCGGTATCAACGACCCCGCCAACGTTCTTTCCGCATTGACAGACAAACACACCGATCTTAGCTGGCTCCGAGTTCATAGTGTCCCCATAACTCCAGAAACTTGATGGACGAAACCCCTTCTTCTGTGATAATACTGGTGGGCGATTTAAAGTTTTGTAGCTGTGAGCATTCCTTTGGCGAATTGCGAAATATGGATAATCAGCCAGAATCAACGCGTAGTTTTTATAGGCAAATCCAGAATTCATAGGACGAACATGAAACAAATGAAGATACTCAGATGGCAGGATGGCGACCTGACTGAGCTTTCCGACAAGATCGCTGAGGGATGTTTCCTTCACCTTGAGTTGAATGATGGTGTCGGTTTCGACACGATGATATCTCCTGACCAGGTCAAGGAGTTCGTCTATGGCAATCTCTTCTCAGAGGGTTTCATCAAGAAATCAAAGGATGTGCTCAGCTACCACCACAAAAGGAAGGGTAACAACATCTCGGCCAAGGTTCGTCTCGCTGAAGAGAAGAAGATATCATTTGCCAGGAACTACAACGTGATATGGACGGACTGTGCATCCCCTTCATTGATCCAGAAGAGGATGGGAGACAAGCTGACCAAAGTCAAATCGACACTCAAGTTGGATCCACAGAGCATAATCAAGGCTTCCAAGAAAACGAGGGAGCTGTCTCAGCCCTATAAGGAAACTGGGGCACTTCATTCCGCTTTTCTATTCGATGGTAAAATGAACCTGATAACTCATGCTCACGACGTAAGCAGGCACAACGCGGTCGACAAGGTCATTGGGATCCACTTCCTGGACGGCAAGTCATTCAAGAACACTGTCATCATGACCACTGGCAGGATAACATCCAGCATGGTTCTCAAGTGTCTCAGAGCGAGGATACCGATGGTTGTTTCCAGAGGAGCTCCCCTGTACGATTCGATCGAACTGGCAAGGGAGTACGGTCTCGGGGTCATTGGTTTCCTTCGTGGAAGAAGGTTCAACATCTACAGCGGAGAAGAGATGCTTACGGTTGGTGATGTCTCTGGCTAACATTTCCATTGCGATCCTGACGGGAGGGAAATCAAGGCGGTTCGGGTCAAACAAGTTGGTATTCGAGGTTGACGGCAGGAAACTGGTTCACCGCGTTTATGACAAGGTCTATGATTTCTCGGATGACGTATTCTTCCAAGGCAACTCGGTTGAGAATCTGGAATCTTCTAAGGATGACATCATGGAGGGGAAGGGGCCACTTGGAGGGATATACTCAGCACTGGAGAATTCCAGGTATGAGAAGACGATAGTACTGGCAGGGGATCTTCCTCACGTGGACCCGAGGATTTTGGACGAGTTATCCGTGAGAGCTAATGCAGATCTGGTGGTCCCCAGATGGAGGAATGGCCACAGAGAACCGCTATGCGCCTTATACTCCAGAGCATTGGTTCCGTTGATTGAGCGGATGCTGCAAAATAGAGACATGAAGATCTCTCACCTGTTCGATCAGGTCGAAAGAGTCGATTGGATAGACATTGATGGCCTTGTTGAATCTGGAGAAATCGATAGGAGCTGCTTTCGGAATATGAATAGACGGGAGGACCTTCCAGGTTGAGGGTGTATTCGAGCTTCATATCATTTGTAGATTCTCCCGGCAGCCCATTTGTTCGAATCAGTCTGCAACACTATCAGAAATGACCTCCTCGTTCATCTTCCAGACGAAAAAGGTCGTTATTCATTATCAAGTACGACAAAACCTTGTGTGAGACATTTTTCTTCGAGAATGGAAAGATCCTAGAGGAACCCGGCGTGTTTCAACTACGACAATACGGCAGTCTCACAGAAAACCTGCAGGTCCAGAAATAAAAAGGTTGGCCGCTCAGAAAGAAGAAAAGTCTGAACGGCCTCGTTGTGGAGGGATGCTTAGATAAGCGAGTATGGAATGAATGTCAGGCTACATAAGCGTTATTCCTGGGATTCTACTCTCTGTGATTCTGAGACTCCCTGAAAGATTGACTTCGTCCTTGCCGCGTCCCGACTTGATCTCGTCACTGAAGCATTTCTGGCATCTTCAGATATAATCCTCATGGACCAAACGACAAGTCGGGGTCTGTGAGAAAAGAGCGACTTCGACCATTCTGCTGGAATGCCCCAATCGCTGGGACAGATGTCGGAACAAGGATGAGATCCTCTCCGTCGCGTTTGACGCGGACGAAGCCTCGACTAGGTTCTCTATCCGGTGCGTGAAGTTCCCAGTAGAAGAAAGGCGGATTCTCGTCTTCAACCCACTCCTTCTTGAAGAATATGGGCATGTCTGTCCCGAACAACCTCTGAGGAACAGATTTGAACAACGGGACGCCCTTGTGTCCCCTCCAAGGGAACTGGGCAAACTTGACAGGCATTGACCTCCCATCCACGAGTACATTCAGGTCTCGAAAGGAGAGGGAGTGACTGCTGGGCTCAGTAGTCAGACGGTTGTCAACGACCAGCTTCACCAGCACGGATCCAAGCTCACCCTTTCCTTCATACTGGATCTCAGCGTTGATCTCGACCTGATGAAGTGTTTCGGGATTCACCCAACTGATGGCGAATCTCTCGATTTTCGCCCCATGTCGCCGGAAGAAGAATACAAGTCTGGCGAATCCCTTGCCACGATCCTCGAAGCGCGGAGACTGAGAGGCCTCAGCTCGTGCTTGTCCTTTTCGATCCAGCTTCTCCAGAACAATCGTGACGACTCCGTCAACGCCTGTTTTTCTAAGGTCAAGATATGCTATGCCGCTCTTCAATCCAACGAGTGGTGTATTGTCGAGCCGGACCGGCAGGATGAACTCCTGGCTTCGACGGCGTGCCTCCTCCCGAGCGATTGTGAATTCGAAGTCAGTCCAATCCTTGACAGCGTAGTGACGGGAAATCAGGGGTAGCACAAATCGGGTCTTGGGTCCATATCGCTGTTGAAACTCATCAGGTAGGTTCTTCCCCCAAAGTTCAGCTTGATAGACTTCGTCGAAGAAGACCTCGATCCCCGTTGCGGAGAGCTTTTCATAAATCTCCTTGGCGATTTCCCTGTCTTCTCCTGCGAAGGACAGCGCAATGTCATATTGGAAGTCATCTCGCATATCGCGAGACCTGGCAGTCTCCTCTGATGGCGGTTCTGCCGAGATCAGACCTGATGCTCGTAGGATCTCCTCAATCACATGATTCTTCGAGGTTGTCGGCACTCGACCGAAGATTGAGAAGTGCAACGTGGACAGTCTATCGGGGGATAGCTCGCCAAGAAGTGCTGGACCATCGAAGACCCTATTCGCGATGAGCCTCAACGCCAGCTCCTTCTTCGAGCCGCTGACAGTGAGCCTGCAGGTACGAAGATGCTCTCGCAACTCCTTCTTCGTCAGTTGGACAGCCAATTGGTCCGCCAATCGGATCTCATTCGCCATCCGAAGAACTTCCGACAGTTCGTATTGTGAGGACACGAGCGTCTGGATAAGTTTTTTCTTTCCCCCGCTCCGGCGTAGTTTCAGCATATTACACAGGGACCAAAGGTCAGACACACTGAGTTCCTTGAGGATCGAGGAGACCTCTCTCTTTCTCTTCTGCTTTGAGGGCACGATACTCGAAAGGTGTGACTTCTTCTTATACCTTATCCGCCCTCAGCCAAGTCTTACAGTATTTTGCCCAACGAAGATAGGTACATCAAGGAGAACATGAGAAGAGTATGCGGCGCCCTGCAGCCGATTACATATCAACGCTAGTAGGCTCTGCGCACGGATTCCAGAACTCCCTGGACTCGATTTGTAACGATCTCCCCCGGCTTCGTTTTGAGAAGAGCGTACATCCTGCCTCGGATTCTATTATCCAGGCCATAGAACCTAACATTGGACAGTTGATTCTCGGGTCGAAGCTCGGAATACCTCTCATCATCTGCATTCGTGATCCATTTCTCAAGGAGATCCACGGCCCCAGAATGTCCAACCAACTGAAGAACGTCAAAGGCACCACGAGCGGCGCCGCACGAACTCACCGACTCACCGATCTCCCTAATCTTCTCCATCCAGTGAGAGACGACCTTCTTCTCACTGGAACTCCCACTAAGAATGGTAGTCCGTACTATGTTGAGCGTTTGGTCAATTTCTTCGTCTGTGCCTTTATTCAGAACGTTGTGAAGAAGATCGACGATTTCCTGGTGTTCAAGAAGAGCGTATCCCATTGACATTCTGTTCAAATCTAGAAGAGCTTCAGAACGAAGAATCGAGTCTTTGCTGCCTAGCCCTTCTACGACCATGGAGACTTCATCATCTGAAAGAGACCTTCGCTCCGATTCTCGCTTAGTATCTACGATTCTTGAATCTCCCCCGCCCAATAGCCCCCTTTCTTGAGCCAGCATAAGGATGCTGGTAATGTCAAGATATCCCGTCTTGTTACCAATCCGAACAGGGAATCTGTCCTTCATGTCTTGGTGCAAGACAGAGCTCTTAGGCACATTGACAACCAGAATCCTGCTCGATCCGAAGGGTACATGCTCGAAGCTGATTGGGGCCTGCGGACGGCAGTTCGAAGCCTGCTGCGAAATATGATCCAAGTCTTCTTCATCATACTCGCAACCCAAAAGGCGCCGATCATTTGAAACTCCAAAGATCATTCTCCCACCTTCATGATTTGCGAATGCGGCAATGCTTGTTGAGAGGCGTTTCACGACTTCGTCTGAGACTTGCATCTTGAACTCCACAAGTGGACTCTCGCCCTCTTGGACCAGCTTCTGAAGGTCGTCCAGTGTCATTCGCATACGGCAGAGAACATCGACTCAGAATACTTAAGCATAGTTGCGTCGAGGAGACCGTTCACCGATCCCGCAGATGTTGATGGCAAAGCGAGAGTATTTGATGGGCAGTCAAAAAGGAAGAGACCTCACGGTATTCATGGATTCTGAAGGAAAACGTCATCTTGATAGTCGGCTATTCCAAACCAACCCTTTCCAATATTGACTTGTACGGCTCCCTCGGCACCACCGTGGCTTTGACAATGCCCTTCCTGACCACAAGCCTCTTCAGAACTTTGGAAACAATATACGGCTTGAGCGCATGCGCCAAACAAAGAGGTATCGACTCTTTCACATTGAAAGCCGAGACCTCGATCTCCAGGTCCGCGGCTACCTTTTCAGGCATGTAGCACTCCCCACCACCAGCGAGTATGCACTTATCACCCATAGCAAACCTCGAACCTGAAAGATTTTATGGCAATAAATATCTTCTCATAACTCTAATTGTGAGGGAAGCGATTATATTTCAGTGATTTGATGTCCTTGGATGGTGGCATGATGGGCGATGGATGGTACAGCGTCTTGCTTATTGTGGGATCGGAAGAAGAAATGAACGGCCTTGTCCTCAACTATGTTGCCCCTCTCATGGAGAAGCTAGACGAGGAAGGAGAAGAGTACCTCTTCCACTTCTTTAGATATAGCGCAAGGTCCTCAGATCCGGGACCGTTTCTTCGCCTCAGGGTACGCGGTCCTCCCCCCCTTCGAGGGGTCGCTGAGAGCTTCGAAGAAGAGTGGGCAGAGAAGCTGCAAGTAAGCGTCCAACCAGAGGCCTACAGCGTCAAATCGGAGTTGTATGAAGGTTCCGCCTTCAAATCTGAAGAGGACATTGAAAAGGCGTGGCGCATTTACGAGTTGGGGAGCCGGCTGGCCATCGCAGCTGCCCGGAATAGCTTTTCAATCGACAGGTTGAGGGAGGACAACCACGCTATCATACTGAAACTCAACCATCTATTCCTGAATTCACTTGGACTGAACACAGTTGATGAGAGAAACACCCACCTCTTGGGCGTCCTCGAGCGGAGTCTTGCATTGTTATCTCGGGGCGGGGAACTCACTTCGAGTCAAATCTGGGCCCAATATGAAATGGAGCTGGGACAGATTCGGCAGAAACTGGTAGAAATCAGCGGAATAGTGAACAATGCACTATCTGATTAGTCCAGTCTTCTTCACCAATTAGTAGGCGTAGTCCGTGGGCCGGGTTCTCCAAACAACGTAGAACACATTTGATGCAGAAAGCTACGCTTCTACCGTACTTACACCTCAGCATATGAGTGCTGAGTCAGAGAAGTGTCTTGGACGCATTGCGCAAACGGATGCGTTTCTTGTCTGGAAGTGTCGTGTTTAAAGGTTTTCGCTGTTTCGAGTACAACTTCAATAAGGAGCACGCTCGTCACAGAATCTTAGAAAAGCCAAACATCTGTCGTCTTTGATAATGAACGAAGACCTTTCTTCCTGCTGCATCCTGTATACACATATCTTCGCCCAAGATTTCGTGTGACGGTCAGAGTGTATCTTCAGCCGCCTCGATCCAATACGCATACCCTGCTTCCAACACATCAGTTTCTCGCAAGACCACTAATCGGTACGGCTCGCTAGAGAGACCAATTCCTTCGACCCTGAGAGCAGCACTAACCTCCCGGCTAAAGAATGTGGGATTCAGACCATAGAATAGGCTAAATACGTGAGAACACTCTCTCCTCTTAATAACAGATTGGGATTGCCAAGGTATAGAATTGCCGCTCCGCTTCTTCCAAGACGCGTAACGTCAAGCTCATAATTGGCTTTTGCTGGTCGTTATGGAGAGTGAGAATATGGGATACGGCAATAGAGATAGACGTCGAGGTTTTGACAGAGGACCAAGGGAAATGCACAAAGCAACGTGCTCGGACTGCAAGCAGGAATGTGAAGTACCGTTCAAACCTACGGAAGGCAAGCCTGTTTACTGCAAGGAATGCTTTCAAAAGCACAGACCAGCAAGGAGATTCTAAATACCGCATCTGATTCTTAGATCGATATAGAATCTGTTTTCGAAAGTTGTGGGTTCTCTGCAACTTCTTCTTTCTATTTTTCTATTCTGGCGCAAGGCTATAGTTATGTAGTGGAATCTTCCTAAACGAAGTGAGGCCATGAAAAGTCCTTGCGTACGTTACGAATGCATTCAGTGCTGCATAGAGACTGAGATGCCCTTATCAAAAGAAGATATCGAACATATAAGAAGATCTGGATTTGACCATGGCTGTTTTGTTGTCAATAGAGATGGTTGGTTACAATTGAAGACGTATGATGGACGATGTGTTTTCAATGATGGCCAAAAATGTTTGATTTACGAGAATAGACCGGAAGGATGTAGAATCTATCCTGTGGTCTACGATGAAGATAAAGATTCCGCCACATTAGATGAAGATTGTCTACATAGAGATGAATTTGAAATTTCCAAAATCGATCATGAGATGGCGAGTTCACTTCTCACAAAACTTAAAGACGAAAGAAGACAAAGAAAGTCGCGCTCTTAAGTAAACTTCCATATACTTGTTATTTCTTATATCAGCTACTCTCAGCTTATAATACCCCGTAATATCAATTATAATTGCCAGTAACAACTCTGGGGTCTGTCTACTTCTTAGTCTTGTCTGCAGAAGAAGCAAAAATGTCGTTCTTCGAAAAGAAGTACGTCAGATTTCGGCTCGCATCTTTGCTAACGCGACTACGACCCTCATTCAGGTTGAGTGTCGCAGAGATCGACGTCCATTAGTCAGATGATGAAATAGTGAGGGGTCAGCTCCATTGTTTCAATCCACATTCCTAGCTCCACTTTGTCAACAAATGGCATTTCCAGAATTGTGTCTCTTAGATCGCAGAGATGCTGGAAGTCTCTAATTACACTGATGGCAACTAAGTCGTGGTTGCCCACCACTTTCGAGGCGACAATCACACTTGGAATTTGGATCATCCTTTCCAGAACTTGTGACGAATAGGCTGGCTTCACGTCAATGCCAAATCGAGCGATAAATGAATAGCCTATCCTTGATGGGTCGACGACGACAGTGGAACTAATTATGACACCTTGTTCTCTCAATCTCTCGTATCTATTGCTGACGGTATCTGGGGATACCTCTAGTCTTCTGGCAATTTCCCTAAATGATGTCCTGGCATCCTTCTTAAGTATTTCCAGAATCTCCAAATCTATTTCATCTAGTTTCATGGATATCCATCATTCAAACTCGAAATTCTTGGGACATAGAAGTGGTTTGTCTACAAAGATGTCAACATCGACACTCTTGACTTGCTGGAAATCCCCGATAGTATCCCCTGTATTGCCGATTTGCTGAATGTCTTTTTGTATAGCAATAGCTTCAACATCATAGCGTCCCACTGCCCTTGTTGCCACACAAATTCCAGGTATTTTCTTGACCATGTTGAGTACTTGATTTGAGTAGGGCTGGGTTGTCTGTATTCCAATAATGACGATATGCTTCTTGTCCATTTTTCTTGGATTAATTACAATAGAGGTACCGCGAATGATGCCCTCTTTCTTCATCGTATCGAAGCGATTCTTTACTGTTTCCCTAGACACACCGCACTGGCTGGCAATCTCTCCAAAGGATTTTCGAGCATCTACCTGAAGCATCCTCAATATCTTTATGTCTGTTTCGTCGACTTCTCTATCTGACATAATACAACCATTACTTCCCGAACACTCGGCTATTATATATGTCTTTTGTGATATCTACCTACTTTGTCCGTCTAACACCCTCCAAAACCACAAAAGGACCGCAGTTATACGGAATATGTCCGATTCTCTGAGCGCGAGCTGGGCAACCAGGGAAGGCTTATAAGCCAATACCTACATAATGTCGAACTGATTCAGTCGAACACATGATAGGCGATCAATGAACCTGAGAAGAAACGTGTACAAGAACTACGTGAGTTATAAGGAGGATCGTTTCACATGGAGACGGCATACGTATTGATTAGAACTTCACCAGGACATGAACGGGACGTATACTACAGACTTTATAACCTCAAAGGGATCAACGGAGGGGTTGCTGAGGTCCACCCAGTCATTGGAGAGTATAATCTCGTGGTCAAGATAATGGCTGAGAGTTTCGAGAAATTGGGATATGTTGTTGTGGACAAAATCAACCACATAGAGGACATACGTTGTACCCTTGTAGCGGGTACAGTGATTACACTGGACTCAGACACTAGCAACGACCCTATTTCAGTTCGAGGCGAGGAAGACACAAAAACCGAATCTGGGTCTATATGACAATCAAGTTGATAGTTACAGGTGGAACGCTCGACAAGGAATATGACGAGGTAACTGGCAAACTAATTTTCAGAACCACTCATGTGCCTGATTTGTTGAAGTTGGGAAGATCTAGGTTGGACATAGCAGTCGAAAAAGTGATGATGGCTGATAGTGCGAACATAACGGACTCCCATAGGAAAGACATACTGAGTCACTGTAGGAATTCGAAGGAGGATAAGATAGTAATCATACATGGCACAGACTCGATGGTGGGTACTGCAGAGTTCTTGGGGAAATCGATTGAGAACAAGACGATAGTGCTGACAGGTGCCTTGATACCATATGCGTTTGGCGGTTCGGATGGCATGTTTAATCTGGGAAGTGCTCTAGCGTTTGTGCAAACTCTGCCACACGGCGTCTATATTTCCATGCACGGCAGATATTTCCATTGGGACAACGCGGTGAAAAATAGGCAGACTGGCGAATTTGAAGAGATCGGCCTATAAATCCCCCCTGATGTCTTGATTCGGTCTTTTCACAGGCCAGACCAAGCTTCGTCGCCAGACTCTTTTCTGATATTCTTGCGACTGTCGCTATCTATTGCAGGATTTTGGCACGCTGGAATGAAGATGTGAAGACAGCTACATTCACTTGCAATCTCTTCCCCAATGATGGAGTGGGAAAGTGCGCCATGTACAGCATAGAATCCTCATAGAAAGGGTCTGCGATTCGACTGGGTCAATTTTGCGATGCGTTCCTCGTTGCCAGCAAGATCTCCCGTCTATATTGATGTTGGTGCCAGAGAAGCATCGAGAAAGATACATCGGGCATCGGAGGCAAGATAGGCGGAATCCTCGTTGATGAGCTGTGGAAGATGGGGGCCATCTTCATCGACTCTTACATCGTAGAGAACTGCGAGGAGGAGTTCTTCGAATCGCTTGGCTTTGGACTTTGTGAAGGTCACCTCGTGTATCACGTCGACAAGCGTCCCTACGTTCGGAAAACACAGGTAGGGCCCTGACATAGCGACCCCAGCGAACTTTGGGAGAATCGGCAGAAATCCTTTGGAATATGTCGTGGGCCATAGGGAAATACGACATAGTATTCTATCGAGTTGCTTTGACATACTAAGCATTCACCTTAGTATGCGGAAGCCTGATACTGTTCAAGATTTGTCGTATCCAATCCCTATTATCACACCTGATAATATGACCGCAGACATTATCTTTTGATTGGAAAGGTGCACATCTGAGGCTGCTAGAATCTATGAAAGGAAGTGGAGGAGGAAAGGAAGATCGACAAAGAGTTGTCCAGGGCCCCCCATCCTCGACGAACGAATCTAGTTTTTCTCCCTTATCTTCCTCCCGACTCGACAATAGAGACTGGGAAATCCTGTCTCTTGCAAGAGATCGCCCGACCACCTTGGTAAACATATCTGAGAGAATGGATATTTCTTTTGTTGAATGTCTGGAAAGGGCGAAGAGACTTCTGCGGATGGACCTCCTCAGGAAACTTGATGGCTCACCTCGTCCCGACGGACTCTTTCTCTACCTTGCGGTCCAGCGCGAGATCTGATGGGGTCAACCGATATCGAGAATCTGGTGAGATCTGTGCAACGGTTCGTCCAGACGAAAGAGCAAACACCTAGGAACTCAGGAAGTGTCTCTGATACGACTAACGACTTTCTATCCGAAGAGCACCCAATTCGCATGCTATGTTGTCAGTGAGCTGATATACGAACAGGCCACCACGCTTCTGTCCCCTGGGAGACTTGGGACCATATCGGTTCAAAAGGCCCGCTTCCATGAGCTTCCTGACCTTCGCTATGCATATCGACTGCCTCAGACCGGTAGAATAGCCTATCTCTTCGACCGTGAGCGGCTGTTCCAGGGCACATGCCAGTATGAAGATGTCTCCCTCATCAACCTCAACATCGGACTTGTTATGGAAATAGCTCTTCAAATCTTCGAGATTGTCAGGGGTCTCTTCTCGATGCATTCGCCCGGTCCCTCTGCAATGCAAAAACGTTGCGTTGGTTACCAATAAGGATATTGTCATCATTATCAGGCGGGATAATAATGAGAACGAACCCCTGGGTGCCAGAGGATTCACATTAGGACTCAGGACTTGTACACGTATGCGACAACATCAGAGGTCGGTTTTATGCGCTTGGTGAGGTCGGTGACCAGATCGCCATCAACATATACATCGCCTCCTCTCTCTTGTAGGACCAGAAGGGCGTATGGCGAGTACATCTCCCGAATATACTTCTTCAACGCTACGCTCTTTTGAGTCAGCCAGGGGGGTTTCGTGACCTTCTTCCCGACTACGATCTCTTTCCTTTTCATCATTTGCCAATTGAGAGAAGAGAATAGCTTAAGGCTTTCGGAGTTGTTCTCAGGAATAGCAAATGATGTTTCCAGTGCTATTATCAGAATTGAAAATGGTCTTGTTACCCCTCTCTCAGAAACTGATGAGAAAAGGTTCCGTCCCTCGTACATGAGAAAAAAAGGGTGGCCGTCCAGATGGAAAAACAAGCCGAACGGCCTCGTTGTGGAGGGATGCTTAGATAACTGGGACAAAATAGATGTGCCCCTATATAAGCGTACTTCCTTCGTTTTGACACTTGAAAATGAGAAGAAACGTCGAAGTTCATATTGAACATCGACATTTTCGAAAATGAACGACTCCCCCCCAGATTTCCGACATGCGATGGACTTAAGGGTCCCTCACAGATACGCCCAACGGTTGGTCTAGACATGAATCCTGATGTGGGGCAACGGAGGGAATTGGCCGATAGGATACAAGCGGCCCTTGAAGAGGCTGCGCCTGGCTCTGAGGCTCTGTTGAGAGGCTCACTCGCAGACAGGAGCGCCGATGAGTACAGTGACATCGATATGCTATGGG
>SOIM01000005.1 GCA_004377185.1 Methanomassiliicoccales archaeon | reverse complement strand
TCGCAGTGACAAAGGGGCTCCGACTGTTTAATAAAAACATAGGTGGCAGCTAGTCCGAAAGGATGTGTATTGCCGCTGAAACCTGCCCAGTGCTGGTATCTGAATACCCATTCCAATGGGAGGAAGGACCAGTAAACGGCGGGGGTAACTATGACCCTCTTAAGGTAGCGTAATACCTTGCCGCTTAATTGGCGGCTTGCATGAAGGCCCAACGAGAGCCCCACTGTCCCCGCGCGGAATCCGGCGAAACCGACTTACTGGCGCACAGTCCAGTACCTTCCATCTGAAAGCGAAGACCCCGTGGAGCTTTACTGCAGCCTGTCGTTGTGATATGAGCTTGAATGTGTAGGGTAGGCGGGAGACGTTACTATGGCTTGGCGCTAGCCAAGTTCTGAGTCAACGATGAAACACCGCCCTTTTGAACTTGTATCACTCACCTCTTCGGAGAGACACCGATAGGTGGGCAGTTTGGGTGGGGCGCCACGCCCTCGAAAAGATAACAAGGGCGCCCAAAGGTCGGCTCAGATAGGTCAGAAATCTATCGGTGAATGTAAGGGTAAAAGCCGGCTTGACGTGGTTTGGCCCAATAACAAACCACGATGCGAAAGCAGGGCCTAACGAACCAACCAGCCTCATTTATGGGGGCGGTTGATGACAGAAAAGTTACCCCGGGGATAACTGAGTTGTCTCGGGCTAGAGTTCATATCGACCCCGAGGCTTGCTACTTCGATGTCGTCTCTTCCTATCCTGGTGGTGCATAAGCTGCCAAGGGTGGGGTTGTTCGCCCATTAAAAGGGATCGTGAGCTGGGTTTAGACCGGCGTGAGCCAGGTTTGTTGCTTTTCGATGGAAGTGCTTTGGCGTCTGAGGGGAAGGAGCCTTTAGTACGAGAGGAACAGGGCTTCGCGGCCTCTAGTGTATCAGTTGTCCGGCAGGGCAATGCTGAGTAGCCACGCCGTAGTGGATAAGAGCTGAAAGCATCTAAGCTCGAAGTCACCCTCAAAACGAGACGCCTTACAACACTCATAGATGATGAGTTTGATAGGATCGGGGTGTAAGCTAGAAGCTTCGGCGACTAGTTCAGCCCGCGATTACTAACAGTTGTGATCGCTAGAATGCCAATCGATGGCGTGTTGTCGGCCTAGCCGTCAAACAGGTTGCGTGTGGCCCATTATTTTTTGATGGATATAATTACTTCAAAGAAGATTCTGAAAGAGATTGAAACAAAAAAGGAAAAGGGTTGGCGGGTCCTAGAGTGGTGACCCGCACGATGTACAGACTGACATGCCTTCCGGGTTCACTGTTCCGCAGTTGGGACAGCTTATTGGTCCCGCAGGCGCTGCCTCCTCGGCGGGAGCCTCTTCAGGCGGGGCTTCCTCGGGAGCAACCTCTTCTGCGGGTGCCTCTTCGGGAGCAACCTCCTCAGGAACCTCTTCCGGAGCAACCTCCTCTGGCGGGGCCTCCTCCGGGGCGACTTCTTCTGGGACCTCTTCCGGAGCAACTTCCTCTGGAGGTGCCTCTTCAGGTATCTCCTCAGGCGGTAGTTCCTCTTCCACGATAGCCTCTTCTTCTGGAGGTAGCTCTTCTTCCACTTCCTCGATTTCCTCTTCAGGTGGCGGGAGTTCTTCCTCCTCGGGTTTCTTTCTCGTGGCGGCCACTGCGATCAACGCTATCACCACAATGATGATGAGGATGAGTAGTAGCCAGACCCACCACGGGATTCCTTCCTTGTCACCATCAGGTGGAGTCACCACTTCTTGTACCGTGAACTCACCTGATTGTTCGTCAGACAAGTCTCCTTCGTCCGTGACGGTCACGGTGAAGGTCCAGCTTCCCACGACGCTCAAAGTGGGTGTCGTGTACGTGAAGTCGTCCGTGCCGCTGTTGTAGGTCATCGGGGCATCAATCACTATGTCCGTGCCGTCTGGATTTGTGACTGTTATTGTCACTGTCAAGTCCGTGCCCGCGGTATGGTCGTCGGTAGCCTCCACTGTGATTGTCACAGTGGTTCCCTCGTCGGGTGTGGTGTCGGACACACTGATATCCGTTATGTCCGGTGGGTTATCAATGAACGGTGTAACGGTCACTGTGACATATGCCACGCTTGTCGTGTTGTCGTTTCCTGAGGCGTCCGAACCATAGACATAGAGGTCGTATGTTCCTACCGTCCAACCGCTCACATCGATATCCACGGTCACGTCCTCAGTTTCGGTGTCCCAAGTTCCGTCAGCCGGGTTCATGGGAACGCCTGGGAAGGCTGCAGCACCGATTGTGTACTCAGCTGCAGAGATTGCCGATTCTCCGGTGTTGGTGTCGTCAATCGTTGCGTTCAGGGTTATGGTCGTCACTGTTGTATTCATGAACGTGGCTGGGTCTGCCACAACATTCGAGATTTCGGGTGGTACGTTGTCAACGACCAATCGTATCATAATGGTGACTTCTTCATCCTCTGTATAGTTGCAGTTCGGTGGTGCCCAGTCATCGCAGGCCATTATGTGTACAGTATAGTCGTCTTCGGGCCAGCCTGCGGTATCTATGACAATTGTGACATCCTCCAGCGGGGAGTCGAATGCACCATCCGCTGGGTCCATCACTTTGTCATCGTAGTACAAGTTGCTACCATCTCGGACTAGATAAGTAGCGTTTAGCACATTGCTACCCATTCTAGTACTGTCATCAACGGTTCCATTCAAGGTGACCTGAGTTCCCGGTAGCACCTGAATGATTGTTGCGCTGTTCACGTCCGTAACTGTGACCACAGGCTCCTGGTCGTCTACAAAGTCTATCACAATGTCCAGCTGTATGCAAGTACCGGTAGTAGTGTCATTGTTCCAAAGCGCATCGTTCCCATAGACACATATTGTGTGAACGCCTTCATAGTACGGAGCAACACCTGTTGTT
Source organism: Methanomassiliicoccales archaeon (assembly GCA_004377185.1). Lineage (GTDB taxonomy): Archaea > Thermoplasmatota > Thermoplasmata > RBG-16-68-12 > SOIM01 > SOIM01. Next base: position 13,721 of record SOIM01000005.1, on the reverse strand, counting down.
AGGACGTATCTTGCAAGCTCTGTGGGACTGTCAAATGCTCCGTCATCAGCAAACATCGGGGTACCTGGGAAGTTCAGCGCCCCGTAGGTGAAAACCGCACTGTCAATATTCGTGTTGCCTGTGAAAGTGTCATCAATTGTTGCGTTGATGTAGGCATTCGTTCCGTTCTGAACAGTCGCCAGGATGGCTTGTTCATTGATTGTCAAGCCCGTTGCAGTCGGAGGCGTGCCATCTGTCTCTATTATCGCGCAAGCTCCGGTGCCGTTGTAGTTGTTAGTAGGAACCGCAGTGTCCCAAGCGTATACGCAGACTTGGTGGACACCGTCAGCCCATCCGGTAGTATCAATTGTTGCGTTTACGTCCTCGAATTCTCCGTCAAACGCACCATCCGTGGCATCCATATTTACCGGCCCTGTCGGAGGATTTGCTACAAAGTACTCGGCTCCGCCGATGAGGTAGTTCTCTGGGTCGTTCCTGTCGTCCACGAACGCAGTCAGGACAACGGAAGTCCCAGGTTGGACCTTCGTTGTTGGTTGACCGTCAACCAGCACATTGGTTATCTCCGGATCCATGATGTCCACGCTTGAGATTGTCAGCACAGCAAACGGACAAGTGTCGTTGTAGTTTGGCACCGCGTCCGAGGCGTTTATGTAGACATTCCACACTCCGTCTCCCAAATTATTCGTGACAATCACATCCATCATGACCTCGGAAGGGCTGTCAATAGAACCATCCTGAGGGATTGTTGAATTTCCTGGCCAGGGTCCGCAGGTGAATAGCCAATCCGCTCCGCCGACATTGGACCCGCCATACAACGTATCATTGATTAGAGTGGTCAAGGCTACAGGAGTACCAGGTTGTACAGTCTGGGCGGGCAATCCGTCAAGAAGCACGTTCTCGATTCCAGGCGGAATGACATCTCCGACGTCAGGAGCGTCCATGGAGGTAGTACAGTTGGACATCAGGTTGACATCCGTTGCGCAAATCTGGTATTTCCAGTTCGTTCCAATAGGTACTGTGTTTGTATAAGTATAGTATTCTCCGTCGCCTAAGGATTTTCTATACATATTGGGAGCGCCTGGCCAGCCAGTGGGGGCCATCGAGACAGGCGACCAGGACACATTGTTGGGAGGAGGAATCGAATTGTCCCACACAGTCAATACCACGGCAGATGGATCCAGAGGTGCATCATTGTCCTCGTCCGCATACCAAACCTGCCAGGTAAACATCGTGGACGTGTCTCCGGTTTCCGGATCAAGATAGTCCGTCAAGTATCCTGCTGTTCCTCGAGGCCACAGCTCTGGAGGCTGCTTGATACCAGGCAGGTACACACAGAAAGGACCCAGAGGACCAGTACGATTGAAATCCTCGGCAACGTCGCTGTCAACGTTCGGATCTATTCTCCAATATCCCATATCAGGAGGACAATTGGGAAGGTTTGGATCCCAAACAGAACCGCCAGTTCCCTTGTCCAGTCCTATGGTTTCTCCCCCAGTTGCCTCTGAATCACCTAGGTGCGGTCCCCATTCCACCTTGTCCATGACAACATCTACTCCCCCGGCTATTGTTCCCAGAGGGTCCGCCCAGACAAGCTTCACATTGCCATCAGCGTCCGCAAGGGTAATCGTGTAAGTCATAGGGCTATTCGACATTGGAGGAATACTGCCGCTCACTCCCCCTGTTTGTCCATAACTGTCTTCCAGGCCCCAATCTGCGGTAAGGTCAACAGTTGCAGCACCGTCGGGATTGTAGAGAAGAACCCAGTCACCAGTGGTGATGTTTATTTGATCCATTCTTACTCGGACAGGTTGGGTCATCGTCTGTACCGTCAGATCAACATTCGAGATTAGACCCGTCAAGAAAGAAGGCGCTTGGTTAGCTATGTATGGACGGTCACCCGGGCGTTTTACCCAGAATATGACGTCCTCTCCGTCATTCCCACCTTCCTTCGCAATCGCGTTCGCGGGATCCTCTCCACTAACCGCCAGGCCGTACACGCCGCTCTGATAACCGAAACCTACCTGGTCCGAATCCTGCCCGTACAGGGTTCCATCTATCTCAGCATAGACGTATGTCCCATCAGGGGCATCCAATCCATCAATGAGGATCGAACCGTTGAACTGGTGCGCGTTCGGCTGAGCGACGACAGGAAGCGTCATGAATCCTGCTATTCCAAGCCCACTCAGCAGCATTACAACTGCCCAAATTCCAGCTAACATCTTTCTAGCTTTCATCATCTCACCTCTTCATCACCTTCATTCTCCTGGTACCGTCCAGGTACCGTTGATGTTCAAGTTTATCCAGTATCCTTTTCCAGTCTCCAACACCTGAAGCGGCGAACCACCAGGATCGTTGGGGTCGAACCACTTCCACGGTGCTCTCCTGTCAGTGGGATCGTAGTACAGTACGAGTGCGTACAATCCCGCAAGACCGTTACTATCCAATATGTCAGGTAGAGGATATGTTTTGAAGCAGGGATAGCCCACGAAGAACCATTGGGACATTCCGATGGTCATGCCGATGTCAGTGCTCTGGCTCACCCTTCCGACGGTTATGAAGTCCAGGTTGTTCCTGGTCGAAACCACTCGGATTCCCATGGTTCTGTCAACATCTCTCAGGGGTCCTCCGACTCCGGGTATCCAGGCCAGCCAGGTTCCTGTGGCGGTATCGAAGATACTTACCCGGGTGATGTCTGCCACGATGTCGGCGAAAACAACATCCACGGACGTGTCCTGTAGCTCGAACGGGATTGAGATGTCATTGGTGCCCTTGTGCAGCTTGTTGTAGAACTTGCCGACCTTGTTGGTGTTGGTCTCGAACAGCCCGCTGGTGATGTTGATTGCTCTCACAACATAATAGTAGTTGTTCGAATCTACGCCCGTAGGAGAAGCGTCCAGGTACGGAGGTGCAGCCACCCGGTCATGCAGGATGGCGAAGTTGAACCCGTCCACCGTAAGGGACCTGAAGATGTTGAAGTGAACCTCCGCTTCTGGCTTATCCACTATCCAATCGAGTTGAAGCGCATCTCCCTGAACCGATATCCACAGTTCCCTTGGCGCGTCTGGGACCACGGGCGGCCACATATCCCTGCCGCTTGCCCATATCATCGCGTTGTAGAGAATCTGCCTGTCATTGAGATTTGAGGTTATCTCATGAGCGTTTGAGAGGTATATTCCTCTGAAGTTCGTTGATTTGTTTCCGACCATTGCACCCTCTGAGGGAGTAGGCTCGGACTTTCCGATATACTCTGCGCCAGGCAGAAGAACGCTTGCATCCCATTCAGCACCTGGAACACTTGATATGCCGCTCGCGGTGGTGAAAGGATCATTTGGTATTTGGAAGAATATCGTATGGCCCGGATCGATCTTCTGATATGACGTGACTCCTGTTGTGTTGGTATACGTGATTCCGCTCTTCAGTCCGAATAGGGGTGCAAGCTGAATATTGGCTATCAGGTAGTCCGAGTTCAAGGTCAATCCTGTGCCCAGGATTCCATGACCCATACCAACATAGGTTTGTATCGCGGTCAATTCGGTAGATGTGAACTCGGCTGCAGGATCATTGCTCGAGTTCGAGGTGGAAATCATCAGCACGTCCGCGCTCGAATATATCAAATCCAGCAGAGTGAAGTCTTCTTTGTCCAGGGTCGTGTAGTCGATTAGGATTTCATATTGTCCGTATGCGGCCCAATTCGCGTTGAGATCATCCCATGGCGCCAAACCTGGGTTGTCCGTTCCCCAGGAGTCCAGGATGACTATGATAACTATATCTTCACTGACGACGTCAATATCCTTGCAGACCTTGTTGTTGCTCGTGTCGGTCTCTCCGGAGACCTGGTAGGCTTCCATGCAGATGTTGTATGTGTTTGGTACTGGCAAATCTGGCGGGTCCCAGGTCAACGTGATGTCCTGAGAGGCCCCGACACCAAGTGTTGGAATGTTGGTTGAATCAACGACCACTCCATCCTCGGTCAGGAGCACATCTATTCCGTTCGTGGCATTGTCTTCAACCACGCTTGCCAGATTACTGAGAGTCGCTGTGATGTCCATGACCGGAGTCGGCTTTACCAAATTCGGGCCTATGAGATTTAACATGGCAACATCATGAGTTACCGGTACATACTGGCTCCATACCATTGCATTATAGAGTATCTGCAGGTCCACTGTATTGCCGAAGAATTCAGGCATCCAGGAGAAATAGACCAGCCTCTCGAAGACTACCAGGGTGGTGGTGTTATTGTCAGACATGGCCACATATTCTCCGCCTGATAATAGGTCGGACGCGTTCCAACGAGAATCATCCCTAGGAACAGTGGAAACATTACTTCCAATCTCAAAGGGATCGGAGGGAACGTTCGTGAGAAGGGGATGCAGTGCGTCAAGCTTTGTGACGGTAGTCTGTGGATATTGTTCCATGTCATAGGGTTGGTCCACAATGCCGAACATGTCGGTAAGCCCGTTGTTGTTCGGAATGGACCAGAAGAAGGTTGAAGCGGTCGCAACAAGCCCATGGCCTTCGAAGATGTATTGCCGAATTGCAGAAACCTCGGAAAGGGCAAGCTCGGACCACGCCTGCGGTGCACCAAGCGAAGCTGAGGCCGATATTACTAATACGTCTGCACCAGTGGCTGCTATGTCACCGTAGGTTATACCCGTCTTGTTCAAAGCCTGATAGTCTATCTCCACAGGAGTTACGCCGTATGCATCCCAATTGGCGTTCAGGTCCAGCCACGTGGCAATCGCGGGCCCCATCTTGGTTCCGTAGGAGCGAACCACGAAAACATTCTTCACGGGTTGATCTCTCACCTTTATGGTCTTGCATGCGAGATTGTTTGCGGTCGCTGTCTCACCAGCTACCGGCCAAGCATGGATGCAGACTTCATAATCCCCAGTCGCGCCGGGGACCCAGATGAAGTTCACAGCTTGGGAGCCTCCCAGTGGAATGGAGGGTATGTTGTCCACCTGCGAATACACACCGTCTATCCTCAGCCAAGCATCGACCCCGTTCGTTGCGTTGTCCTCAGCCGATTGGCCCAGGTTGAAGATGTTCGCACCCACATTCACATTGTCCGTGGGCAGTGCATAGTTCGGTGCCGAGAAGTCCAAAACAGCAACATCGTTGGCTTCTTGAGAGCCGAAGACGTAGAAGCGATCCACGCTCCAACCCTTGAAAAGGTTATTGTAATAGTCAATTGTGTCGAAGTAAAACCTGACCTTAATGGTCTTTCCCGCGTATGCGGCCAAATCGAAGCGTGCCTTAGTCCAATTCTGGGTAAGAAGTGTTAAGAGCTCTTCGGTCCAAATGCCAGGATTGGCTTGGTCTTCGATGAGCACTCTACCTTCGTCCGCCCCTGCAGCACCCTCAGTGACCAGGTCGTGCCAGAAGCTCAACGCAGGCGCACTGTATCCTGAAAGATCGATTGCAGGAGAGGTCAGGTTTCCGTAGTTTCTAACGCCTGGAGGGGGACCAATGAAATACCATCCTGTCGTCTCATTCGCATACCACCAAGCTGTCGTGGGGCTGTACGCAAGGTATGCCGTTTTGCTCGTTTGATGCCAGAAGACCTCGGGTCCGCCCTCGACCTGCCAACCAGCGACACCGCTCTCCATCTCATCGCTCCAAATGATGGTCTTGATGTCCACGTCACTTGAGGTCCCACTAGACGCAGGTGCGGGGTCTTCGCAGCTCACGCCAGCCAATTCTATACCCACTTTCTCTCCTTCCGTCCCGGTATCAACATCGATGAATACGAGGAAGTAATCCGGGTTGAAGGCTAAAACAGTATAACTAGTAGTTAGTGTCACCGGAAATGTGAAGGGTTGGGACTGGGAGACCAATACTCCAAAATTCGCCTGAAGCTCAATCTCGAATTGATCGACTTCGCCATTGCCATCATAATCAATGAAAACAAAAATCCTGGTGACATCCGCGTCAGCGACCGTAGAACCGGCCGTGAGGTCGAACGTCAGGCTGTAGAGATCAACATCTTCGTCCGCGGGCTGAAGCTCCAACCACAGCATCGTAATGTTGTTGTCCCCGGGGAATACACCCTCAGGGGGAGCCTTGTCCGTACCAGTCACGGTAAGTGTTATTGCCGCAGAAACGTTCATCGAAGCGAACGTAGCTGCTAGACCTCCGATAACCATCGCGACTATTACGACCGCGGAGAAAATCTTTCTCAAACCCTTCTCACTATTAGAAACGGTATTTTCTTTTGGCATTGCCTCCTCTCCTAACCACTGTCATATCGTACAAAGGGACTTTCGGCATGTTATCCTTTTTAGATATAAAAAAATATTGGAACAACGTTTTGACTACTAGGCATTGAAGCCAGGAGCCAGAAACGTTGTTGGCGTAGGGAAGGATATTCCTCATCTCTCACCGGCCTGTTCTATGTTACCGGCCATATAAAGTAAAATTGGAACAACATTTTGACCAAGGGGGTGTTTTTCACAAGAATACGCGTTCCCTAGCTTCGTCCCCTTTTCCCCAAAACTCGATACCTGAGATCGGACCCGTTCCTCATGATCGATATCATACCCCGCTTCTCCAGCGCCTTTATGTGGTAGTTGATCACCTGCTTGCTCGTTTCCAAGGACAGCGCGATTTCCTTCTGGGTCATGCTGGGGTTCTGCGCAATCATCTTCAGGATCGCCTTCTGGATCATGCTTGCCCTGGCGGGAGGGCGCCCCTTCCGGACAATCCCGGAAGGATAGAATCTCTTGTACCGACCGTCAACTCTGGACGCCACGAACCCCTCCCTCTCCAGGATGTAGAGGTGATGCGTAAGGGTGCCGTTGCCCACGTCCATAGCTCTCTTGATGGAGGAGTAGTTCTCACCCGGATAAGCCATTATGTAACCGTATATCTGACCGCGAAGGAACTGGTTGAGGACCTCTTCCTTTCTCAACTTGGAATACAGCGGGACCAGGAAGAACAGGAAGAAGCGGTACCTGCCCCATTCCGTGGAGCCCAGGAAGGATGCGAAAGCTACGAGGAGAACACCCACTGTTCCGAAGATTATGGGGAGATTGTCAGGGGATTTGACTTCCTTCATGTCCACCCTGACTAGGAAGGTCTGCTGGTCCGTGTCCTCCCCGTCCGAGACAACAATGGTCACCCGATTCTCTCCAGCCTGGTCGGATGTGGGGGTCCACGTCACCATGCCGGTATTTGAATCGATTGTCATTCCGTACGGAAGGTCCCTGAGCGTGTAGGCGAGGATATCATCGTCGTTGTCGAGAGCCTGCGCATGATAGCTGTAGGCTTCCCCTACTTCTGCGGTTTCTTCGGGATTACTATAGAACAGAGGAGGATTGTTAACAATCGGTGGGACGGTGGTGACAACTCTCAGCCAGAGACTGCCCTCTGCGGTGTTTCCTATATTGTCATAAGCTGTGTATATGATAGTATAGTCATCCTCAAGGGAGAGTGTGAGCGGTTCCGTGTAAGGGTAAGATGTTCCACCTATCGAGTATATGATATGAGAGAAATTTGATCCCTGGTCGGTCGCTTCCAAGGACAACCTGGTCCCTGGAGATATTCTGATTGGGTTCACCCCTTCTCCTTCGGGGAATACCGTGTAGGAAAGCCGTGGTGCAGTGACATCCAGATACACTTCCTGGAACCTATTGGGCTCGGTGTTATTGGCAGGATCGAAGCTGCGATAGACGATTGTGTGGGGACCTTTGCCGATTACCGGGAAAGGCCCTGAGTACGCTTTCCAGTCTCCTCCGTCAATGAGGTACTCCGTTTGAACTGGCCCTGTTCCTCCGGTGCTAGTCTCGAAAGATATCGTGGTGGTCTCGCCTATGAATGTCGGGCTCGTGCCGTACCGTGGCCCTGTGATTACAATGGTTGTAACCGGAGGGGTATTGTCTTCCAATGTGACTTCTGGTGTTGCGCTACTGTTTATCCAAAAGGGCTCCAACGACACATCGTCATAACCTTCCTTGGACACTGAAATGCCGTGCGGAGTGTAGTAGGTTCTCTGTCCGGAACTGTTGATGTACTCGGTCACTACGAAGTTGGAAACACCATCGCTGTTTGTGAGTTGGGAAAGAGAGCTGCTCCCGTTCTCATTGTCCTCCACTGTAACAAGGCTGCCCTCCAAGCTCTCTTCGAGTATGTTGTCCACATGCACATCCAGGAACCATTGTCTCTCCAGAACAGAGACCGGATCTACACTTGTTCTATTCTTGTCAAAGGAAGTGTTCAGAGCGATAACCCAGGAATCACCAGATACCTCGAAGTCTGAACTTCCCATCCCGCCACTCACGTTACTGTTTACGAAGACGGGAGCGGAGTTGGGGCCGCTTCGGGAATCCACTACCACGGCCGATTTCCTGACACCGGATATCTGAGAATTCTCCACCCTTGGGGACGAGGATGTGATGTTAAGCCCGTTCCAGGCCGTGTTTATCAGTACGTGGTTGAGCACTGAATCATCGTCCTCCACGAACATCAAGGATCTCCAGGGCGTCATGAAGGATGGCCCTCTCTTGGTGAACTGAATGGGCTCATCTGCCGTCCCTAAGGCCAACAGCGTGCCTCTTACGTCGATACCCAGGTCGTCTCCAAAGAAGACAGTGACTCCCGGTTCTATGATAAGCGTCTCTCCAGGATCTATCACAAGCGTTTCCGAAGCTATGGTCACGTTGCTGCCCCTGGTCCAGACCTCATAAGGTCTCTCGGGCGGAAGGTCCCCAGCCGGGACAGAGGGTGTGAGGGACAGTATTCCGACCAAAGGCAAGAACAAACCCAGAAGCACGGCTATGGCTTTTCCCTTTGCTGAGAAGATGTCCTTCTCTCTTCCCTTGCCACAACTGAGTTTCTTCATGGCAGACCTCGCCGATCAGATCCTGTGGTCTGAGCTCTAGAAACCTGGGAGAGACCATATACCGGGCTGTGTCGTGTGTACCCAGATACCCATCCCTGTCCTAAGTTCAGTCAATGGGCTGCCACCGGGGTCGTTAGGATCAAACCACTTCCAGTGTGCCCTCTTGTCCAGCGGATCGTACCAGTAGACCAGGTCGTACTTGCCCATCATTCCATAGTTGTCCAGGGCGTCCGGGAGTGGTGTTGTGAGATGTCTTGGGAATCCTACGAAGTTCCAGTATGAAGATGCGATGTCATGGTACATAGTAATATCGGTCATGCCAGGCACGCGACCCACAGTCACGAAGTCTCTCACCCCTGCACTGGGTTTCATGTTCACCCTGAGACCCATGGTGTGGTCCACATCCGTCAAAAATCCACCGAACTCATCCCATCGTTTCCAGGTTCCTGTTTGGGCATCGTAGGCCTCTATGTATTTGTACTCCCCGGTCAGTTGGCCGAACACGTTCGCTGTGGTCGTGTCCTGCAGCTCGAACGGAATCGATATCTCGTTCATCTTTGCATACAGAGTGAGGATGTACTTGCCCACGATGTTCATGTTCATTTCCTCGTTCCCGTTCGAGTCGTACGCTCTTACGATGTAGTAGAAGTTGTCTGGATTGGGTATTCCAGTGCCTGGGTCAACGTAATCGCTTGTTCCCGCCAGCACGGTATCGTAGGGCACTCCGAAGGTGAAGGTGTCCACCGTGTTGGCCCTGTAGATGTTATAGCCCACCAGTGTGGCTGATGGTGATTCAGTCCACGTCAGCCTTAGGTCATTACCTCCGTTCCACAGTTCGATCCAGAGATCGCTGGGAGCTATGATGCTCGACCTTGCCCAGATCATCGCATTGTAGAGCAATTGCCTGTCGTTCGTGTTGGCCATTCTCTCCACGAAGTTGGTTATGTACACGGTGTTGTAGTTACCTGGCTCATTCGCGATCACCGCTCCATATGGTGTAGCGGAGTTCTCTAATGCCTTGTATTCGGCACCTGAGAGATGACCGACATCCCATGGCTCAGGACCCGTCATGAAGAATCCGGGAGTCAGGGACGTTCCGTTCCTGGTATTGTACGGGGTATCAATGTTGTAGAACAGCGGATGGTTCTGGCCGGGGCTCTGCACCACCATGTCAGTCACTCCGAAGGTCACCATCAACTGAGATGTGTCACTCATGCCCATCAAAGGACCAAGTTGGAGAAGGTGGTTCGGCAGGTAGTTGGTATCAAAGGAGCCTCCTGTCACGATTAGACCGTGACCATCATTGACGTAGTTCTTGATCGCGTTAAGCTCGGGCAAGCTGAAATAGTACCCCCGCGAGATAGGATTCTCTACGCCGCCAGTATATGAGTTCGAGATGACAATAACGTCCGCGTACATGTCAACTAGTTCTTGGTACTGTATGTTCTCCTTGTTGAATCTGTCATAGTCGATATATACCGGTGTTGTTCCGAACAGGTTCCAATTGTTGTTGATGAGATCCCATGGTGCCAAAGCGCCAAAGTCAGTTCCCCAGGAATCCAGGATGAACACCTGTACGGGAGGATTGTTCCTCGCCTTGACCACGGTGCAGACCTCGTTGTTGCTCAGGTCCTCGTCCAGGGGGCCGACTATGTCAGCCCTGACGCAGACGTTGTCATCTCTTTCGGAAGCTGGTGTGTAGGTCAGAGTGACACGCTGGGTGCCTCCTGTCTTGGTCAAGAATATGTTCTGGACGTCCTGCTGGATGGTGTTCACCAACAACTTGGCGTCAACTGATTCATCGTTCTTTCCAATGTTTGCGATAGTTGCTGAGACGTTCACGGGATAGCCTACCCTCACATAGTTGGGTGCCACGATATCCTCTGCTTTCACATCATGGTCCAGCACTTGGTACAGTGAGGTTATCATTGCGTTGTAGAGGAGCTGATACGTGTCAGTGTTTGGCGTCCTTTCAGCGCCCCAAGAGAGCATGTAGACGCCCTTGTTGATGACTATTGACGCTGATTGATTCCCTGGGAATCTGGCACCATACTCGCCAGTTGTCAGGTCACCGCTTTGCCAGCTCTTTGCTGGAGTGCTCATTGTGATATTGTATCCCAACGGGAATGGGTCGCTCACGTCTGTGAACAATGGATGCCCTGCAAAAGCGCTTTCGATGTCCATCGAGGGTATTGGAAAGTCTCTGATGTAGGCCTGGTCCTTGATTCCTACCAGCATTGCCAGATCGTTGTTGTTCGGAATCAGCTCATTGAACACGGTCCCGGTAAGGATTATTCCGTGTGCTTCAAGTGTATACTTGATTATAGCAGCTGTTTCAGTATCTGTGTATTCCCCACCTGGCGGAGCTACACCATCAATCCATCCTCCAGGACTGGATATGACAAGGACATCCGGCTTCGGGGACTGGAGGGCTATGTCATTGTACTTTATGCCTGGTATGTTCAGGCTTGTGTAATCAATGAGAACCTGATCGGTCCCATATGTACCCCAGTTGGCGTTGAGGTGGTCCCATGTGTCTTTCGCACCTTGCAAGGTTGTGCCTTGCGATCTAAGTACGTAAACATAATGTACCGCGGTATCTATGATACTCACAACGCTGCAGAGTTTGTTATTCCAAAGAATAGTTTCACCGGCTACGGGGTCGGCCTCCATGCAAACCCAGTGATCTCCAAGGACCGTGGGGCTCCATGTGAGCATTCTTTTTTCTGAAGTTCCGCTCGGCAAACTGGCAATTGTGCCAGTGTCCACCGTTCCGTTGTCCACTGTCATTCTTATCCCCACGTTTGTCTCGTCACTTGTGCCAATGTTCGAATAGGTCGCATTCACGTATAACGTACTCCCTGAAGGTGAATCGACGGGCGGAGCATCGCTCCAGGGAACAGCAATGTCATGGGCAACGGACTTACCATAGACGACAAGGTCATCCACGAACCATCCCAGCCATAGGTTGCGCCCTTCGTCACCCGTGTCGAATCTCAACTCCAGCTTGACGCGCTTTCCGGCGTATGCGGAAAGGTTTAGAGTCACCTTCCACCAGTTGGTGTCGGTGGTGTCATACGGGTCGTCATTGATCTTGTGCCACCGATCCAGATCCACATCGTATAACCACAAGTAACCGTTATCCAACTCATATAGCGGAGTGTCGGGTTCACCCATCAGCATATGCCAGAAACTCACAGAAAGGCCACTTCCCGTTGTGGCATCTATTTCTGGCGTTGTCAGGTTACCCATGTTGCGCGTTGACGTGAGGTATTGACCTGGCATCCAAGTATAGTAGCTGCAAATGTAACCTGGGTCCCAGGGGTCTTCATATCGGTGCCCGTACCACCAAGCTGTGTTATAGCTATGGAAAAAAGCGAGATTGTCATTATTGTTCTTGCAATTCTCTTCGCCTTGACTCAAATGCCAAAGACCGTCTGGTTCATGCATATGTCCCTTGTCCCATCCTTCTCTCTGCCAAGACCCCATTCCGCTCTCCATATCATCGCCGAAGAAGATGTGAAGCACTTCGATCTCTTTTGTTGTTTCAGTACCTCCATTGACGGTATCCGGAGAGTTTATCGCGGTTACTTCCAGGCTTACTGTGTCGAAGTCATCTGTTGCGCCATCCACCGAAAGTAACACCAGAATACTCCTCGTTTGGAACTGATCGACGATGTAGCTGCCTGGGCCATTACACTCATTCAGGCTTCCGGTCTGGGGGACGGTGAATGTAGCCGCCAGCACAGTACTCTTGGCCAACTCGCACTCAAAATACTCCGGCAGGGCGTTTATCAACGCATCATCCCAAAAAGCCACGCTCGTGATTTCTACAGCTGAGATTGTGCCACCCAACCGGAATTCTATCGAGGTCACTCGTACATCTCCACCGCTTGCGGTCATCTCTAACGATAGCATCGTTACGTTCACATCACCGGGGAACGTGCCTGTGTTCGGCGCCAAATCATAGAACGTCACATCAAGCGTTCCCTGAAGCGGCGGAGCTTTCACAAACATCGGTCCCATAGCAAATACACCCGCGAAAATCATCGCGGTCACAATCGAAATTGCTCCCACATGTTTCAGTCTTCTAGAAGTGCTTTTCATAGTAGCCTCCTCCTAATCCAGATTTATGAAATGGTCTGGCATATTCACGACAATTCGACTATATTAAGATATTGACTATAAAAAAATATTGGAACAAAGTTTTGACCATCCAGTACTTCCAAATCCCTGGAAAAAAGTATTATCACTATCGAGAATGATAAACGTCCGACAACCATCAAATAGACTCCAAGGGGGTGGGATACTTAGATGGAGACTTCCGAGCGGTTAGTGCTGTTTAGGTCAATTCCTTACTCTTCCGTCTTCAACGACGCGCTGAGGATCTTCAAGCGGAACAATCTCAGTGTCTCGGAATATGATTTTGACAAGGGTCTGATCAAGGCGGAGTTCAGTGACAACATGCCCACGGAGGACGCTCAGATAATAGCGAAGTTCTGGAACGGTAAGGACAGGATCTTGATCGGACTGAGGGGCTCGCTCTCGTTCAGTTTCACTGGAGCAGATAAGCTCAAAGAGAAATTGAAAAGGTTGCAGACGGACCTTAGGCGCTTGGATTATGCGTTCTAGTCCCCTTTGACTTCCCAGGTTCCCGCTTGGATGACATGTATCCAGATGCCCATTCCGGGTTTCAGTTCTGTCAGTGTTGATCCGCCGGGGTCATTGGGATCGAAGAACTTCCACCTCGCCTTCTTGTCTGTTGGGTCGAAGAACAGGACCAGGTCGTATTTCCCAGCCATTCCGTTGTTGTCCAGCACTCCGGGCAGGGATTTCGTTTCAAATGAAGGATATCCCACGAAGTTCCAATTCCCGCATGCGG
>SOIM01000055.1 GCA_004377185.1 Methanomassiliicoccales archaeon | reverse complement strand
GACTAGCTGCCACCTATGTTTTTATTAAACAGTCGGAGCCCCTTTGTCACTGCGATCAGCCATCTGCATGGCTGACACCCCTTATCCCGAAGTTACGGGGCTAATTTGCCGAATTCCCTCGCATGGATTTCTCCGACACGCCTTAGGCTACTCACCCAGGGGCACCTGTGTCAGTTCTCGGTACGGACACGTGGATTGACCCCAATTTCCTTTTCACTGGCACCAGGGCTCAGCTGAAGGAGTTACCTCCCCATTCACGCATTCAACCGGTTCTCGCCATTACGGCTCTCCCCGGCCTTCTACGCTTAAACAGATTGGCAAACCTGCTCAACCTACCCAGATGCGTCAGAAATTGGGCAAAGGTTCACATGGTGCAGGAATATTAACCTGCTTCCCTTTCGCGACGTTCGGTTAAGATGTCACTTAGGACCGACTAACCCTCGACTGACGAACATTGTCGAGGAACCCTAGCCCCTTCGGCGGTACCGATTCTCACGGTACTTTGCTGCTACTTCCACCAGGATCCTCATTCGAACGCGGTCCACTTGACCTCACGGCCAAGCTTCCACCCACGCACGACGCCTCTCTACCAGATCGCACTTAAGCGCTCCAAGGTATCGGTGGTCGACTTAGCCCCGTCCATTTTCGAGGCACGTAATCTCGACTGGTGAGCTGTTACGCTTTCTTTAAAGGGTGGCTGCCTCTGAGCCCACCTCCCAGTTGTTTTGGAGAACGAACTCTCTTTTGGTTACACTTAGCCGACACTTGGGGACCTTAACCCTGGGCTGGGTTCTTTCCCTTACGGACATCAAGCTTACCCCAGATGCCCTCACTCCCGGAGTCTACGGCGGCGGCAGGTTCGGAGTTTGACAGGATACCGAGGGATTTCTCCCCCTGCATACCCAATCAGTGCTCTACCCCACCGTCTACCTCGTCCGAGGTCTACCTGCGAGTAGTTTCGAGAGGAACCAGCTATCGCCGGTCTAGATTGGCCTTTCACCCCTATGCACAGGTCATCCGAACGATTTGCACGTCAGTACCGGTTCAGTCCTCCACCTCCCTTTCGGAAGGCTTCAACTTGCCCAAGCATAGATCGACCGGCTTCGGGTATCGCACCAATGACTCCTCGCGAGCACACGACGCTTCTCGCCCGAAGGCTGCAAGCATGTTGCTTTCGCTCCGGCTACCCTTCTGCAAGGTTAACCTCGCCATTAGCTAGAACTCCCTGGCCCGTTTTTCGAAACGGACGATATGACGATGGTCCACTCTTACGAGCTTCTATCCTTTCACGCCATATCAGTCTGTAACTGTCTGGTTTCAGGCTCTTTTCACCTCCCGTCAAGGGCACTTTTCAGCTTTCACTCACGCTACTACTGCGCTATCGGTCTCGGGTCGTATTTAGGGTTGGAAGTTTATGCCTCCCACATTCACACGCGATATCCAACGCATGCTACTCTGGATACTCCGAATCTTCAACCAAACTTTCCCACACGGGACTATCACCCTCTGCGGTGCTCCGTTCCAGGAGACTTGTGGTCGATCTGGGATGAAGTGCCGGAGTCCTAACTCCACATCTCCTCCATGTTCCCATGAAGGATTCGGTTTGCCCTAAGTCGCTTTCGATCGCCTTTAATCACGACATCTCTATTGATTTCTTTTCCGCCCCCTACTAAGATGCTTCAATTCGGGGGGTTCCCAATCCTTACGGATCGCCCGAAGGCTGGAAGTCCAATTCGGTAATCGATGGTTCAAAGGTTTCTTGCGCCTACCCATCGCCTATCGCGGCTTGACACGACCTTCATCGGCGCCCGAGCCCAGCCATTCACCAAACAGTGTAGTTGATCACTTACCTATCGACTTAGCAGGCGTCCAGGTTGCGTATGACGGTAATCACGGACGCAGAGGAGATTCCATCCTCCTCCCCGTCTATACCCTTCCCCAGCGAGAGCATTCTCTCGGTGGGTGCACCAAACTCCCCAGCAAGAAAACAGGGATGCCCCTTTGCACATTCACACTGTGGCATTGCCCTTAATGATAGAGAGCGATACAATGTATGTTTCTCGATGTATTTAAGGGTTATTAATCTCCAAAAGCTTGGCCTTCCCGCTCTCCGTGAGGATCTTGGCCACCTTCTTGGGGAGGGTTACGACCTCTTCCTTCTTGAGCTCGTAGGTCACGTCTATGCCAGCGAAGGGAGGGATATCCTCCAGAGCCTGCACCACGGCAAGGTCTTCTTCCGCTTCCTGCTTCTTCGCTTCTTCTTTCGGAGGAGGTTTCTTCTGGGTCTCAACCTCAGGGGCTTTCTTCTCCTTCTTCTCCGTCACTGTCCTATCCCCTGAAAACACCTCTTCCCTGGCGTCCTTGAGATCGTCCACCAGCTTCTCGAACAGGACCTTCTCGTTCTTGGTGAGGACCTTGGTATCGACATCGGTGCCACCCACGCGGGCGGAGGCCATCAGTGCTATCTTCCTCTCTCGGGTCCTGTATATCTGATCCCTTTTCTGTGAGATCTTCCGCAGTTCGTTCTGAAGAAGGATGGCTTTGGAGGAATGGGGATCTATTGCCAGTTCCTCGTCCGTCCTTGACCTGAGGTCCTCAATGTAGCCGTTCAGTTTCACATAGAAGTCCATTTCCAACTTGGTGAGCGTGTTCTTCCCGGTCTCTTCCCTGTATATCCGGGTGATTCTTTCAAAAGTTATGCCCTCCTCTGCCATCGAATGCTAATGCGATTTCCCCTAGTTAAGAGTTTAGAACGTCGGGAGATTTGGTTCACGTTTGCCGGGACCTCCAGGAAGGTGGGCACCTATTCGCTATCGATTTGGCAATGGACCGTGCCAGTCTTTTTGTGGGCGTATACGCCCATAAACAAATGGAAGGACAACCGTTAAGGTATGGAGATGGATTCGGTAATCGTGAAATTCGAAGACTCCGTCCGGTCCGAATCAGGTAGAACGGTCATCAGGTTTCATGTTATTCCAGATTCCTCCAAACCCGGGTTCGCAGGTTATGACCCATGGCGTGCCAGCATAAAGGTGAACGTGATCAATCCTGCAATGAAAGGTGCTGCGAATGAAGAGTTGCTATCCTTGCTTTCCAGATCGTTCAGTATCAAAGAATCTGAAGTGGAGATAGTATCTGGCGTGAAAAGCAGGTCAAAGAGCGTATCCATCAAAGGGATGGGCAGAGAAGAAGTCCTGAGGGTGCTCACAAAACTGTTAGGAGAGGGTTAGGTTGAGAACGGAAGAGAGGCTGGAAGAGATCAACAAACTAATCCAAGACCTCATTCGGCTCAACGTAGAAATGCCTGTCATAGTCGAGGGGAGAAAGGATGAACGGTCCCTCAGAGCGATCGGATTGACGGGCACCGTCCTCCGCTTGAACAAGGGGATCTCGATATTCAGAACGTGCGAGAACATCTCGAAAGAACACGACAAGGTGATTTTGCTCACCGACTGGGACAGGAGAGGCGGACAGCTCTCAAGGATGCTAAGGGAAGGCCTGGAGGCTAATGGCGTTCGGTACGATGAGAACATCAGAGCTAAACTGGCAATGCTCACCAAGAAGGACATAAAGGACGTGGAAAGCCTCTACAAACACATGGAAAGGCTTGAGGAACTGTCAAAACGGCGGAACCGAAAGATTTAAAGGGGAGAAGAAGACCGCCAACCCACCACGGACACACTGGCTACGTTATCACAAATCTTATATACAAACACAACTCTTGCTAGCTTCACAAAAGGGAAGATTAGCATCAGATATGACCATATCCCATTCACCATATCATTCAGTAATTCGATACTGACTATTGTGACTGGATAAATAATCATCTCAACAGAGGGATGACAATCCATATTTGATAGCTGTTTTCCAAAAAGAGGTGAAAGAAATGCACATAGATCCAACCACTACGAAGTACCTGATTCAAGCAAGAATGGAAGCGGACGGAATCGTTGAGAAACCGGACGTTGTCGGTGCAATCTTCGGACAGACCGAGGGTCTGCTGGGGGAAGAGCTTGATCTGCGTGACCTTCAAAAGAGTGGTAGAATAGGAAGAATAGAGGTAGAAGTCAGCTCAAAGAAGGGAAAATCCGAGGGAACTATCATGGTCCCCTCCAGCCTTGACCAGGTGGAGACTTCGATCCTGGCCTCTTCACTGGAGACGATTGACAGGGTGGGACCCTGCAAGGCGAAGATCCGAGTAGAAAAAGTGGAAGACGTACGAGTCTCCAAGAGGATGAAGATAGTGGACAGGGCCAAGGAGCTTCTCACGATTATGATTGAACAGTCCAAGCACACCGGAATGGACCTAACAGAGAGCGTCAAGGCGGCCGTTCAGGTTCATGAGATAGTGACCATGGGCCCGGACAGACTGCCCGCCGGTCCAAACGCCGAGGCCTCGGACGCGATAATCATAGTCGAAGGAAGGGCGGACGTGCTCAACCTTCTCAGGTCTGGAGTGAAGAACGCGGTTTCCGTCGAGGGGACCAATATCCCCAAGTCGATACAGGACCTTTCCAGAGAAAAGGTCGTGACGGCTTTCGTGGACGGTGACCGCGGTGGCGAGCTGATCCTGAGGGAGCTTCTGCAAGTGGGGGAGATTGACTTCGTCGCAAGGGCGCCCAAAGGAAAGGAAGTGGAAGAACTGACCCAGAAGCAGATAATGAAGCTGCTCAGGAACAAGATACCAGTGGAACAGTTCGTGGATATGTATGGATTACGAGTTACCACACCCAAGACCACTGAAGGGCCAGAACGCCCAGCTCCCCGGAGACGTGTGGAGCGCAGAGAGGAGAGACCAAGAGCACCACCGAGGAAAGAGGAAAAGAAGCTGTCTCCGGAACAGGAGAAGCTGAAAGAGATGCTGGACTCGCTCTCGGGTACGTTGAAGGCAAGACTGATCAACAAGGAAGGTGAGGTCACCGTCGAGGTTCCAGTGAGGGACCTGGTGGATACGCTCAAGAGCCAGGACAACACCGCTACGGTCGTGTTCGATGGCATCATCACGCAGAGGATACTTGACCTGGCAGCCAGCCAAGGCACTGCAACAGTGGTGGGCACCAAGATCGGAAATGTCTCTAAACATCCCGCCTCTGTAGAGGTCTGGACAAAGAACGATCTCGGAATCTGATTGGGGTGAAAGGAATAGCCAAAGGACCTTATCTGGACGCATCGAGAGGTTTCGGCCTTGATGAGCTGGAAACGACAGCGGATGTGGCAATACCATCCGATCCACTTGCCAGAGTCATAGGCCAGGAAGAGGCGATTTCGCTGGCAAGGATAGCTGCGACCCAGAGAAGGCACCTTCTTCTCGTAGGACCTCCGGGTACTGGCAAGTCCATGATAGCTCAGGCCCTCTCTCTACATCTTCCACGTCCAACGGAAGAGATCAGGATCGTGCACAACCCCGAGAACCCAGAAAGACCGCTCGTGGAAGTCAGAAAGGGCGAAGAAGTCCTGGAGGACGCGAGGGAGATGGAGGGTGCCGAAGGAGAGCTCATAGATCCGAAGGAGGCCCCCATCAATGTTGCTGAAAGACTCGGGTACAAGTGCGTGAACTGTGGAGACTATTCCTCGCCGATGGAGAGGTTGTGTCCGAAATGCAACCGTCCCAAAGTTCAGATCCAGCAGGGTGCTGGCAGCCCCTTCAGCGATCTTCTCGGAGGTATATTCGAGGTTACCATCGGCCAGCTTGCCGGCAGGGACAAGGTCACAACCACCCGAAAGCGTTTTGGGAAGGAGGAAGTGGTCGTTTTCGAGCGGTCCGGTGAGATGATAAAGGTACTGGACCAGAAGGCCCTTGAGAAGAGGAGAGAGATGGAGAGGGTCAGCCCCAGGAAGGTCCTTGTCAAATTGGAGAGGAACGCATTCATACTGGCAACCGGTGCGAGCGAGACCGAGCTTCTTGGAGATGTGAAGCACGATCCGTACGGTGGGCACCCCCAGCTGGGTTCCCAACCCTACGAGAGAGTGGTCCCTGGTTCGATTCACGATTCTCACGAAGGAGTGCTCTTCATAGACGAGCTTCCGCAGCTGGGAATCCTCCAAAGGTCCATTCTGACGGCCATGCAGGAGAAGAGGTTCCCGATAAGCGGCAGGAACCCGCAGAGCGCTGGAGCCAGCGTAAGGGTGGACAACGTGCCGTGCAGTTTCATTTTCGTAGCTGCGTGCAACATCCAGGACTTGCCGAACATCCTCTCGCCCCTGAGATCCAGGATAACCGGTTCAGGCTACGAGGTCCTGGTGGAGACGGTGATGGAGGACAATGAGAGCAACAGGGCCGGGCTGGCCCAGTTCATTGCCCAGGAGATCGCGATGGACACAAGGATTCCCCACGCTTCGACCGACGCAGTCGTTGCTGTTGTAGAGGAAGCCAAGAGGAGGGCCAAGACGTTGGACGGGAAAGAGAAGTCACTCTCGTTACGACTCAGAGACCTCGGGGGACTTATCAGGTCTGCCGGTGATATAGCTGTCACAAAGGGAGATCCATTGATCACCGCCGAGCACATCAAGAAGGCGATCAAGAGGAGCAGGACGGTCGAGGAACAGATAAGGGAGAAGTACGGTTCCTACCAAGGCGGACTGGCAACGGACATGTCCGATTCGCAGAAGAGCATGGCTCCCTACCACTACTGGAACTACCATGTACAGGACGATAAGAGAGGCTACATCTGAGAGTTGTTGAGGTCAAGCAAAGGAATGAACGTCCTCACAGATTTCTCCACATCTTCAATCCATCCTCGCCATCCTTGTAGAAGCGGGGAAGGACGTCAATCACTTGATAGCCGTGCTTGGTGTAGAATCTGGCTGCCCCCTTGTTGCTTTTCCTGACCTCGAGTTCTATGCTTGAAATACCCTTCATCCCGCATGCGTTCGTGAACTCACTCATCAGAGCTGTTCCGATTCCCTTGCATCGATAGGGTTCCAGCACGGCAATGACAAGAATCCTGGCCGTCCTGATTCCCGACAATGTTCCCACAACGAACCCGACGGTAGGACCGAAGTACTCGCATACCAGGAACCCATCCCTCCATATGTTGTGAAGCTCCAGAAACATTGATGGTGGATAACTCTCCGGCATTGAGGAACCAATGATTTTGAGAACGTCCGAGATGTCGGACGGAGCGAAAGGCCGCAGCCTCATCATAGGAGAGGATTTTGCAAACAAAGATAAAAAGATATGCACCCGGAGATAGTATCATATCCCTGCAGATTGTTGGAGGAACATGCGCCTTCTCTTCGAGCTGCTGGGAGAGCACGAGACACTGCCAAGAGCGGAAGTTCTTGCATGCATAGAAGCGGAAGGGCATGACTACGAAATCTCGGAAGAGGAGAGCAGAATCCTGGTCCTGGAAACGGAGGCCGAACCTGAGAGATTGGGAGAGAGACTGGGCCTGACCCGGTATGTGGACGAGCACCTGGCGTCCGGATCCATTTCTGAACTGGAGGATGCTGCCCGAGGTCTCCGCCCACTGAGCGGAAGCATAGCCCTGAGGAGGAGGGATTTGAGACCCAGGCCCGAGAGGGACAGCGGCGATGAAGGCCTCAACAGGATAGGCGGGATACTGGCGAACACCAATCCCGTGGACCTGGACAGCCCTGACAATGAGGTCAGGTTGATCTCAGGGAAGAACAACTACCTGGCACTGAAGAAGGCTGCAATCGAGAGATCCTCCTTTGGCGAGCGGAAGGTTGACCGGCGCCCATTCTTTTCCCCCATTTCCCTGCACCCCAAATATGCAAGGGCACTGGTGAACCTGGCTCGCACCTCAAAGGGGAAGACCTTCCTGGACCCTTTCTGCGGAACGGGAGGGATCCTGATAGAAGCTGGCCTGATAGGAGCGGAGCTGATGGGGAGCGATATCAAGGAGGAGATGATCGAAGGATGCAGGGAGAACCTCCTGAGCTACAATCTTGACTCCTTTCTGTTTCGATCGGACGTTGGTGATATCAGCGAGAATGTGGACAGCGTTTCTTCCATCGTTACCGACCCTCCCTACGGCAGGTCATCAACCACCATGAAGGAGGAACTTGGCTCCCTCTACAGGAGGTCTTTTGAGTCCTTTTCTGATGTTCTTGAGAGGGGCGGCTACCTGGCAATAGTCCTGCCTGACAAAGCATTCATTGAAGTGGGAGAGGAATACCTGCGCCTTGAGGAAGTATACGAGCAGAGGGTTCACAGATCGCTGACAAGGTTCTACTGCGTTTTCAAGAACTACTGAACCCTGATGATGAGCTCAAAACTCTTTTCGGGGAAGCCGAATTCCCTGACAACACCAGAAATCTCGAGCGAGTAGTTGCCTGGGGATGCACCCGCTGGGATGTAGATTCTCAAGGTCATGTTCGTTTCTCCAGAAGCGTTCAGCTCCACATAGCCCTCCATACCTTCGAGTTCACCGCCTTTGTATTTCATCACAAAAAGGGCATCCCAACCATCCCTGATCATAGACCGATTGAGATTCGTTGCCAGGGTTATGTTCTCCCTGATGTTCCCAGTGTTGTTTATGAAAAAACTGTAGTTGTATACTGTGTTCGCACTCACACTGAAGTTGTCATAAGTCAGTTCCTGCCAGGGTTCGTCCGCCTCCCGAAACTCGAAATCGCTTATGATTGGGATCTGGGCAACAGGGACTATTACGAAACATAACACTAACATCACCGCGGCCGATGAACCAACAACCTTTCTCTTCAGGTCAAGACCTGTCACGTCGTTCAAGGGTGGAGGATGAGTAGCACCAAGGAGCATTATGAGCAGCGCAATGATCATCCAGCCGAAGTATAGGAAACCCAAGGTGAAGAGGACCAACAGAGATCCGTAGCTGAGGTAGGTTGCCTTCTTGCCGAAAAGGGCCCTGGCAATGTGCCCACCGTCCAACTGCCCGGCCGGGATCAAGTTAAGAGCTGTCACGAACAGACCCACCCAACCAGCAAACAGGGTCGGGTGCGAGAGAACACCATGGGGTACGGGGATGACGGACTCGAGGAACTGAAAGAGTATGGGCGGGAAGAAGACCAGACCGCCTCCTTCGCCAATGTTCGCGGGAAGGGGTCTCGCTCCAACGCCGGTCAGGTACAGGCCAATCGCGGTCACGGGAATGGCCACAATCAAGCCAAAGATCGGACCAGCAATTCCAATATCCAACAGAGCCTTTCTGTTAGGAATCGGGTCACGCATGCTTATCACGGCACCAAAGGTCCCCAAAGGCGGAAAGGAAGGGATGAAGAAGGGAAGAGATGCGGCCACCTTGTGCTTTCTGGCCATGTAGTAATGCCCGAACTCGTGGGTTGCCAAGATAGCCAAGAGAGGAAAAGCAAAGAACAGAGTACCGAAGGCCAACGTCTTCAGCGAATACAGAGGAATGCCTTCATAACCGGCCCAGTGAATCATTCCAGCGAAAACGGTGGTACCAATCGTCGCAACCAGGAGTATCAGGTTCATGTTGGTGCTTCGGTAGGTCGCCTTCGGCCTTTTCTGAACATGTATGACCTGTTCCCCGTTTTCCAGGGTCAGAATGGGTACATACCTCAGAGGGGTCATTTCCATTCTCAGTTGATCGAACTTGGTCTCCAAGGTGGTCTCGTCCGTTCGTACGAAGAAGGAGAAGAGGTTCGGGGTCACCCTCGTCTCGTAGATCGGAAAATACCTGCCAACAATCCTGCTAACATGCTCTATTTCAGCAGAAAGCTCTTCCATTCATCTGTTATACAAAGACCGTCATATTAATAGTTGTCCTACATGCCATGGCCAATGGTCACAATGATTGCTGCGGTTACCAGAGCCGCTAGCACAAATCTAAGACCGGTGACAAAGGCCCGCTCTCTCACCAATCTCCCGAGATACCAACCTATCACGAAAAGAAGAGACAGAGTCACGACCGTTGATGCGACGGTCGCCATAGTGAAGTCGTGAATCAGATAGAGAGGTATGATGGGGATGAAACCAGCAACCAACGGAGATATTCCATGGACCACAGCGCTGGCGCGTGCGGCAAACCGGTAGGCCTCCTCGTGTTCGTTCCCAACCTTGGCAAGGAGGGCCTTCTCCACCTTTTTCTGATCAATCTTCTTCTCCACCCTCTCCGCCTCGTACGCGCCCACGACGCTTGAAATGGCGAGAGCCACCAGGGCGCTTATTCCCGCTACAACAATCAAATTAACCTGTGCCTTCACCGCGCCCGCGAAGAAGGCTCCCAGGATGATTCCTAAAATTGTCAGCGCACCATCAAAGGCGCCAAGGACGAAGTATCTGCGGACGATGGGGCCGTACTCAGCTATCTCGTTATACCGCCGAATCCTGTCTTTCCATTCTCGGTAACCCATACAATGCCTCACGAAGGCCCTCAAGCCAATAGAGCCTTCACTTCCTTTAGTGCAATTTCAACAGCCTTTTTAACTTCTTCGGCACGGGGACCTCCGCCCTGTGCGAAATCGGGTCCGCCACCTGCGCTTCCACCCAGTACCAGGGAGGCTTTTCTTGCCACTTCCAGAGAGTCCAGATCCACGTCCGTGCTGCGCGCAACCACGATTTTCGCCCCTCCGACCCCGCTGGCGAGGATGGCGACCATCTTCTCTTTTGAGGATATCTCCTTGGCCAGGGCCCTCAGGCCCGACATGTCCAGGTCAGATACGTCCGTAAGCACGGATACTTTGCCCACCGTCTCCGCGCTTTCCAAGATAGTGGCAAACCTGGAACCTGCTTTCTCCCCTTTCACGCGCTCCAGTTCCTTCTTCATGGATTTCCATTCTTTGAAGAACCTACTCACCGCCTTGGGCAGCTGCGCTGGGGGGACATTGATGGTGCCACTTGCCTCCTTCAGGAGAGACTCCTGTTTCTGGACATACTCCACCGCCGCTAACCCGGCCGCGAACTCTATCCTCTCCACCCCGTCCTGGATGCCGGTTATCCTAGTGATCTTGATCATTCCAACCTGGTTGGTGTTGGTGCAGTGCGTGCCGCCACAGCCCTGAGCGTCAAAATCCCCTGTCTGGACCACCCTCACCGTCTTTGATACTGGTACTCCTCCTTGATAGAGAGCGAAACCGTATTTCTTCTCCGCTTCCTTCCTGTCCATTTCCGTCGCGGTGATCTCGATCCCTTCGAGCACTTTCTCATTCGCTATCCTTTCAATCTTTGCCATCTCTTCTTCCGAGATGTCCTTGTAGTGAGAAATGTCCAATCTGCCATAATCTGGTGTCTTAAGCGCGCCTGCTTGCCACACATGATCGCCCAGGACCTCCCTTGCAGAACCTAAAAGCAAATGGGTGGCAGTGTGATGCCCCATCAACGACCTGCGCCTCTCGATGTTCAGCTTCCCATGGACTTTCGTCCCCTTGGGAATGTCGGAGTCCATTTCATGGAATATGACCTTGCCCACTTTCTGAACGCTCTGAACTCTGTGCTCCTTTTCATCAACGATGAGGACTCCAGTGTCCGATTCTTGACCGCCCCCCTCGGGGTAGAACAACGTGCTGTCCAGAACCACCCTCCCATCTTCCGAATATATGACCTCTGCCTCGAATTCCATTTGGTGAGGATCGGAATAGTAAAGCATCTCTGTGGCTGGCAGATCCAGCTCCTCCTCTGCCTCCACTTCCACCGATTCCTTCTCATGTTTTCTGGCAAGTAGAGCGTGGAAATCGTCCGGGATGTCCACGGGAGAGCCAAGCTCCTCTCCCATCTTCTGGACGACGGATGGATGCAGCCCATGAGCATCATAGAGTTCCACCAGATCATCGGTCCCGATCTTCCCCTTCTCCAACTTGCTTGATACCAACCTCTTTCCTTTCTCGAGCGTCTCCTCGTACTTCCCCGTCTCTATCTGGATGATCTCGGATATCTTGTCCTTCTTGCCATAGTCCAGTATGTCGTCAAATTCCTTCAAGTGCAGTCCAACCAATCCTTCGAGCGACAAATCCACCTTCAAATCCTGGAGAGCTCTCAGGGCCTTCCTCAGAAGCAAACGGGCAAGGTACCCTTCCTTGATGTTTGAGGGAACCATCCCGTCGCTCAACATAAGTGCTACCGCTCTGGAGTGATCGGCCACAACGTATATCCTCTCCATCAAGTCCAAGAACCCGTTGAGTTCCTCTGAAGATATCTCAACCCCCTTCCCTTTGAGGTCTTCGGCAACTCTCCTTCTGAGTTCCATTATCTTGCTCTTGCTCCCTACGTCCACCAGAGCACTCAGTGTGGCGTGCGTTTCAAGCGCGGTCTTGTAGGTTATTTCGCGTATCTTATCGGATATGCCGGTGGCGCCATACAACGGTGAGAGAACAGTGGAATAGATGGCATCGTAGATGGTCGGCGAGCCAAGGGAGGCCCAAACCATTCTTTCCAGACCGTAGCCCGTGTCCACTACGTTCAGGGCCAGCGGAGAGTACTTCCCCCCTTCCAGCTCGATGTCTCCCTTGTCGTCCCGCTTCATGTTCATGAAAACGAGAGTGGCCACTTCCAGACCCCCGCCGATAACCTCCAGAGATGGTCCAGCGTTTCCTCCCCCGATCCAGGCCTTTTCTTTGTAGATCAGATCTTCCTCTTTTGCACCGAGATCCTCGGTGAACAATTCATGACAGTATGCAACCGTCTGCTCCTTCCAGTAAATCTCCTTGCCCTTGCTGTTGAAGACATGATGGGCCATCATTTCGAAGCTTGTGGTATGCTTTCCGGTCTTTCCGACAGAGTCCACATCCACAATTCGGATGCAGGGCTGGGAAATGACGAGAGGGTTTGCTGGCGGATCCACAAGACCTGATGTTACATGAGGCTGAAAATCGAAAATCGAAGCGCTGACCAACAGCACATCGTCCCTCCACCGGGGAATGATGGGGTACCTGTCCACCTTCTCATGTCCCCTCTTCTCGAAGAAATCGATGAAAAGAGACCTCATCTCTCTGAGCTGAATGCCTTCCTTCAACAGAGGGTTCCCGATAAACGTGAAAGGTCTGCAAGGGGTATCCCCGCAGTTCTTCTCCTCCTTCAAACTCCAGAAGGGCGAACCGCAGACATCACACACATAGCGCGAGTAGCCTTTGTCGGTGAAGAATTGAAGACGATATTCCTCTTCAAACACAAGCCCATCATTAAGAAAAGTGCATATAAACCTATCCGATTTGGACACTGCCATAGATTTAAATATCTTCGGAATGATTCTTTCAAGGGGTTGTGGGACATGAACCATGTTTCGACTGTCAGGTGGGCATCTTGCTGTGTGGCCGCTCTTCTATTTATTTCCTTTTTGTCTTTTGGGACGGTTGAACCTGATGAGCCGGTCACCACTGTGATGGCGCCTCCTATACAACCCTCCGCAGATGAGCCAGTTACATTCACCAATGTGTCGGAGCAGGTGGGATTGGCCGGCGTCACTGGAAGAAGATACTCATGGGCGGACTATGACAATGACGGGGACCAGGACCTTCTGATAGGTGGAGGGAAACTGTTCAGAAACAATGGAGCCCCGAACTGGGATTTCACTGAAGTCACAAGCCAAGCAGGACTGTACGGAAAAGTTTCAGGTGGTGTTTGGGCCGATTACGATAACGATGGTTGGCTTGATTTCTACGCCACGGCGGGATTGGGTAGAGAGGATATCCTCTGGCACAATGAAGGTGATGGAACCTTTGAGAACGTTACCTACGGAGCAGGGAACGTCTTAGACGGACTTCCAAGCGAATCAGCTGGCTGGGGAGACTATGACAACGATGGTTATGTTGATCTCTACGTGGCGAACTATGAATGGACGATACCAAATCCGTGGCAGTCCTTTGGAACGATGGACATTTTATGGCACAACAATGGAGACGGGACGTTCACAAACGTTACTGTGAGCGCAGGAATTGATGACTACTCAAACCCTCACCAGGGCAGAGGTGTGGCATGGGGGGATTATGACAACGATGGTGATTTAGACATATACATCTCCAATTACAGATTGAGGCCAAACTTCCTTTGGGAGAACAATGGTGACGGGACTTTCACTGAAAGAGCTTTTGACCGGGGAGTGGCAGGGATTCCCAGGTGGTATGGAGGATATACCTACTACGGACATACAATCGGTTCTGCTTGGGGGGACATCGATAACGATGGTGATTTGGACTTGTTCGCGGCCAACCTGGTTCACAAAGACGTGTTTCCCGATGGTATAAGGGGTTATATCTGCGATGACTCCAAGCTCTATCAAAATAATGGCTCTGCCGAAAACTTCGATTTCTGGGACATAAGAGAATCCGCTGGTATTCCTATCATTCCACCCGGAGAGAAAATGTATGATCCCGCCTCGGGTTTCATCTACTACAGAGATGAGTTGTATTCCAGCCCGAGTTTTGGGGACTACGATAACGACGGGGACTTGGACTTGTTTGTCACACAGGTCTACTATCTAGTCCATGGGGATTCGCATCTCTTCCGCAACAACGGCAACTCAACATTCACCAACGTTACCGAGGAAGCAGGAGTAAAGGTATGGAACTCTTGGGGCACTTCATGGGCAGATTATGATAACGACGGTGATTTGGACCTGATAGTGGAAGGTTCCAGCTATCCAGATAGCTTCTACGAGGTCAGATTGTACAGGAACAACGGTTCACCAAACAACTGGCTGAAAATAGACCTCAGGGGCTGCTGGAGCAACTGGGCGGCCATCGG
Source organism: Methanomassiliicoccales archaeon (assembly GCA_004377185.1). GTDB lineage: Archaea > Thermoplasmatota > Thermoplasmata > RBG-16-68-12 > SOIM01 > SOIM01. Next base: position 29,707 of record SOIM01000055.1, on the reverse strand, counting down.
AGCAAGGGTTACGGTGACAAATGGCACGGTGACCCAGATGAGAGAGGTGGAAGGCGGCACCGGAACAGGTTCATCTCAGAATTCTCTCACTGTGGAGTTCGGCTTTGATGACTACTCCGGCACTGTGGACATACAGATCAGATGGCCCAGCGGATTGATTCAAGACGTGACAGGTGTGACCCTCAATCAGACCCTGGAAATCACAGAGATAAGTTGTCTGGCCGCCCCGACAGGTGTCTCAGCGGAGTTGTTCGGAACAATGGACCAGGATGTCCGCGTGACATGGACAGCTTCTCCTGACGAAGGCTCTGGTTACTTTGGCAATTATGCAGTCTATCGGGGAACAACGTACAACAAATACGGTAGCGGATACGTGTTCATCGGTTCTGCCCTGGCCGGCACAACTGAGCTCATTGATTCAGGAAACGGACATGGAGAACCCAACACCCACTTCTATTACGTGCAGGTGAACAGCACAACAGGATTCGGAGCCAAGAGCAAGGCCCAGGCTGCAAAATACACCAAATACTTGGAGATAGGGATTAACCTGATATCGTCTCCAGTGCTTTCATCCGACTCGTCCTTGAGTTCGGTTCTCAAGACCCTCAATTGGGACAAGGCATGGAGCTACAACAGTTGGGATACTTCGGACCCATGGAAGATGAACGCTCTCGGAAAGCCCGTCAATGATTTCGTGACCGTTGCCCCTAGCACGGGGATTTGGGTGAACGTTCTTACGTCAGATTACTTCACCGTGGCGGGAGGAGTGCCTGAAAATGTCCAAATATCCTTGTCAACGGGATGGAATCTGGTGGGTTACCCAAGCTTCAGATCGGATTACTATATCGCAGATCTAATCGCCGACACCCAGTGTGTGGAAATCGAAGGGTACTTCCTGCCAGCCGTTCCCTATTACCTAACAAAACTATTGCCAACGGATCTCATGATGACGGGGGGCGCCTATTGGGTGAGGGTTCCAGCAGACGTCACCTGGACAGTGGAGAACTGATTCGAGCCTGAGAAACCCAAAACGCATATATCCATATTATGATTATAGTGTTGTTATGATGATGAAAGATGCCAAATGCAGACCAAGAAGGACCGCGGCTGTCATTCTGATTCTGTTCATGTCCATGGGTACCCTCACGGCAATCTCCCCCACATCGGAGGCGGATGAAACCGGGGCTGCGAGAACGGTGATGTTGGAGCTGATCACTGCGACATGGTGCCTAGGATGTCCTTACGCCGACGAGGCTGCCGATATGTTGTCCGTGGATTTTGGTCCGGAACGACTCTCGGTTTTGCAGTATCACATTTCGAGGTTAGACCCATTTAACACTACCGAAACATACATCAGAGGAGAAGCCTACAACAGGGGTGAGACAGGATTGCCTGCCGCCTGGATTGATGGAACTGAAGGGGTTCACTCGGTCCAGAATCCGACCACGGATTTCTTCTATGGCCTCTTTGAGAACAAGATAAACGACAGATTGAATGACCCCAGTCCGATCGAAATATTCCTCTCGCTGACGGAATTATCGGGAAATCTTACAGTCTCGGCTTCCTTTCAAGAGGTTGCCAGCATTGCACTGAATCCTACTGTCACGAGATATGCCCTTTACGAGAATTCGGTCGTGCACGATAGCAAAGTGTACAACTACGTTGTCAGAGACATTGAAGAGAGGGTCTTCGACGAGACCAACCTACCCTACAACGAAGATGTCTGGTTCCAACTGGACGGTGGATGGGATTCCTCAAACATGGGTGTTGTCGTTTTCGTACAGGTAGGAGACAACGCAGATATCATCCAATCAGCGAACGCGGTCATCGGGCCAAAACCAACCGTTGCGGTCACCACGGACATCGATGGTGAAGAGATCACCAGTACAACGAGAATCGAGGGAACCGCATCCGGGAACGTAGATACCATCGAGATTAGGATAGATGATCAACTGTACGAGACGGCCGAAGGGAGGTACTCTTGGTATTTTGACCTTGACCCGAATCAACTGGCTGACGGAAATCATGATTTGGAGGTCCGGGCTTATTCCGACTCGATCGTATATTCAGATTCTGTCGAGATGACTTTCAGCTCAATAGGTCAGACCGATGATCTCGTGCTGTATCTTCTAATCATAATCATCATTGTTGTTGTGGTCATCGTTGCGGCGGTTGCTGCTAAACGTTCGAAGGGGAAGGAACGGGAAGAATAACCGGGACGTATCTCGCCCCTGAGGAACTAGAATAAGCAAAAATATTTAATGGCATTCAGTCTTATAGACCAATAATGAGATCCAGATTACCTCTTTCAGCAGTTGCACTTTGCCTTCTTCTTGCTGGAGTCTTGACCTTCATGTTTGCGGATGTTGCCGTCGCGGACACGACCCCTCCAGTGATATCTGATGTCCACATCGATCCGAAGTATCCTCAGGATTGGGAGATTGTAGAACTCTACGCGACAGTGGAGGATACTGAAAGCGACATAGCCGATGTTGCAGTGTACTATTGCTACCCCGGAACATGCAAGTTTGGCGCGATGACCGATGACAACCTCGATGGAACCTACAACTACACTCTAGGAGCATATGCGGCCGGCACCATCATAGACTATCATATCGAAGCAATAGACGAAGCATCCAACTCAGTAGCAACTCCAGAAATCTGGTTCTCAATCGTATCGAACATATCCGTGGAGCTCCAACTCGACCCAACGACTGTCATCACTGGAAATAGGGTTTGGGCAAATGGTACAGCCATCTACGATAGCAACGAGAGCACACCTGTGGAGACCTCCGATGTTACTCTCAGTGTTAAAGGAACTTCGATTGAGGTGACGAACCAGACGGATTCGGAGGGTAGATTCAACATCACCTTCCAGGCGCCGGACACCGCGGACAGCTACACGGTCAACGTCACTGTCGACAACAGAAGCCTATCCGGCAGCAACGAGTCCACACTCACTGTCAATCTACCAGGGGACACTGATGGGGATGGTTTGACCGATGACGTTGAGGAGCAATTCGGCACGAATCCCCTGGATCCGGATACTGATGGGGATGGGTTGAACGACTACGAAGAAGTATACGAAGGTGAGGACGGGTACATAACGGATCCGCTGGATCCGGATACTGATGGGGATGGGTTGAGTGATCACGAGGAAGTCACAGAGGGCGAAGATGGCTATAAGACCGACCCCACCAAACCCGACACGGACGGTGATTTGGTGAATGACTCAGAAGATTATGATCCAACTGACCCGAACGTACAATCCCCTCCACAGCCACAAGGGGATGACATCACCGTCTGGATAGTCGTTGTTGCGGTTATTGTGGTCGTTATTGTCCTGATTCTCGTAGCTCTATTGGTCAGGAAAGGAAAAGAGGAATAGATAGTCTGGCCTTTCTTCCACAAAATATTAAGTATGTTATACCATATATTCACCTCCTGGACTAGAATGGAGGTCCTCCAATGAGGATGAATCACAGAAAGGTGTGGGCTAGTATAATCGTAGTAGCAATGCTTGGCATTGCCTTTGTGGGCTTGGCAACGGAAACTCAGAATAACAATACCGAGTACTTTGATGGCTCTCCCTTTGATACACCCACGACCGAGAAAACGAGAGGTCCAGGTGTGGAGAGAGTTGTCCTGTTGGAGCGATTCACGAACTATGGTTGCCCTCCGTGCGCACCTGCTTCCGAGAGCGAGGAAATGTTCACTGATGACTATCATGGAAAAGTGGCTGTCGTCAAGTATCACTGCCCTGGTCCTCAGCCGTTGGACCCAATGTACATAACCAACGATGCTCCCCAGTTGGGCAGAATAAACTACTATGGAATATCGACTATTCCACACATAGTGGTGGACGGTGTCGACAGGACGACTGGGCAATTTGCCATAATCAAATGGAACACACTGTACCGGATGTATGGAGCCAGAGCCGCAATCATGAGTCCTTTCTCGATATCAATCAACGCTGAGCTTGGAGCAACGATGGGAACGGTCTTCGTCAATGTGACAGCTGAGGACGCTGTTCCTGGGGGAATTCTGAAAGTGAGGACAGTACTGTGGTTCAGTAGCGTGGATTATCCCTCAGCGCCTGGCAACAGCGGTGAATCTCATTTCGAAAACGTGTTTATGGATTTCATTCCAAATTCCAGTGGGAATACCCTCACCATATCACAGGGGCAGACAGTGAACTTCGTAGAGACCTTCACAATCCCGACCGAAATCAGGTCCAACATTCCTGACGGAGGAGATGATCCAGCAATCCTCGTGGACCGATCTCAACTTGGAATCACTGCTTTCGTGCAGGACGACGGATCGAGTGAAGTGCATCAGGCAGGTATGTTCTCCTTCGGAGACGTGGCCGTTGAGGCCACAGATATTATGCTGACCTCGAGCACTCCCAATGAGGGTGACATAGTGGGCGTTTCGGTTCGAGTCACAAACTATGGTGAGGACACGGAGGGCGTGTATGTCAGAGGGTACATCGACCAGCTTGGAGGAAAACCCATTGGTCCGCATATACCCACAGGTGCGCTCACAAAAGGACAAAAGAAGCTGGTTGGATTGGGTGCTTGGGATACAGCTGGACAGCCCGGAGATCACAAATTGTACGTGATGGCCGACAGTACATTCGACATGACGGAGAATGATGAGTTTAACAATGTGGCCACGAAAGACATCAGCGTTACATCAGTGATTGATGTTGGGATTGACCAGACTTATCCGTTCAGCAGCATGATGCTCTACCCGATGAGCAACTACTCTGTTGGCGGGTTCGTGAAGAACTTCGGACAGAATGCGATTGGCAATTTCGATGTCGGGATAGAGCTCTATCAGGTCGGTCCACCCGATGTCAGCACACAGGTTCAGTTCGATGATTTCGAAGGAAGCGTGACTGTCTCATGGAGCCAAAGGGGCCCAAGGAACAGTTGGGAATTCGGTTCTCCAACGGTTGGTCCAGGTGCGTATTCCGGCGTCAACGTATGGGCAACAGAGCTGAGTGGAACCTATCCAAGCGTTGCTCATGACTGGTTGATGACACCCATCTTCAATCTGCCTTCTGCAAGTAGCGGTATCACGCTCAGCTTCTACCATTACTATGAATTCGATACAAGAACTCCTTCATTCACCTACTACTACGATTGCGGCAATCTATGGCTCACCATCGACGAAGGGATAACCTGGATCCATCTGGACCACTTCATTGACGCGAACGGTGCCTATACCCTGGAAACATATGACATAACTCAATACGCTGGACAATCAATCAGAGTCGCATTTGAGCTTGCCTCTGACCGATACGCGTCCGCTAATCTCGGATGGTTCATAGATGATTTTGAGATAAGTGCTATGCTGCCAACGGAGACTTTTGTCTGGAACACCACCACCCAGCTTTCATCCATACTCTCGTCGGGCGAGAGTGAACTCATGACCTGGAAGCACAAGATAATCACCGGAGGCACTCACAAGCTGTACATGTGGACTCCTCTCGGAGGAGACATGAACCCCACGAACGACATGTTGTCTGTCACGTTCGACATCGATCCGACGAAATGGCGGAACATGATTGGTCCGGGGTCGACCTTGATGTCTTCCCCACTGGCACTGACAGAGACCGATATCGGGAACATCGTGGCTCCTGTTTCATCGACCATCACACAGGTGAGGACATATTCCACGATCTTGGATGAATGGTCCGCGTACATGCCTTACAAACCTGTGAATTCCCTCGCCACTGTGGATCACAAGATGGGTATGTGGGTGACGACCGACACGGACACGTATGTTGATTTCACGGGAACGATTCCTGGCGTGAACGTTGACATAGCACTGGAAGAGGGTTGGAACCTGGTCGGGTATCCATCCATGACGGACAGGACTGTCGCCGATGCTCTAATGGGCATTGCGTATGATAGGATAGAAGGCTACGATCCTGCAGGACCCTATAATCTCAGACAAATGACCGATACCGATTGGATAACATCCGGCCAGGCGTACTGGATACTCGTTTCCACTCCGGGCCAGACGTGGTCAGTCGGTGCGTAGGTCCTACCACCTTTCTTCCTTTTTGCAGGAGAACGGGAAGAACATGAAGAGATATGATATGGTCAGCTTGGGCCACGTCCTTAAGCAACCGCCTTTCCCATTTGGTTTCCCACAATCTTATCAGCAATCTCAAGGAGTTCCTCTTCTTTCCCATAGGGAATTGTTGCACCGGCAGCAATATTATGACCACCGCCCACTCCACCCAGCTTTTCACATACCGTATTCATGACAATGGAAAGGTCCAAACCTTTCGAGACCAACTCCCTGGTTCCCCTTGCTGAGACCTTCACTCCATCTTCGGAGTTCGCGAAAGCGAACAGCGGCAAGCCAGAATCAACCTCTCCAGAACCCATTAGCATCCCTGCAGTGATTCCCACAACACTATCGAGGATCTTGCTGCCCCCGTGGAAGTATTGGATGTAATCCATCTTCACAACGCCAGCATTCTTGGCAACCCTAAGGGAGTCAACGAGTGCGCCCCTATGACCTTTGAGCAATATGTGAGCCTCATCTAGAGCCTCTTCCCTATCACCTTTGCATAGAGCGAAACCGATGTTCGCCTTCTCATATCTGCCACATGCGTTCAGAAGAGTAGCGAACTCCTTCGCCTCATGAAGTTCGGTGCCTTCCTCTTCCCGGGGGAACAAATAGACCTCGCCGACCAGTCTTCTGGCATGATCACGATCACGACCAGACGCAACAACAAGGTTCTCCAACTCAGATAATATTCTCTCACTTTCGAAAGGTGCGAGATCTATCCATCGGCGGTACCCATTCAAATTCTTGAGAGGTACCTCAATCCCTTCAAGGAACTCCCTGCAAGCGTGCCAATTGCCTGTAAGACCCGGCAAGAGAGGATCATTCGAATACTGTAACAGACGTGGAATAGGCTTCGTCTCTCTCCCGAAGAACCTTGCATCCATCACCCAATCCAGTACTCCTGCTCTCCTCCCATCTTCCATTATTGTCCGATTGGTACCCACCAATTTCAGGTTGCTCTGATCCTGCATGTCGCCAATGGCACCCAACACGGCAAGAAATGCCAGTTCGGTATTTATTCTGTCCAATGCCACTGCAACCAAATAGGTCGTACCCGCGCCACAAATGTCCACAGCACCATCTTTCCCCACGCGGTGAGGGTTGACCTCAAGGATTTGCCTTTCGTCAACACGGGACTGGACATCGGAGGGTACATGGTGGTCTGTAATCACATAGTTCAGGCCTGAGAGCATTTCCAGGCTTCCGCTTCCCAGATCGGTGAACCAGACCAGCTCTTTGTTCTCGTTCCTCAACTCTTCGATCACTTGTTCGTCCAGGTTCTTCACGAACGTCACTGAATGCTCGACACCGATCCCGTCCAATGCAAGAGAAGCGATGCCAGCCGCAGCTATTCCATCCGCGTCAATGTGCGAACATATCTTGACTTCGGAGTGAGTGCGAATCCTCTCTGCAATCTTCTTCGCCTTAGAGTGCATCCTCACCCGTAATAGCAATTCTCAATATAACACTACTGCTTTTTCCTGGAATAGCTCACATTTGGATTTTCGCAACACTTAAATAGCCACAAGTCCATTTATTGCAACAACAGACCTCGAATTGATAGGAGGAGAGGGGAGAGACTACTTGCGATTGCAAGCAGATGTTCAATCTCTTAGAAAGAGTAGACGCTCTATGTAGCTGGGGCTCTTTTTCTCGACTCGATCCTTTCGCGGTTCGTACGAACGTGCAAGTGATACCTAAGAGGTGAAAGAATGAGGCGGGGTAGTAGGGTGCTTAACACCCTGGATAAAGCAAAGACAACGATGGTTGTGACAGTACTCGTTCTCGGAACGCTTGTTTTGGCAGTTAGTCAGCCAGGACAGGACCCTCCAAGTCCGATTCCGGACTGGCCATCCGATGACGAGTGGATGAATTACACGTTTAGAGGAGAGAGAATTAGGGATTGGGAAGACAAACCCTATGAGAACGATCCTACACACGGGATTGCGAACGTACAGCCAGCTGCTGTGGACATCGCTTCCGGCGTGGATGCCAGTGGAGGAGGAGAAGAGAACAACCCTGGTGACTATACCTCGGTCCAGTATCTCTACATCGATGGGGACGGAGACAGCGACGCTTGTTCCAACCTTGACGATGACTGGCTCTTTCTCAGGCAGAGACTCGCAGGTGACCCGAGACACGGTGGGAAGTATGCATACAAATCATACCATTGGGACATCCTAATCGAAGTCGACGGGGACATTTGGAGCGAGTTCGTGGTCGACCTGAACGGTGGGAACGGATACTTCAAGTTCGGAACGGTGGGCGTGTACTACAACAACACCGAGGATTATGAGTATGATCCGGACAATGACTGGGTTTGGCTGCAGGAAGCCAGCAAGAATTCGAACGACTATACAAATCCGCGGCCCATCAACTACGGTACCCCCACCGAAGATGACGATCAGTGGTGGATCGAGTACAGAGTTCCGGTAACAGCCTTTACCGATTTGAATGACAACCAGCTTCTGTGTTCTGATACCGATTTCCTTCTGTTTTTCAGCACCTCAGCCTCAATGACAAATCCTCTGCAGAAGGATTGGATGGGAGAATATGTATTTGGAGAACCAGCGAACATCACAGTCATCAAGACGGTAGAGGAGGACATTGTCGCTCCTGGTGACACATTACATTATAAGATATATTACAACAACACGGGCGACTTCAACGCGAATGATGTGTGGATCAACGACACCATCCCAGAGTATACCACTTTCCACTCCTGTTATCCGAATTATGACTCGGTTGATGGACGAACCTATAGATGGCATTTCACTGATGTAGAACCGGGTAACCACACTGTGTATCTCAACGTGACAGTGGACTTGGACGTACCAGATGGGGAGATACTGAGAAATGTCGCTGTGTTGAACTACACTGACAACAAGGACAGGCCTCAACCTGGATCGGAAGATGAGACGGAGAATCCAGTGGAAGGGCCATATATGACGTTGGCAAAAGAGGCGGACAGGGCAACCGCTGACCCGGGAGATGTGATTCACTACACGATCTCATATGAGAACACGGGAAGCGGCGGTGCATACAACGTTACAATAGAGGACACCATACCAGAGCACACCACATTTGACTCCTGTTATCCAGACTACGACTCGGTGGACGGAAGAACGTACACTTGGGTGATAACTGTCGCGGGAAAGGCAAGCGGTGAGATTCTCCTGAACGTTACTGTGGATGCCTACACGGACGATGGAACCGTTCTCGTCAATGATGTCACACTGGATTATGAGGACGTCAATGGGAATGCCTATCCACAATTGGAGGCTTGGGCGAACGTAACTGTTACCGCCCCATTGATGACAGTTTCCAAGACCGCGGGCGTTACTGAAGCTGATCCTGATGATGAGATAACCTACACCATAACCTATGAGAACACTGGAACCGGGAACGCAACCGATGTGGTGATAAAGGACACGATTCCAGAGCATACCACCTTTGTGAGCTCCACACCCGCCTATGACTCGCAAGAGGGAATGACATATGTCTGGAACATTGGCACAGTTGAGGGCGGAGATTCTGGGACGATAACCATCAAAGTGAAGGTGAACGTCAGCACCCCGGACGCCACTGTTCTAACCAACGATGTCACCCTTGATTACGACGATGCGAACGGGAACCCATACCCGCAGGAATCTGATTCAGTTGACGTCACAGTCACAGCACCTGTTATGACATTGTCGAAGACAGCGGATGTTACGAAGGCAAATCCAGGAGATGAGATTACCTACACAATAAGCTATGAGAACACGGGAGGCGGTGCCGCTTCCAACGTATACATCAACGACACGATTCCATTTGAGACGACACTTGTCAGTACTTCTAAGCCCTATGATCAGAAGATTGACGAGACCTACATCTGGATCATTGGGAATTTGTGCGGTGGATGTAGTGGCACCCTCACCATAACAGTAGAGGTAAAAGCAGGAACACCAGACAAGACGGTTCTGAATAACACAGTCACCTTGGACTATTCGGATGCGAATGGGAATCCATACCCAACGCTGGATGATTATGCGATAGTGACTGTCACAGCACCCGTTATGACAGTGAAGAAGGAAGCAGATGTTACAACTGCGAACCCGGGAGACGAGATAACCTACACGATTACCTACACAAACACTGGCACTGGAAATGCAACAGATGTTGTTGTCAAGGACACCATACCTGACGACGTTGAGTTTGTAAGCTCTTCACCAGTTTACAGCAGTGTGAGTGGCAAGACCTACACGTGGAACATCGGAGATGTTTCTGCCGGAGGTTCAGGTTCAATAACTCTGGTGGTCAAGGTCAAGGTGGGCACAGAAGACAAGAAGATTCTCACGAACATAGTGATCCTCTACTACGAGGATGTGAACGGGAATCCGTATCCGACGGAAGGGGACTCAGTGGACGTAACAGTGACCGCTCCCGTCATGACTGTGTCCAAGACTGCCAATGTCACGACTGCAGACCCGGGAGACGAGATCAACTACACACTCAGCTACGAGAATACAGGCACTGGTCTGGCGACGAATGTCAAGATAATCGATACCTTGCCCACTGATGTGGACTTCGTGACCTCCTATCCGATGTATGATGATGTGAGTGGAAATGTCTACACCTGGAACATCGGAAACGTTTCGGGAGGAACAGGCGGGGAGATATTCGTGATAGTCAAGGTGAAGGCTGGACTGGATGATGGTTCCGTCTTGAGGAACTATGTCAAGCTTCAGTACACCGACGCGAACGGAAACTCACTGCCGGACCAAACGGACTATGTGGACGTAACGGTGACTGCACCTGTTATGATTATCGCTAAGACCGCGAACGTGCCAACTGCAGATCCGGGGGATGAGGTCATATACACTTTGACCTACGAGAACACCGGGTCAGGAGATGCAACGGATGTTGTTGTCAAAGACACCATTCCGAATGAGGTGGACTTCGTCAGTTCCTCTCCAGCCTATAGTAGTGTCAGCGGAAAGACATACACATGGAATGTCGGAGACGTTGGATCAGGCAAGAACGGTACGATAACGATAACCGTGAAGGTCAAGGCCTATACGCCAGACAAGACAGTCATTACGAACTATGTGACATTGGATTATGACGACGCGAACGGCAATCCTCGAGACCAGGAAAGCGACAGTGCGTACGTCACAATAACTGCCCCTGAGATGACAATCAAGAAGGTTGCGGACGTTACGACTGCAGACCCAAGTGACCAAATCACCTACACGATAACATACACCAACTCTGGTACTGGCAATGCCACAGATGTTGTGGTCAAGGACACCATTCCGAGTGATACTGAATTCGTTAGCTCGAACCCGTCATACACGAGCGTCAGCGGAAATACTTACACCTGGGAAATCGGAGATGTTTGCGCAGGCTGCGACGGCTCAATAGAGCTTGTAGTCAAGGTGAAGGCGGGAACACCTGACAGGACGGTACTGACCAACGAAGTCACTTTGGATTATGACGATGCCAATGGCAACCCACAGGACCAGGAAAGTGACAGCGTGGACGTCACTGTGACCGCACCCGAGATGACCGTCAAGAAGACTGCGAACGTGACAACTGCAGATCCCAGTGATGAGATAGCCTACACGATAGAATACAAGAACACTGGAACTGGGAATGCAACGAACGTGAAAATCGTTGATACCATTCCTGCAGATACGACAGCCGTCAGCGCAACTCCTATGTGGGATTCGGTTTCTGGAGATGATTATACATGGAACATCGGAGACGTTTCGGCAGGGAAGTCTGGAAGCATCACCCTTGTTGTGAAGGTGGATGTGGGCACCCCGGACGGAAGGCTCTTGAGGAACTGGGCAAAACTCTCCTACGCCGACGCCAACGGTAACGCTCTGCCTGACGATACTGATTATGCGGACGTCACCGTCACAGCACCCATCATGACAATAATAAAGACAGCAAATGTCTCAACAGCAGATCCATCAGATGAGATAGAATATACACTCACCTATGACAACTCTGGCAGCGGAGAGGCAACGGACGTCTGGATTAAAGATACGATACCCAAATATGTCGTATTCGTCAGCGCCAGTCCGATGTACACAAGCGTTAGCGGGAACACTTACACCTGGTATTTCGCCAGTGTGGCTGGGAAGTCGGGAGGGAGCATAACCTTGGTCGTCAAGGTGAAGGTCGGAACGCCGGACGGAACCTTGCTGAGAAACGAGGTGACGCTCGACTACTCCGATGCGAACGGAAATCCAAGGCCTCAAGACAGTGACCATGTTGATGTTCTTGTTACCGCGCCAGTCTTCACTTTCTCCAAGACAGCGGATTTGACTAAGGCAGACCCAGGCGATTGGATCAACTATACCATCACTTACAAGAACATTGGAACCGGGAATGCAACGAATGTCTGGGTCAATGACACGATACCAGCAGAGACCACATTGGAGGCGACGAACCCGGCCTACACTTCTTCCTCTGGAGACACATACATATGGGACCTCGGAACGGTAAAGGCTGGAGGGGAAGGGACGATAACGATCACGGTTTCCGTGGACGCGTACACCGAGGACGGTAAACTGCTCAGAAACTGGGCCACGCTGGACTACTCGGACGCCAACGGCAATCCATATGCACAGATGAAGGACTATGCGGACGTAGTTGTCACCGCACCCGTGATGACCATTAAGAAGGTTGCGAGCGTATCAACTGCAGATCCAGGAGACTACTACAACTACACAATCACATACAAGAACGAGGGAACTGGGGAGGCAACGAACGTCTGGATCAATGACACGATACCGGCAGACACGACATTCATAGAATCCACACCCAACTATTATTCGGTCTCTGGAGACACATACACCTGGTTCTTCTCCTCAGTTGGTGCAGGGACCGGTGGAGAGATCCACATAAAGGTCCAGGTGGACATCGGAACGGAGGACGGAGCCCTCCTCAGAAATGAGGTCACTCTGGACTACTCAGATGCCAATGGTAACCCGTACGATCAGCTTTCCGATTATGCGGATGTGTGGGTCACTGCCCCAGTGATGAACCTAACCAAGATTGCGGATGTGACCACAGCAGATCCAAGCGATGAGATAACCTATACAGTCACCTTCGAGAACTCTGGAAGCGGAAACGCCACCAAGGTCTACATCAACGACACGATACCTGATGACGTTGATTTCGTAAGCTCGACACCGGCCTATGGATCGGTTTCAGGGAGGACATACACATGGTTCTGGGACGTCATTGGGCCCAATGAGACAGTCACAATCACGATTGTGGTGAAAGTGAAGGCCTACACTCCGGACGAGACACTATTGCACAACAAGGCCACTCTGGATTATTGCGATGATAACGGAAATCCATACGACACTGAGATAGCGTGGGCGGACGTGATCGTTACAGCACCCGTAATGGAGTTCTCAAAGGTCGCGAGTGTGACAACTGCTGATCCAGGTGACCAGTTCACCTACACAATTACCTACAAGAATGTGGGAACTGGAAACGCGACTAACGTGAAGATAACGGATACCATTCCTGCTTATGTGGACTTCGTTTCTTCCTCACCTGCGTACAGCTCGGTATCTGGAAACACCTACACATGGGACATCGGTGATGTTGATTCAGGCGACGGAGGAACGATAACCATTACCGTGGAAGTCAAGGTTGGAACACCTGATGAGACGCTCTTGCGCAACGAGGCAGTTCTCTACTACGCAGATGCCAACGGGAACGATTACACGCCGACAGAGGACTACGCGGATGTCAGGGTAACGGCACCTGTCATGAGGTTCTCCAAGGTTGCGGATGTGCCCACTGCTGATCCAGGCGATCCAATAACATACACTCTGACCTACGAGAACGTGGGAACTGGGAACGCAACCAAGGTGATGGTAAGCGATACCATCCCGGACGATGTGGAGTACGTATCCTCAAGCCCGACCTACACTCTTAGAATCGGCAACACATTCGTGTGGAACATTGGTGGTCTGGCTGCTGGTGACGGAGATTCAATAACCCTCATCGTCAAGGTGAAGGCCTACACCGATGACAAGACGCTCCTGAACAACACTGCCATCTTCTACTATGCAGATGCAAATGAGAACGACTACACACCAATAGAGGACTACGCGCTTGTCAGGGTGACGGCACCCGTGCTACGCATCATAAAGGACGCGGAACCAAGGACAGCTGATCCCGGTGACGAAGTGGCCTACACGATCTACTACATCAACCTGGGAACTGGAGTGGCCACAGACGTGGTCATACAAGACACGATACCACCAGACACCGGATTTGTTTCCTCATCACCACCCTACGATAGCATGAGTGGAAACACCTACACCTGGAACATAGGCACGCTCGACCCAGGAGAGGACGGTTACATCACAATAACCGTCAAGGTGAAACCATACACACCTGACAGGACACTGCTGCGAAACAATGTCACTCTGGACTATGATGATGCGAACGGCAATCCTTACCCACAACTGGATGACTATGCGGATGTCTGGGTGACTGCACCTGTAATGGAATTCTCAAAGACCGTGGATAATAGAACAGCCGATCCAGGCGATCAGCTCATTTACACAATAACCTACAAGAACGTGGGCACTGGAGTTGCCACGAACGTCAAGATAACTGACACAATACCTGCAGACGTGGACTTCGTGTCCTCCTCACCTGCGTACAGCTCGGTATCTGGAAACACCTATACTTGGGATATCGGCACGCTAGATCCTGGTGAGGGCGGAACGATAACCATAACTGTTAAGGTCAAAGTCGGAACGGCTGACAAGACACTGTTGCACAATGAGGCTGTTCTGTACTATGCTGATGCCAATGGCAACGAGTACACACCCATAAGGGACTATGCGGACGTGAGGGTGACAGCACCTGTCATGAGGTTCTCCAAGGTTGCGAATGTCTCACTAGCAGATCCTGGTGATACGTTTGTCTACACACTGAGCTACGAGAACACGGGCACTGGCTGGGCTTCTTCGGTTGTGATCGTTGACACAATACCAGCTGATACGGTCTTTGTCAGCTCCAGTCCTATGTACGATAGCATGAGCGGTAATGAGTATACATGGAATATCGGCAACGTCGCACCTGGCGGCAGCGGAACCATAACCATCACCGTGGCTGTCAAAGTGGGCACACCAGACAAGACGCTCCTGCACAATGAGGCAACCTTGGACTACTCTGATGCCAACGGGAACTTCATCGACCAGTTGAGTGATTATGCCGATGTCAGAGTGACCGCGCCAGAATTGCATCTCATTAAGAGAGCTGACGTCTCGAAGGCAAACCCAGGTGACCCAATCAGCTACACCATCCGCTACTGGAACTCTGGCACTGGTTGGGCAACACTCGTTGAGATTGTGGACACCATACCTGCGGACGTGACTTTTGTCAGCTCAGATCCACCATACACCAGCCACAGCGGAGATGTCTATGTCTGGACAATCGGTGACCTCAGGCCTGGCGACGGCGGTTCCATAACAATCGAGGTCGTTGTGGATGCTGGTGTGCCAGACAAGACCTTACTTCGCAATAACGTGACTCTTGATTATGCCGACGCAAACGGGAACTACTATCCGCATTTGAGTGACTATGCAGATGTTGTCGTGACAGCACCTGTGATGACCCTCGAGAAACTCGCAGGATCTGCCAACATATCAGCTTACGTCATTGTCGATTTCAGACTCCGAATAGCTGGAGAGAAATGGCACGATGTTGTTCTCACGCTCTATGACGGCGATGTATCCACTGCCGTTGCATCAGTTACACGCTATCCAGGTGACCCTGATGACCAATCTGTCACCATATATGACGTCAAGATAAACATCCTTGACTCCTTCACGGCCATAATCGAGTATACACCACTGGATGACCCAATCAACGGACAGATCTGGGGCGCCGATCCCTGCTGGCTTATCCTCACCTTCGAGGACGGGAAGAGCGTCAGGCTGAAACACACCTTCAATGTGAGGCACAACGAGACTTGGATATGGGTCATCGATGACTTCCGTCCGTATTTGAAGGGCGCGCCCGTAACCTACGAGGCCAAGATACCCTATACCATCGTTTACGAGAACACAGGGACAGGCGATGCCACCGATGTTGTAATCACCGACACCTTCCCGGTTGGGAGCATAATCCTCGACTCCAATCCGCTCTACGACGTATGCATTGACAACGTGTGCACCTGGTACATTGGTGATGTCCCATCTGGAGAGAAGGGCTACATCTTTGTCAACATCACCTACATCTTCGATGAAGACAGCACTGTGGTGAGGAACGAGGTCACACTGGACTACTCAGATGCAAACGGCAACTTCATCGAGCAATTATACGCATTCGCGGATTCGGTCCTCATGATGCCAGGGAGCCATAGCATTCCACCTGAAGGCTCAAACGACTGCGACCCGGGAACTGGATCCTGCACCCCGCCTAACGCGATCATAAGCTCTCCCTCAAGTGGCTCGTACTATTGGGTCGGAGATATGGTCGAGTTCGACGCCTCCGCCAGCTCTGACGACATGGAGATAGTATCCTACTTCTGGAGCTTCGGAGACGGAACGATAAGCACACAGGTCATGCCTGGCCATGTGTTCGCCATGCCGGGTACATACGTTGTCAAGCTGACCGTGACGGATAGCGATGGAGTGACCTCCAGCGATTATGTGCTCGTATTCGTTGGAAAGATGAAACTGAGCGCGGTCATCGAGCTGCCAACAGAGGAGATAATCTTTGAGGGAACCATGGTTGGGTTCTCGGGCATGGCAGCCTACCAGGGATTCGAGGGGCCGTTCTACTGTCATTGGGACTTCGGTGACGGAACGAGCTCGGCAGACTGCACGACCTCGCACTACTTCGGAGATGACGGAACCTTCATCATAACCTTCTCTGTCTTCGATGAGAATGGTAACGAGGAGTCTGAGACCATAGAAATCACCGTCCTGAACGTCAAGCCTACAGTCAGCGTATCAAGGAATGTACACGGATTCGAAGGATCTCCAGTTCACTTCACTGCCTATGCAACAGACCCAGGGGACGATGAGCTGAGCTTTGTCTGGGATATGGGCGATGGCACTGTGGTAACTGGTACGGACTTCTACCATATGTATGCGGACAATGGCCGCTACATTGTGACATTGACCGTAACGGACGGGGACGGAGCCACAGTGGTCAAACTGATAACGGTGCACATCAAGAACCTACCACCAACCGCACACGCGGGCGAGATCAAGTACACCCACGTGGACGAGCCAGTGTTCTTCGCCGGCTCGATATCGGACCCAGGCGCTCTGGACTCCTTCTCGATAGTGTGGAGCTTGGGAGACGGGACCACCATCGAGGGAGGGCTCAATCCGGTGCACGCATACAGAACTGAGGGAGTCTACACGGTCAGACTCGTCGTGACGGACGATTCCGGAGCCAAGACGATATCCGTGACCAAGGTCTATGTGACAAGATCCCTGAGCACAGTCCTGAACCCGCCAACACAGTGGGACGACACAACTACCCCGATAGTGGTTGAGGACGACAAACTGGTAACGGACGAGTCTCCGCTACCCCTGGCCGCGATTGTCCTCATGCTCCTGAACATCATCGCCCTGGCTGGTGGTTCCTACGTATGGTTCAGAAGCCGAGGCAGACTGGTGAAATAATCCAACAAACCTTCTCTTCTTTTTTTTGAGTGGATAGTGAAAGCACTGCAAATTGGGTATTCCAGCATCCAAAACAGAAAAATACCAATAGTGAGACACTCATAATAGTGGAAAAGCCTCAAGGGAGAATGTGGGTTGCATAAGCTTGGTTCGAGAGGACACACGCTGAGGATTCTGACAATAGTAATTGTTCTTCTATTGCCGACAACCGCGATCATCACTCCAGTTGAAAAGGAGTTGTCCACCTCCAAACAGACTCTTGCCAATTATTATGACCTGAAATACACGGTACTGAACATGCTCTTCACACCGAGAATCATCGATACCGTTGGAAATGTGGGGCTGTACACTTCCATTGACCTTGATTCAAATGAAAACCCGCACATCAGCTACTATGACGAAACGAAGGGCGATCTGAAGTATGCCAGGTGGACGGGATTCGGTTGGTTGGTAGAAACCGTTGACAGCGATGGGGACGTGGGTCTGTACACTTCTCTTGCCTTGGATGTGAGCAACCGCCCCCACATCAGCTACTACAAGAGGACCAATGGTGAACTCAGATATGCCAGGCACAACGGTATCCAGTTTCAGATACAAGTGGTAGACGATATTGGAGATGCCGGCCTTTACACTTCCCTTGCATTGAATTCCAGCAACTCAACGTACATTAGCTACTACGAGAAAACAGGAGGATCTCTGAGATTGGCGAAACTCAACGGAACCATATGGGAAACGGAGGATGTGGATGATTCAGATGACGTAGGCCTCTACACCTCCATTGCGTTGGATTTCGAGGACTCACTACATATCACATACTATGACGCCACGAATGGCGACCTCAAGTACATCAAACGGACCAAGACGGGGTGGTGGATCGCTCCGAGGATCATTGACAGCAGGCAAGATGTGGGGCTCTACTCATCTCTTGTAATTGGTGCAGAAGACCTCAGGTACGTTAGTTACTACGACAAGACAAACGGAGACCTGAAGTTCGCTTGCTTTGGAAACTGGGCAATTGGCGCTCAAAGGGTTGACAGCGTCGGAGTAGTTGGAGAATACACTTCGATTGCTCTGGATTCAGTGGGCCAACCGCACATCACATACTATGACCGAACCGAAAGGAACATCAAATATGCCGCTCGGAGAGATGGTTCCTGGCACCTAGCGAAGATACAAGAGGAGAGAGACTCCGGCCTTCACTCCTCGATGGTGATGGATTCCAGAGATAGACTTCACGTGAGCTATGCCGCTTCGACCTTCTACGGCTCCAGGGATCCTGCCGTTGGGACGGACTGTGACCAATCGGAGAACTGCTCCTATGTTCACGTCGTTTGGAGGGAGCTGATAGAGGTCGCAAACGATGTATACCATCTCATTTACTACAGAAGGAGTCCGGATAAGGGAAGGACTTGGGACATCCCCATGTTCCCTCTTTCAAGCGAATGGAGACACTTCGCAGGATATCCGGCCTTCCTCCACACAGAACCTCCCGCGATTTCTGTTGCGGGAG
This sequence comes from Methanomassiliicoccales archaeon, assembly GCA_004377185.1. Lineage (GTDB taxonomy): Archaea > Thermoplasmatota > Thermoplasmata > RBG-16-68-12 > SOIM01 > SOIM01. The sequence goes on along the minus strand of SOIM01000055.1, from coordinate 10,438 downwards.
AGACAATACACGTAGCCTGGGCTCGGGAGTACAGGATCGGGTTCTCCACCGGGTATGGCATTTTCTATCAACAGAGCAAGGACAACGGTGAGACATGGCTTGATGAAGAAATCCGTATTGACGATATTCCATCCGTGGGAATGTCCGGCGGGTTTCCCAGCTTCGTGTCTATCTACGCCGATGACAGTTACGTGAACGCTGCTTGGGAGCGTGACATGAAGGTATATTCCGTCCGGTCCCTTGTCGGAGAAGCCACAACTCCCGAGGGTTGGAAAGATGATATCGGGAAGTTCAGCTCGATAGCCTTGGATGTATTGGGACAACCCTACATAGCCTCTTTCGACAGCACGCGAGGTGACCTAATCTTCTCTGGAAGCCCTGGTGACGGAGTGTTCGATACTCAGATTGTGGACAGAATAGGCAATGTCGGTCAATACACATCGTTGGCGTTGGACAACAGGAACTATCCATACCCGCACATCAGTTACTACGACGAGACACAGGGGGACCTTAAATATGCTCGATGGGACGGAACTGGTTGGCTGATCGAGACAGTCGAAAGCGCTGGGAAGGTAGGATTGTATGCTTCTTTGGATCTGGATTCGAGCAACTGTGCCCACATCGCGTATCATGACGAAACTAGAGGAGACTTGAAGTACGCAAAATGGAACGGAACCGCTTGGGTCATAACCACAGTGGACGATCTTGGAACTGTTGGTCAGTACGCCTCCCTTGCTTTGGACGGGGACGACCGCCCGCATATTAGCTATTATGACAACACCACGGAAGTACTGAAGTATGCTCACTGGAACGGAACGGCCTGGACCATCCAGATAGTTGACAATTCTGCGGAGGTGGGGGAATACTCATCCCTTGCCCTAGATTCAGAAGACTTGCCTCACATAAGCTACTATGACGAAACCAACCAGAACTTGAAATACGCACATCACAACGGCACTGACTGGAACGCTGAGGTTGTGGACTTCTCAAACCAGGTGGGAGAATTCACCTCAATAGACTTGGACAGCGAGGACAATCCTCACATCAGCTACTATGACAGGGGCCAGACGAGGCTCAAGTACGCATTCCTCGGGGCCACAGGATGGCAAGTGAGCGTTCTGGACAATAGCGGAGATGTAGGTAAGCACAGTTCAATCGCGTTAGGTCCGAATGACAATCTGCACGTCAGTTACTATGACGAAACCAACCAGGAACTGAAGCACTATAGCGTGATACTTCCCTGGCTAAGACATTCCATAGATCAGGATGAGATGGTCTCCTATCCGATCTGGGGAGCTGCGAGAGGGAAATACCAGACAGCAGGCTATCCGCAAATTACGGGGGAGAACGGCAATCTGTCTTTGATCTTTGTTGAGATGGTCACTCCCCGTGGCGACTTGAAATACGCGACATGGAACGGCACGAACTGGAATGTAGAGAGGGTTGATGAGGAGGAAGTTATGGGTCTCTTCACCTCCCTGGCACTGGATTCGAGCGACAATCCTCACATAAGTTACTATGATGAGACCGAAGGACAATTGAAATATGCGAAATGGACTGGTACTGGCTGGCAGACTGAGGTTGTTGATAATCAGGGTGATGTGGGGCTGTTCACCTCGATTACGCTAGACTCGAAAGACTACCCACACATTACCTACGTAGACTACTGGGACCGCACCTTGAAATACGCGCGGTGGGACGGTGGGAAATGGCACACCGAGGTTGTTGGGACCGAATTTAGTTCAGCAGCGGGTTGGTATTCCTCCATCGCTCTTGACACGAACGACCGCCCTCACATCAGCTACTACAGCTGGGCGGGGGGGATGATCTACTATGTGACCTTCAACGGAACAAGTTGGAACTTCGATCTTGTAACTAGCCGTGGATGGCAGCACAATTCCATCGCGTTAGACTCCAATGACCGCCCTCACATCAGCTACGGGGAGAGACGTGAGCTTGGTCTTGGGTACTCATATTGGAACGGCACGGATTGGGTGAAATATGTAGTGGATGACTCCTCCCCCTATGTTGGAACCCACTCCTCGATCGCCCTTGATGAGAATGACGAACCGATGTTCAGCTATTTTGACGTGACAAGAGGCGATTTGAAGTTTGCACGTCCCGGTTTGACTGCATGGGACACTGAGAGGGTTGATTCATCATTCAAGGTTGGATTGTCCTCTTCACTTGCTGTAGATGACTATGGGGTTGCCCACATCAGCTATTACGATGAGACGGAAGGGGACCTGAAGTATGCGAAATGGGTTCCTGGTGGTTGGAGCATAGAGTCGGTCGATACAGATGGCGATACCGGCATGTACACCTCTCTTGCTCTGGATTCCACCGGCTATCCGCATATTTCCTATTATGATGAATCGGACGGATTCGGGCTGTTTCATGTAAGAGGATTGACAAGCGGGAATGATTCTTGGGCACCTCCGGTTCTCATCACAGAGAAGCATGGAGCGATTCCGGCCAATCCGAGTGTTGCTGTCGAAGGTCAGTACCTTCACACGGTGTGGGCGGACTCGGGCGGAGCCTATTGGGGGTCCCACATCTACTACAAGAGGAGCTCGGATTACGGACAGAGTTTCCCCGATGCTGAGATGAGCATTACAGATGAGCCCTTGTTCAACGAATGGTCCTATACGAACCCTCAGATCCAGGTGAGCGGAGCGACCGTGCACATCCTGTGGCAGCGTAGGGAAATGATTCACGTTGGCCTCTACAATTCGGAAGTGATGTATGATAGAAACAGGTTCAACGGAGAGACCGACCGATGGGGCAAGGACTACATTGTGGATCCCGATCCACCTCTTATCCCAATTACCTACGCAAACAATCCAAAGCTACAAGTAGTCGGCAACGACGGACACATGATATGGACTCTCGGAACTCCCGAAGAAGTGCCAGAAATCATCTACCTAAGTTCAATCGATGAGCTTTCGATGCTTGGAGAGTTGGACTCGGGTAAGAAAGGGACTTCAAGCGTTTATGCTTACAGCCCGAACGACCTTCGAAACAAAATCTTCATCATAGGAGGAGAGACGTCAACTGGCTATTCCGCCAATGTCACGAAAGTTGACCCGACGAACGGTTCTGTGGAAGATTATTGCCTTTTGCCGAAAGGTTTGGCTTATACTTCCGCTGTTTGGGACGGACAGGACTCCATATTCGTCTTTGGCGGCCTTTCAAACTCGGGAGCAGAGGCCAGCATTCTAGTGATAAACCTAACGACGTTGGTCCCAGGTGACAGGTGCAATGATACGGGCATGGCGCTTGGCTCAGCTAGGTACGGAACATCTGCCATCTACAACGTCTCTAGTGACACGGCCTACATCTTTGGAGGAATGGACGGGACGGGGACACATCTTGCAGATATCGTCAAATGGCCCAGACTTGGGGTACCAGTGAACTTCGGGATACTTCCATCCGAAAGGTCCTTCACTTCAGCAGTTTGGGATGAGACTGAAAACAGGAGCTACATATTCGGAGGAGAAGATACTGCGTTCCAACCACTGAATGAGATTGTCGAGTTTCAAGATGTTCTCGGAGTTCCCGTTGTTCGAGTATTGTCAAATGCGAGACTCCCCTCACCCAGATCCGCCACATCGGCCGTATTCGATGGGACATATGCGTATGTCATAGGGGGCAGGTCTCCAAACGAGATTCTTTCCCAGATAGTCAGATTCAATCCAAATGGTGACTGGAAAGTGGGTGTGCAAGTGATGTGCCCTGATATTCCAGGGAGACTGGAGAACTCTTCTGCGGTCATGTCTGTCGACACTTTGTCCCAGGACAGCGGGATATTTGTGATTGGAGGAAGGAATGAGACAGTTGAGAGGAGAGAGATCTGGCACTATGTGCCATCCTACTGGGATTTCGGAAGTTAGAGAGTGAAAAAATGAAACTGAGAGAAGGAGAGTACAAAACCCGCAACCATGCAGGGAAAGTCTCCCTCTTCACCTGCCTATTCCTGTTGCTGGTCAGCACTTTCGTCATTGTACCCAGCACTGATGTGACTGCGGGCACGCCCGTTTCTGGAATAATCATCACGAACACAACTTGGAGCGAGCTGGAGAGTCCGATATGGGTGGAAGGAAATGTTGTGCTTCCTTGGGGGGTGAACCTCACGATTGAACCGGGAGTGGATGTCAGATTCAACGGAAACTACACAATCTGGATTGATGGCAATCTGACATCAGTAGGCACTTCGGCAAAGAGAATCGTTTTTGAATCTAACCAGACCACTCCAAGTCACACGGACTGGTTCAAGATCAGGGTCAACACAACTGGACAGGTGAACGTCTCCTACTCCAACTTCTCGCATGCATTCAACGCGATAGAACTGGTGAACCACACTGAGGTGTCGTTTTCCCATACCTCTTTCTCCCAGTCGTACGTAGGTATTGCTGCTCTGAACTCTTCTGGAGTCAAAGTGATGGACAGTGAATTCTCGGATGTCTACTACAGCCTCCGTCTCAGTAACAACAGCAATCTAGTAACGAACAACACCTTCATAGGTGGAAAACAAGCAGTGGACATCTTCTGCGATGAGACATTCTGGGACTGTACCAATAACACTGTCTCGGAGAATGAGTTCGCAAATCTTCAGGGCGGAGTGCATGTCCGAGCGAAGGGGACTGGAACTGTCAACTCGCTGAACAGGATCTACAACAACAGCTTCCATGATGTGGACGGACCTATATCGATTTGGAATGAAGAGGGCATCTCGGAACGGAACGTGGTGAGAAAGAACACTATGACCGATGGCGGTTTCGGTGTCTTCTTGAGAAGCTCTGATAACAATACGATCGAAAACAACACAGTGACAAACTTCAGAGAAGGAATAGCACTTCATGGGGCAGAGGAGAACAGGATTCTCAGGAATACCATAGCAAAGGGAGTGGACGGGATTGTCGTGCGGGACACGAGCCTGGGCAATGAAATCATCTATAACAATGTAGTGTCCTTCATTGGATGCGGAATTGCGCTGACGTACAACGCTTCGGAGAACCTTATTCATCACAACAACCTGCTTGACAGCGGCTACAATGGCTGTGATGGTGGCCATAACAACAGTTGGGATGACGGATATCCATCAGGTGGGAACTTCTGGTCGGACTACTTCGGGAACGATTTATTCAGCGGACCGAACCAGGATATTCCCGGATCGGATGGAAGAGGGGACACGCCACACGACACAAGAGGAGTTGGTAGGGACAACTATCCCCTCGTTGAGATGCCTTTTGGGAACGTACCCATAGAAAGACTTCGAATAGAACTGACAGGTAATAACTTGGAGAACGTGACACTGATCTGGAACGTCAGCTGGTCTGGCGGGAACGCTTCCCACAACATCACAAGGTTTGATATCTACAGGTCCAGCACATACAATAGCAACCGATCTGGCTATCAGGTCGTAGCTTCTGTATCCAATCTCACCACTGAATTCGTGGACCTTAAAGCCGGTGAAGGCAATTCGAGCAACTACTTCTATTATGTGTGTTCTGTCAACATGACCAATCAATCCTTTTGCAGCTTGAACCAGGTCTCCAAATTCACCCGTCCATTGATTGAAGGGTGGAATCTGATTTCCATTCCGTTGATACAGGAAGATTGGACAGTGACCAAGGTTCTCCAGACAACAACGGCGGACAGGATCCTTACTTATGATGCGAGAGACAGTGAGAACCCCTGGAAGGATTATTCGTTCTTCAAGATGTATCGTGATCTGTACGAAATGGATATTACAAAGGGATACTGGGTTCACGTGGTGAGCGACTGCAATCTGACTGTCGTGGGTACTGTTCCGACCAAGACAAGAATCACACATATAGAAGGGTGGAACCTTGTGGGCTATCCGTCCTTCACGAACAGAACTGTTTCCGATGCACTGGAGGGCAAGATTTGGGTTTCGGTAGAAGGATTTGACAACGCGTCCAGTCCGTATCATTTGAGAAGGCTATCGGAAACAGATATCATGACAGCTGGAGAAGGTTATTGGATCTATTTCTCGACGAGTGGTGTGTGGACGGTCAGGAACTGACTTCTGAAACATGCCCTCGAAAAGGAACATGATAGTTGTTTTGAAAGGCAGATCATTCTATTCGGACAGTCTGACCCGCTCAACGGTGGCCGTACTCTCGGGCTCCACATCACGGAAAAACCCGGACGCTTCTAGAACTTTCACCCCTCCATCTTCTGTCAGTTTTTCCACCCAGCGTCCCTTGTGCGATCCCCAAGGCGCGGGGACCTGAACGTCTTTGTAGGTGCGTTTATAGGTCGCTGAGAAGAGGGCCCAGCTGTCGAGTTCATCTGGAGTGGAAACTTTCGCCGGTGCAGACTCAACCAAACCTATCCAATCCCGCCATCCGTGCACGGAAATCGGATCACCAGAGGCTCGGTCTGTGCTTGGATTCCATGTTGCCCCTTCGTAAACCAAACGCGATTTGACCCACAGCCAGCTGCCAATGCGGACCGCCGAGATTTCGCCATAGGGATAATCGAGTTCTGCTGAAGAAAACCCGTCGTTGAGCTCTTCGTCAACTTCGGCCCTCAACTGTGCCAGCAACTCCGTTCTCAAAGCCTTTGTATCCATTTCGTAAGCTTCTTCTCGAGATTCCTCAAACGAGTCAAGAGCCCCTGCGGCAGCCTCGCAGACATCCTTGTCTTCGTCGTCTCTAAGCTCCTTGAGCCGTTCCACGACATCCTTCTGACGGGATTCCAGGGTGGTGCCCAAGAAGGTAAGGGCTAGTATGGCCTGTGTTCGGACTTGTCCCTCTTCATTGCGAGAAAGTTCAAGATAGCGGTCAACGACACCTTCGTGATGTTGTTCGGGAGTCTTCTTGAAGAGAGGATATAGGGCACTCTTGGCAATTCTCCTCACCTGCCAGTTCTCGTCAGAAAGGTGATCGAGGAGACGGTTCACAATATCGAGCTGAAGGGATTCGGGAAAGGCTTCCCAAAGAAGACTCAGGGATTCCTCGGGGATCTCATATACATCTTCGTCCTGGTCATGCATAAGGTCAATCAAGCGGTCAACAACAGCATTGTGGTGAGACTCATGGAGATCTTGCTTGAAATCACCGAGTGCTTGTGCGGCTGTCCTGCGAACCGTCCTGTCTTTGTCGTGTGTGAGCTTGAGGAGGCAGTCGATGACTTCCTTCCGACGAGCTTCAGTCAAGGCCTTAGCGAGCTCTCCAAGAGCCCAAGTGGATGAGGCCCTAATCTCGCCACGCTTCTCCTCGGAGAGCTTAATGAGAAGATCGACGACATCGTTCAAACGAGCTTCCGAGAGGATTCCTCCAAAATCACCGAGAGCCAGGATAGCAGCCTTGGGTATTTCTCCCCGTATGTCCCCAAGGGCTTGCGCAACTGCCTTCCGGATTCCCGCCTCCCCTTTTCCTTCACAGGCAAGGTCAATCAGGCTGTCGACGATATCACCCAGGCGGGAGCCAGGCAGAGCTTCTGCTTTGCCGAGATAGCCGAGCGCCCATGCAGCGGAAGCCCGGATTTTCTCGTTCTTGTCACGAGTGAATTCAAGGAGGCGGTCGGCAACATCCTCACAACGGGATTCGGGGATTGCCTTGCCCAGATCACCGAGAGCCAGTGCCGCTGCAGCTTGGGCGGTTTGCTCTTTGTCTTTGCTGAGTTCTAGAAGGCGAATGACGATAGTCTCTCGCTGGGTCTCAGGCAGACCTTCTCCGAGACGGCCAAGGGCGCGCGCCACATTGGACCGAACTTCAGAATCCTTGTCCTCGGTCAAAGGGAGGACTCCTGCGACTATCTGTTCCTGCAAAGAAGCTGGCTCAAGTTTGACCTCGTTGATAACAGCATATACTACCTGCCAGTCATCGGCGGACTGGATCTCCTCGATGAAATCTCCAACAAGGTCTTCCTCCGGGTTTTCCTTAGCCTCTCCTTCCTTCCCCTTCTTGTCATCATTCATAGGAACATCTCCCTCTTCTGAATATGCCGGTTAAAGTAACACCAGAATTTGGATTTATAATGGTTGTGCCAATGTTCGGGGCCACAATGTGGCTGGCGAAGGGATGATTGACAGGATTCGTGAGTCACAGATACCTGCAAAGCGTTATCAAAAGACCCAGCAATTCCCTTCGGGCATGGACCCGCTGACCTTGCTTTTGGCCGCGTCCGTATTCACACTGATCGGAGTATGTGCCGGCATCGCGACCGGGCTGATTCCCGGTCTGCACGTAAACAACGTGGCTCTGGCTGCAATCGCCATACAAGGTCCACTGATCTCTCTGGCCATGCTCCTCTTCGGCTGGGCGGACCCAACGGTGGAAGAGATTCTGCTCATAGTGTCCACGCTGATAATCGGAAATGTCGTCACGCACACTTTCTTGGACTTCATTCCCTCCGTCTTTCTGGGTGCACCAGAAGGTGATACGGCACTCTCAATCCTTCCCGGTCACAGGCTCCTTCTCAAAGGCCTGGGTTACGAAGCCGTGAAGCTCTCCGCCTTCGGCAGCTTGATGTCCGTCTTTCTGGCATTGTCCATGATCTTGCCTTTGAGATTGGTGATGGGTTCCCCGCTTTACGCTTATCAGAAGCTCGTGGGTGTGATCTTCTACATCTTGCTGATAGTCGTGACGATGCTCATTCTCACCGAGAGGGGAGATTCAAAGACATCCAGGAGGAGACCATATCTCTTATGCCACGTCCCTGAGGGTTTGATGATGTCGGAAGAAGAGGCTGAAGAACTTGAAGGGATCCAGCCTATCGGAATTAGTGAACTGAAGAAACACTTACATCAGGCTGTCATCGTGGATGGGGTTGTATCCAACCAAGAGGACATGCAATCCTTCCAGCTTTCCCAGGACAAAGCAAATGTGGCCGTCTTCCTAGACGCGAAAGCATCCCTGAAGGTGGGTGCAAAGGTCAGGGTTCTGGGAATAGTGAAGGGGAGAATGTCCCTGTCAAGTCATCTGCTTCCTAAAGGTCTGGCTCTGGGCGTATTCTTCCTCTCCGGCATATTGGGATACATCATCTTGAGCACTCCGGGATTCGCTCAGAACAACTGGTACCCCATACCTCAGCTTGTGATGGACAAGAGCATGGCGTCCTTCTTCCCTCTCTTCACTGGATTGTTCGGCATTTCTACCCTGTTGATATCATTGATGGACAAGCCCACAATCCCTGCGCAACAAATCAACGATGAGCCACCGAAGATAGCAGGATGGAGAAAAACGAGAGCGGTTTTCTCAGGAACTCTCGCAGGAACTTTACCTGCATGTTTCGGGAACTGATATTTAAGGTCTGGGCAAAGCTTTATGAACGCCTCTTCTTGAAAAGGGGAGGGATGCTCCTTGTCTGACCCTCAAAACGTAGCTATTTACGTGAGGGTTAGCTCCCTCGAACAAGCGGAGAACAACTGGAGCATCGAAGGGCAGTTGAACGAGTGCAGGGAGCACTGCGAGAGGAAGGGGTACAAGGTTGCGAGGATATACAAAGACAAGGGGAAGTCTGCTGCGACGATCGAGAGGCCGGGATTGGAGCAGATGCTCGAGCATGCGGGGACGGGGTTCTTCGACAAGCTGATCCTTTGGAAATACGACAGGCTGAGCAGGGACAACATAGACTTTCCCGCATTGCTACACTTCCTGAACAAGAATGAAGTGAAGATCGAATCGATTACTGAACCGACTCCCAACGATGGTTCTCCGTACAATGAGTTCATAGTCGGCATTCTGGGACTCGTCTCGACCATGGAGAGGAGGGTGTTTATCATGCGCTCAAAGATGGGGATGAGAACGAGGCTGAAGAGGGGGTTCTACAAAGGGTCAACTCCGCCATATGGGTACGACTACAATCTTGACACAGGGCACCTGGAGAAGAATGCCCTGGAGAGCGAAGCGGTGAAAGAAGTGTACGACAAGTATCTGGATCTCGGGACTCTCTGTGCGGTCAAGAGACACATGAACGAGAACGGTTTCAAGCCGAGATTCTCAGAGAAGTGGAGATTGTCGACTGTGAAGAGGATTCTCACGAACAGGGTGTATCTGGGGGAGTACATCTACAAGGACATAGTCACGAAACACGAGGAGGTGAGGATTGTCAGCGACGAACAGTTCAACGAAGTACAGGATAGGCTGAAGGAGAGGTCACAACTCGGAGTGACCAACAGATACTACGACAAGAGGGTTGATAGCTACAGAGATGGACTGTCTTTCGACGACTCGTCATGCAATCCAGTCGTTCAGAAGTATCTTCAGAAGAAGGCGAACATGCCCTCTTGTCCAAGATGCAATGACAGAATGAATGTGATCAAGTATGGAAAACACAATTCCCCTACGGCTGGGGAACTTCAGCAATACTATTGCAAACCCTGCAATTATGAGTTCATGCTCTTCCCAAGACTTCCTCCGAGGACTGATGTGCAACAGTGTCCTGAATGCCACAGGAGAGATGG
>SOIM01000007.1 GCA_004377185.1 Methanomassiliicoccales archaeon | reverse complement strand
GTTGAGCGATCGGCTCTTAACCGATAGGTCAAGGGTTCGAATCCCTTCAGGCCCGTACTAATTGCGGTACGAAACCATTATATTGGGGTTAACTGATAGTCTCATCATGACGAAGCGGAAGGGAAGAGGAACTGCCTATAAGCCGCTACTCGAAGACAAAGAGGTCAAGCGCTGGTATGACAACGTAGCAAGAGGTTCCATCGTGACTGCTGATGTCTATTTGCGTCGATTGGGTAACTTCTGCAGAGGCCACGAGCTTACGCCAAGAAAGTTCGCTGCAAAATCGAAGAAGGAACTCTACAAGGTTCTTTTGGACTACGTGACCGAGTTGGAGGACAAGGAACTGACAGGTTCATACATAACGTCGATACTGAAGGCACTCAGATCCTGGCTTGGCCACAACGACAAGGTCATACAGAAGAAGATCAAGGTCAGAGACTCTGGGATTCATCCTACATTGAAGGACGAGAGAGTGCCAACTCCTCAGGAACTCAAAGGGATCTTTCTTTCTGGAGACAAGAAGACCAGGGTCATGTGTGCTCTGGTGGCACATTCAGGATTGAGGATACAGACACTGGGCAGCTACACAGGAGACGATGGACTTGTCGTTGGTGATCTTCCTGAGATGAAGGTAAAGGGCGATTCGATTGCTTTCGAAAAGACACCGACCATAGTCGTGGTCAGGCATGAACTGAGCAAGGCTGGACAGAGGTACTTCTCATTCCTGTCCGAAGAGGGTTGCGAATATCTGAAGGATTACCTTGAGGAGAGACTCCGCAATGGAGAGAAGATGAAGATGGATTCTCCCATTCTCACGCCAAAAACTGCCAGGAAGCCTTTCATATCAACGACCAAAGTCTCACACGCGATTAGGGGAGCCTTAAGGAAATCTGGCTTTCAATGGCGGCCCTACGTTCTCCGGTCCTATTTCGACACACAGCTCATGCTTGCAGAGTCGAAAGGTTGTGTCCTCCGTGATTACCGAACTTTTTGGATGGGGCATGTGGGAGACATTGAGCATAGGTACACCACTAACAAGGCCAAACTGCCTGCTCAGGTCGTTGAGGACATGAGGGAAGCCTACAGTAGGAGCCAGGAATTCCTGCAGACAAAGGTCCCCGAACTTCCCAAAGAGGAAGAGCTGAAGCGAGTATTCCGCACAGAGCTGTTGCGCATGTCCGGGTTCACTGAGGAGGAGATAGAGAAGGACTCGCTCTGCAACATCTCAGATGAGGAACTGAGAGACATCATCAGGAACCGTCTGGTCGGGGCCAATCCAAACAACAATCATCAGAAGGTCGTAGGGATGGATCAAATCGAAAGATATGTCACTGAAGGATGGGAATTCGTGACGGCTCTCCCTAACAACAAAGTCATCCTCCGATATCCCTCTTGAAAAGGTGAAGCCAGATATCTAGCTTTGCAAGAAATTCCTCAGCTGTAAGCTTCTCATTCTCCGCCATGAGAACCTCTCGAAGAACGGATGATGAAGGAAGTTTTTCTGAAGCAAAGCGACGCAGGCTCGAGGTCTTGATGATTCTATTCTCGGGTGAGGGTTGGCTACCCTCATTCTCATTGTAGGTGACTTCGGTTTCAGACTTTGACACAATGATATCCCTCTTTGGAGTCTCTTCTCGGACTCTCGATCGATCCTCGATCTTACTCGTCTCAATGAATGCAGGTCTTCTTGCCACGCGTTTGAGTGCCTTTCTAGCTCTTCTTCTCCG
>SOIM01000025.1 GCA_004377185.1 Methanomassiliicoccales archaeon | reverse complement strand
ACACAGAAACCGAACAATCGATGCTCTTCTGTGCACCTATGCACATACACAGAAACGGAAAAAAAGCGACGTACAGGTAGTCAAAACCTATACAACTCTGTGCGCCTATGCTTGTGCACAGATATGACAAAAACAATCTCACTCTCGGAAGACGCGTACAACACGCTCAAGAAGCTGAAATTGTGGGGAGAAAGCTTCTCGGATACGATTCTGAGACTCGTCAAGACAAAGGCAAAACTCTCACAAATCCTCCCTCTGTATCCTGAGCTGAGAGGGAACGAAGAGTACGCCCGTGCGATCTCGGAACTGAGGGAAACAGTTGACAAACGTTTGAGCTAAGAACATGAAATGCCTAGATACGACCTACCTCATAGAACTGATCAGGGACCCGGAAAGCATCGCCAAGATAACAAAAGAACTTGAGAGAAGAGACGCCCTGGCCACAACTCTCTACAACGTTTTCGAAGCCTTCTCTGGTGCTTACGTGATTAGGAACAGGTCCGCAGGCAGAAAGATTATTGACAAGCTTGAGAGGGCTCTCGTACCAATCCAGATACTTCCTTTTGACTTGGAAGATGCAACAAAGGCGGCCGAGATTTGCGGTACGCTCAAGAGAAAGGGGAAGATCGTGGGGCCGGACGCAATAACGGCGGCGATCGCTCTCAACAAAGGTTGTGATGGTGTGGTAACAAGGAACAAAGCCCATTTTGAGGTCATCGAGAAGGCAACTGGGTTGAAGTTGGTGGAGTACTAGAAGGGGTGCTCCTCCCTCGAACTCACCCATAGTATGGTTATTCTGAAATACATCGACACCTTTTCCTCGTCGAGGGGAATCGGCATGCCAAACGACCCTATCATAGTCGTAAAGGAACTCACCAAGGTGTACGAGGGCGACATCGTAGCCGCAGACCATGTGAGCTTCGAAGTGAAGCGTGGGGAGATCTTCTCCCTCCTGGGACCGAACGGAGCGGGGAAGACCACGACCGTGGAGATGATGGAGGGTCTGCGCACACCTACGTCTGGAGACATTCGAATCTTTGGCGTAGACGTGAACAAGGACTACGCTTCGATTCGGCACCGAGTGGGCGTGCTCCCGCAGGAATTCGAACCTTTTGACAGGCTGAAGCCCCCGGAAACGATTAGCTATTTCGCAGGCCTGTTCGGGAAAAAGATGACCGATGAACAGGTCACCAATCTGCTGAAGACGGTCGGTCTGGACAATCGAGCGAAATCGTTATCGATGAAGCTCTCCGGCGGGGAAAAGAGGAGGTTGGGAATAGCCTTGGCCCTTGTCGGGGACGCTGAACTGCTTTTCTTGGATGAACCTACGACCGGTCTCGACCCGCAGGCAAGGAGGAGCCTCTGGAAGCTTCTCGAAGGATTGCGCGATGAGGGCAGGACGATACTTCTCACCACCCACTATCTTGAAGAGGCCGAGAGACTGGCCGACGATGTTGCCGTTATGCATTTGGGAAAGATAATCGCCCGAGGTTCACCTGAGGAACTTATGGACAAGTTCGGTGGTGGAATCTCAATCCTCTTGCGAGGATGCGGTGAAGAGGCGTTGTCCAGGACGCAAGCTCTGGGTTTCAAGGTCGAGCAAGTCAAAGGCGATTTGAAAGTGGACCTTGCCCCAGGGGATTCAGTGAGGGAGGCAATCCGCCGTTTGGATGCCAGTGACGTGCCGTTCAAGGATTTGATAACCATTGAGCCTACCCTGGAGGAGGCATTCCTCAACCTTGTGGGCAGCAAGATGGAAGGGGGGGTGCTGAAACAATGAGCCGGATACTTTCGGATCTGAAAGCCTTTGGTCTCCAGTACATCCGTAGCCCCGTTGGTGCCTTCTTCGCTCTCGTATTCCCCCTCATACTGATTCTGGTGTTCGGGTCCGTTTTCAGTCAGACCGAGTCTGTGGAGGTCTCCCTTCCTGTTCAGGACCTGGACGGCACTCCTGAGAGCATCGAATTCTTGGGAATCTTGAACCAAACTGGCACCCTGAAGATATCAATGATTCCCACTTCGGTGGACCTGGAAGATTACATAAAAGAGAACTCTCTGCCCCTAGCTCTCCTCATCCCAGAGGGTTTCGGTGCGTCGGTCAGCAACACAAACAGCAGCACCGGCGACCCCGAACCGATTCCCGTTAATGTGACATTGTATGGAGACCCCTCCCGGACCACGTACAACGTTGCCCTCGGCTCGGTCAGCGCGGCAGCCAAGATCAAGAACTACGATATTTTTCCTGGTGCCTATCCAGTGGTGGGCATGGATACCGAGGACATCGTCGCTGGCGGTTACCAATACATCGATTTCTTCCTTCCGGGGATGATAGCCTTCACGATCATGACGAACGCTTTGTTCGCTCAATCTGTCACCTCCGCGGAATACCGTACCAGGGGATACTTCAAACTGCTCGGCACCACACCTTTGGCGAAGTGGGAATGGGTGCTGGCCAAGTTCCTTTGGTATGTGATCATCCTTTCCGCTTCCATCGCCCTCATGTTCCTCGTGAGCATCGCTCTCTTCGGAGTTCGCGTGGCCATCACCGCGTCCGGAATAGCCATCATCCTCTGCGGCGTCCTTCTCTTCGTTTCCATGGGGATGCTGATCGGGAATCTGGCCAAGGACAGCGAGTCCGCATCGGCAATCGCGAACGCGATAGGTTTCCCGATGATGTTCCTCTCCGGAACCTTCTTCCCCCTTGAGATGATGCCAGACTTCCTGCAGGGGATTGCGATGGTTCTTCCGCTCACCTACATGAGCGAGGGCATGCGGAGCACCATGATATACGGGAATGAGGTTGGCGCGCTGATAAATCTCGCAGTCGTGCTGGTTCTGGGAATAATATTCTACATTGCTGCCAGCAAACTGATGCGTTGGAAGGAGAAGTGAGAAGCCTCTAGAAACTCTCCAGGGTGTACTGCTCTCTGATATGTATCTCCTTCTTCTTGTGAGGTACCCCCAGCTCGTCCATCAGATAGAAACCGTTCTTTGCCGCCTTTGCCTTGCCGTGGTTGTTGAAATACACTCTCGTTTTCTCGGATCGGGAGTCCATATCCTTCAGCTTAGGGACCCATCTGTCCAGTTCCTCGCCCGAATAGAGATAATCATACCTGTTGATCCTGTGGTCAGCTACGTCCTTCTCCTTCTTCCACCAGATGTCGAAGTTGCGTCCGTGGAACCGTACGTAGGAATGGTCGGCAGTGGCTTCTTTTGTCCTCGGGAAATAAGGGCTGTCGATGATGCAGACCGCTACGTTCCTCTCTCTCAGCATCTCCGCCAGATCCTCTGAGTACTCCTTTCCCTCCTCGTCCAGCCACGATCTGTGCCTGAACTCCACAACATAATCGTACTCATCCACCTTCAAAGCATCCAGAAGAACCCTCAGCGTCTCGATGTTATCGTCCACAGGCGGGCCGTGCCTTTTGAACCTTGGTGATAGTTGGACCAGAACCGAACCCAGAAGATTGTTCTCCGCAAGAGGTGTGATCACTCCATTCTCGAACTCGACCGCCTTCCTGGCCGCCTCTTCCGCGTCCTGCAGGATTTTCGAGTGGGTCACGTCCCGGTGCATCTTCAGCGAGAAATTGAAGTCGCCAATCCTGTGCCCCTTCGCGATCCAGGCCGCGACCGTCCTCTCTCCTGGGACAGAGTAATATGTGCTGTCAATCTCAACAGTCGGAAAGAACTCTCCGTAGTACTCCAGCCATTTCCCCCTCTGGCCTCTCATGTTCTCCGGGTAGAAAGGTCCGATCCAGTCCTTGTACGTCCATCCGCAGCAGCCCACGCGGATCATGCTTCTCGAATCCGAACGATTCTATTAAAACATTCCCGGAATCAGTAGCTTGGCATACGCTGGCTCGGCATCCGATGCTTTCTGAGCGTAAAAAGCTGGAACACCGCGCCCAGTATAAAGACCAGGAGCCCGATTCCGATGTAAAGTCCCGGGGCCGCACCCAAAAGCCACAGCCCACCGGCGATCATCACACCACCTATCAAGGCGGTCGCGAGGCTGATGACCTCCTCTATGAAGTAGTACGCGACTGCGAAGATGATGGCCAGAACGATGGCACCAAGGACTATGCCAGTGGTCCCCCCGACCGACAAATAGATGGGTACAAAACCCATCAACCCCAGAATGAAGGCCAGTCCCATCTCCACAAGATAACCGAATATCATGCTGAAGATTACCGACAGGATTATGCTCAGGATCAGGGCGATGTACCACTCGTTGAATAAGTTGATTCCGATGATATAACCGAGCAAGCCTCCTATGAGCGCCCCCAGGAGCGCCATCATGGACGGCCAGACCCTCCATCCGAAGAAGCCCAGGACAAGGCCGAGGATTGTGAGCACTATACCCAGGATGATGATAATGGTACCTGAAATACCATCCATGAGATAGTGAGTTCGCATCTTTCTGATAAGCTTTTTCGTGCCGTTATTGATGAGAGCGGGCAGAATAGTTTTTATGGAGGTTGCTGAATCATTCGGGCAATGCGTGTGGCCATTCTGGACGGGTATGTGGACGAGCCTTCCTGTCTAGGTGTTCCTCCCTACATTTCCCCCTATCCCAGATATATCGCTGGTGCGGTCGAGGATTCGGGGCACGAGTATGACTACCTCACGATTGATGAGCTCAGGAAGGGAAAAAGAATCGAAGGCGGTTTGCTGGTTCTGATCGCTGGCGCTCTTGTGCCTGGAAAATACCTGAGAGGAATGCCCATCTCGAACAGGGAGATCGCGTTCGTTGCAGAAGGTTTCGATGGGACCAAGGTGCTCGGAGGTCCGCTGGTCAGATTTGGTTTTCATGACGGGCGATTTGAGAAGATGTACGATTATCTGGCAAAGAAGGATTTGGATGCCTGCGTCTCTGATTTCCTGGAATCTGGACAGTTCTCGGACAGGAACCGGGAATCGGAAGAGTGGGCCAGGTGGGCAGTGAAAGGAGCAAAGGTCTCCTCAAAACACCCCGATTTTCCTCAACCACTGATTGCTGAAATCGATATGTCCAGGGGTTGTGCCAGGTACTTCACCGGAGGCTGTTCGTTCTGCATTGAACCGATGTACGGTGAGCCGTATTATCGTGACAATGAGGATGTTATCGAAGAGGTGGGAACACTCACCAGGATCGGAGTGACGAACTTCAGGCTTGGTGGGCAGGCCTGCCTGTTTTGCTACAACGCGTACGGAATAGGAGAAACTGAGAGGCCGGAACCTAATCCCGCCTATATCGAGGAGCTGTTGAAAGGAATCCGAAAGGTCGCACCAGATCTGAGAGTTCTGCACACCGACAACGCGGACCCGTCCGTGATCGCCGCACATCCGAGCAAAGCGAAAGAAGTCCTGAAGTTGCTTGTGAAATACTGTACAAGCGGGAACGTTCTCTCTCTTGGTATGGAAAGTGCTGACCCGAACGTAATGGAGAAGAACAACCTGAATGCCCGGCCAGAGGAGGTGATAAGAGCGATCGAGATCATCAATTCAGTTGGTGCAAGAAGGGGCCCCACGGGCCTTCCGTATGTTCTGCCCGGGATCAATTTCATCTCCGGTTTGAAAGGCGAAACGAAGGAAACGTTCCAACTGAACTGCCGATTCTTGAAGGATGTTTTGGATTCTGGCTTACTCTTGAGAAGAATAAACATCAGGCAGGTCCTGGAGGTCAGGGGAAGCTTTCCAGTGAGAAGACATTACAAGGAATTCCGCGCATTCAAGAAAAGAGTGAGAGAGGAAATCGATAGATCAATGCTTGAGAAGATTGTCCCAAGAAATACCGTGATGAAGCAAGTGTATCTAGAACTGAAGAAAGGAAAAAAGACCTTTGGCAGGCAGATCGGCTCCTACCCGATACTGGTCGGGATGCCATACGAGAGGGACCTGAACCAGTTTGTGGATGTCATTGTTCTTGACCATGGGTATCGAAGCGTAACTGGAATCGAGCATCCCCTTGACATAAACAAAGCAACCCTTGGAGCCCTGGCCTCAATTCCCGGAATAGGTGCGAAGAGAGCGGCACGCATCGTCAGGGCCAGACCCGTACGCACAAAGGAGGATTTCATATTCTCTC
The DNA here is from genome assembly GCA_004377185.1 of Methanomassiliicoccales archaeon. GTDB lineage: Archaea > Thermoplasmatota > Thermoplasmata > RBG-16-68-12 > SOIM01 > SOIM01. The sequence continues at coordinate 132,040 of SOIM01000025.1, read as the reverse complement.
TTGATGATGAGAAGGTCGCAATGCAGGTCCTCGATTATGTGAAGATAGGTTAGAAATCAAGCACCGTTGTTGACTGTTTCGCAATCCTGTCTATCTTATCGTTCGATATTCCCGTCCCTTCCCCGATTATGTGGGTCCTCACGTTCTCCGGGGTGTAGGTCATGATGTTGATCACGGTTGGTATCCTGATGGCGTCCCCCATGACCGCGACCGTTCTGGCCGGAACGGTCCCAATTATCATTTCCCACATTGACCTGTCCGGCACGCCCGCCAGCGAAGAGGAAATGTCCGAAGGTTCCTTCAGAGACATCACCAGCCTGTTCGCCAACTGACTTCTGACCTCATCATCAATCCTCGAAGGTCTCTGGTCTATCAATGCCAGAATGAGATTGAACTTCCTCGTCTCCCTGGCCAGCCTGTTGAAGATCGTGTATGAAGCGATATCCGGTTCCAGGAACTTATGCGCCTCTTCCAGAAAGACGATCAGCCTTGGGGATTCTCCATTCTTCTCAACGTACAGATTGAACAATCGTCTCGCAAGTATGTTGGCGACAAAGAGGTAGACCATCTGGTCCGTGCCGTAATCCCCGAAGTCCAGTACGATCGATTTTCCGTCCTTTATCAGCTCGACCATCTGCTTGAAGGTGTCCTTCCCTCCTCTGACGAAAGTGAACCTGTTCAATCTGCCTATTCTCCTCTTGACCGCGTTCAGGACTGACAGGTGGATCTTACCCTCGTCACACACACCAGGGTCCATATCTCTTATTGCCCTCACCAAGTCCGTGCCGGCCCTTGTCCTATCTATTTCATAGATCGCATCCCGCATGTTTTGGTTCAGATCTCTCATCGAGACGATCAGATCCTCCGGCCTTATGTCCCTGGGGTTAATGATGAACGGTCTTGATTCCGTGTTCTTTGGATCGAGCGAGAACACCTCAACCCTCTCCGGGAAGTAGTATTTCAGACCCTCTGTATTGTCCCCTCTTGAGTAGATCCCGTACTCACCGTGCATATCGAATATCAGTACCGAACCCACTCTCTTTGCGAGAATTCCCACGCACACCAATTTGTTCAGTATGCTCTTCCCCATCCCCGTCCTTCCGAATATCCCGAAAGGCTTCTCGGTCAGTTTCTCGAAGTCAAGATGGACCATGAACTCCTCCACGCCTCTTATCGAACCGACCGGGGCGGAGTGCTTGTTTATCTCGTAGATGCGTTCGACGTCTTCTCTCGTAGCATGCCTAGCTTCCGCGAAATACGGAGGTATCGTCTGTGGCTCGGAAAGCTCGTTCGTCTCTTTGTCTATCAGTTGGATTGGTCTCAGAACCGCCTTGGAATAGAATATCCTCCCACCGTAGCCTTCGTGCGTAGTGCCCGAGGGAACAATGGAATCTCTCAGTGCTGAGCCTGCCAGCCTCTCAGCGATATCCACATTCTGGTTCATAACGTCCTCCACGATGCAGTAGAAGTCGTACGTCTTACCCTCAACGATCACGGGGTAGCCGATCCTCAGATCCTCCGGGTTGTCCAGCTCCAGCTTGGCAGCCAGACCTCCCGATACGGACGCGGATACTATCTCTCCTATCTTTGCTCTCATCTCAGATCACGACTCACTTTGTCTATGTACTCATGATAGGCGCCTTTCCTGTCGCCTTCGGTGTGCGTGAGACCTTCCAGAATGTCATGTGCAGGGAATCCACAATCGTGCGCGATCTTGAACATCATGTCCTCGTACACGTCCTTGAACTGCCTCACCGTTACCGCGAACCTGTGCGCTTCCAGTAGAGGGTAGGGATAACCCAGACAAAGGCCAGAGTTGGAATAGACTGCTACATTCGAAAGAACGAAGCTTGGGTCCTCTTTGAAAGTACCAATATCAACCCTGAACCATTTGGGCGCATCCCTGTGGAACTTCACGAAGTAAATGCTTCCGTACAATGTGCCACGGTGATTCCTTTCGAAGAACTCAGGTACCCGTACGAACGCAATGCCATTCTCGATCTTGAATATCTCCTCGTCCCTCCTCGGGTTGTTGAAAGCGTGAGTATGGGAGTCCTTTGAGACACCTATGAGGATGTTTCCATTCTTGTTGCATTCATTGACTAGGCTCTTCATCCAGTCCAGTTCTTGATTGTAGGAAACCAGAGCACCGTCTATTGCGATTATACAGTTCCTGTGTTTCTTACAGGCGGAGAGAGCAACCTCACCCTCTACGCAGTATCTGAACTCGTTCATCATCTCCTTGTGTGCGCTGCTCGAGCCCTCTTTCGCTTTGTAGATGATTCTATGTTTTTCGCTCTGCGTCTCCACGATTCCTTTCCATGTCGAAATCGTAACCGGTACATCGATCAATTCAGAATCAACAAGCTGGTAGCCGTTGTCTTTGAAGGAGTATCTCAGATAGCCGGCCCGGACAATGCCCAACCACATGCTGGACACGTTCAGAAGGAATGTGTAAGACCCATCGATGGCAACCATGTCCATAGCATCTTCCGTTGGTCCAAACCCTTTGAAGTTGATTGCATCGAAGTTGATTACGTATTCGTTCCTGAAGTGGAATATGTCCTTTAGCTGGGACCTAATCCCATCACTAATTGCGAGGTTGTTGGGCCTGTCGTTCCCTCCACTCAGACTCGGTATCATGTAAGTTGCATCCTGTTGTTCTGCGGGAAGCTTCTGTCAAACCTTCTATATAAATCAAAAGGGGGGAGGTGAGTGAAAATAAGAACACCTTTCATGGAAGAGCAGTTTCACCTACCTCTTGGGCAAGGGCTTAAGGCGTGCATAACCTCTACAAGTCTGGAGGCCGAGCAAAATGCAAGTGATAGACCTTAAGGACGAGCATGTCCCACTGTATCTGGTATGTCTGGAAGATTGGTCAGAGGAAATGAAAGAAGCGGGTGACCGTAAGGAGATCTGGTACAACAAGATGAAGGACAAAGGTCTCCGGGTGAAGCTCGCGTTGGATGATGACGGGGTAGTCGGGGGGATGATCCAGTACGTCCCGATAGGCCACTCTTCCGCGGAAGGGAAGGACCTGTACTTCATTGACTGTATCTGGGTTCATGGGTACGAGGACGGGAGAGGAGACTTCCAGAAAAAAGGCATGGGCAAGGCTCTGCTGAAGGCGGCCGAGGACGATGCAAAGGAAATCGGTGTGAAGGGGATTGCCGCCTGGGGCATCTCAATGCCATTCTGGATGAGCGCCCAGTGGTTCGAGAAACATGGATACACCAAGGTGGATGAGAAGGGAATATCGATTCTGCTGTGGAAACCCTTTGTCGAGGATGCGAACCCTCCCAGATGGATCAAGGAAAAGAAAAGACCGGGAACTACACCTGGCAAAGTGTCTGTGACCGTCTTCGTGAACGGGTGGTGCCCTGCCATGAACCTCGTGTATGAGAGGGTGAAGAGAGCAGCCGCCGAGTTCGGGGATAAGGTAGTTTTCCAAGAAATCGGCACCTCTGATAGGGAGGTTCTGTTGGAGTGGGGGATCTCTGATGCCCTTTTCGTAGATGGTGAGGAGATAGAAACTGGTCCGCCTCCTTCCTACGAGAAGCTGAAGGAAATGATAGAGGATAGAGTCAAGAAGCTATGACCACTTCTTTGCTGTACTACCTGACAACCTCAATCCTGGACTCCTGCTCAGGCGTCATGACGATCCTTATCTGCCCGGGGAACCTCTCAGCAACCTCCACCAAATGAGTTATCAGAATGATCTTGTCAAAGAACTCTCCCATGTTGAACAGCTTCTGTACGAAAAGATCTCTATTTGTTTCAGTATCTAGTGAACCTAAATCCCCCTCGTCTATGAACAGCGTTTTCATCCTTCCGTATGTCCTGCCCACCTGCGGCATGCTCGCCAGCTCTTTTGCAATAGCAAATCTCAACGCGGCATTTATCTGGGTCCTCTCTCCCCCGCTGAACTCGGCTACGTCATGCCATTTTCCGTCCGGGCCTTCCACTTCTATCTTGACACCATATCCGCGCTCTTCCTCATGAGTTCTCAACTGAACCCGGCTGAACCTACCATCCGTCAGTTCGGACAAGTTCTGGGAGGTCTCGATCTCCAGCGTCGGAAGCAACTGATTGATCGCGTACATCACCACGCCTTTTCTGTGCAGGATGTTGTCCTTCAGAAGTGAGTACACCTCGCTCTTTGACCGCAGTTCTTCAGTATCTTCCTCAACTTCCTTCAGTCTCTCTGCACCCTTCTCTAACTCCGTAATCCTCTCCTGCAACTGTTCGATCTGGATGTTCAGTCCGTGAATCGACCTGTCCAGTTCTCTCTCCCTTTTCCTAAGTTCTTCCAACTTCTCTTTGTGCTTCGCATACTTCTCGTCCGCGACCTTCTTTTCCTTCTCTTGCTCTTCCAGGTCTTTCAGGGTTTTCTCTTCCTTCTTCTTCTGAGAATTAAAATCCTCTAGCAGTTTTGAGACATCTCCAATCTTCTCCAGCCGCTCTCGTGCCTCTTCCAGCATCTCTTTCTTGTCCTTCAGGTCCTCGATCTGAGAGACTATCTCTTCCAACCTCTTCTCCTTCTTCTCATCAAAACCAGCCTCTTCGATTTCCTTTGCCAATCTCTCCAGTTCTTCGTCGATCTTGCTGACCGAAGAATCGTGCCTCTTCTTCTCTTCCTGTACGTCCTTGCTAAGCTCGGAAATGTACTTCTCTATCTCTGAGAGTGTGAAGGAGTCCACGCTGATCTTTGAGACTTTGTCGCTGACCACTTCGAGCTCTTTTCGTGCATCTGTGCCTTCAGCCCTTATCTCCTCCACGAGCTTCCTGTCATCCTTGAGCCACTCGATCTCTTTCTTGATTCTGTCAATCCTTTCTGTAAGTGAACCCTCTGTCCTCAGAAAATTGAAAGCCTCTTCCGCATTTACGTCCGTGGACAGGGATAAGATTCTCTCATTGTATTCTGTCACCCGCTTGTTGATTGATGCAACCTTCTCTCGGAATTCCTGATCGATCCTCTCCTTCTCCTTGGTGCGGAGTTCCAACTGCTTCTTCAGCGAATCGCTCTTCTGCTCCAGTTTTGTGAGATTCTCTCTCTCGCCCACAAGCTTGTCGTAGCTCTTCGCGTCCTTCTCCAGTTCCTTTACTCTTTTCTTCAACTCGATCGATTCCTTGCTCTCCGATTCCTTTCTTCCGATCTTCTGAACTATGTCATCAATCGTTCTTTTCTTCGTACCGATCTCACTCACAAGACGCAGATACTCCTCATGCTTGCTCTCGGATATCTTGAGTTTCTCATCAGCCACCAACAGCTCTTTCTTGACGTTGTCCAGTTTCTCCTTCCCGAAGATGAACTTATCTCTCTTCTCTTCCAACTCCTTCTTGAAGTCAGGAAGCCTGGCAACCCCCTCTCTTCGGACAAGCATCTCCCTCTCGGAGCTCTCTATCTCTCTTCTCGCGGTGTTGTACTTTTTCTTCGCAACCTCTTGTGCCTTCTCAAACGTCTCAAGCCGGAAAAGCTTCTGGAAGATTTCCAATCTTTTTGAACCACTTTCTGCTCCAAGCTCTTTCATCTCCTCCTGCCGGACGAAGGTGGAGTTCCTGAATCCGTCATAGTCCAGACCGATGATGTCCTTTATGATCGCTTCCAGCTCGGGTATCTTACCTCCTATGGGTGAGCCGTTCTTTGAAAGTTCAAGATAGGTGGAGCTGTTGGAGGATACTCCTCTCCTTACTTCGAATCTATTGCCTCCCTGCTGGAAAACGAGCCTTACCTGCCCACCCTTTCTGCAAATATCGGTTATCTTTATTCCAGAAATATCCGTTCTTGATGACCGCTTGTACAGTGCGAACGTGATCGCATCCAGTATGGAAGTCTTTCCCGAGCCGGTCTTACCTGTTATGACCGTGAACTTCTCCGGGAACGTCAGTGGCGGGACCGTCTTGTCCACATACCGCATGAAGCCGTTCATCTCCAGCTCCTCTATGATGAATCCCTCGCTGGTATCGATAGCGACCTCTGGAAGGACCTCATCCTCCCCAAAGGTCTCCAACGGCCTCATCCCAGGACCTCCCTGAGAATGTCCTCTCCCTCGTCCAAGATCTCATCCTTTCTCGGATGGTCGTCATAGTTCAAGCTCACGAAGTCCCGGAAGAGCTGCAGGGGGTCCAGGGTGAATTCGACCAGACCGATCTTCTCGGTCTTCTCCTCCTTCCAGCTCACTCCATAGTAGAAGCAATCCTTTAGTTTCTGAGAGACCGCGTTCTCGTCTATCCTCGCCCTCACTCCCTCTTTCGTGGTTATCTCCAGGCGGATCATTGCCTCCTTGATGTCGGAGGGGATCATGTCCAGAACGTCCTGCGTTGGGTTCTCTGAATCCGTCACGTCCACTGCGATCCTGATCATCGGTCTTGCATCCAGCTTGATGAAATCCCATTTCTTTGTGAACGTGTCAATCGAAACGAAACCCTTGTCGTCCTCCCTCTCGCCCCAGTCTATCCTCTCCGGAGCGCCTGTATAGATCATCAGGGGGTCTTTGGAAAGGACCTGGTGAAGGTGGATGTGTCCGAAGACGGTGATGTCGATCTCATTGGGGATCATTTCCTTCACGAACGCGAACTCATCCGGGAGTATCTCCATGTGTGTGGTGCTGCTGATCTTTGCTCCTTCTACATAGAAATGACCTAAGAGGATCTTGAAGTCCGCCTCCAGCTCTTTGGCCTTGCTGGCCATCCAGTTCTTCCACATTCTTCTTGCAACCTCGTACATCTGCTCCCGCGGGACATCCTCACCGAGTTTTTCCTTGACCCTCTGTACGATCTGCTCTGGGTGGAGGTAGGGTATGATGAGGAAGCCTACTTTCTTGGAATTGATTTCAACAGTGCGGGTTGTTGGGTCTCGGAACACCTGTACGTTGGGATAGCCCCGGAAGTCATCTAGGGAAGTACTTCTTGCCGCGCTTCTCGGTTGGTCATGGTTTCCCGCTAGAATCCAGATCTCTATGTTCTTCTCTTGAAGTGGCTCGACGACATCCTTCCTTACAAGCTCTCTGAAAGCAGGTGAAACATGGGTTCTGTCGAACAGATCTCCAAGGATTATGAACAGAGGTGATTCTCTTTCTATCGCATATTTTGCTGCCAACGAGAAGTTTCTGTGGAGGTCCATCGCCCTCTCGGATATGCCCGTCTCTGGGTCGATCTTGAAGCCGAAGTTCATGCCTTCGTGGACATCCCCGACGAGAACTATCTCAGGCATTGGGAGGGGAATCGGCGGTGAGTTATTTAAGGGCTAGGTGGAGCGGTATGTTGAATTGTAAGACTAGTTTTCTAACAAACGGATGAACCAGACTCCGCTTGCAGTTGAAATACAAAGAAGGCGTAGCCTGACAGAAACTCTTAATAGGGGTCATCACTTTTACAGAACAACGATTGGGCCGTGGCAAGATGGCAATCACTGGAAGGGTGCGTGAGGGATGAGGATTGGACGAGGCAGTTCGTTGGCGATTCTCTTCCTTTTGTCCAGCGTATTTGCTGGCATTCCGCTGGATGCAGGCACAATTCCCGAAGTCATGGATGGCATAGCCTGGGGGCCAGAGATTGAGTTGAGTTCAGACTTAGGGGCTGATGCTCAAGGATCACCTTCGATCGCCGTCGAAGGCAACAAGATTCATGTGGTATGGTCTGAGTATGGTCCTGGTGGCGGTGATTCCGACATCTACTACAGGCATTTTGACGGCACCACTTGGCAACCTGAGTCAAAGATAAGCACCGCGACAGCGCCACGCGGGCAAGGACATCCATCCGTAATCGCAAATGGCAGCAGGGTCCACGTCGTGTGGGAATACACCAATCGCATTTTCATGGAGGATCCAGACTATGTGGTTAGGTACAGAATGTTCGATGGAACTAGCTGGGGATCTGAGCAGGTGATAAGCACCAAGCGGAAAACGGTATTCTGGCCCACGCCCGTCGTCGCAGTAGACGGCGACAAAGTGCACGTTTTGTGGGTAGTCAATGGCACCGGTGCAATCATCCCCGGAGGATTGATCTACTACAGAGAATTCAACGGAACCAGTTGGGGACCTGAAACCGAATTCATACCAACCTTTAGCCGATACCCCTCAATTATTGCGGAAAACGGTAGGATTCATGTTTCGTGGGAGAGGTATGGTGAGTTTGATTCCCATGTTTTCTACAAGTGCTTCAATGGAACCGACTGGCAACCTAGACAAAACATCAGCGCTGGGCTTTCCAACGGAAATCACAATCCTAGTATGGCAGTGGAGGGCGACAAGGTCCACTTCGCTTGGAGGTATGGCTTCAACGGACCTTTTGACATCTACTACCGATACTTGAACGGAACTAATTGGTCTTCTCCGGAAAAAGTAAACGTCGATCCCCCATGGGACCCATGGTTTGATGGTAATCCTTCCATTGCAGTGGATGGGGGAGATGTTCACGTGGCCTGGGAAAGCCAAGAGGACGGAGACATCGACATCAACTACAGATTCTTTGGAGGACCGGTGCAACGAATCAATATGGATACTGGAACCGCGTGGCAAACTGATCCGTCCGTTGTTGCAAAGGACGGTAGGGTTCATGTTGTATGGAAAGACAGAAGAGACGGAGATGCTGACATCTACTACAGAAGCGGGGTTGTAGATACCTCAGATCCGGCATCAAGTGCCGACCCGATTTCACCCTATTGGCAAACGAACTCGACTTTGGCCGTCTTGTGGACGGCAACAGATGACCACGGTTTGGCCAATATTTCCCTCTATTCCAGATTCAGCCCCGACAACTCATCGTGGTCTGCATGGGAAGAATGGGGATTCATCGACACCCTCTCAGGCAATTCTAGTATAGGCTCTTTCATTTTCACTGCCCCATACGGTGAAGGGTTCTATGAGTTCTACACAATTGCGAACGACACTGCTGGAAACCTTGAAGCCGCACCATCAGTAGCGGACGCCAGATTCATGTTGGCCACTGCTTCTCAGCCACCGAGCAATCTCAATGCAAACCTCACCGGAATGGGCTTGGGAGATGTCACACTATCTTGGGCTCTCTCTCCCGATGATGGGGCTGGAAAGAACGACATAGCCAGGTATGACGTATACAGGGGAACCACTTTTGATTCGAGTGGCTCAGGATACACTTATCACTCATCTGTGCCTGCTGGCTCGTCTATATATGTCGACAATCTGGCTGGAGAAGGCAATCCGAGCAATTGCTTCTACTACGTTTGCTCAGTCAACCTTTTCAATCTGTCATCCTGCAATTACACTCAAGCAGGCAAATTTACCCGTCCTCTTTCGGAAGGTCCTACTCTTGTGTCAATTCCGCTAGTCCAGTCAAATGAGAGTGTTGGAACGGTTCTTCAGACATTGAAATGGAACAGGGCTTGGGCATATGACCCAACTGTTCCGGAATGGAAGTCGGCAACGAGGTCCAAACCATATTTCGGAGAGCTTCAGATAGTTAACCATTCAATGGGGTTATGGGTCAGCTTCACAGAAGACTCGAATCTAACAGTCGCGGGAATTGTCCCATCAACAACCTCCATACACCTCAGTGCGGGTTGGAACCTCATTGGTTTCCCATCCTTCAATTCTACATATACGGTCGCAGATCTGAAATCCGAAACAGGTGCAACAAGAGTGGAGGGTTATGATACCATCTCTCCGCCGTACCATCTGAAGGCCCTGCAAGGCTTTGAAGTTCTCAAAGCTGGAGAGGGATATTGGGTATACGTTCCGTCTGATGTCATTTGGGTTCTATCTAATGTGTAGCCTTTTCACGAAAACCATTATAAACTTAGACTCAACTTCACTGATGAGGATGCTGTGGGCATGAATAGCAGGGGTGCGAGCGTATTCGTGATGGCTTTGGTGATTGTGAGCACCCTCTCGATCATGATAACGATTCTACCTGAGAATGCTAGGGGAAACATTCTCTACGTAGGCGGACCTGGTCCGGGAAATTACACAACGATACAGTCTGCTATAGATGCCGCGAACATCGGTGATACCGTCTACGTCTTCAACGGGACGTACCACGAACACCTCACCATCAACAAAACCCTGAACTTGATTGGAGAAGATAGGAACAGGACAATCATAGACGGTGACGGATTTTGGGATGTGGTATATGTTAGCGCTGATTGGGTGAACATCACAGGTTTCGACATCACAAATGCTGGATCTACCCTTCAGTACAAGGGTATCTACCTCGATTCTGCTGACAATTGTCGAATTCATAACAATACGGTGTCTATGAACCAGCGTTGGGGTATCTATCTCGAATACTCCAGCAATGCCGCTATCGAAGATAATTATTTCGTGAGCAATGGCAATGCTCTCTACTTCACCTATTCTGATAACGCCTCAATAATGAACAACAAGCTAACCGATAGCTATAATGCCGTCATAGCGCACTATTCAAAGGGATCCACGATTTCTGGCAACTCGGTGTCGGATGGAATGTTCAATATAATTGTCCAGGGGGACTACAACACAGTCACGAATAATAACATCTCTTCGAACGCCAACTATGGTATCACTCTTTATCGCTCCAAACATAATCTAGTTGCCAACAACCATGTGCAGGACAATAGTCTCGGTGTCTTCCTCGAGGATATGAGAGACAGCACAATTGCCAACAACACCCTTTCGAACGAATACGCTGGCATAGATATCTGGATGTCCGACAACATAACGGTCACCAACAACTCTATCTTTGAGAGCAGAGAATATGGCATTCGCTTTGTTCATTCCACCCACAACACACTCACGGATAATGTGATGGTTGACAACGGAGTCTACATTTCGGGCAACAAGCTTGACATGTGGAACACTCACACAATAGATACATCCAACCAGGTCAATGGCAAACCCGTGTATTACTGGAAGGATGTGAAAGGAGGGATTGTTCCATCAGGTGCCGGTGAGGTCATACTTGCGAACTGTACAGAAGTGATTGTGGAGAATCAGGATTTGAGCAATTCCACTGTCGGTATGCAAATTGGTTTCTCACCGTCGAACACCATCGTCAACAACACCGCCTCTGGGAACGATCAAGAGGGCATCTACTTGATTCTCTCCAAGAACATCGTCCTTGACAATATTACCGTCTCGTCAAACAAACGCTATGGTCTGCACTCCTGGTGGTCAGACAACATGACTTTACTCAATAGCAACGCCTCCGGCAATAGGAATGGCGTCTTTGCCGTTGAATCTGATGATTTGAGCTTTGCTGACAACACTGCCTACATGAATCTTGAATCTGGAATAACAATCCACCACAGTAACAATAGCAATATACACAATAACACGGTTGGTTCTACGTTCGGTTCCGGTCTACGCTTTGGATATTTGACCAACAGCACTGTTGAGAACAATATCGCCCTCTCTGGTGTTCAGGGAATAGTAGTCTCTGCGCACTCGAAAGATAACGAATTTGCTGGCAACCTCGCCGCCGGTAGCATTTATGGCCTTTTGATGGACTCCGCTTGTAGCTACAACAGAGTCACAAACAACAACCTCTCAAACAACTACTATGGCCTGTCTCTTGAATATGCCACCAATAATACTGTGGCCAACAACTCGATTACTCATAACCGTGTGACAGGCGTACACTTCTTCGTTTCCCATTATAACAATGTCTCTGGGAACATGATTTTCGAGAACGCTGTGGAAGGAGCCAACCTCCGTTTCTCCACCAATAACAGAATCTATCACAACAGTTTCATAAGCAACCCTCTCCAGGCTCATGATGATGAAAGCACTAACCTGTGGGACAACGGTTACCCATCAGGAGGCAACTACTGGAGTGACTACACAGGGGATGACTTGTACTGGGGCCCAAATCAAGATCAACCCGGCTCCGATGGCCTAGGCGACATACCGTATGTGATAGATGTCGACACTCAGGACAGGTATCCTCTTATGGCACCTCCACTGCCTGGGTTCTTTAGACCGCCCATATTGCTAAGCGCCACTCTTAGTGGACAGACCCTGGATAACGTCACACTGACCTGGACTCCCTCTCCCGATGATGGAGCAGGAACCAGATCCGTTACTGGTTACGAGATTTACAGGAATACAACTCACAACGCTGAGGGAAATGACTACCAACTCATCGCCTCTCTTCCAAACGCCACATCTCAATATGTCGACAACTCCGCAGGTGAAGGCAATCCAAACAACTATTTCTATCGACTTTGCGCAGTGGGTCTCAACAACACAACGGAGTGTGCAAGTGACCAAGCTGGGAAGTTCACTCGTCAGCTCGACATAGGGACGAACCTAGTATCCATCCCCATCATCCAGTCAGATGAACGAATAGAAACTGTCCTCCAAACGGTCTCATTTGACAAAGCATGGTCCTTTGACTCTCTCAATCAAGAATGGAACTCCTTCATCAGATTAAAGCCATATGTTCAAAGCCTCCAATATGTGAACCATACTATGGGCCTGTGGATAAACGTCATCAAGGAATCGAACCTAACAGTCGCAGGAATCGTACCCATCTCCACCAATATTCAATTGCACTCAGGTTGGAATCTGATAGGAATCCCCTCTTTTGATGTGAACTACACAGTTGGGGACCTCAAATCAACCATTCCACTTGAAAGAGCTGAAGGTTTCGATCCCGTGGCACCACCGTACTTCCTGAGGAAGTTGCAGGATTCTGATATTCTCCTTGCAGGACAGGGTTATTGGATTCAAGTACCTCAAGACACAATATGGACTCTGACCAACACATGAGTTTCCGACCCAAACAATGGCCTTTCAGAAAAAGAATTATTAACTTGGTGATTGCTTTAGTAATGAGGATGCTTCAGGGATGAACAGGAAGAAAGCAAGTCTGATTGTGACACTTCTGGTGGTAGCAGGTACGCTCTATTTCGGCTGGGCAATCATACCGGAGGGTGTGAGAGCTGGCACTCTCTACGTGGGCGGAGTTGGTCCTGGGAACTATACGACAATACAAAGTGCCATAGACAATGCTACTCCTGGCGATACTATCTATGTCTTCAGCGGGACATACTACGAGAATGTGATAGTCAACAAAACGCTGAACATTACTGGAGAGGACAGAAACACTACAATAATCGATGGCGGCGGAGCCGGAGTAATGGTCAACATAACTGCTGACTGGGTGAATCTCACAGGATTTTCTGTCACTAACAGCGGAGGAGGTTTGGACGGCGCAGGAATCGTCCTCTATCATGTAGACAATTCCTACATAGCTAACAATACGCTCCCCTTCAACCGCGGGGACGGTATGCGTCTCTCCCACTCTAACAACAACACTATCGCCAAGAATGACGTCTCCTCCAATTTCTACCTTGGCATCATCCTTCGACATTCAAACAATAATAGCATCGCCGATAACACAATACTCGATAACGTCATAGGTCTTTTGCTCGATTACTCGGACAACAACACAATCGAGAACAACGACATGTTTTTGAACTGGAATGAAGGTCTCTCTCTCGAATATTCCGACGGCAATCTCATCGCTAACAATAACGCGTCGGGCAACGTGCTGGGCATCGCTCTCCGCCATTCAAACAGCACCATCATAGTCAACAACACCGCATCCTCAAACGAGGTGTATGGCATCTCCCTTTTCAGCTCTAACAAAACTAGTATCATCAATAATTCCGCCTCCTCGAACGCGCGTGGGCCTGGTATCTACCTTCGTACTTCTGAAGACATCCTAATGAAGAACAATCAAATGATAGCAGACGGGATATTCATAGAGGGCGACACTATTACACATTGGATCACTCATGCTATCGATATTTCCAACACTGTAAACGGTAAGCCTGTCTACCAATGGAAGAATGTTACGGGAGGGTCGGTTCCTTCAGATGCTGGTCAAGTGATACTTATCAACTGTTCTCAGGTGAACGTCGAAAACCTGAACGTCAACAAAGGCTCCATGGGAATCCAGGTTGTCTTCTCATCAAGTGTCAACATCACTGACAACAACGCATCCTCAAACAACAGGGGAGGTGTCTACCTCTACTCCTCTCACGGCAACACGATTTTGAATAATTCTGCCACAGATATCGTTGCTAACATGAATGTCTGGAGCGGCATTCATCTATATGATTCCAACAGAAACAGCATCGTCGAAAACAACGTTTCGAACAATGGCCGTGGAATCAAGATTCTCTACTCCAACAACAATACCGTCAATAACAACACGGGATTCAACACCAGCTACTGCATCACCCTCGTTCGCTCCGACAACAACACCATAGTCAACAACACCGCGAGGTTTCACAGCGTGGGAATCTACCTTAGCTTCTCCAATACTAATATCGTCGAAAACAATGATGCATCTCTAGGTGCCAATACAGGAGTTGTCCTCGACTACTCAGATGACAATGTCATAGCGAACAACACTGTCTTCGAAACTTCCCATGGAATATGGGTCAGAAATTGCATCAACAATACCATTGCCTATAACGTCCTATCCTCGAACCGAGACTGGGGCATCTACTTCGTCGATTCCGATAGAAACATCGTCACTCACAACACCGCCTCCCAAAACAGCTGGTATGGTGGTATCATCCTCACTAGATCCAACAACAACACCATCACGAATAACAATGCATCAGACAACGATTATGGCATCCGTATGTGGGAATCAAATGACAACACCTTCGCCGGAAACACCGTTTTTCTCAACAGAGTATGGGGCTTTCACTTCTTCTCATCCCATGCTAACGTGATGTATCACAATAGCTTCATAAGCAATTTGCAGCAAGCGTTTGACGATACCGACACCAACAAGTGGGACGATGGTTATCCGTCAGGAGGAAACTATTGGAGCGACTATAATGGTATTGACAATTGTAGCGGACCAAATCAAGATATCTGCCCGAATTCAGACGGTATAGGCGACACGCCTTACATCATAGACGCGGATTCGGAGGATCGATACCCACTGATGTTACCGATTGGAATGATTTTTCCTCGGCCACCGAGGATGCTACAAGCATCTATCAGTGGCAGGGGTCTGGAAAACGTCACTCTAAAGTGGTATCTCTCGTTGGATGATGGGATGGGTCTGAAGTCAGTCATAGGGTACAACATCTACAGAAGCAAGACTTTCGATTTTAACGGAAAGGACTATCAGCCAATAGCTTCCCTTCCAAATGGGACCTCAGAATTCGTTGACAATACTGCCGGCGAGGGCAATCCAAACAACTACTTCTATCAAGTATGTGCAGTGGACTTTGGCAACAACACCACATGTGCAGAGAATCAGGCGGGAAAATTCACACGTCCATTATTAGAAGGAACCAATCTAGTTTCTGCTCCGCTGATTCAATCGAACGAATCAATTGAGAACGTTCTCCAAACTGTTGAATTCGACAAGTCCTGGACCTATGACGCAACGGATGTCAGGAAACCTTGGAAGTGGTACATGACCTTCAAGCCATACAAAGGAGATTTGAGAAGCATGAATGAAACCGAAGGCTTCTGGGTCAACGTGACTGAGGACTGCAATTTCACAGTAGCGGGAATTGTGCCCGTTCAGACCATTATTCATCTCAGTAAGGGATGGAACCTTGTCGGATTTCCATCTTTCCAGCAAGACTACACGGTCGGAGACCTGAAAGCTGAAACAGGGGCGACGAGGGTGGAAGGATTCGATCCTGCAGCTCCACCGTACTTCTTGAGAGCTCTGCAGCCTACTGATATCCTTCAGGCTGGCTACGGCTACTGGCTAAAAGCCACTTCTGACACCATCTGGACCGTAAACAACACCTAACCGAACTCATCCCCAAAAACATCCCTAATCCACCCGACCAACCTCTTGTAAGCCTCAAACCCTTCTTTTGTAAGAACCAAATACTCGTGCCCTTCCCTCTCCTCCACTCGAACCAGTCCCTTCTTGACCGTCCAATCCAAGTACTTGAGAAAGACATCGTAGTTCAACCGCACCCCCGTCTGCAACCGCGTCTTGATGATTGCCTTCCCCTCCCTCCACAACCTCTCCAGAAATCTCGCAATGACGTACAGGTCAGGTCTCCATTCCCGAGGCGCTCCCGGCATTTGGGCACCTCACCGACCCATCAGAAAGCCCTCCTCGCGTCTCCTCAACTCCCTGATACGCGCTTTCCAGGCGTCGTTCTCGCCCTTGATTTTGTAGTACATATACCAGTACACGATGAGAACGGCCCAAATCAAACCCATTGAAATCCATCCGACCGTGTTGAGGACTGAGTAATGAGCACCGAGTGCTTGAATGACAAAGCTCAGTACGAATGAGAGAAGGAATACGAACATGAAAAGGAAGAAGAACGTCCATCCCGCGTACTTCGTCATTCGGTCCAGCCAGCTTTCTGATTTGTCTAACAGTGTGAGCAACACCTCGCTTGTTGATACGTCCTTCATTGAATCTTGTTCATTCATTCCTGCACCCCGATTCCAGAGTTGATTGTCCCAGGAGGACAAATACATTACTCCTCGCTGGTACATCTATGCAATGGTAAGCTGCCCAACCACGGTCGAAATTGCAAAGATGGTAGTAGCAACGAACACTCCAATACCCATCGAAAACCTCCTCTCCGTCCTGCTGGGGCCATTCTCGATTGTAGATACGAAGTACATAGCTATCGCAGCCATCAGGAAGACATAAACCCCCAGCACCATGAGGAATATGTTCGGAGGCATCATGTCCCCGACCGAGCCAATATTCGAAAAGGTGTCAACGAGTAGCGTATACAGTGAAAATGTAACCCCCATCACAATTGGAGCGAAGAACAGGCTGGTCATCTTCATGCTCTCTACTGATGTGCGCAATTGTCTCTTTGTATCCTCATCCAATCTCTGCAGGTCTTTGAGATACTCTCCCGTCCTGATCAGCATCTGACCCGCACTGACCGAGTCTTTCTTCGCCATTTCCACGAATGTCCTCATCGTGGCCTTTATCGTTTGGGACGGAAATTTGGTCAGGAGACCTCTGTCCCCAAACAGGTTCTCTTCTAATGTCAATCCGAAGACGATGGTTCTGTAGTACATCTTCCGGAAGAAGTCAGCTATCCCTGCATCCTTCATCGATTCGGCAGTTTCGATGAGCGCCCTCTCAGGAGGCGAACCCTCTGAAATCCTGCTCCCCAGTTGAAAGATCGCGTCCGGGAACTCTCGTTCCATCTTCAGCATCTCAGCTCTTCTCTTCCTTCTTCTGTATGTTGTGGATATAAGGTATACCGAGGTTGGAAGTACCATGCTCCAAAGTATGATGTAGGGTCCAAGACCGTCAAATGTCAAGATGCCCAGTGTTGCCAACGCGAATCCAATCGCAACCAAGAGCACCATAAGCCTTCTTCTCTTACGTTGGTCGGTTCTGCAATCAGTCCTGGGCAGCGAAGTGGTCCCAGGCCTCTTTCCAAGAATGCTCATCGCGTACAGAAGTGTGGCAGCGGGAAAAACAACGTCCATTGCGAGGACAATCACGACCAAGTTGAAACCACCACCCGATTCCGAGAACTGGGGACCGGACACATCGTAACTCAGATCCAGACTACCCAAGGAAAGCATGGGAAGCATTGCACCGATCATCATCGGTAGCAGGATCCCCAAAGCAAAGAGGACGGTCGTGGGAGTGGCCAGAGAGCTGGCGAAGTCCTTCATTCTCTTCTTGGTCCCCGTGACCACTATCTCGGTGGCTTTGTCAAGACTCCTTTCCCGCCCTTCTTCGGTACTCTCCAAACAGGCGCCTTTGATGGTGAACAGAGACCTCTTCAGATCTTCATTCCACTCTCCCCACTCGGTCGCGGACGCTACGAACGATTCCTCAACTGAATGGTATTTCCTTGTGTATACGTTCCAAAGGATTCTCCTCAGGCCCGAACCGATCGGACCTTCCATGTTCTTCGCGGTGAATGCGATCGCCCTGGTAAGTGATGGTGAGAGCCTCAGGCTCATGGCCATGTAGCTCACCAGTTCGGGTGCTTTTCCCAGAAACTCCAGTTTGACATTCTTGTCACGCATAGCCAGCACTCTTCAAGAACCACTTCTCCCATTCCTGCAGAATCTCGCCAGAGCTCACCCCTTTCAGATGTTGCTTCTCAACAAGCTGCCTGAAGATGTTATTTGTACGGATCACCCAAGGTGCTTCCAAGAGGGCCGGTTTGTCCTTTTCCAGAGCGGTCGTGACGATCCTCTCTCTCATTTTGCTTCTTACTTCTATGTTCTCGTACGCATCCCGTACAGTCATCCCCCAAGACCTCGCGATCTTGGATATCCTTTCTGATGAATTCTGCAGCCCCTCCACCGGAACCAGTTTATCTTCCAGCTCATCGAACCTCACTAGATCGTTGAAAGAACCTTCCTTGTCCTTGAGAACCTCCGCGATCTGTATGACCCTGCGTCTTTCCTTTTGAGTACCGCCAGGTCTCGTGAGGCCGCTGACTATCACCACATCCGTAGCTGTGAATGATTTGGCGTTTATCCCCATGTCGTGTACAACTCTCTCGAAGACCGCCTTTGCCGAATCCGCATGGAATGTACCCATCACCGAGCTGCCGGCCGTCCCAGCTCGCATTGCTTCATACAGGGTTCTCGCCTCCTGTCCTCTTACCTCACCCAATATGAGTGCGGATTCGCCCAACCTCAAGGACACTCGTAGAGCCTCATCAGCGGTCATCTGGCCCTTTCCACCGAGAGAAGATTGAACATACAGGCTCTGGACCTTGAATCCCAATTCCTGCATCGTTGCGGTGGGAAGTTCAAGTGTATCCTCTATTGTGATTATCCTCTGATTAAGGGGGAACTCAAGCATCATCGCACCCAGCAGGGAAGACTTGCCAGCACCCCTAGACCCTGCAACCAATATCGTAGAACGTCCGTCTATGAGAAACGATATCAACCCTGCGGCTTCTGCCGTCATTGTCTTGTTCGCGATCAATTTCAATAGTGTCCAGGGGCGAGTGGAATGTCTCCTCAATGCGATTGCCACGCCCTTCGGGCTTAGCGGCTCCCCCACGACCGTCACCCTCGTTCCAAAGGAAGGAAGGTTGTGTTCCAGCACCGGCATAGATTCCGAAAAGGGTCTGCCGCTCTCCAAGCGGAATTTGGAAAGAAGTGATTCGGCCGCATCCTCCCCCAGCCTTATGTTCGTCCGCAACCTGTTCCCAATCCTTGCATCAGCTATTCCACTCAACGTCACATGCACAAAAGTTGTGGACGCAGGTGCATCCACGTACACGTCCTGGATATGGTCATCCTTCAACAGCGTCTCCAGAACTCCCAGACCCGAAGTGTACTTCGCAACTATCTCGGACAGCTTCTCCGTGTTCTCCAGTTCCTCCTTTCTTTTGGATCCAAGAACAATGTCGTGCTCTGCTGACAGCTCGGGTATCAACCTCTCCGCCTCCCTCTTCACGTACGACCTCGTTTGATCCAAGCTCTCGAGTGAAACGCTCTTCGGTTGGTGATCCATTAGGTCTAAAAGAACAAGGTCCAGGAGCCTGATGTGGCTGATGGGCAGCTGGTACTCCACCGGCATGATGTGATACAGACATTCGGTCGTGTCCGGGACATGGTACAGCCCGACCTTCTCTCCGTTCACTTCATAGACAGCGATTGAGTTGGAGTCATCCAGGTCAACAGCGGCAACCCAGGAGGACGAGAAACATGGCCTGACCGAGCTGTTCTCCTTCAATATTCTATTCATCCCCGTGACCAGGGACCTGGGTTCTATCGGAGCGGACCTTTTCTTGAGCCTAATGGGAACCTTCGGCAAAGTATGCTCACCTTTGAACTCCTGAGATCCGAAATGCGCTTCTCAGAATGAACGACCTCAAGTCCTCCAGGCTGGCCAGGAGTGTCTGCAGATCACTTCTGGTGGACTCAACACAGTCTCTGCACGGACCACTGTCAACCGACAACGTGGATTGTATCCTCATCTCTCTGTTCAGCGTTGGAAGGCTTCTGCGGAAGGCGTTCTCAATCTTTCCGAAGATGTAATTCGGACTCTTCTTGCACCTTTTGCATCGATCGGAATCTTTCCCCGTCCTCCTTTGACCGAACTGCTTGATGCTCCTCAACATGTCAGTCATCTTCCGGATCAGGATGATC
The DNA here is from genome assembly GCA_004377185.1 of Methanomassiliicoccales archaeon. Taxonomy (GTDB): domain Archaea; phylum Thermoplasmatota; class Thermoplasmata; order RBG-16-68-12; family SOIM01; genus SOIM01. The sequence continues at coordinate 111,974 of SOIM01000025.1, read as the reverse complement.
GCGCTGTCTTCGTACAGGGTCTCCACGAAGCCTGAGAGAACGATTGAACTGGGGAGCGGCTCCTCTAGGAGAATGTCGATGACTCCGTTCCTGCATTTGCTTTCCAATAGACTGCCCTTTCCCTCACACTCCTTGCATCTTACCTTCAATCTGATTTGGCCGCTAATGCTCTGAATGGAATAACTACATCTCTCTGATGCACCCTCCACATGGGAAAGGGAATGTCCCTTTCCGATCTTCATTGTAGTCGCGGGGGTAACGTGGACGCGGTTAAAACACTATCGGAACTTCCGTCCGCACTGCGTGCAGAAATCTCCCCTGCTGGAGTAAGCTCCGCAGTCGGGGCAGATGGCCACTTCCACTACACTAGATCGTTGGCTCACGGGCGGACGCTCTGTTGCGGCCAGAACTCCTACCTTCTTTCTGTATACGGTAAGATAAACGATCGCAAGCACCAAACCCATGACAAGTCCAGTCATCACACTGCAGATCGTCCAGAACAAGGCCACATCAAAGCTGTCCTTGGTTATCTTGATTGAATATGTGACATTGCTCACGGGTTGTGCACCGCCATCCGGCATGAGTGTGTTGTCTATTATGAAATAGAAATCTTGATCATCTGGAACAGTGAAAGAGAAGTCTGTGGAATTGGTATCCATGGCCGACCCTTGAATGTAGTACTCGAAAGTTCCTTCGTCCCTGCTCACGACCCGTTCATAGTCATTGAACCCCTTCTTGTTCAAGAAAAAGAGATCAACGGTGTGATTGCTTTCGAACACTACCCTGATCGTGTCTCCTGCACTGATATTGAGATTCCAGTGATGATATTCCCCTTCGGGAACCTCGGCATCTAAGTCCCGAATTGTCTCAGCTCTTGCCAAAGGGTGTATAAGAGAAAGCGAAGTAAGAAGCAAGATTATCGAAATGAACGGTATCAGTAATCCTCTCCTCATCATGCCAGTGATTCGGAGCGGCTCGTTTAAAGGTTTCTGTCTCCGCCTAGAACAGTACTTTCACCCACCTCCCGAATATTCCCTTATAAGCATTTACAACCAATAGATGACCGTGAATCAAATGATGAGAACAGACAGCATGAACAACCCTGAGAAGACCTCATGCCTCGAACGATTGATGTGCCCCGAATGCGGGTCGCAGGTGGAGGGTAGTGCAAGATGTTTCCTTTGCAGAAGTTGCGGGCTATCGAGCTGTTAGACCTCGCACAAAGTCTAATAACCGTCGGTGCATTACCTCTGAATTACCGGTATATTATCGGTTAAAAGGGGGAGGCATCATTGTGCCCGATTTCGATGTAGAAGGCTTAATCGCGAAATGGGAAGAGTTCTTTGACGAATACAATTACATCCCTAAGATAATCGGCATTGCCAATAGCTATCCAGAGAATAGAAGTCTGTACGTGGAGTTCCCGGATTTGGACAGGTACGACACGGACATGGCGATGTACTTCTTGACCTCCCCGACCACGGCTATCTCAACCGGAGAGGATGCCATCAAGAGGCTGATTCCGCTGGGACAGGATGACGTCTCGATTCACCTCAGAATGAGGAACTTGCCCAAGGACGCGAGGGTGGCTGTGCGCGATCTGAGAAGCAAACATTTGGGGAAATACATCTCAACGGAAGGTCTGGTGAGAAAGGCGACCGAGGTCAGGCCTAGGCTAACCGAAGCGATCTTCCAATGTGTGAGATGCGGAACTTTCATAAAAGAACCTCAAGAGGAGAGGGGAATGAGGGAGCCCCTGGAGTGCTACGAGGACCAAGGGGGCTGCAAGCGGGCATCCACCTCCACGAAGTTCAAGCTGATAACTGAGGAATCGGTTTTCTTGGATACACAGAAGATAGAGATACAGGAGAGGCCCGAAGGGTTAAGGGGCGGAGCCGAACCTCAAAGGCTGGTCGCCTACGTGGCGGATGACATTACCGGCCAGATAGCTCCCGGTGATAGAATATTCCTCAACGGTACGCTGCGAAGCGTCCAGAGGACCATTCAAAGGACCAGGTCCACACTCTTCGACATCTTCATGGACATCAACAGCGTGGAGGCCGAAGAGAAGGTCTTCGAGGAGATAGACATCACGGACGAGGACGCGAAAGAGATCAAGGAAGCCGCGGAGGACGTGGACATCCTCAGGAAGATAACCGCATCCATCTCACCTTCGATCTATGGTATGACAATGGAGAAGGAGGCACTGGCGCTCCAGCTGTTCGGAGGTGTCCGAAAAGAAATGCCGGACGGGACGAGGATTAGGGGTGACATTCACATTCTCATGGTCGGCGATCCGGGTACCGGGAAGAGCCAGGCTCTCACCTACATCAGCGCGCTGGCACCCAGAGGAGTCTATGCGACGGGTAAGTCAGCCACGGCCGCGGGATTGACCGCCGCTGCCGTCCGGGACGAGTTCGGTGAGGGACGTTGGACGCTGGAAGCGGGTGCCCTGGTGCTTGCCGACATGGGAATCGTATGCATAGACGAGATAGAGAAGATGAACCCTCAGGACAGGAGCGCCATCCACCTTGGGATGGAACAGCAGTTCATAACAATCTCAAAGGCCGGGATACAGGCGACCCTCCAATGCAGGTGCTCAGTCCTGGCGGCAGCGAACCCCAAGTTCGGGAGATTTGACGAGAGCAAGTACATATATGAACAGATAGAACTCCCTCCCACTCTCTTATCAAGATTTGATGTCATCTTCACCATCCTGGACAAGCCCGAGGCAGTAAGGGACAGGAACATGGCGGAACACATCCTCAAAGGTCATTTAGTCGGAGAGGTCAAGAAAAGAAGGGAGGAAGGGGAAGTGATAGAGCTGGACGTGGAGTTCTCGGACGCGTACATGCCCTATTTCGAACCGACATTCCTGAGGAAGTACATCGCATACGCGAAACGCATCTATCCCATCATGACGCTGGAAGCGATGGATGTTCTGAGGGATTACTACCTCAACATAAGGAAGCAGGGGGAGGTGGAAGGCGCTGCCGTGCCGATAACCCCCAGACAGCTGGAATCCTTCGTGAGGCTTTCCGAGGCGAGTGCGAGGACAAGATTGAGCAATGTCGTGTCAACGGATGACGCGGACAGAGCAGTGAGAATCGTGGATTACTGGCTGAGAAAGGTTGCCGGAGAGGACGGAAGGTTCGACATAGACATAATCGCCACCGGTACGAGCAGGTCGCAGAGGGAACAGATTATTATCTTAAGAGATGTAATACAAGAATTGGCAGGAGATGAAGGAAGCGCAACACTCGAGGACATTGTCAGCCTCGCAGAAGAAAGGGGCATACCGCCCACCAGGGTCGAATCCTGGCTCAGCCGGTGGAAGGAAGAAGGGGAGATCTACTCCCCGAGAAAGAACAGGTTCAAACTCGTCACCCGAAGATAGCCAGATTAGCGTCAAGGTCTACCGAAGGGGTCCACAGATTCTGGTTGCTGCTTGCGATGCCGAACTTCTTGGCAAGTCTTTTGAAGAGGGGGAACTGATCTTGGAGGTGACTTCCTTCTACGATGGGTTTCTTGCGACAGAGGAAGTGCTCGTGAATAATCTGGAGATTGCCACAACCGCCAATCTGGTCGGAAAGAGAACGATCCAGGTCGCAGTGAAGGCCGGGTTCGTGGACAAAGAGGGCGTGATCAAGATCGGAGGGGTTCCGCATGCCCAGATGTACAGGGTCTAAGGTATCTTGCCTTCCTGATGCGCCTTCTCCAAGAACTCGATAAGTTCTCCCAGGGTGTATTTCCACGCGCAGGCCGGTATCTTCTTCAGTAGGGTTGGGAGCGGTGGTATGAACCCTCTTATCAATGGACTCGTGTTCTCATAAATCTGGTTGATCTCGTCTATGAGCATTTGTTGGTCTTCCGGAGTCATTGCCATTCTATCACGACCATGTAGTGGAAGGTCGAACAAATCATAAATACTCTGTTGTCCCACTGAGTCCTATCTTAAATACCAGTTCACCAATAATTCGGTGGAAAGAGGCTGAGAGATGTTCTGCGTCGAATGCGGGGCCGAAGGAAAGGTGTACGAAAGCGTATGCGAGAAATGCTTCCTTAAGAAGCACAAGTTAGCGAAACTGCCCGATGCGTTGGACATCGAAATGTGCAAGGAGTGCGGAGCCTTCCTGATCGGCAGCAAGTGGATGAAGGTGCCAGTTGAAAGAGCGATCGAGATGGTGCTGGACGTGGCAATATCCTACGAGAAGGTGGTGGGCAACTCTCGCTTCACCGTCGAGTGTTATCCCGAGGACGAGATGAACTTCTCCATCAAGGTCCACTGCGACATGTACGTGGACGACCTGCGGACCGAGAAAGATCTGAAATCGAGGGTCAGGCTCAAGCCAAGCCAGTGTCTAACGTGCACCAGGAAGAAATCGATGTACTACGAGGCCATACTTCAGGTGAGGGCGGACGGGAGGGACCTTTCCGAGGAGGAGTTGGACAGGATAACCGAGGTCGTACACAAAAGGGTGGATGCCAGCACGGATACGTTCATCAGCAAGGAAGAGAGGATGCACACTGGTCTGGATTTCTACATGGGCTCGAACAATCTTGCAAGAAATCTCTCGAAGGAACTGGCCTCCATGCATTCCGCTCAGGAACAGTCCTCCCCGAAACTGGTAGGCATGAAGGACGGTCATGACCTCTACAGGGTCACTTATCTGGTCCGGCTCCCGCAGTACAAGGTCGGAGATGTCATAAACCACCAGGGAACGCTCTATCAAGTGAGGAGGACGGCAACCACCGTGTCCGTCATGAATCTTGAGGATTGGAAACTGCAGAAATTCACCCCTTCCGAGCTCGTGGGGTCGAAGGTAAAGGAATGCCTCCCGGTCAAGGCCGTTCTTTTGGCTCAGACGGAAAGCGAGATGCAGATCATGGACCCGGACACTCTGAATACTGTCACCATCAAGAAGCCCGAAGGTTTCCAAGCCTCAGGTGAAGAGGTTTCGATTATCAAGTGCGAAAAGGGGATTTTCGTAGCGCCTTCGCAAAAGGATTAATTACGCTCTTTCGATTTCACTTTGGATTCACATGATTTCGAAGGAATTGATTAAGGAGACCACCGTAGAGCTCCTCCGCAAGGCTTCTACCCAACTACCAGCTGATGTGAAGAAAGCTTTGGAGGATGCCTACAATAAGGAAGAGGATGAAGTACCAAAGTCCCAGCTCAAGGCAATCTTGGACAACGTGGCTCTTGCCGAGGAGAACAGTCTCCCCATGTGCCAGGACACAGGCGTACACATATTCTTTGTGAGCGTGGGAAAAGTTGAGACGGATAACATACAAGAGGCGATAGTGGAAGGGGTCGTGGAGGGGACGAAGGTCATCCCGTTGAGACCGAACGCAGTTCATCCCATTACAAGAAAGAACCCTGGCAACAACGTTGGGGAACGGATGCCCTACTTTAACTACAGGTTCACGGACAACGATTATCTTGAGATCGGTGTAATGCCCAAAGGTGCTGGCTCTGAGAATGTGAGTGCCTTGGGGATGCTTACGCCTGCTGCGGGAATCAAGGGGATAAAACAGTTCATATTGGACGTCCTCCTGAAAGCAGGTTCCAAACCCTGTCCTCCGACCATTCTTGGAGTTGGAATTGGAGGATCTGCGGACATTGCCTTGAAAATGGGAAAGGAATCACTGTTGCGACCTCTTGATCAGAGACATCCGGAAGCGGACATCGCACAATTGGAGGAGGAACTATACACAACACTCAATGACGTGGGCATAGGGCCGATGGGGTTGGGAGGAAAGACCACCCTCCTAGGGGTGAACATAGAGTACGCAGCATGCCACACCGCCAGCCTTCCAGTTGCCGTGAACGTACAGTGCTGGGCCGCGAGGAGGGCGGCGTGCAGGATATATCCGGACGGAAGGGTCGTATACACCACCCACGGAGGTGATTGAATGGCCGACGTCAACCTCAAAACACCCCTGAGCGAAGAGGACGTAAGGGATCTGAAGCTGGGAGATAACGTATACCTCTCTGGCACCGTGTACACCGGAAGGGACGAGGTCCACATCAGGGCGCTCGAGTATCTGGAAGAGGGAAAGGAAGTTCCCGTGGACTTCAAGGACATGGCGCTTTTCCATTGCGGACCGATAATGAAGAAAGAGAACGAGCACTGGAGGGTTATTGCAGCGGGTCCTACCACCAGCACGAGGATGAACAGTCTGGAGCCACAGTTCATCGAGAACTTTGGAGTTCGAGCCATTATCGGTAAAGGAGGTATGTCCGGGCCCACCATGGAAGCAATGCAGAAGTTCGGTTGTGTATATCTCGCAATAACAGGTGGTGCCGCGATCCTCGCTGCCAACGGGATGAAGGACGTCAAAGGGGTGGAGTGGTTCGACATGGGCATGCCAGAGGCGATATGGATTGTGGAGACCGAGAACTTCGGTCCACTGACTGTCGCGATCGACACTTACGGAAACAGCCTGTTCGCGGACGTTGAGAAGAAGGTTCAGGAGAAACTTCCTGGAGTTAAGAGTAGGCTGGGACTGGAGTAGGCTCTCTGGCTGGACTCCGTTTGGGACAGTCTTGTAGAATAGTTAAATAGCGTGCTCGGCATTGTGTATTGAAATGAAAATGAAGATAGAGTGCAAGTCCTTGGACGACCTGCTAGAAGGGGGGGTTGAGAGCGGTTGCCTGACCCTATTATACGGTGAAGCGGGGAGCGGAAAGACAAACATCTGCCTGCAGCTGGCCAGGAACGTGGGTAGGAAGAAAAAGGTGGCATACATCGACACGGAAGGAGTATCAACGGAGAGGCTCAAGCAGATATGCGGCAACCAGTACAACAAGATCATGAGGAACATCCTGTTCTGGGAAGCTACGAACATGGACGAGCAGGAGGAAGCGATTGAGAAGGTCGTGAACCTGGCCGAGAACAACCCAAGGATCGGATTGGTCATCTTTGATTCCGCTACCATTCATTTTCGGGTGACGAAAAGGACCGAGGAAAGGTTTGACAGAAAGGCCCTCACATCTCATGTTTCCAGGCTGTTGGCCCTGGCGAGGAAGAAGGACTTGCCGATCGTTCTCACCAGTCAAGTCTATACGGATATAGAAAGAGGCACGTACGAGCCCCTTGGTGGTCATATGTTATCTCACAACGCCAAATCCATAATCCGGCTTGAGAAGATTGGTCCGAACCTGCGGCGAGCGACGGTGATGAAGCACAGGCACCTTGCTGAGGCGAAGAGTGCGGAGTTTGTGTTGACGGACAAAGGGGTTGAGTGCTGAGTTGTCTACAGTATTCTTGAGTCTTCAACATGAGCAAGCTCACACTGTCAGCATTACCCTTCTAGAAGTGGCAGAACAACCAATTCACATGTGTCTTGAAACAATGTAATTCGCGAGACTTGTCAGGACTTTCTTGATTTTCCTAGGAATTGACAACTCTTCCAGGACACTCAACCCGTTGTGTAGATATTTCATTTCCATTTCCATAGAGTAGGCAAGAGCACCCGTGGATTCTACTATATCTCTCACTCGGCTCAAATCGGCCATTGTTAACTGAGGATTACCCAAAATCTCGATAATGAATTCGCGGTCACCTGGTCTCGCCAGCTCAAGGGCTTTGACTATCGGCACGGTTTGTTTGCCCTCTGCTAAATCTGATAGGACAGATTTCCCCAAGATTTTCTCGTTGCCAAACAATCCAAGATAATCGTCATGTAGCTGAAAGGCTATTCCTATGTTGACCCCGAAGTTTCGAAATCCTTCGAGGAGTTCGCCGGGAGCCTCTCCCAGCATCGCTCCCATGCGTAGCGGGTTGGCTATGGTATACAGAGACGTCTTGTATTCTTGTATCAGCAACACATCTTCAACTGAGGATGTGTGGGAAACACCGAATGTCAAATCAAATAGCTGACCAATGCCAGTTGCCTCGACAGTCTCTGAGTAGAGCATCACAGCTTCCAGAGTAGGATTCGGCGGAAATCCCGCGGATGTGAGACACTCCACGCCCCAGTAGCCAACTATAAGTCCACCAGTTATCGCTACGTTTTCCCCAAATCTGGCAGAAGGCCCCTTGAGATTGGCTTTGTTATGATCATCCGTGAACGTCTTATGAATTGTGGGACCTCCGCGTCGTAAAGAAGCTTGGTCCATCACGTCATCTTCAATTAGGAGAAATCCCTGCATGAGTTCCATGGACAACGAAGCTCGCAGTATTTCTCGGCCTAACTCACCTCCTGAGGCGATATGTCCCAAGACAACAAGAGTTGGCCTAATCCTTTTCCCACCTCTCAAGACATACTGGGACAAGCGATTCGCCAGATTTCTTGCCATTGGATGAATGTGGTCAAACTCCTCTATCTTGAGTGCCAGATAGTCTCCGAGTTCTTTGTTCACTTTCTCTCTAATGTCTTCTAACATCTCCTTCTGAGTCTGGTCAAGTCCTATCGTTTCCATTCCATAGCCTCCTCATAGGCATCATCACCCACGAGAGATTTGAAGAACTTGATGATTTCAGGCCAAGTCTTCTGCTTGGGTACGAAGTTTCGATAGAAATAGGTTTCTTCAACGGCCATCCTGCTCCGTGACTCACCACTTGCTTTGTCAACCTTCATTAGGATATCGTCAGTGACTATGTACCTACTCGAGGACAGCTGACTATCCTTCAATTCGATGATTTCAACTTGGTTTGGGAAATTCATTGTAAGGTTCTCGACAGCATCCTTTCGATGTTTGTTCCCAGCATAATTCAATTGCTCTGTGTGGCCAATAGTCAACTTGACTAGTGTTTTCTCTCTAAGTGCCCGCTCAACTTTGTCATACAATGGTGGCAACCAACTTGCCCGATGTGTAAGAATGAGCATGTGTTCGGTTCGGTCAAGTTGGAATCTAATGAAATCGAGACCGTTATGTTTCGAGAGAATGCCGCTGACCAACTTCGAAAGCGCGGGTCTCATAACATGGCGGTCGAAAAACTCCGTGCGAGCCATTTCTCTCTCTCCCGTAATCTCCTTTACACGGATTTTCGAATGGAAGTATTTGGCGAGTTTGGAAGCTTTCTCGCTCACTCCCCTGTCTCTAACAATGTCCGGGGTTTCTTGTTGTTGAAGATACTTGATTTCCATGATCAAAAGCTCCGGGGATATCGGAACCGCCTTGAGGCTCATCTTTCCACGGCCGGTATCACCATATAGGAGGGGAAAAGCTCGTGAAAGGGGTCCAGCATCGTGGAAAACATTTTTCACCTGTCTCTCCACGAAATGTAAATCTATGTTGTCCTGAAGAAGATTGAGTATGTCCTTGGGCAAATAAGCACCAAAACTAGATTTTACCTTCTCTGGATGTACGCTGGTGTGTCTCGGAAGGAGATACCTCCACGCGTAGTGGGAGCTCAACAGGACTGAATATGCCCAACATCGAACCTGAGGATAACTGACAATCTTACCTGAGTAGGTTCCCAAGTAGGCATACCATATTTTTGCCAATTCTTTGGCACTCCACGCGAAGGTAAAGAGGTCTTTTGCTGGGCGGGGTGCCTTGAGTTCTCGCCAAAACTGGCGCCAAACCTTCTGACCACTGGATTTCCTGCGGGAAACCATACGCTCTCTATTACCGAAGTGTCGCAGTGACATTAATAACTTTTCTCGATAGGGTTCATGAGAGCCGCAGTCTGCTTTCGCTCGTTGAAGTCCGCGAACCTTTCGGATGTTCGTTTCGGTGAATTACACTAAGGGTGGGGCCGAATTATACTCAGTCTGTTCCTCCCCCCATGCCATCATTTGGGTCGCTGCCTTTCATTGGTTTCGAAGGATACAGGATATTGTCAATCTCCACTGAATCGATGATTACTCTATGAATCTGATTCTTATCGTTCTTGAAGTACACTTTACCGTCTCTAGTGAATAATTCGAACTGTTCTCGTTTGACGTTTTCTATCTTTCTTTTTCCATAGTGTCGCCTCAGCACACGTTTCTCCTTCATGGTTGACATAACAGAATGCTTCATTTGAAGGAAGTAAGGAATTGGAAAATCCTAAGGTTGCGTTTCGTTCGAAAACCGGAACTATCTTATCTTGAAAGTCTCGAAATCTGAAAATCTGACAACTGCGGATAAGATGACATTTGGTTTGCTCTCAGAGGTCAATTGGGACCAGGTTTCTTGATGATGAGACCAACTCGGTAATTGTATCTATGCCCGGGATGTTTTACGCAACAAAGGAACCTCATTTTCTTGCCCCTTCCCCGAGACTTGCACATATCGCAAAAAGCGAGCACCGGTCTGACTCTCCTTCCTCTTATCTTCCTGTCGGACGTATCCAGTCCCAGGGAATAGATCATACCCTCATGGAGATTCTCAACCTTCTCGTCCTCCTGGACGAACCTCTCGATCTCCTTGTCGATGAAGTCTGATTTCTCATCAAGATACTCCTGGAACTCCTCCATGTTCATCACGACCGCCTTATCGCATCTCCAGACCCGAGATCCACTCTGCTGTCCCTCCGACAACTACGCAGTTGGCCTCCTCAAGTTCGCGTATTGTCTTTGAACCTGTCAAGAACATGGCCGCCTTCACCTCGCTGATGATGAGTCTCAACTCCTCGACCACCGCCTGGGAGGATTCCTTTGCAAAGGGTAGGAGTTTCGAGGCCATGCCGGCACTGGACGCCCCCAACGACAAGGCTCTTGCCGCATCCAGACCGTTCCTTATTCCTCCAGTAGCGATCATCGGCAGTCCTATGTTTGCGACCATCAGGGACACAGGAGTTGGAACGCCCCAATTCCAGAAGGTCCTACCAAGCCTCTCCTTCCCGCTGTTCTTCTCATTCTTCGCCCTGAAATGTTCCACGGCCGAGAAACTTGTTCCGCCCAGGCCGCCCACATCCAGGCCCTTTATCTTGCTGGTCCTCAAGACCATTGCCGTTCCTCTCGATATGCCGGCGCCTGTTTCCTTGACTATGATTGGAAGGAATCTCGCCAGTTTCTGGATCTCCTCCAGGCACCCTCTGGCCTTCATGTCGCCCTCGGGTTGTACGACCTCCTGCAGGAAGTTCAGGTGAATCGCAAGGATGTCAGCATCGATCATCTCCATTGCCCTTCTCGCGTCCTCCACGGTAAAGGGGTCCTTCTCTCCCTGCGGAATGAACTGTGGGGCACCGAGGTTCGCTATAACAAGAGGGATGTCGAAGTCTTTCACTACAGAATATGTGCTCTCTAACGAGCTGTCCTCGATCGCTTGCCTCTGACTTCCCACGCCCATACCGATACCAAGCTCACCTGCCGCCTCCGCCAGGTTCTTGTTTATGCTTTCCGCCTCCCTGTAACCCCCGGTCATGGCAGATATGATTATGGGCGCGGCCAGCTGCTTCCCGAAAATGATCGTGCTGGTATCGATCTCTTCCATGTCGACCTCTGGAAGCGCCCTGTGAATCAGTTTGACGTCATCCCAGTAGTTGTGTTCCGCGGATACGTCCTCGTTCAGGCAGATATCAAGGTGCTCCTTCTTCCTGTTCCCGGTCATTTCCTCCTCCTCGCTATCGTGCATTTGACCTTCTCGCCTTTGATCGCTCTTCCAAGTCCGTTCCTCTTCAGTCCGTTCAGGACGATGCAGTCAACACCTTCTTTGGCTATGGTGAGCATCATCTTGGCTTTTCTCTTCATTCTTCCCGTTACGTCAGGAACGTTATCCCTTGGCTCTTTGATGAGCCTTATGGTCTTCTCGTTTATTTCGGTTATGAATTTCGCAGGTGAACCTGTCTTCTCTCTTGGGTCTTTGGTGTAGATTCCGTCCACTTTCGTCACGAAGATGGCGATTCTGGGTTTGAATTCCCTAGCCAGGTGAAGCATGAGGTCATCGCCCGAACATATCCCGAACCTTCTTGATATGTCTGGAACCACGTCCCCAAAGGTCACCGGGACGGTACCCAGTTCAAGGTAGTGTCTGAACGGCTCCATACTGATTTTCTTTGACTTCCCTCCATCCAGCTTGACAAGAAGGCTTGGCGGCAGGGAAACGGCAGCTAGATTCTTCTCCCTCATGGTCTGAATTACATCAAGGTTCAGCGTCCTGACATCTTCTTGGACTTTTGCTACGATTGGGATCTGCCTATCGGACACATATCCCTCTCGCAGTTCGAATCTCTTGGATAAGGGGTGCCCGAAGGAACCCGCTCCGTGGACCAGTATGAACTCCTCATTGGTCGATTTGAGCTCTCCCATCAGCCGGTCCGTTCTGGCCCGATAGAATATCTTCTTGCCCTTCTCGTCCTTGATCGTCTCCTTGTTGGTTATGACGCTTCCACCCAGCTTGACCAGAATCATTACCAGTCCTTCCCGTGTCCAAAAAGGGCGTGTGTATTTAAGATTTCTTCACCACGATAGCAAAATGAAAACCGTTAAATAAGCGATTGGTTTTTGGCAATCTCAAGCTTTTAACTGGGAACCTCGGGAGGAGGTCGTGCGGAAAGCTCGATACGGATGCATATATAATGATGCCTAAGAGGAGAATGATAATATGAGCGAAGAAAATGAAAATGAATGTGAGACGGTTGTGAGGAGACCATTCAGACGGATAGCCTTCATGGCCGTATTTGGACTGATTGCACTGATGGCTCTGATGATGATCAGCTCAGAGCCGGCCGAGGCCTACACGGTCGTCGGAGTCGAGACCTGGGTCGCGCCCACAGTATGGTCGGAAGACATCATAGTGGCCCCTGGTGGCGATTTGACAATATTGAACACCGAAGTGTATATGTTTTCTATGTTTCACGGTCAATGGGAATTCCGGGTGGAGAGTGGAGGAACGCTCACCTTCATCAACTCTAACATAACCTCTTTGTTCGGGTTTACCTATGACTTCTGGCTCGACCAGGGAAGCACAGTCTCGTTCTTTGATTCCAAGGTGACATTTGCCGGCTGGAATGACCCATTGAGCAGCCAAGGTCTGCGCATCTCGACCAGTAGCATAAAAATGGATCGAACCACTGTGGAGTACGGCTTGGCCCATGGGATCTATTGGGACAGCCCGCTCTCAAGCTTGACTCTGAATGGGTGCTACATCGCCAATAACAGCCTACACGGTGTGTACGTTGAGGATTCAGCAGCTGCGGGTTACTTCCTCTCGATAATTGGTGGGACCACCATCTACAACAACGGTGGGAGCGGTGTGAACTTTGGACCAATGGGGGGCAAGAACATCATCCTTGACGTTTCGGACAGCTTTATCGTAAGTAACCGTCGTGAAGGTGTCTATGTGGATTGGGTCAACGTTGGTGACGTTGCGATAGATGTCAGGGGTTCTGACATATCCGGCAATATGGGCACCAATATCTATGTCGGTCCGGTAAACAACGGACTTGTGAATCTCAACATCTTTAACTCTCATCTGGATGGTAGCCAGTTCGGCGATGGCATTTACATTGACGCAGTCGGCGCTGGAGGGTCGGGAGCCCTATCAATAATCTTGGACCAGAGCTTTGTCTTATCTAATGGTTTGAGCGGCGTTAACGTGGGTCAAATCTTTGTCGGCGATATGCGTGTGAGCATAATGGGTACACCAATCGATAGAAACGGAATCTTCAACGGTGGTCATGGCGTCTACCTTCCGTTGACAGCTCCGGGCAACGCGCTTGCTTTCAATGCCGTTGGCTCCAGCTTTTCGGGCAATATATGGAACGGTGTCTACATCAGCGGAGCGCAACCTGGGACTTTATCCATCGATTTCAACACCTGCGTTTTCTTCGCCAATGGTGCTAACGGTATAGACGTAGGATATGTGAACAGCGGCGATCTCATGCTGAATGTGGTAAACAGCATCTTCAATGCGAATGCTGGCCCGGCTATACATCAGCCCGGAGTTGCTTTCAGCCCCATCACGATAACGATTGACAACAATGACTTCAACATGTCCTACCAGGCAATATTATTCACGGGCGCCCTTGAGACGACGGGTGGTTCGGGCCACAACTTGCTCTTCAGCTTCACTAACAACTGGCTGGACTCGGATTTGGGCGAATATGGCGTTCACTTTGGAAGTTGGATCCAGTCCTTCGACGAGACCATCATTTTGATCAACGGCAACCACTTCTGGGGAAGAGAGGCCAGAGATTATGGCGTATACTTCGCATCCTCTATAGGTGGAGATTCGATTTCCTGGTGCAACCTCACGATGGAGTTCAACTGGAACGAGTTCGGTGAATTGGACCAGGCTGGGGTCTATCTAGGCAATATATTCTGGTTCAGGTTCGCAAACATAGATTTCAACGGCAATGTCTTCGTGGACACGGACTTGGATTATGAATATGGCGTCTATGTCAACACCATCTACTCAGAGTATTCTCTTGATAGTCACCTGAGTCTCACCATGAATGGCAACCAGTTGTATGGCATGACGAGGTACGGTTTCAATCTCGATGTGTACAGAATACGCCACGTCTCGGTAGATTACAGCAACAATTACTACGACGGAAGGGGCATGACGCATTCTGGACTGTTCTTCGACCAGCTGTGGTATGGATCTGCTATGGAGTTCAGCGAGCTCGTATTTAGCGCGGACAATAACGTGTACAGCAATATGGCGGGAGGATATGGAATCTACTTCACCACGGGTTGGAATATCTTCTTCAGAAACACGAACATAACAATCACCAACAATCTCTTCAACCCGAATGCCACTGCAGGTCTTAGTTATGGACTGTACATTGCCAACGACATAATCTACTCCTCCACAAATGGGACCGGGTCTTTCAGCCTGACAGTGGACAACAATGAATTCGTGTCCTTGCAGAATGACGGAGTGAGGCTTGCAAATTCGCTCCACGGGTATGCAGACGTTTATCTCGTATACACCAACAATCTCTTCGAGAACCAGAACAATATCTGGATGGACTATGGTGTGTATCATACGAGCCCTATCTACTACGATGATCTTGACATCCCCAGCTCATTTACGACCGTCATCCAGGGTAACGATTTCTACGACCTCAACAACGACGGGGTAACGTTCGCCACTAGGATCTTCGACTTCCGAGATGTTTCGATAATCATTGAGAGAAACAACTTCGTGAACAGAGTGTCCAATTACATGGATCATGCTGTCTACTTCAACAACGGGATACGGTATGGAACTGACAGCTACGACAGTTCATACTACGTCTCAATCAGGGAGAATACCATCCGCGATCTCAACAGCCATGGTATCTACTTCGGCTCGGCCGATGCCACATACGGATTCAGGCATGTGGACATACAGATCCATGACAATGTGATCGAGAACGTCATGAGTGCCAGCTACATCGGCTATGGCATTCACTGGTATTATGAGATATTCTATAATACGAACGTCTACGGCAGCTCTTTCAACCTGGATATCACAGGCAACGATTTCAGAGATTTGGCTAACGACGCCATCGCATTCAAGAACTTCTACGGCTATGACTCCAGGTACTTCAGCAACGCCTCGGTCAACATACAGGACAACAACTTCATCAATACCATGAGCAACGATATGGACTACGGTCTGTACCTCAGGACTATCTACTTCTTAAACACCAACTTCGACAACTCCATCGACATTGTGATAATCAACAACACTTTTGACAGCTTGAACAACTACGGTGTGTACTTCTACTCCGGAACCGGCTATGACTTCGAGGGTTATCGCAACGCCCAGGTAACCATCCAGGACAATTGGTTCATGAACAACCTCGGCAACTGGATGGACTACGGCGTGTATCTACAAGGCTTTGAGCAAGGAAACGACGCCTTTGACAATACATTCACCCTTACCCTTACAGATAATACCTTCAGCGACATCACACAATATGGTGTCTACCTTGAGGGACAGATATACTTCTACCGCCACACGGACATATTCATTCTGGACAACATCTTCACCGACAGGTACAACAATTTCGATCGAGGTGTGTACTTCAGCAGCAGCATCCACTACACAACATCGTACGACTCGATGCTTCGGCTCTATATCTTGAGAAACCAGTTCTTCGATTTGAACAACTACGCGATTAGTTTCAACAGCAACATCTACAATTTCCGCAACGCCTCGATTGCGGTCCGGGATAATTGGTTCCTCAATACCGTCAGCAATTACATGGACTATGGCGTGTACATGCAGAGCGTCTATTACGGCAATGACAGCTACGACAACTATTTCGATCTGGACATCGCCAACAACAGGTTCGAGAACCTGACCGTATACGGCTTCAGGATATCTTCCATATACTATTACCGCACGGTATACCTGGATATTTTCGACAACTACGCGAGCGACATCTACAACAACTTCGACCAAGCCATCTACTTCAATGGTGCCATCTACCACAGCACCGCATATGACGGAAACTTCTTCTTCACGTGCGTTGGGAACACCTTCAAGGACCTGATGTACCGTGGCATATACTTCAGCAGCGATGTCAGGGACTTCCGTAACTACCTGCTGACAATCAACAACAATGACTTCATCAACACCATAGGCAACTCGATGGACGATGGTTTGTACTTCCAAGGGATATTCTATCACAGCTTCGACTACGACAGTTCCTTCCAAATGGACATCACAAACAACAACTTCGAGAACCTAAGCTACTCTGGTATCAGAATTCAGAACCGAATATACTCCCGCCACGTCACAATCAACGTCTTAGACAACATCTTCAGCGATATCTACAATGGGTTCGACCATGGCCTCTACTTCCCTGGAAGCTTCTTCTACACTACGGACTACGACGCCGATTTCACATTCACCTGCCAGAGGAACACGTTCCAAGATTTGAGGAGTCGAGGTATCTACTTCTCCGGCAACATATACAACTTCCGCAGCACGACCATAACGGTGGATAACAACGACTTCATCAGCACCGGCAGCAACTTGATGGACGATGGCATCTACTTCCAAAACATTTACTACGCTGACTATGACGTCGAGGCCTACCTCCATTTCAACATAACCAACAACAACTTCGAGAACCTGACGTATGCTGGCGTGAGGATTAACGGGGAGATCTACAACTTCCGCCACATGTACGTCAACATCCTCAACAACTACTTCAGCGACATATACGGCAGCACCGACCGTGGAGTCCACTTCAGTGGCGAAATCTACATAGAATCAGCTGACGTCGACTCCGAACTATACGTCAACTTCATCGACAATGAGGTTAGGAACCTCCACTCCCAGGGGTACGGCATGTACTTCTCTAGTACGTACAACTACCGAAGCGTCACCATTCTGGTAGATAATAACGACATAATCAGCACCCAGAGCGGTCGGACTGGCTACGGAGTGTACTTCAACGGATTCTACTACGATGACGAATCGTACGATACATACTTCGACCTTGACCTCACCAACAACAACTTCGAGAACCTGACCTACAGAGGCTTCACGTTGAACCAGGTCGGGAACTACCGTCACATGACCGTGGATATATTCAATAACTACTTCAGCGACGTGTATTCAGGCACCGATTATGGCATCTACTCTGACGGCTTCTATGTGGACTCCACCGATTACTACTCGGAAGCCTGCCTGACAATGACGAACAACGAATTCAGGGACTTCTACTATTGGGGAACTGGCGCCTACTTCTCCGGGTTCGGTAACTACTACCTGACTGTGGTTACGATAGATCACAACAACTTCATCAGCACCAGCAGCAATACCTTTGGTTACGGTGTGTACACCGAATACTTCGGCTTCGATGACGAAATGTATGACACCCATCTCTTCTACAACGCTACCTTCAACGTGATGGAGAACCTGAACGGTGAGGGATTCACCATCTATGAAATCAACGGGATCAGGCACGTATACATCGACTTCCTAGACAACACATTCACTGACGTGTACAACAGCTTCGATTACGGCATATACTTCGGTGAGAACACAATCTATTACACGACTGACTACGATTCAGACCTTCGGATAACCATTGCCAGAAACGTCTTCAGGGATCTCAGCAACCGTGGCGTGTACTTCGATGGGGACATCTATGACTTCCGTTCCGTTTGGATCACAATCAACAACAACGACTTCATCAATACCATCAGTAATTGGATGGACTACGGCGTATACCTCTACGAAATCTATTACAACACCGCACATCACGACAGCTACTTCTATTTCGACATAAACAACAACACCTTCCAGAACTTGAGCAATTATGGCATCAGGATCTCGCAAATCTACGATATCCGCCATGTTGATATTGACATCCACTACAATGATTTCAGTGACATCTATGGCAGCTTCAACCACGGCATCTACTTCGTGAACGACATCTATTACACCACATCGTATCAAGGGACCTTCGATCTATTGGTGAACAACAACAACTTCAATGACTTGACCAGTTATGCTGTCCGCTTCAATGAGATCAGCGAATTCCAGAACACGGACATAGTCGTGCGGTATAACGACTTCTCCAGATCAGGCTACGGATTCTATATCAGTGGTGGAGTTGACTACGCATACGACTGGTACTTCCTCTTCGAGAGAAACAACGGCGACAACATGGATGATTACATGCTCTATCTTGGAGGCACATCGTATGGTGAATGGGGATTCTCCCAAGCTCAGATACACGTGCGATACAACACAATGAGCAGCTCCTGGAACGGCTTCTACATCGGCAGCATGTACTACTACGACCTCTCGCCCTGGATATTGATCGAGCTCAATGACCTTCTGGACATGTACAACGGATATGGAATCGAGCTAGGATGGTTCAACGAGGACCCAAACGCCTACTTCACAATCCGAGACAACATGATTACCGGCAACATGTGGGCCGCAATCTATCTCTCGGGCTGTGAGGACATGGCATTCACCCTTGACATACTCAACAACAACATCTACGGGGCACAGAACGCGATATATCTTGAAGAACCGGTCTACGGGGACAATATGTACACAGTGGGCACGATCAACATTGTGCAGAATGACGTAAGGGACCTCACCGGCTTTGGCATCTACATCAACGAGGTATACTATGGTCTCATGGACTTGAATGTGGACAATAATGTGTTCAGGGGCGACCCGGTTGCATACTACGGGGTGACCTTCTTCTACTTCGAATACGCAGACTGGAATTCCATGTCGAACATCGACTTCACAAACAATGCGTTCCAAGATGGATTCTACGGCTTCTACTTCTACGAATCCTGGGGAGGAATGATCACGTTGAACATAGACAACACCTTCGTCACGAACACATTCTACACCTTCTACTTCGAATATCCAGTCGACTATTCTTCCGATGTCCTGAACGTGAAGATCAAGAAGAGCACATTCACGGATTCCCAGATATCCTTCTTCCACATGAGCAACCCAGGAAACGGTCTGTTCATTGTGGAAATGGTCGATTGCCATGTGTTGAACTACGGTTCCCTTGGAGGTTTCGGATTCTATATGGGGGACAACGATGGAGCCTACATCCAAATCGATGTGTATTCGACCGAGTTCGTGGGGAGTTCCTCCAGACTGGGCGATGCGTTCGCAGGTGATGGACAGATTCTCATAAACTTCTGGTACATCGATGGAATCACATCTGGTGTTGCCAACGGCTGGAACCAGCGAATACAGGTTCTTTGGGACGTGGATGTTTCGGTCTATGTGGGCCAGGACTTCAGCCAGCCAGCCGGACCTGGGATCGTTGTATACGTCAATGATCAGTACGGGTACCAGAGCTTCTACACGACCACTAGTGCAGGCGGAACGGTGACCGGTCAGACGGTTGCAGGTGTGCTCATCACATACGCTGGTCAACCCTTCAGCGGTCAGGCAGTGCATACATTCTATGCGATTCAGGGACCATACTCGGGAAGCGCCATCGGAACGTTCAATGCGAACGGCTCAATCACCATACTCCTGCCCGGAGACAATGACGGCGACGGTCTTCATGACGGAATCGATATCGACGACGATAACGACGGCATCATCGATATGTACGACGACTTCCCATTTGATGACACAGAATCCAGGGACACAGACGGTGATGGCATTGGCGACAATGCCGACATAGATGATGACAATGATGGAGTTCCAGACACGTTCGATGCCTTCCCGGACAACCCGATGGAATGGGCCGATACAGATGGAGATGGAATCGGAGACAACACTGACTTAGATATTGACGGGGACGGGATCCTCAACATGTTCGATGTAACCCCCTACAACAACACCGGCATCCAAGACAGCGATGGGGACGGCGTGGTTGACTCGATCGACGCCTTCCCGTACAACCCCTCGGAATGGGGTGACAACGATGGTGATGGCATTGGAGACAATGCGGATTTGGATGACGACAACGACGGACTTCCAGACGTTTTCGATCTCTATCCGCTCGATGCTTCCAAGACGGAATCCCGGACCGAGACAAGTGTGGACGTGGACATTGCGGAGTCGGCTGACATCCTTACTCCTGTGGCCGTGATAATCATCGGCATTATCATGCTCCTGATGTTGTGGTTCTTGCTGGGCAGGAAGAGAAGAGGCGAAGAGGAAGAGGTGGCGCCCAAGCCGCTTTCCTTCACAGAAGAGGAGAGCATCGAAGAGCCGGAATCTGAGCCTGAAATGGAAGAGGGAACAGAACCAGATGAAGAACTTGAAGACTTGAAATATTAGGAAACCTGCTGGCTATATTCGTCCATGGTGCCAGACCCGGAGATTGGAACAGGTCATTCAGTGAACCTTCCATCATCCCTTGTCTTTGGGAGCTTTTCCACATTCCCTTCAAGCCACCCTATCTTCTCTCTCTCCCGTGCGTCGAAGTCCGGAACGTAAGGCTTGAGATCCAGAAGAGGCGTACCATCCACAATGTCCACATCTCGAATATGGAGCTCTCTCCCCTCAACCTTCACAAGACGCACTGTTGATATTCCAATGGGATTCGGTCGAGTAGGAGCTCTTGTGGAGAATACTCCATGCAACTCGTCGTCCATATATGGGGTCACTTCCAGGGAGACCTCCTTTGACAAATGGAAATGGTATACCAGAATGATGTGCGAGAAACCTTCAACATCTTTGAGGCCAGCAACATATTCAGGGAATATCTCGACCGTTCCATCAATGTCCTTGGCACTCGTTGGTTGAATAGGCGTGCCATGAGGGTCCCTGAACGGAGAATGGATTATCCCAATCGGTTTGTATGTTATTTCGTCCATGATCTCATCCTTCCTCAGACTGCGATTCCAGATGGTTTTGCCATTCTTGAATGTTCTCTCGTATATTCCAGTTTTGATGGATTCTCCTCGCATCTTCAAATAGGATTAAATACGAAATTTGGTATCTTAGGAAACCCAGGCGAATCAGATGGCAAATAAACCCGGCAGAATGTACAGACAGATACGGGGTCAAGCCTACACCCGGAAGGAATACATGGGAGGCATTCCAGGGAACCGCATCGTCCAGTACGAGATGGGGAACGCCCAAGGTGAATTCCCTGTTCAGATAATTCTGATAGCCAAGGAAGCCTGCCAGATTCGGCACATGGCCCTTGAAGCAGCACGCGTTGCCGCCAACAGGTACATCCAGAGGAAAGCGGGTGTCTCCAACTACCATCTCAAGATAGTGGTTTATCCTCATCATGTTCTTAGAGAGAACAAGATTGCCGTTGGGGCTGGAGCGGACAGAATATCGGATGGGATGAGAGGCTCTTTCGGAAGCCTGGTCGGAACGGCCGCGAGGGTAAAATCCGGACAGAAGTTGATTATCATACGTACCATGGAATCGAACATCAAGTACGCAAAGGACGCGCTCAGAAAGGCTGGCATAAAGATGCCCCCCCCCTGTCGGATCGAGATAATGAGGGATGGCAAGCCAATCGCTGGGTGAAACCGGGCAAGTTTATTATCAACCAACTCATTTTGGGCACGGATGAAAGGTAAGGAGATACTAGACCTAGTTGATATGGAGGACGCGGACTCGTCCTTGAGCGGGCTTCTGGGCCAGAGGATGTTTGCGATTAGAAAGAAGGTGTCCCTCCCCCCTACCTTCCTGTTGTCTAGCAGCGTTTTCAGGGAGTTGGTGGAAGGGAAGGAGATTCCGGCTGGAAACCACATCCCCTGGGAGCTCGAGTTGGATATCGCTCGGAAGTTTGACGGACTTGAATCTCCAGTTGTACGTATATTGCCCAGTCCTTCCTATGAATACTCCATTCCGCCAATTTCGCTCGTGAACTCAAAGCCGAGCTTGGTCTTGGGCATAGATTCCCTCTTCAGGTCCTTCTTTGAGCGGGAGGAAGCGGATAAGAGAGAACAGATAGGCGTTCGTGATTTCAGTGTTGCAGCGATCGTCCAGGAACTTCTTGATGCCAAATGCTCAGGACATCTCACCCAGTCGGAAAGAAAAACGCGGTTCACCGCCGTTCACGGCCTTCCCATGCAAACATTTGGGGCGGACACTTACGTTCTGGATTTTGAGGGGAAAATGACCTCTCATTCGGAAAGAGAACAGAAAAAGAAGTGGGTCCTGGGAGAAAAGGACGTTGAGGAAGTAGAGATCGAGAAGGATTCCTGGGATACTGACAAACTGACCGAGAAGCAGGCGTCCAGGCTCGCGTCCCTGGGAAGGAAGATACTCGAGCTCTTCGGTGAATCCGTGACGGTGGAGTGGTATCTGGTGCGGAACACTTTCTACGTTGCTTCGCTGTATCCGACCAAGATAGGCCTTGCGGGGAGCTGAGATGGAGGAGAAAGGAACAAGCATAGAGGAGATTATGAAGGAACTGGAGACTGCGCACGAGGAGGACTATCTCTTCGAAGGAGGCAGGGTCCTGGGGTCGATGTGCACCACTCCGAAAGAGGGGTCTGTGGACGCCCACAAGATGTTCATCGAATCCAACCTGGGGAATCCGGGTCTCTATCCTGGGACGAAAAAGCTGGAAGTGGAGATCGTCTCAATTCTCTCTGAACTCATGCACGGGAAGAACCTGCACGGACAGATGATGGCTGGCGGAACCGAAGGTAACATCACTGCCGCATGGATTGCCAGGAACGTTACTGGAAAGGATGAGGTGGTCTTCTGCGAGAACGTGCATTTCTCCATGAACAAGGCCTGTGAACTGCTTAGGATGAAACCTGTGATGGTCGGTCTGAACGAGAAGTATGAGATGGATGTGGAGGATGCAAGATCCAAGATTTCAGAGGATACTGCAATCGTGGTCGCTTCTGCTGGCTCTACCGAGCTGGGGGTCATAGATCCTATTGAGGAGCTGTCCGAATTATGCCAGGATAATACCTCTCTTCATGTGGACGCATCTTTCGGTGGGTTCACCATTCCATTCTTGAAGGAACTGGGCTACCCCACAAAGCCTTTCGATTTCGAGGTGGATGGTGTTAGCTCTATGATCCTGGACGGACACAAGATGGGAATGGCCACCATTCCTTCCGGAGTGTTCCTGCTGAGGAGAGAGGAGGATATCAGGACAATTGCAGTGGAATCTCCCTACCTTACCAGCGTCTACCAGACCTCATTGCTGGGAACCAGGTGCAGTGCTGGCGTGGCGTCCTTGTACTACTCGATCAAGTCGTTGGGAAGAGAGGGGTACAGAAACCTGGTCAAAGATTGCATGGCGAACACCAACTATCTGGTCAGCGAAGTCAAGAGAATCGGTCTGGACGTTCCAATAGAACCAATCATGAACATCTGCGGAATCCTTGTGAAGAATCCTGCCGGGATTCGCGAAGAAATGGATAAGAGGAATTGGAAGGTATCTTTGTCTGGACATCCGCCGTGTCTGAGAGTCGTAATCATGCCCCATGTCAGGAAGCAGGTCATTGATTCATTTGTACATGATCTGGAGGAGGTCTGTAAGGAAAAAGGTGAGCTATGATAACCGACTGGGAAATCCAGGGTATCTTGGATGAAATCAAGAGGAGGGAGTGCAAGACCGTCGTTCTGCAATTACCCGAAGGGCTGAAGCGGGAAGCAGTTCGTGTTGCCAAGGAATTGGAAGAGAAAGGGGACGTTCAGGTCGTTGTCTCTGCTGACCCGTGCTACGGAGCCTGCGATCTTGTGGATTTCAAAGGTGATTTGCTCGTTCATTTCGGACATGCTCCCATGCCATATCTGCCGGATGAGGACATTCTATTTGTGGAGCTGTCCTCGAATTTGGACATCTTTCCTTTGCTGGAGAAGGCGTTGACGAAGTTGAAGAAGAATGTAGCAATTACTGCGGCGATTCAGTATGTGCCCGCAATATCCCCAGCCAAGCAATTCCTTGAGAAGAATGGGATCAAGGTTCACATCGGTGAAGGCGATTCTCGGATAGCATATCCAGGTCAGGTTCTGGGGTGCAATTTCTCTGCTCCGCGAGCGGTCGCTAAGAACGTTGAACAAATACTGCACATCGGAGAAGGGAATTTTCACCCGCTTGGCATTGCAATGGCCACCGGCAAGGATGTCCTCATCGTTGATCCGGAGAAGAATGAGATCAGGGATGTCGGCGAACTGAAGGAATCTATTTTGAGGCAACGACATGCGATAATCTCGGAGCTTGAGGGTGCGTCCACTTTTGGGATTCTGATCTCATCCAAGATCGGTCAGAACAGGTTTGGTCTTGCAGCGAAGGTCAAGGATTTGGTGGAGAAGAAAGGTAAGAAGGCAGTAATGTTCTTGTTGGACAACCTCAGCCCTGAATATCTCGTTGGGTATGATGTGGATGCGTTCGTGTCCGTTGCCTGTCCCCGTATTGCCATAGATGATTTTGCCGTTTACAAGAAGCCCGTTATTACGCCCACAGAAGCCGAGATTGTTCTTGGTGCCAGAAAGTGGGAGGACTATGCCTTTGATGAGATTCCTGGATCTGGTTCTCAGGCTTGACAACGAACGGATAGGATGCTCTCATCGTTAGATATCTTTATACCATTTTATCTCATCTACAACAACATGGAAATCCGCATACATGGATGGGAGGCTGGTATCAGATTCTCGGCAGGCCACTTCGTCCCGCGTCACAAGAAATGCGAGAGAATGCACGGACACATCTACGCGGTCAACGCAATCATAGAAGGGGAACAGGACGAGGACGGAATGGTCCTGGATTTCCTGGAAATAAAGAAAACCCTCAAGAAGTTCGCTAATGAACTCGACCACCGCGTAATCCTGCCTGGGAACAGCGATTTCGTAAAGGTGGAGGTCGGTGATGAGATTCAGGTCAAGGTCGGTGACAAGAGATACACATTTCCTCTAACTGATGTTGTCATACTGGACATACCAAATACCAGTGCGGAGGAGCTTGCAAAATTCCTTCTCAAGAGGTTCCTGGACGAGTTCGAATTGAACGAGAGGATAAAGGAAGTGACAATTGGCGTGGACGAAGGACCCGGTCAGAGCGCCTGGGCAAGAAAGCGGCTCTGAATATTGGATGAGAAGTGTTTGTATGACCAATCGAGCGGTTGTGCTTCTGTCAGGTGGACTTGATTCATGCGTCACTCTAGCGATAGCCAGGGAGGATGGGAACGAGCTGTATGCACTGACCTTCGACTACGGCCAGAAACACGCCAAGGAAGTGGAAAGCGCCAAGAAACTTGCAGAATACTACAAAGTGAAGCGTCACATGTTCCTCAGAATCCCACTGGGAGAGATTGCCGAATCGGCTCTCACGACCGAGGAAGTACCCGTTCCCGAGAACCGGTCCGTGGAAGAGATGACCCTCACCATCCCCTCTACATACGTGCCTGGCAGGAACATCGTCCTCCTCAGCTACGCTCTCTCTTGGGCGGAAACGGTGCACGCGGATTCCATATACATCGGCGCTCACACTCAGGATTACTCAGGTTATCCAGATTGCAGACCCGAATTCCTCAAGGCCTTCCAGAACGCTGCGGCTCTCGGAACGAGGAGAGGAGCGGAAGGAAGAGAAATTGAACTGAAGTATCCCGTCATCGATATGACCAAGGCCCAGATCGTGACCAAGGGGGCCGAGCTGAAGGTTCCCTTCGAACTCACCTGGAGCTGCTACAAAGGAGGGGAGAAGGCGTGCGGAGCCTGCGATTCCTGCAAGTTCAGATTGACAGGGTTCAGGGACGTTGGCCTGAAAGATCCACTGGAGTATGAGGTACATGAACATCTGTGAGATCTACAGTTCCATCCAGGGCGAGGGGCTGGACATAGGTGCGCCTACCGTGTTCGTACGGACATCTGGCTGCCCGCTGAAATGCAAGTGGTGCGATACCCTATTCGCATTCACCGAAGGAGAAGATATGACCGTGGAGGAGATCCTGGAGACGGTCCAGGGTTACAAGGTTCCCCGCGTTTGCCTGACCGGAGGAGAGCCCCTAATTCAGAAGGACTCGTACAAACTGGCGCAGAAGTTGCTGGACCTGAACTACTTCGTCTCGGTCGAAACCGGCGGGTCCATCGCAATCGAGGATATGCCCTGTGTGCAGAACCTGCGGATCGTACTGGACATAAAATGCCCATCCTCGGAGATGCAGGACAGGATGGAGTTCTCGAACATCGAGCTGCTTGGTCCAACCGACGAACTGAAGTTCGTCATTGCAGACAGAAAGGACTACGATTATGCAAAGGAGATCATGTCGAAACACGAACCCATATGCTCGATAGTCATGCAGCCCGTCTGGGGAAACGACATCAAAGTGCTTGCGGAATGGGTTATAGAGGACAAGCTGAACGCTAGGGTCCTACCTCAACTTCACAAGATTATCTGGGGCGAGAAAAGGGGCGTCTAGGCACCAACCCATACGTTCCCGACTATCTTCTTGACCGTTGCTATCGCCGAAAGAGCTGCTAGGACGCTGGTTCTAGGATTCTTTCTCGATGGGAGGTTTCTGGCGTTGCATTCGATCTCTCCGAACTCCCCTTTCACGATCAAGCGGTGGATGTTCCTCTTTATGTTCGGGTCGGCCACTATCCGGATCCTTGTCTTCTCGAAACCTTTTCCGGTCAGGCTGATAGTCGCAGCCACGTTTATGTTCCTGGGAAAATACCTCACCGCATCCTCCGCATGTCCGTCGAATACTACCTTTGCCCTTTCTATCCCATCCAGGTCTATCTTCTTCTTTTTGAGATACTCCACATCCTTCAGCGCGGACGGCGGTTTGTAAGAGATGAGAATGACCTCATCTATCCTTCCCACCGAAGCGGCATGCAGACCGTCCGTACCGCAAATGGCACCGGACGGGATGTATATCCTGCAATCGTTTTCCTTGGCCAACTCTTTGCATCTTGTCCAGAAGTTCTGGTCGACGAAGGCGCCCACACTCAGAACCATCAGGTCCTTGCCGCTTTCCAACGCCACAGGGGCATACTCCTTCACAGCAGCCTGGGTGGCGGATTCAATGACCAGATCGACCTTCTCAACCACTGATGCCAGATCGGGTGTTGGACTTACCTTCTTGTACTCCTCGGCCAACTTCTTGACCCTGTCCTCGTACTTGTCCAGAACGAAAACGGTCTCAATCTCTTCCATCTCTTCCAATGCCTTGGCGATGGTGGATCCGATGAATCCTCCTCCGATGATGCAGACTTTCATCTTAACGCAGGCGAGAGAGCAGAATCTCGATATAAAAGTTAGCGCAAAATTGAATTAGAGAGAAAGGAATGGATGGGTGCGATGAGGTACGAGTTCATTGAGCACACAGCGGACATAGCCATCAAGGCGTACGGCAAGTCTGTCGAAGAATCCTTCGGGAATGCTGCAACGGGGATGTTTGACGTTATCACGGACGTGTCAAAGGTCGAGCCCAAGGGAGAGTATCAGGTCCGCGTGAAGTCCGATGATCTGGAGAACCTGCTTGTTGACTGGCTGAGTGAATTGCTTTTCCTCCATGAGACCCAAGACGTCCTTTTCTCGGAGTTCGATGTGAAGATCGAGAACCTCTCTTTGGTCGCCACGGCCAAAGGAGAGGCCATCAACAGAGAGAAGCACGAACTGAAGAGCGGTGTGAAGGCGGTCACCTACCACATGTTGGAAGTGAACGAGAAGGAAGGATATGTGATGTTCCTCCTTGACATCTGAGGTCTGCGATGATAGAAGCCGTCACCTTTGACCTTTGGCACACAATGATCTATGAGCCGTACGAGAATTACACTCAGCGCTCCAAAATGATCAGGATGAGGGATACTTGGCGCGCCCTCAAAGAAATGGGTCACAAGATCTCGTATGACGAGGTTAAGGTTGCCTACCACCACCATGATTTCATGTTGGAAGATGTCTGGTCTGCCGACAAGGATGTGAGTGAAAGGACCCAGATCAGGATGCTGCTTGATTGTCTCAATATCAAGAAAGACCGGAAGGGATTCTATGCCCCACTGATGAAATGCTACGGAGAGGCCCTCTTGAAGAACATGCCAGCCCTATCCGACGGAATTGGCGGAGTTCTGAGAACCCTCAAGAAAAGAGGCTATTCCATCGGTATGATATCAAATACTGGACACACTCCGGGAAGGGGTATGAAGAAAGTCCTCAAGAATCTGGGAGTGCTCAACTACTTCGATACCCTGACCTTCTCAAGTGAGATGAGGATAAGGAAACCCCAAACGAACATATTCACCAGGACCCTTGGCGCAATGGACGCCAAACCGAAGAACGCCGCTCACATAGGTGATGATGCCGTGAACGACGTGTTCGCAGCCAGGAAGGTAGGGATGAAGGGGATACTTTACGACAAGTACGGTCGTGGGAGAATGGGCAGGAAGGTGGACGGAATCATATCCAGCTTTAAGGAACTTCCCGGTGTTCTGCAAGATATTGGAGGCCTGTGAGT
This sequence comes from Methanomassiliicoccales archaeon, assembly GCA_004377185.1. Lineage (GTDB taxonomy): Archaea > Thermoplasmatota > Thermoplasmata > RBG-16-68-12 > SOIM01 > SOIM01. Next base: position 83,258 of record SOIM01000025.1, on the reverse strand, counting down.
GAAGTCTTCGGCAGTGGCGCATCCCATCCAGGGACTGATCAAATATCACGGTCTGAGGGATGAGGAGCTCAGGTTGCCATTCCACGATTCCATTTCGGTATGCACCGCACCGCTTCGGACCCATACCACCTTCGAGTTCGGAGATTTCCCCGAGGACGAGGTTGTCATCGACGGCGATCCCGTGTCTGGAAGAGAGTTCGAGAGAGTGGGAGCGGTTGTGAGCGCTGTCAAGAATCAATCTGGTGTGGACCTGAATTTCAAGATGCATTCCAAGAATGACTTCCCTTCCAATGTAGGTCTGGGCGCATCATCATCTGGTTTCGCTGCCCTGGCAATGGCTGCGTGTGATGCTGCAGGTTTGGAGCTGGACCTGGAGGAGATCTCCAAGATCGCCAGGCTCGGAGCAGGCTCGGCCACCCGTGCCGTGACCGGAGGGTTCTCAAGATGGAAGAAGGGCATGGGCGACGCGGATTCCTATTCCTATCAGATCGCTTCCGAAGATCTGCAGATGGGCATTCTCATCGCTTTGGTCCCGGCCTACAAGAGCACCGAGGATGCGCACAGGGAGGTCCAGTCCTCTCCGTATTTCGAATCGAGAGTTGCCGAGATGCCGAGGATGTTGGACGAGATGGAGCTTGCGATAAGGCAGGGTGACGTGGGGAAGATCTGTACGCTGGCCGAGAGGGACACCCTTCTCCTGCACGGAATAACGATGACGGGAGCGGGGGAGCTCCTGCTTTGGAGACCGGAGACCCTCAGCGTGATAATGCATGTCAGAAAGTTAAGGGAGGAAGGCGTGCCAGCTTTCTTCTCAATAGATACCGGGGCTACCGTGTACGTGAACACATTCCCGGACCGCGTCCCGGACGTCAAGAGCAGACTTGAAGAACTGGGCATCGAGATCATGGAATGTCAGGTGGGTGGCGAGGCCAGGGTCGTGGAAGACCATCTGTTCTAGCTGTCAAAACTGATTTAAGCGTACGCCCTTTTTCCGATGTGATGAAGATAGTCCTTTTGGGGCCTCCAGGTGCTGGAAAGGGAACCCAGGCAGAGTGGATATCCGCGGAGTATGACGTTCCCAGGATCTCCACTGGTGATATGTTGAGGGACCATGTCGCCAGACAGACCCAACTGGGGAATCTCGCCAGGCAGTACATGAACGAGGGGAAGCTGGTCCCGGACGATGTGGTCATCCAGATGATGAGGGAGAGACTGGAAGAGGAGGACTGCAGGGACGGTTTCCTCCTGGACGGATATCCGAGAACGCTCTACCAAGCTCAAGCCCTGGACGAGGCGGGAGGCCTGGACCTGGTGCTCTACCTGGACGTGGGGGATGAGGAGATAGTACAGAGGATGTCAGGACGAAGGATTTGTCCCAGGTGCGGAGAGGTGTATCACCTCGTGAACGATCCTCCAAAGGTGGAGGGAATCTGCGACAAATGCGGATTTACCCTCAAGGTACGGGAAGATGACAAGGAATCCACTGTCAGGAAACGGCTGGAGGTCTTCAGGCTTCAGACAGCTCCCTTGATATCCTTCTATGCGAGCAAGGACATCTTGAGAAAGGTGGAGTCAAGCGGATCGATTGAAGAGACAACTGCCAATATAAGAACGGTCCTGGAGGATTTGGAAGGCTGACCGGGGAATCTTGGGACATCATTGAGATTATCACTTCTATGTTGACAGGACCAGTAGACCCAAACCCAACAGAAATTCAATGAGGAACAATAGCAAGACCGCGACCACGATGGCCACGATCCACATTGCAAAGGCCTTGCCCCACTCCGTGTCGTATGAGTATTTTATTATCATCAGGTTGATGATTATCGCGATTATCAAGTTGAGTATCGGGATGGGGACCAAAGCAAGGAACAGCACAAAGGAGAGTATCAGGAGGACGGTCGTGCCCAGTGCCCGTAGAAAGCCTCGGTCCTCATCAAGCCACCTGGCCGTAAGATACAGAGGCAACGATACAAGTACCAACAGGATGATGATTACGAGCATCAGCCACAAAATGGATGTCAAACTGCTGAGGTCCATTCTACCGCCTTGTTTTGGTGATGAGGAAAGACAGAGGGGCTCTTCTATATGAATATGTAGATTTGACCGTTCCAGAAAGAGATGCCAGAGGAGTCTCAGGTCAACACTAGGATATGGGTTTCTAAGGAAGTGATTGCCTTTGCCTTGGGGATGTATTTTGACGGCCATTCCATCAGGAAGATTGCCAAGAATCTCAGGAAGTTCTTTGGTGTGACTGTGAGCTTTCAGAAGATACACGAGTGGATCGAGAAGTGTGTTCCCCAGGTCGATAACTACCCATCACAATTCGAGCCACAGGTGAGCGGAGTGTGGCACACAGATGAAAAAGCTGTCAACTTCCGACCTCAGACTCCCCTGATTGATGAGCAACGAAGGAAGGGAGTGAGACGAAAGAGAGAACAACATTGGCACCGGGATGCCATTGACAAAGAGACACTATTCCTTGTCGGGTCTCACATCTCCCACACTCGAACCCTTGAGGATGCTAAGACCTTCATGAAGGATTGTGCTCGGAACACTCCACGTCAACTGCCATCGTCACTGACAGCTTGGAGGCATACGGCAGGGGAATAAACAAGGTGTTCTACAGTCGCTACGAGCGAGAATACCCCCCCAAAAGCGAATCGTTATCCAAAATGTTTATTTCTGAGAAGTGCTTAACACTTTTGGGAAGTGGAGAGCAGTGGAGGACATCAAGAAGGGCGATTCTGTCACAATCACCCACAAGTTAAGACGTTCTGGAAAAGGTGTGGTTCTAAGCATACCAAAGGACATTGTTGAGCTGATGTCCCTAGATGATGACACAATGGTTGAAGCGACCATTAGAAAAGTAGTCCGAGTCGTTGTCATAGATAAGGAGACGATTAAGAGATAGCCATGTCGTTATCACGGTTGATAAAAGGGTCAATATACTAAAAGCATTGGGAAAGAGCTAGTTAGAGTGTGGAAGCAATATGGGAAGGACTACACAAAACCTATATAAGTCAAAAATCGATACTTCAGTTACATTCTCAGCTATCAAGGGGGAAGAGGAGGAGGAATCCATAACACACATCGATCCTCTACAACGGATAGAGGATGCACTCACAGTAGAGTGCTTCATGAAGGACCTAGAGGAGGCGTGGGATTGGTTTTGATGAAGTTCGAAATAATTGGGGATGAAAGGGTTCAAGATGTTGGAGCAAGACCGAAGATTTATGAGTTGGCGAATAAGAACGGTGTCAAGGTTTTTCCACGGAATGTGCCCGGAAACAAAATAGAAGTGATTGTAGAGGGAAGCGAAGAGAATATCAGAGCGTTTCGGGATTGTGTTGCAAAGACAGACCTAAGGCAGATAAAGAATCCAACTAAGCCCTACGAAGTTGGAGCCCTTGAGGACTATGCAGGGGACGCACCCGACTTCGGATATTTCGCAAGTTCGATAACAATGGAACAAGTGGCGAAGGGCACACAATTTCTCGGTAGTATCGATACAAAACTTGGAACTTTGCCCCAAAAACTCGCAGAGGTTCTTAACAAAAAAGAGAAGAGAAATGAATAACCTGCTGAAGTATTTGTCCGACAAAGAAGAAAATCAAAAGACGTTGAATCTAAATGTCACCTAACGGGACAGAACCGGACGTGGGCAATCTATAAATAAGCGGTTTTTGATTCGATTAACCTGAGTGAGGGACAATGGACGATTTCAGCTGGAGAGTCCTAAGCGTAGTTGCCAGGAGAGGCTACCTAGGTGCAACGCGGGAAGATTTCTTCTCCGAGATCAGGGGAGTGCAGTACAAGGCGCTGGAGGAGGAGCTCAGGGCTCTCGAGAGTGAAGGACATATCGAAATAGAGTGGACAGGTCCGAACAAGTTCATCGTCACGACCACGCCTGAGGGAAGCCAGATTGTTGCGGACGAATACAAGGAGAGAATGAAAAAGTACGAGGAAAAGGTGAAGGAACAGGAAGCCTCCCAGTCAGAATGACTGGCGGATATCCCTCCCTTCGGAGTGTTGGTGGTTTTTGGAAAAGTGAATTAAGTAGGAACACGATTCTTGCTCGAGCCCGAGTGGGGTAGCTTGGATATCCTAAGGGCCTGCGGAGCCCTGGACTCGGATTCGAATTCCGGCTCGGGCATTTTTTTCATAGGTATGGGGCGGATTTGAATCAATGGGCTCCACTTCTCTCTTTCCAATCGTCAGCAACGAACCTGAAAATGAGGGATTAGCGGGAAAGGATATCAAGGCTCTCGCCGATTTGCACGGGGACAAGACGGAAGAAGCCGTATCCGGAGGAAAATGAGTTCGCAATGGGTCAGGATATCAGAAAGTATCGCTCTGTCTACAGTCTCGACTACCACAATACGATTGAGCGTAGAAGTAGCACAAATCTAATAATAGTCCATAAGATATTCTCCGTGTTGGGAGCAAACATGGACTACGTTGAGGGGCTGGTGGTCATTGCAGGCTTCGCAGCAATATTCATTCCCCTATTAATATGGATTTTGAGCCAGATCATAAACATGAAAGAATCGATGGGAGTTTTCTCTGAGAATGTGGGTCGAATAGATGAACGGCTGAAAGGCTTGGAAAAGGGCATAGATCGATGGCAGTCCGAGATGAGAGATGAATTCGTGAGAATCTACCAGATTGCAATTCCCAAGAAAACAACCTCAAATCCAATCACACCGGAAGATAAAGAAAGGTTACTAAAGAGATTCCAGTCAGGAACGATTTCCAGAGAAGAAGCAAGAAGTCTTCAATCAGTCTTGGAAGAAGAAAAGGAGGAGGCGGAGGGTGCCGGTAATATTGTGGTAGCAATTGCCATAGGACTGCTTTTGGCCGCTTTGGCATACTTTCTCTATAGGCTGTTCCAAGAGGAGTGAGTCCACAGAATTGTCAACTACGTTGCAGAAAGAGTCACAGAAAGAAGTGTTGCAGGAAAAAGGGTTGTCTGGCATCTAAGGCGAAACGAAAGCGAAGATCTTGTTAGCGTAGACTTATGGGCCTGGGCGGATTTGAACCCATCAAGCAGGTCTGCCCCTTCTGTTATAGAATAACAGAAACAGCTCGAGGAGTGCCATTCTGTCACCGGATAACAGAAGAACTACCCATCGCCACCTACCGGGTCTGCATTTGACACATCGGAACGAAAACACTCAATAGCCTCCTCATCTTATGGCAGAGCTCGGAAACAGCATGTCCCGGAACTCTATCTTTGCTGGTGCTCTGTGCGGGATCTTCGCCCCTATCATTTTCCTCATATGTTATTCCATTGCCTGGGCGCTCAGCCCTTGGTACGTTTTCGGAGGACACTATCTCAGCGACCTCGGGGTACATGAAGGCGCTCTCGCGTTCAATACCGGTGCGGTTGTTGCAGGCACTCTGGCCATTCCCTTTGCTCTAACCCTGTGGCGTCTTCTACCTACGACCCATCTTTCATCTCTCGGATGCTTCTTTCTCGGTGCGTCGAGTGCTGCACTCGTTGGCGTAGGTGTGTTCTCCGAAGACTTCGGCATTGTTCACTTCGCGTTCACTGTCCTGTTCTTCCTAATCTCTCTCCTGGCCCAACTCACTCTTGCATGGCCCTTGGTGAGGTCGTCAGAATTCCGTGTCGTGGGGGTAGTTGTGACCATACTCATGCTGGCCACCCTGGTCGTCTTGGCGCCCATCGGAGCAAACTCACTCGGAGAAACGATTGCCGTGATGGAGATCCTTATATGGGCCCTGATCGTGGCGACCCAGACGTTGCGTGTTGTTACCGGTCGTGCAAAGGTATAATATCCAACTTCTTCATGTCCTCAACAATCAGTGAATGGAGGCGAGGCAGATATTCGTGGGCAGACAATGAGATTTCGTTGGAGGATAAGCATAACTTACTGAAGGGGGCAGACCCCTGCGTCGGCGAAAGTGGCGGAGACCCGTCCTTCTGCTTTCGCAGCGGGAGGTGTGGGCACGGTCTCCGTTACCGCCAATGAAAGACCATCTCGTTATCGAATCAGATAATGGTCTGAAAACGCTTTTGATACAGTCAAGAAATCCCTCCATCGTTCAGCCAGGGCCATGAAGAACGGTGTGACGATGGATAACGGGAACGTGTCATTGGAGGATTTCCTCCTCAAGGAGCATGAACAGTCCTACAAACACCTCATGCACATGGACGACATGCTGAGCAGTTACTTCTGGCTTTACATCATTCTCGTAGTGGCGATCACGGCCGTTGACGGGATCATAGTGGGTCTGGGAGGGGTCGGGCCGGATGTTCTGATATTCATCTCAGTCTCCTGTGCCATACTTCTCCTGGTGGGTCTTACCGTCCTTCGATTGATGATACACACAAGGGATGAGCAAAACCTGACTACTGCTTACGTCCAGGAGATTGTTTTCTACTTCATGGGAAAGGGTCTGAAACCAGTCAGCGGGAACCCCAGAAACCAGGAAGCCGCCAGGATACTGGATTTCAAGCATGTTTTCGATCAGAGCCACCGAAATGACTGGCACATGAGGCGAAGGAAGCACATACAGGGTTATGGCTCCAGCTATCACACAGGAGATTCCTGGGTTTCCGGATACACCGCGGCAAATAAGATGACGTTCTTCCTTGTCATGATCATTAGCGGACTTGTCGCCTTCACGGTTGCATCATTTGCATCGGGAGCCATGTGGGGTAGCTTTGGTCTTCTTGAAACCTCTCAAAGATCCGGCCAGTATCTCTATTTCGGAATGGTCCTTGGAATGGAGTTCTTCGTGGCGTCGTGGGTCTTCTTGACGTTCACACTGAGATCCAGAATGAAGCAGAAGCGGGAAATCGCGAATGATGCGTTCCAGAGGAAGAGAGAGGTTTGGTTCGGGTCAGTCCAAGATCTAACAAAGGTCGAGGACATGATCGAATCCACAATCTCCAAATCAAGAGGGCTCATCCAGCTGGAGAACACTGTCGTGGAAGAACCCGTTCTTGCTGAGGAGTCTAGCTGAAGAGCTTGGCAATGTTCTGGTTCTTCTTTTCACCAATGCTGTCTGCTATCGGTTTGCACTTCGTTCTCAAAAGGTAGGCTATTGGCCTGTAGTCGTGTTCAGAAAAGGACTCCCAGTTCGCCATTCCTTTGGATATGATGAGTGACGCCTTCTCCAGCCCGTCTCTCAGATCCGGCTCCAAGCTGTCCACCAACACCCCGACTGCAAAGGTATTCGTCGTGGCGACCTCGTCCACCATCCCATCTATTCCAAGTGACAGAGCGTCCTTCTCAGTTGCATCCGTCAGTATGGGCTCTCCCCTCACCACGTATGTCAGATGCAGGTCGAACCTTTTCAGCTCCTGGATCAGCAATTTGTCTAACACGATCTCTCCGCAGTTGTCTCCGAAAAGAATGACATCCCCACCTTTCTCAAGTATCTGGACCACCTTTCCCGTATCATCACGGCCCAGACCTTCCTGGAGGATTGAGTTGAACTTTTCGATAAGTTCCTCGGGCACCTCGATGGGGGAAGGGATCCCAAAATCCAGTACGTTCCCGGCGATTGAGCAGAGAACAGCGGCCGCGAAAGGATTTTCTGAATTCTTAACAAATTCCTCCGCCTTTGGGTAGAGTTGCAGAGCCACCTGGTTGCATCTATCCTTGATCTCCTTGTAGGGGTCGTTCGTGCCCAAGAGTTCGTACACCGCTCTGTGCACTTCCGTAGCGACATTGGCGGAGACCGCTGGCTCTTTGTACTCTTCTCTCAGAACGTCCATCGCCCTTCTCATGACCTCGGGGCCCAGGCTCTCATCCACGAGCATGGTTTCGTACAGGCACCTTTTCAGAAGACAAGGAACGCATTCCGGCTGGATTTGCACAACATGACAAAAGACGACTAATGTAAAAAGGTTATTCGTTTCTAGGATTCTTTCAGTTGAATGCTGGAGAACGTTAAATATGCGTCGGTCGATGCAGGACCACAGGAGGTGATGAATGAAGCTGTGTTCAAAGTGCGGAACCAATAACGATGACCAGAACATATATTGCACTAACTGTCGCAAATTACTGCCTGCTCCTGCAGACGACGATCTCCGCTCCCCTTCTCGCACAACCGTTACCGGGCCCGATTTCGAACCTCAACCGCCCTATGCCCCATATCCACCCACTGAACCCAAGTCCAAAGCCCCGTTGATTGCTGGGATTGTGATTGTATTGGTGATCGTAATAGCGATTCTGGCCCTGTTCTTCATTCTGGGTGCGTATCCTGCAACTGCGAAAATAGAAGTCATCCCGGATTCGGTTCAGGTAGGCCAGGACGTCACGGTCAGGATATCCCTTACAAACGACGGGAACGCCACTATAGAGGTTGAAGACATCGAAATCACCGAGAAGAATCTGGGCACTGGTGCCAGTGTGGATTTGACAATCACCCCAGGGACTTCCGGATGGAGAACTGGGACCGTTCCTTCCGGCCAGACTGTCGTCATATGGGAGTTAACATACGAGGTTTTTGACCTACAGGTCGGGAGCTATGAAGACAAGATAACTGTTCATACGAACGTAGGGGATTTCACAGACACTTGTACATATTCATTCTACAGCTGAGAGAAGATTAGGTGCGGTTGGCTTTGGTGTGGCCAAAATAAGCTCCTTCAAACCTCAATCCCGATCTCAGAAAGCTTCTCGGGCAGGTAGGTGTCCGTGACGTAATCCAACCCGTATTTCGCCAGCGCTTGCTGTTCCGCCTTCTTCTTTATCCTGAGCATTGTCTCTATCTCGTCCTTCCAGAACCTGTCCTTGAACCTCGGGTCGGTGAGCTCCGATTCCAGTGCCCTGATGTCCTGAGCATTCAGCTTGTCCGTGGGCAGGTCGTAGTTGAGAATGTCCGTCGCGGTTATCCCGCAATACACAGCGGTCGGTGTTGCCAGGTATTCTGAGATGTGTGCCGTCTTTATCGCCCCGAACGCAATGGATGCATAGATCCTGAAGGACCATGGATCGCCATCCGTGAACACAATGATCGGCAACTTCATCTCCTCGTTCAACCTCTTCATGAACCTTCTGGTAGACCTGGCTGGCTGCCCCTTGAGATGAACTAGGACGCACTTCGCCTTCTCGTCAAAGCCGTTCTCGATCAAACGGTCGAACATACCTCCCGTCTCTATCGCGATCACGAAGTTGGCATCCACGTCCACCAGGTCAATCTTGTCCTTCTCCACGTTGTAGGGAATCCCATAGCCCGAGTCTCCAACATCATCCCTGCAGTTGATCTTCTTCTTCTCTCCCTTTCTGTTCCGCTCTCTCAATGTAAGGTTCCCCATCACCCTGGCTCCGTCCTCTTCCGGCCGCAGCTTGAGGTCCTCCCTCATGCACATGGTGACTATCTCCAGGTCCTCGGCCAAATGGTTGGACTCATCCTGGGAAGAGAACTTGGCCATGTCCCAAGCCTCGGAAATGTAGTACATCTCTCTGAGGGTCGAGGACTTGTTCTTCTCTATCATCTCCTTTATGAAATCGAGCATGTACATCGTTCTGAGGAGCATGTACGCGCCTCGAAGTTTCTTCGCTGACCTGGTCCCCATCATCTTCCCGTATTTCCATACGCCCTTGCTGGAAACGAACCTGATGTTGTTCTTCGTCCTGAGAGGTATCTTCATGTTGGGGATCTTGCCCTTGTCCAGTTGATCGTATATCTCTTCCGCCAACTTGTGCAGTCTCTCAACTGGCCGATGATGCCTCTCCTCTAGCTCCGTCAATTTCATGGTCCTCATCTTCTAATTCCTCCTCGACCTCGTCATAGTCCAATTCTTCCTCAGTCTCTTCGGTGATCTCCTCAACCGTTGGAGGTTTGACCTTTAAATCCCAGTCCCCCGGCAGGGGCTCGGCACCCACCACGCTGGTCGGGTTGATGCCGCTGACGTACAGCTCCGTCTCATCATATTCATCCTCATCCATTCCGAAAAGCTCGAAGGTCGCGTGACCCATGTCCGTTGAGGATATCCTCTTCAGTTCCCAGGTGACCCTTCCGTCCTCCTTGATCTCTTTCGGCTTCGGGTCGCATGCGTTGGAATCGAAGTTCTCGTAGGGCAGGACCGCGTGGATGTTCAGTTTCTGGCCCTTCGGGGTGTAATTGTAAACTTTGATCGTGACCTTGTGCCTTCGCTTTTCGTATACTATCTCCTCGTCTATCCACACCACGTTCATTATCTTGGTGATGGTCCTTCTCAGGTCTGGAACCCCCTTCTTCACGATCTTGGCGGACTTCTCCGCCATCTTCGGCAGTATCTTCTGGACGATGTCGAACTTCTCCCTGGTCTTGGCCTTCTTCGCCTTTCTCTTCATGTGGGTTCCGAGCTTCCGTCCGCACACCCTGAGAGCATTCTCGATCTCTTTCACGATTATGGGGATGTTCGCGACGGCCTCTTTTGATTCGGACGTGTAGGGGACCTTGGTTGATGCGAAGTGTATCAGAACGATAGCTGGACCGAAAGGTACTCCGTGTCCCCCCCGCTGCTCGAGACCGTACCTTCTCCAGTCCACCCTTTCCACTGCCGATGCCATTGCACACGCGCCCTGCTGGTAGAGCAGTGGCACGCGGTTTGCATACCTGAGGATATCCACGGGTTTGTCCTGTGGCAGGTTTCCTCCGTAGACAATTCCTACTTCAACTTGGAACGGATTTCCTGAGAAGACGCAGGGTTCCCTGGTCACGGGAGGACAATAGAACTCCGGCTTCTGGCCTCCGAGCACGTTCTTCAACCCCTTCTTGATCAACCTCTCGCCAATGGGGGAAAGGCAATCGGTCGGGGGGGCCATTATCTTGATTTTGTTCACGACCTGCAGGATCCTCTTCGCTTCGTCCAACGTCAGCCTATTGGGAACGCGCTCCCTGGGGACCTCAGCCTTGTCAAGAATCTCCTTCGCAACCCTTGAACTGATCCTCGAGAACTCCTTCTGCAGGAAGGCGGTCATCTTGTAGCTCTTCGTCTCTTTCGCCATCTTGAGCAGCGTACCCAGTTCTATCCCCTGCGGATGCGGTTTGACCTCCTCTGTCTTCGGTGGAAGGATATCGGTCACCCTCTCGAAGATGTACTGTTTACCGAACGGGTCCTTGTAGATTATCCTCGCGTGCGGGTTGACGATCGCTGCCGCCTTGAGATACTCGAAGACGGACTGCTTCCCGACCACGAACCTTCCTCTGACCTGCAGCTCGACCCTGGTTCCGCTCTCCTTTTCCCAGACCACGAAGTCGCTCCTAATTATCCTGGGACGGTTCTTCTTGGTGTCCAGCATCAGTTCGACCTGATACGCCACGTCCCTGTGCTCGACCTTCGAACGAATGAGAGAGGGCTTGCCGGTCGTAAGCTGGGCGTACATGACTGCCGCTGATATTCCCAACCCCTGTTGTCCCCTGGTCTGCCTGAGGCTGTGAAACCTTGAACCGTAGAGAAGCCTGCCGAAGATTTGGGGGACCTGTTTCTTCACTATGCCAGGTCCGTTGTCCTCGATCACTATTCGATATTCGTCCCGGCCCACCCTCTTAACCTGCACAAAGACTTCGGGAAGGATTTCCGCTTCCTCACACACGTCCAAAGAGTTGTCCACTCCTTCCTTGACCGACGTTATGAGCGCCCTTGTCGGACTGTCAAAACCCAGAATGTGCTTGTTCCTTTCGAAGAATTCGGATACCGATATTTCCTTCTGCTTCTTCGCTAATCGTTGAGCAATGGATCCAGAAGTCATCCTATCCCTTCTGTGATGGTAATGTTCAAACTGGATATAAAGTTATTCTGACTGCCGCATCTTCTTGACGAGAACTATGATGCCGACGGCAGCTAGGATCGCTAGGAAATCCACCAGAACATCGACAATGTCCATGCTCCTTCCAGGCACGAAATACTGATGCACTTCGTCCGTGATTCCGTACACCGTCCCCACCACGAGCGTCAAAGTGATTGCATTGTCTGTTATCTTTTCTTGTCTCATTTGACTGAAGGCCAGATACAGAACGACCCCAAATCCAGCATAAAGAGCGAAGTGAGCTAACTTGTCCGCCTGGGGGGCGGTCGGGGGAAGTGCCGGTATATCTTCACCGGATAGTGATGACAGTGAAAAAATAACAATTGCATAGAGCAAAGCCAGAAAAGCGAAGAGCCCGGGAAGGAACCTGCTACTTCTCTCGGTCATTCCTCCTCTTCCTCATCCTCCTCTTCTTCGTCCTCTTCTTCCTCATCCTCTTCTTCTTCGTCCTCCCCCTCTTCTTCCTTTTCATCGAAAGCTGCACCGCATCTTGGGCACTTCTCAGCGTCGGCAGGGACGCCGGCTCCGCAACTGTCGCACTCGTACTCGCTTTCCTCCTCCTCTTCTTCCTTTTCATCGAAAGTTGCACCGCATTTTGGGCACTTCTCAACGTCGGCCGGGACGTCGGCTCCGCATCTGTCGCACTCGTACTCGCTTTCCTCATCCTCCATCTTCTTCACTCTGGACTGCCACTCGTCCGCCCTCGTCTTCGCCCGTCTCAGCCACCAGTACATCATCACTACGAGGTAGAATAGGGCTATTATCCAGATCATGTTGGAGAAGCCCCAGACCACATTGGGGTAGAGGACGTCGAAGTACTCGGCATTCATGGGTCCGAGGCCCAAGTGGAGGAGGTCGCCCACCTGGATCGTCGTATTAGTGTAGGTCCCATTCGCGTCTTCGGTCTCGAAGAAGAAGTAATGGTTCGGGACCTCCCAGACCCTTGGGTCCATCGAGCTCGGAAGGCTTCGTGTGACTTCATAGCGAGCGCCATCACTGTAATCTGAGTCCACTGGTTCAGCGGGGGTCATGTTGAGACTCTGGATGTCCCCTGATCCGATTAAGAAACTGCTGGATACGTTGACATGTACGTACTCGGGCGTGATATTGCCCTCGTGAGTGTAGATGACGGAAAAGGTGAACAGAGTGTTGGAGTCACCGACTCTAGGGGTGACAACTCCTTGGGAAAGATTGCCGAGTTCATTCGCTTGAGGCTCTACGAACTGCATGGTAGACTCATATGAACCGTAATAGTTGGCATAGTCGTAGGCGCGCTGAGTGCTCACTGCTCCGAACGCGAGTGAGTTTGTGATGAGAATGAATATCCCCAATATCGCGAACTTCTTCGGTCCTCTCATTCCCGCATAGTATGGGACCGCCATTGAAACGAACACAACGAAGAAGACGTAAAGACAGCTTTGAAGCAGGTAGAACAGAACGCTGAACGGGACTATGAGGAGGAGATAGAACAGCATGCCCCATCTCGCTTTGTTGATTTTGTCAAAGAACTCCCTGATGTTCATCGCTCCCGATAATAAGGAAATGGTTATTAATGTTGCGCGGTGTGGGCAATTAACTGGTTTCTGGCCACAAGGTTTTTGAAGAATCGAGGAATTGTTGCTTTGACAATGCCTAGCATCCAGGACCAAATCAAGGAAATCGAGGACGAGATCCACCGAACGCCCTACCACAAGGGCACCCAGCACCACATCGGGAAATTGAAAGCTAAACTGGCAAGGCTCAAGGAGGAGGCGAGGAAGAAGAGACCTGGTGTGTCGGGCAAGGCATTCGCTGTCCCAAAAGGTGGGAACGCGACCGTATCCATTGTGGGTTTTCCCGGTGTGGGAAAGAGCACTCTGCTCAATCAGATCACGGAGGCCAAGAGCGAGGTCGGAGATTACGACTTCACCACGTTGAAGATAATTCCTGGTGTGTTGGAGTACAAAGGTGCCAAGATCCAGATACTTGACATGCCCGGCCTTGTGAGAGGCGCTTCCAAAGGCAGAGGAAGGGGCAGGGAGGTCATTTCCGTCGTGAGGTCCTCGGACATGGTCATGCTCATGCTGGACGTGTTTGAGACCAATCTGGGTCTGATGCTCGAAGAATTGAACGAGAGCGGCCTGAGGCTCAATCAGAAGCTGGCAGAGGTCATTGCGACCAGGAAGGACAGGGGCGGCATAAACGTCTTCAAGACCACCAGGCTCACCAAGATTGACACCGAGATGGTCGGAGACCTCTTTCGGGAATGGGGCTACATCAACGCGGACATCGTGGTCAGGGAGAACGTGAACGAGGACCAGATAATCGACTGGCTCGCTGGAAACCGCGTCTACATGCCCGCCATTCTTGTCGTGAACAAGATCGATCTGGTCACCAAGGAATATATCAAGCGTCTGAGGAAGAAGCTGAGAGGTTGGAAGATACTGCCGATCGCGGCCGAGAAGGGGATAGGTCTGGAAAGGCTGAAGAAGAAGATCTACGACACTCTGGAACTCATCCGTATCTACATGAAACCTCAAAGAAAAGAGGCGGACTACAGCGAACCCTTGGTCCTCAGAAGGGATGCCACTGTGGGAGATGTTTGCGAATTCATTCACCGCGATTTCCGGAAGAAGTTCAGGTTTGCAAACGTCTGGGGGGACAGCGCTAAGTTCGCTGGGCAGAGGGTAGGTCTGGCCCATGTGCTGAAGGACAAGGATGTTATAACGGTAGTAGTAAGGAAGTAGTGTTCAGAATAAGTGGGAAGTGGCTAAGCTTTTTAACCGAACACGCATTTGGGAAGCGACACTGAACCGATTCAGGCGCTCAGAAAGAGGACGGAGAATGGGAGAACCGAAGCTCAAGGAAAAGAGATGGGACACAGCATTCGAGGAAGAGCTGTTGAAACAGTGGGAGGAAGAGAACCCCTATCTCTTCAACATGGATACAGAAAGACCCACGTTTGTCATAGATACACCTCCGCCCTATCCCTCGGGAACGTGGCACATTGGAGCTGTCGCGGGTTATTCTTTTATTGACATGATCGCCAGGTTCAAGAGGATGAAGGGATACGAGGTGATGTTCCCTTTCTGTCTGGACAAGAACGGGATCAATATCGAACTCACGGTCGAGAGGAAGTTCAAGAAAAGCCTGCACGATTTCGACAGGGAGGAGTTCATCAAGATATGCAGCGAGGAGATTGACAAGATCGCTGAAGGAATCCTGACTCTGGCAAGAAGAATTGGCATGTCAACCGACTTTGACGAATATTTCTATGAAACGGACTCACCAGAATACCGAAAGGTCACGCAGGCCATTTTCATCGATTTGTGGAAAAGAGGTCTCATATACACTGGCCTCAGGCCCAGCTTCTACTGCCCGGATTGCAGGACGGCCATTGCGGAAGCGGAGGTAGAGTACGAAGAAAGGCCATCAATGCTCAGTTCCGTCAAATTCAAGGTGAAGGGGACGGATGAGGACATAATCATCACAACCACCAGGCCCGAGCTCCTTTGCGCATGTAAGGTTGTACTCGTACATCCAAGTGATGAGCGGTGGCAGCATCTGCACGGAAAGACTGCGATCGTTCCATTGTACGGCACAGAGGTTCCAATAACTCCTCATCATTACGCGATGCCCGAACTCGGAACAGGAATAGTGATGATGTGCTCCTACGGTGACCAGGGGGATGTCCAGATATTCCGGGAGCTGGCACTGGAGGCGGTCAAGGCCATAGACGAGGATGGACAGATGACGGAGGCTGCCGGCCCATATCAGGGAATGAAGGTCGCGGACGCCAGGAAGAAGATTCTTGAGGATTTGATTGCCAATGACCTCGTCACGGACCAAGAATCAATGATGCACAAAACTCCGATTTGCAGTAGGTCCAGGACAGAGATAGAGTTCATCCCCATGGAGGAGATGTACCTCAAGCAGCTGGATATCTTGGACAAGTTGAGGGAAGTCGCGAAGGGCATGAAATTCTACCCGCCCAAGCACAAGAGGATCCTGGACGACTGGATGGATGCTCTGACCATTGATTGGCCCATCAGCAGAAGGCGGTACTATCACACCGAGATACCGCTCTGGTACTGTGAGAAATGCAACGAGACAATCGTTCCGCCGCCAGGAGAGTACTATCAACCCTGGAAGGATCCCCCGCCGGTGGACAGCTGTCCTAAATGCGGTGGAACAGATTTCGTTGGGGAGGAGAGGGTGTTCGATACCTGGATGGATTCCAGCAACTCCAATCTCGTGGCAACTCTCTACATGAGGGACGATGACTTCTTCGAGAAGAACTTCCCCACGCACGTAAGACCACAGGGCAGGGAGATCGTAAGAACCTGGCTGTACTACACAACCCTCAAGAGCTGGCTGATCAAGGAAAAGAAACCCTTCCAGGACGTTTTCATCCACGGGTTGGGACTGGATGCCAAAGGCAGGGCGATGCACAAGAGCCTTGGGAACGTGATCGAACCGGAACCCGTTATAGAAAGACACGGAGCGGACTCGTTCAGATTCTGGGCGGCGAGCGAAACGAACGTCGGGGACGACTTCAGGATATCGGAGGAAAGGATTGCAGGATCAAAGAAGTTCTTGACCAAGCTGTGGAACGTGGCCCGTTTTGTCTCTTCCTTTGAGTTCGTACAGGAGGGAGAGCTGAAACCCTCGGACGAGTGGATACTCTCGGAGCTGAACTCCCTTGTGGAGGAATGCCAGAAGGGGTATGATGTGTACAATTTCTTTGTACCGTCGAACAAGGTCAGGACATTTCTGTGGAATGTCTTTGCGCCTCACTACCTAGAGATGGCAAAATCAAGGTCCTACAGGGGTGACAGCGGGGCGTTGTTCGCACTGCACGAGGGCCTCAGGACCATGCTCAAGATACTTGCACCTATCGTACCTTTCATCACTGAGAAGATCTGGAGTGAGATATACGGAGGGAGCGTTCATCAGGAGACCATGCCCGAACCTTCAGAAGAGAGGAAGAGCGGGCTGTCCGATGTTTCCGAGGAGCTACTTCAGTTCAATTCTGATATATGGAAGACCAAGAAGGACAAGGGTCTTAGCTTGAAGTCGGAATTGGAGGGCGTGGAGATTCCAGAGAGTCTAAAGCAGTTCGAAAGCGATTTGGTATTGATGCACAATTTAAGATGATATGTAGGAATTCCGAACTGAGTCATAACTCGAACTCGGAGGGAGAGGAAGACAAACATGTGCGGAAATCAGTCAGCATATGGAATTGGCAGTATATGACGAGGTGACAAAATCCAAAGGACGAAGACAATAGCAATAGCAATTGCAATTTTGTTCATCTTTGCTATCATCCTATCCACACTGGTGGCTTTTTTTATTAGTCGTTCAGCGTACCAGTGTAACTGGGACCCAGTTGACTACATGAATGTGTGGGTGAAGACTTCCGCGGACATCGAGTACGAGATGTATTTGCCTATACCTATTGATGCACCGGACCAAACGTGGTATCTAGTAGATTTTCTGAATGTGACAAAAGGCAACCCCACCTGGTCCATAATCACGACGCCATATGGAATAGCTCTCCAGATAACGGGAAGGGGAAACGTTTCGTTGAGGGCAGAAGCTTCCACAAGTTGGTATTCATATTCGGGCTTTTCACTCTCAAACAAAACAGGCATAGGTCCAGGCCACCTCTATTCGGAATACTTCGTCTTTGCCAACGCAAGTGGATTAGAGGAGTCTCTGAGCTTTTACGTTGGAACTGGAACCTCCACACTTGAAGGAAATCCAAGAATAACAGTAATTCAAGAGCAAGAGGGAACGCTTAGAACCGGATGGCAGGAAGTATGGGGCCATACCAGCGTCAAGTACTGTTAACTTGTGATTGAAGTGTAGCCCGATCTTCTCATCCAGTTACTCTCAGTCAAAACATTAATAGCCCATATGCAATTCTTTGGGCAATGCCTTTGCAGCCCAAGTTCCGGGAGGAGATGGTCAGCGTTGTCAAGATGTTCATCCGAGACAGCCTGGAACAGAGCGGAATGAGCGGAGTGGTGATCGGAATGAGCGGAGGTCTGGACTCCAGCCTTCTGGCGAGATTGTCCGTTGATGCTCTGGGGGCGGGTAAGGTGCAGGGGGTGTTCCTTCCTGACTCCATGACACCAGAAGGGGACGCTGAAGATGCTGAATCCTTCTCGAAAGAACTGGGAATGGGTTTTGAGGTCGTTCCAATCGACGAACCTGTAGAATCTTTCAAGAAAACTCTGGGTGAGGCTGCAGAAGACCTGAAGGTCCTGGGCAACATCAAGGCAAGATGTCGGATGATTATTCTGTACCAGCGGGCGAACTCATTCGGAAGGATCGTGCTGGGCAGTGGCAACAAGAGCGAGTTGATGGTGGGTTACTTCACCAAGTTCGGGGACGGAGGGGCCGATTTCCTACCGCTCGGAGACCTTTACAAGACCCAGGTCAGGGAGATGGCCAGATTTCTGAACCTGCCAGACAGAATCATTTCCAAACCACCTTGCGCCGGTCTGTGGGAGGGTCAAACGGACGAAGAGGAGCTGGAGATAAGTTACGAGGATCTCGACCCAATTCTCCTCGGAATAGAACTGGGCATGACGAACGGGGAAATATCCGAAAGAACCGGCTCCCCAGAATCAGAAGTGGAAAGAATAAGGTCAATGGTCAAGGCCAGCGTCCACAAAAGAAAGATACCCCTCATACCGAAGATCGGGATCAAGACAATTGGTCTAGACTGGCGGGAATAGGGGTTCTGTACCGTTCCAGGAAGTGGTCCGCTAACTCTATGAATCTTGACGATCTTTCAACATCGAACACTATCTCATCCGCCTTCTTGCCAAGAGCCAGAAGAAAGCGCCTTGGCTCCTTGAGTGTTATCCGGACAAGTCCGTAGCGGGAGGCCGTCACATACAGCCTCTTGCGGGTAAGTTCGAACTTCAGGCCTACTTTGGAATACTCCTCGGTCTTCTCAATCGAATCGATGTCCTTTGTGGGTATGGTTGTTCTGAAGTACCACCCCTGTCTGATAATCAGATGGTCTGGGGTCAGGGTGTGAGATGTGAGGAAGGGTGACACGGAGGAAATCACAACATAGACGGCATACAAACCCACGATAGCGGCAGAACCAAGGAGAGAAATGCCAAGGAAGAGAGGGGAGAGCAGAATCACTATCAGCATCATCAAGATTACTTGGAGGATCAATCTCTGAAGGAACAGTTTCTTCGAGTATGAGAAATCCGAACTACTAGGCAGGCCTTCTGGGATATCTGGTAAGGCGTATGCCAGAGCCTTTGAGGGCTCCTCGGCTCCGATCCTCTGAGCTGGCATTCTTACTATGTGAGCCTCGTCCTTCTTCATCCTACCACTCGATTGAGCGGTCGCCTATATTACAGTTTTCTCCTTGTTCTGGACGGAGGGCTTTTCGGTGCACAATCTCCATTCTTTGCGAAACGTTTTTAAGAGCAGTATCCAATATTTCCACCGAAGAGATGAAGCATGGCCAAGATGAGAGAATGTCCGGTATGCGGTATCCACGTGAAAACGGAGAACCTTGAATCCCACCTAAAAAGGGTTCATCCCCGGGCCAAGGTCGACGTCTCGCTGACCGAGGATGACAAGACCGCCATAAAGATCGCCAGGAAGGAAGAGAGGAAGCGGATGGCGCCTTTCGAGGAGCGGGAGCGAAAGAAGTGGATTCTTGCCGGAATAATCGTATCGGTCCTAATAGTCACTATGGTCATATTGCTATCCTCCTTTGGACCTATTGGTTCCGGATGCGACCTTGTGGGCGAGGACGCCATATACTTCCGGAGAGGTGATGTGGAGGGCAATGAGATCGATTTGAATGACCTGATTGAGCAGAAGGAACTCATAGTTTTGGAATTCTTCTATACAGAGTGCGGTGCATGTCAAGCGATGGCCTCTACTATGCATGATCTACATGAACACTACAACTACGGCGAGGAAGTGGTATTCATTGCCATTTCATCGAGCTCAAGAGACTCAGTTCAGAAAGTGCGAGATTTCAGAGACACATATGGTGGCGGGGGCAATATGACGTACATTTGGGACTCAAGCTTCTCCGTTAGCGGTGACTATTGCGTACAGGTAACGCCAACATATGTTATCATAGACGACCAAGGAATAATCGTCGATTATTTCACAGAACTGCGAACCTTTGACTATATGGTAGCCAAAATCGAAAGTCATCTGCAAGGCTAAGGGAAAGCGACCATGTTCGAGTTTCTGACAGAGAGAAAGGTCCATAACGAGGCCAACATCCTCCTTTTCACGATAATGCTCTCTTTCGTGGGCATGCTCTTTGCCGGGTTTCTGACATTTGAGGAAATAACCTGGGATCCTCTCCACCCGACACATCCCCCTTTCTGCGTAGTAGGCGGTCTGTGGGATTGCGGGGAGGTCATCCACGGACCGTACAACAATATCTTCGGAATACCTCTCGCGTATCTAGGTCTGCTTGGGTTCGTTCTGATATTCCTGTTCTCGATCATCAGGCTCGTTCACTGGGGCAGGGACTACACAAAGAACTTCTTCCTTTTTGTTCTGTTCGTCGCTCTTGTTGGAGCCGTTCTCTCATGGTACTTGACTTATCTCGAGCTGTTCGTCATACATGCAATCTGTCCCTACTGCTTCACCTCTTTCCTGCTGATAACGGTGATTCTTGCTGTCGACCTGTACGGATTTCTTAGAGGCTCCAGAGAGTAGAAACTACCAGGTTTAGATCGATAGATTTTTCTGCAATCGGTTGTCCGAGGAAAGAATTCTATATTTTCTTCACAATAAAAGAAGTGTAACAGAACACCCTAAGAAAGTTTTTAGTAATGCGGGCACTATACCCTCTCTCCCCTCGGGACGATCCTTGCATTTTCCCGGTGGAAAGCGAGAGTTCCTGTGAATGTTTTAAGGGGGAGGGGAATGGAGGACAGCGTATTCAAGCCTTACCTTCAAACGAAGTCCGTCTTCAAAGAGGACAGAGATATCCTCAGGCCATCCTATATACCTGAGAACTTGCCTCACAGGGAGAAGCAGATCGACCAGCTGGCTTCCATACTGGCTACCGCTCTCAGAGGAGAAAGGCCTTCGAACGTGCTGATTTTCGGAAAGACCGGAACGGGCAAGACGGCGGTCATCAAGTACCTCGGCAACGAGATCCTGAAAGCGGACGAATGGGAAAGGATCCATTTCATCTACATGAACTGCGAGATTGTCGACACTCCCTATGCCGTTCTTCAGAACATTGGGAACAGGTTCGTACAGGATTTTGATGAGAGGATCCCGTTCACGGGTTGGTCGACCGAGAGGGTTTACAACATCCTGAGAGAAAAGATGGACGAGGAGAGAAGGGTTGTTGTCATTGTTTTGGATGAGATCGACAAGCTGGTGTATAAGAGCGGGGATGACGTTCTCTACCATCTGTCAAAGATCAATGATGATCTGGAGAAGGCAAAGATCAGCCTGATCGGGTTATCGAACGACCTGAAGTTCACCGAGTTTCTCGACCCAAGAGTGAAGAGCAGGCTCGGGGACGAGAAGATGGTCTTTCCGCCCTATAACGCGAACGAACTGAGGGACATATTGCAGCAGAGAGCGGAGCTGGCCTTCGAGAACGGTGTGATAAACGGAGGGGTTGTCTCATTGTGTGCCGCCCTGGCCGCTCAGGAACATGGAGATGCAAGGCGGGCTCTTGATCTGCTCAGAGTGGCAGCAGAGCTGGCAGAAAGGTCCGGCTGTGACAGGATAACGGAACAGGACGTACGAAGGGCAAAGAACAAGGTCGAACTGGACTGCGTCCTGGAAGCCACAAGGTCGCTTCCCACACAATCCAAAC
The DNA here is from genome assembly GCA_004377185.1 of Methanomassiliicoccales archaeon. Classification (GTDB taxonomy): domain Archaea; phylum Thermoplasmatota; class Thermoplasmata; order RBG-16-68-12; family SOIM01; genus SOIM01. Next base: position 61,658 of record SOIM01000025.1, on the reverse strand, counting down.
TCGTACTTCTGGGGATAATACTGAGCGAGGAGAGAGGGAGCAAAAGGCTCACCACCGGAGATGTGTACTCAGCGTACAAGGAGCTCGCGAGGAGGGCAGGAACAGGCATCCTGACCCAAAGGAGGGTTACCGACCTCATCTCTGAGCTCGATATGCTGGGGCTGGTCAACGCCAGGGTGAAGTCTTTCGGTAGAGGCGGCAGGACAAAAGAGATACAATCAAGCGTTCCGATGCTTGAGACGAAGAAGGTATTGGAAAAGGACGAGGTCCTCAGCGGAATAAAGAACTACAGACTCAAGTTCCAGACTACTCTGTTGGTTCATGAGTAGTTTCTTCAGCAGTCTCCTCTGACGGTTCTTCTCTGGGTGTCTCATCCGGCTTTTTCTTCTCGGCCAGATCTCTGGAAATCACTCCTTCCAATCTTTGCTCAGGAGGCAGTCGTTCCTCTTCTTCCTCTTTCTTCTCTGGCTCCTTACCTTTCTTCTTCTCCTTCCATTTCTGATAGAAACCGAGGCCTATGTCCAGCGATATTGGAACGACTATGAAAAGGATCAGGGTGATGGTGAGGGAGGTCCAACTGTTGTCGGTAGCGCAGTGCTGTTCAGTCTGGGACTGGCAAACGCTGCCCCAAGGCACCTCACCGGTGACCGCCAGTTTTATCAGGCCGAACCACGGGAGCTCCCCCCTCGCTCTACCTATGACCCAGTCATGCTTTATGAGATGACTGTCGTGTCCTGGATTGTGGTCCCCCATCGCAACGAAACCACCTCCTGTCCAGGTCTCATCCGCCTTGAACTCATTGAGCATGCCATTGACGCCACCAATGGTAATTGTAATCTCGCGATGCCTGTAGCTTGAGTTTATCCACAGTCTTAGGTTAGAATCAATGTTCCTGGGTATGGTCACACTACCTGTGGAATTCCATCCCCACCAATTGACCCCGTTTATCCACTGATTACATTCAAGGTCTGGAACGTCAAAACTGTTGTTAGTAGTCGTATTGAACTCTAACCAAAGTAAGGCTCTATGGATGATGGGTTTGTCGCCTCCACCTAACTGATTGTATATTATTACGTCTCCATAGTCACCGTAGGTCATGTGTCCGTTACACCTGGAACGTGCGTATGTCTCGATCTCATACGGATTGTCCACATGCTGGACCAGGACGAGGTCTCCCGTGTCTATGACGCCTACATGGCTCACGTAGTTCTCATGCTGCATGCTGTCGCTCTCCACCACGACCATGGGTGGCCAGACGCCAGCGTAGGCCCAGAGCGCGAGGAAGACCAACAGTACAATCAGCAGTGCGATCCCAACGTCCCTGAGAACTAGGAGAGTGGATTTCACCCACTTCCTCTTTGGCTTCAAGGGTTTCTCCTTCTCGGATGGAGGTGGCTTCTCCTCCTCTGACGGTGGAGGTTCTTTTTCAGATGGTGGTTTTGTATCTTTTGTTGGCTCAATGGTTTCTTCTTTCGATTCGGGTGATTCCTCCTCTACGTCTTTAGAGGGCTCTTCTTCGGATGCAGAGAGTTCTTCCTCCTCCTCCATCTGGACCACTCGTGACACGGAATACTTTCCCATGCGTATAAATAACTTCGCAGATTGATCGAAGTCGTTCAATGACTGGCAATCGGCCCGTCCTGGAATACGTAGAAGGGCATGAGTATGTTCACATCATCGTCGAGAGTCAAACCTCGATTATCGTTATCTTCTTTTCTATGGGAAAGGCCACGTTATGGATCGGAACGGAGGGAAGCTCCACACCGAAGTCCTTTAGCGAAGTCTGTTCTTGGTCAGGAGGAAAAGATCGATTTCGGACAACCCTTCGAGTTCCTTCTTGAACTCATCCAGATACTTCTCGTAATGTAAGTCCCCGACGACCGCTATCCTCACGAAAACTCAAGAGAAGTACCGATATTAAGCCCTTTCTCAGGTTCAGAACTCTTTTATTCTGGCTCTCCCAGTCTGCAGGTTTATGATGGGCACCATGGCTGGAATGGGATCGATGTTCCTCATCTTTTGATAGGAGGTCTGGGACTGCCAAGTGGATGCATTGACAAGCCTCACTCCGTTGTACTCGTCCACACCTACCCAATGAACGTGACCCGTCACGAAGATGTCCGGAACGGTGTCTATGACCAGATGGTCCCGGCTCTCTGGCGCGATGGGAGTCTTAGCCCCGTAGGTGGGAGCCAGGTGTCTCTTCTTCAGCATCTCCCTCATGGACTCCAGTGGGTTCTCGTAGGTCAGCGATGGCACCGTCCCCACGAAGTCGTCTATGCTCTTTCCGTGATAGACCAGGACCTCCACACCGTGCAGGGTCATCGTGCTTGGATTTCCCGCGAATATCACCTCGGACGGGAAGAGCTTCCTTATGTTGCTGGGCAGCGCAGGTTGCGGCTCTGCCGGCCGGACGGCATCATGATTTCCAGGGCATATGATTATCTGAACGTGGTCTGGAATGTCCTGCAAAAGCCTAACAAACTCCTCGTACTGCTCGTAAATGTTGTGGATGGAAAGCTCCTCCTCCTGCCTTGGATAGATGCCTATCCCGTCCACCACGTCACCCGGGATTACTATGTACTTGATTGAAGAGGAGATCTCATCACCGTTGTTCATCCACGCCATGAACTTATCCCACTTCTCCTGCATGAACGTGTTGCTGCCCACATGTGTGTCCGAGACAAATGCGACCGAGATTGGGTCATCGCATCCTTCGAAACCTCTCCTATCGGGAATGTCCGGCCTCACAATCCTCTCTGCAATGATGAGGTCCTGTCTCCAGCTCTTTCCTATTATCCCGATTACCTCGTCTGGGACGATGTTCTCACCGCCAATCGCGCTATCTGTGACCAGAACGGAGGCAACGTCAGTTTCATCTTCAACTTCGATGATCTTGTGACCGCTCTTTGTATCCCTAACGCTGTTAACGATGCATACGAACCTCATTTGAGTGGCTTTTTTCCTTGCTCTGGAAATATCAATACAACCGCCTATCTCTCTCCTCCTTCTAATCATCATTCCGAGTGTCTGGAAGCGGTGTTTGAAATACTTCTGAAAGTCCTTGATGGTGCCTTCGCATGTGGAATTGCCTGTGATGTCCTTTTTTATCTTTACTTCCGAATTAAAGTCCTTTGCCTTTACGCTGACCTTTCCTCTTCCGCTTGAGGACTTGATCTCCTTCGACTCTTTCTCCGCTTTGTGCTCTTGCGCGACATCCCTCACTATCGACTCGACCTTGATTATGTCCTCCATCGTCAGGACCAATGGCTTTGCTTCCAGGTTGGAATAAATACTCTCGGCGAACTGGATGGGATCCTCTTCGGAAAGGATGTGTTCCATCACTTCGGGTTCGACGAGGGTCCCCTTCTCGGTGAAAAAACTCAAAAGCTGATCTCTCATCCGCGAGATATTTGACACCGGATGCTATAAACTTTCCTACGGCAATCTTTTTGCGAAGGAGCATGATTGAGGTGCGTGCCTTTAGTTGTCGTGAGGACGGTTTGTAAACCTACCGAGAACGCAGACAAAGTGATTAAATCGATGTTGAACATCTTTCCCGATTTGCAGATTGAACGGAAGGAGGAGGAGCTGGTTGGTACCACCGAATCCACAGAAACGCTGGAGAAGCTCCTCAGAGAACAGCAGATCAGGTCGGTTGCCAGAGCGATTTTCCTCAAGTCGGTCGATGGGAACAAGCTCAGATTCCGCTTGAACAAGCAGGTCGCGTTCGTAGGGAAGGTGAGCTTTGCAGAGAGGTCGTCTCTTGGGGAGATCGAGGTCATAATCGAGGATGAACGTTTGCTGGATTTGATTGACATAATCGCTCCGGATTTGGGTGAGAAATCATGATCTTCTTTTCCAGTTATCAGGTCACCTCTCGTTTGGATCTCGAGGAAGCGTTCGAACTTGTCTCTTCACATTTCGAGGGTTGGGAGATTGTGGGTGAGGGCGTTCATTCGATTGCGGACATCCGTAGCGACCTGGAGAGACTGATCCCCTCCTACGATCTGGAACTGTCACTTCATGCTCCTTTTTCTGATGTGAACATAGGCTCTTTCAACAGGAGAATGCTGGATGAGTCCGTGAAGCAGGTGATTGAGGCAATAGAGATCGCGTCCGAACTGGGAATGGGCTCTGTCACATTGCATCCTGGTCACTTGTCCCCCATCAGCTTCTCCGAGCCGGAGAAAGTGCTCGATATCACCAAGGAATCGGTCAAAGAGATCGATGCGAAGATTGGCGAACTGGGAATCAAGGTGGGGGTCGAGAACATGCCGGACATGGTTGTGACCATCTGTCTGAAAGCCGAGGATTTGCTTCATGTCATCGAAGGAACGGACATCGGGATATGTTTTGACGTCGGGCATGCCAACACCACGGGCGAAATGGAGAACTTCCTGCAGCTCACGGACAAGTTCATCAACGTACATGTTCACGATAATGACGGGAGATCGGACTACCATCTGCCCTTGGGCGAAGGAACGGTTGATTTCAAATCTGTCCTGAGGGAACTGTCTGGATACTCCGGGAACTTCGTTCTGGAAGCGAGAACGATGGATGGCGTGCTCAAGGGAAAGGGGTTCCTGGAGGAACTGCTCGTCAAGTGACGTGTCCGCACCGAAGACATTTGAAGTGCCCTTCCTCAAAGGTGGCTTCCGTCCATCCGCAACGCGGGCACTGGAATCCATGCGGCGGTTGAGGTATGGTCGTTTCTGTCGGTCTCTCGGGCGCCATAGTTGGTTGCGGCCCCTCCGCCATCGCTCTTATTGGCCTTCTCCGGAAGAGACCAATCATTCGGCCGAGGTGGAAGACCGTCAGGACCAATCCAATGAACACAAGGAAAAGGGTGAACGCGCCTCCCACAATGAGGAGGGTATAATTGCCAGTGACCTGAGCCATATAGTTGAACGCGACGAAGTAGTTCCACACGAAGTGAAAGAGAATGGAGGCAACGATGCCCCTTTTCAGGAAGATGTATCCAAGAATGAGCCCGCCAACGAACGTCGGAGCGAAAACCCATACCCCGCCGCTGTAGGTATGTGCCGTCCCGAACATTATTGCGGAGAACAGCAGGAAGGTTCCCTCCGGGATGCCGATTTTGAAACCTCCCCCTATGAAGAATCTGGCAGGCTTGCTGACCCTTCTGTATCTTATGATGGCAATTATGAAAAGAGGAATGCCGATGAGCAGTGTTCTCGAGATGAATTCTTCCCAGACTGAAGCGCTGGCCACTGCGTACAGGAAATACCACAGTGGGCGTGTCTCGACCTGAGAGGGCAGGTAATCTATCCCCGAAAGATGGAGGATGAGGCTGTACGCGACCGTGAAGAAGATCATGAAGGCGAACAGCTGGGGCAACATCGTCCAAGTGCTCTTGGTGCTGGAGTAGACTCCCCGTCCCTTCATAGCCTTGGAGAAACCTTCAATTGCCTTTGGAAGGTCTTTGATGATCAGCCAGAAGAAGCACAGTGAGATTATTACAACAATTATGATGTAATATATCAGAAACGGAATCCCTCCGAACGGTTCTACGATCGGTATCGGTTGGGGTGTGATGATTAGAAGGATCGCCTGACATTCGGCACAGGAGTCGCTCAGTATACCAGGTATCACAATGCTTGCCCCTACCCACAGGAGGGCTATGAAAGCAGAAAACGCCAGGAAGAACACGCTGATGTAGAGAAGCCAGGAACTGGTGACCATCTTCTGGATATCGCTTCCCCCTCTCCTTGTCGTCGAATAGGGGCGGTAGTAAATCGGTGTGGAGGCGGAAGCGGGAGACCCGCAGTTGGTGCAGTAGGAACCGGAAAAGACAGTACCGCATTTGTTGCACCTGAACAGTTCTGGAGGAACGGGCTGCCTTGCAGGTGTGTAGCAATTCGGACAGATATCCCCCTCAAACTCCCGACCACAGTTCGTACAACGCATGCGTCTCAACATATTTTGGCGGTCTATTTAATCTGTGTGGTTTTCCTCTCAGAACCCGCCATTATCCGATTTTCGTGCCGAAAGTCCAGACCCCAGACCCTTCGCGAAAAGTCAATTCGGTCTGGCCATATCTACCAAATCTTTATAAGTCACAAAAGTAGTCTGGGGTAACCCTAAGTGCAACTATTGGAGAAAACACGCATAGGTCCTCTTAGGGCTTGCGTGGCGGAACGGAGGCACTAGAATGGAACCAGAAACAAGAGCCAACGTAAAATTCGAAACAGTGAGCTCCGAGAAGGTGGATTTTGGAAGGAACAACTTTCTCGAAGTGGCCAGAAAGAGAGCAATAACGGATGACGGTGAGAACGAGTTCATTTCCGTCTCGAGAGGATACTATCGTTCAGACGGGAGTGAGCGGTTCAAGAGGTCTCTCACCATTCCGGACGAAAAGGAAGTAAGGGAGTTCGTGGCAGAGAAGATAAAGACGATTTAAGAACAGACCGAAACCAGTCGTCGCATTCGTTTTTCGTGGGAGGGTTACAATAGAGTGGGCTATGGCGGTTTTTGCGGTAAAGAGCGGCCTTCTTGCCGTCCCTGCTCTGAGATTGGCTCTCTCAGTCGATTGCAGAGCTGCATCCGGAATGGCTGCACAACCTCATCCACTCACAAAGGACTCGATCTGAGCGAGGAACTCCTTTGCAGAGACAAGGGACTCTTCGGCTTCCCTTTTATCAACCGTCGTTCCCACCCTGTAGAAAACGCCGTGCCTCAGTTCTCTATAGGAATCCAGGATGTTGGCGTACCTGTCCAGTTCGGGATACTTGGCTCTGAAGTAGATTGGTATGCATATGTGGCTCCGTTCTTTAACGCCATCCCTGTAGAGGACAGCTCTCGAGGCGTGGAACATTGATGTATAGCAAAGAATCAGAACGACCCTGTAGCATTCGATCTCATTGTTCTTGAGGGCATCCTGGTGGCACTCTTTTTGAATGCGTAACGAACGTTGAGCGTTCTCCATGTCAGATCTTACCCTCTTCAAGAATCCTCGTGATAAGCACTCATCCAGGTTCATATCAATCCCGCGCCGTGCAGAAGAATGTGGTTCTCGACCACCCTGTCATGGAAAACCTTGTCCGCCCTGCTCAATCTCTGCCATTCGTGAAGCTTCAGTACCTGCGGGCTGACCCTGACCCCGAGTTCACTTTCTACTTCTCTGAGAAGCGGTGTGAGAGCGTTCTTGTCGCCTGGTGTGATGATCAGGATATCCAAGTCGCTCTTCTCATCATACTCTCCCGTTGCATAGCTGCCGTAGATTGCGATGGATAGAATGCTCTCGTCCAGATCGAGAAGTCTCTCGACAACTCTGTGGGCAAGGATTCTGACCAGGGTATAAGTCAATTTGAGGTGTTTCGCAAGGGGCAGTTCCTCATTCAGTCTGTAGAGGTGCGCCAGACCCTTCTCTTCTTTCTTCAGGATTTGGAAGGGCTCGAAATATCTCACAGCATTGCTCACGCTCCCTGGGCTTACATCGATCTTGCGTGCCAGCTCCTTGACATGGAACTCCGTTGTGGGGTACTTCAGGAAGAGTGCCAGGATCTTCCAGTCCACGTACTTCTCAAAGAGTTCAATCATTTGAACCACAGTTCAATAGATTGAATGATAGTTCAATACAAAAAACTATTGTTCGATCGGGACCGCTGAGACTCTCTCGACAGTCAAACAGCAAAGCTGGGGTTTGTGAACATGTTCAGAAGAAAGCAAGCATGCCCCCCTGTCCAAGATGCGGAGACAGGCTGAACGTCATGAAATACGGGAAGCACAACTCTCCCACTGTTGGAAAACTTCAGCAGTACTACTGCAAACCCTGCAACTATGAGTTCATGCTCTTCCCAGGACTTCCTCCGAGGACTGATGTGCAACAGTGTCCTGAATGCCACAGGAGAGATGGTGTCAGCAAACATGGTCGCATCCATCCAAAATCGCACGAGGGCTCCTATCAGAGGTTCTACTGCAGATTCTGCAACCGCTGGTTTCAGCGCTATCCCGAAGAGTGGGAGGAATCTAAGCCTCCCTGTCCTCACTGCGATGGCAGACACGTACGGGCAAACGGAAAGTATATTCTCAAGTCAGGGAGGTTGTCGCTTAAGTATGTGTGTCACAATTGTGAGAAACATTTCAGCGTTCACGGGATCTGAGACCTTTGATTTGAACCAAGAATTGGAGGGTTCCGTTTCCGTCTTTAGGATGACCCTCCGACGTGCGAGAAGAAACGATGTTGTTCTGATGAGAGAGAAGAATGCAATTCTGGTTCCCTGGCAGAGCAAACTCATTGTTCATTGAAAGCCTCCAGTAACCGATGTGCTATAAAGCCTTCAATAGGAGAGAATTCTATAGTCTCTCCATCATGAAGTCTGAAGGAAACACGGCGATCTTTGATGTTTAACCAATGCTTTGATAGCTCGGAGGGATTGGAAGGAGGAAACACGTCAATCGATGACACCTCGGAAAAGATTACTTCGATTGTCCGATGAGCCTTCTTGAAGACTGCCTTTTTGTTGCCAATCCCGACTCGAAAAACGAAAATTCTTCCAAGCCCAGGGACGAGTATAATTAGTGCAACCAGAAGACCTGGTATATAAGCCCAAAGTGGCGCCAATGAGAAAATCAGAATGCCCAAATAGAGACCTATCAACAGACCCACAATAACAACAATCGAAATAGCCCAAGGGGTTCTATTGACCAGCCAGACTATCACATCTCGGTCTTCCATAGACAGTCTCCCATAGCCCTAACTTGTATTCTTTTGTTTTTTGAAAACGCGGAGTAATTGATGAACTATCTGGGGCTCAATAGTGAAGAATCGCAGGCTTTTCCCCCCGCGAAGTTCAATAGTCACGCGACGATCCCTCACCCTGAACCATGGTTTTGCTAGGTCGGAAGGGTCGAAGGGAAGAAACACGTCAATTGAGAGGACTTCGGACTTCTTGATTTCTATCTTCCGATGAACCTTTTTGAAGACTACTTTTTCATCACTAATCCCAACTCGGAAGACAAGAGTCCTGGCGAGAGCAGGTATGAGTATGACCGCTGCAATCAGAGAACCCGGTATGAATGCCCACAGCGGGGGGAATGAAAAAATCAAGAGGCCGAGAGGCAAGCCTATCAGGAGACCGATTAAGGTCGCGAGTAGGTATAGCCAAGCGGGTCTATTGATCAACCAGACCGTCTCATCTTTGTCTCCCACGCACAATCCTCTTCAGTTCTTTTAGGCATTCTTGCTAATACCACCAAGCAAGCTGGCCAAGGCAGTAATGTTCAGAAGAATGAATAACGTCAACATACTCAAACCTGTCGCCTTGATTCCTGGCAACAAAGCGGGGTCAGTGAGAACTTTTGTAAAAGTCACCGACAGGAGAGTTATTGCCCACAAAACCAGGAGAATGGCAGCAACATGAAGGGCTGAGTTGGACGAGAATTGCTTCTGAGCAAGGAATGCCGCTACTAGTAGAGAAGCCATTGCTATCCCAAGTGCAGCAGCTAGACTGGTCAAGGGAATTGGGTCTAATATCAGTGGCCCGAAAATGAGGGCAAAGGGCAGCAGAAGCATGTTGAAAAGGAAGACGGCATCACCGTGATCAGTATGATATCCTTCAAGCGCCTGCCTAACGCCCTCAACCGTCGTTGGAGCCTCAGCCAACGTGTCAAGAGGAATCAAAGAAAGGAAGAACCATGTTATCACTGCCACGAATATTCCCAGTGCGCATAGACCGAAGGGGAGGAAAGAGTCTATCAGGACGCCAACGATAGCTGTTGGTATGAGCATGAAGCCACCGATAGTCACTGCGTAGAAAACGAACCCCTTCAACCCGTCTTGGACCTTTTTCGCCCACTCGTATGGGGGGCTGTCTTCTTCCTCTTCTTCCTCCTCATCGCTAATCTCGTTTTCGAGGACAAACCCCAAGCCGGACACGCCGTTCTTGCTTCTTGCAATGGGAGGACCTCTGCTTCCCGATCCTGATTCTCCCGTAGTTGTCTCATCGAGTTCGTCAAGAAGGAGCTCCATAGTGTCAGCAAAGCCGGTTAACTCAGGGTTAGAGCCACCTTGCCAAAGAGGATCAAATATCGCACCCAATAGACCAGCGATAGCGGCTCCAATCAGCTCCAAGAGAAAGTTCAAAGCCGCCATCACCGCATCCGCAATCATGCAAGCAAGACTCACCAGGAAGTCCCACAACGCCTCCAGAAATCTCAGCACTCCTCCGAACAAGCCGTCTATTTCCTTCGTGTACGCTGGGTCCAGCTCGTTCCCAGCGAAGTCCACCATTGATACTGTCACTTTGTATCTTCCCAGAACGTCCCACACGTCCAGGTCCAGCTTCGCCTGGAACCACTCGTGCCCTTTTCCTGTTAACGTTACCGACCTTCTGCTGTCGTCGTTCAGTTCTATTGTTACTGTGTATTGGGCTACGTCTAGGGCTTCCACGTTGACGTCCGTCCATGCCCTCTTGAGGCATGGGTAGGGAATGAAGAGGGCGAAGCAGAGTCCCCACTCGTCATGCTTCTTTATCTTCACGTTGAGTATTACCGGTGGGCTGTTCTCTCTCGTGAGAGGGTAGAACTGGATGTATGAGAACAACTCTACGGAGTCAGTTCTGCGAAGGTTGCCAAAGGAGATCAAGATTCCGTTCTTTCAGGATACCCTTAATCCCTTCGTACACGGCCCGAGAAACTACAAGAGGGCTTCCCATCATTTTCCTATTGTTGTGGTCCCAAAAAGTCAGCGAATAGACCTCGCTCTTGTCGAATGTCCTGGGAGGCTTCTTCCGAGCACTAATCCTACCTATTTCCTTCCACGAGAATGTCCTATCCTGTATCGGATCTTTGTGTTGAAGAGTGAGACCATCCACAAAAAGTCCAACACGCTGCGGAATCCAGAAAGTCAATGAGTACATCAAGAGCGCAATCGTCAGCATGATAAACATAATGAGAAAGACTAGTGCATTACCTGTGGCATAGAATCCCATAAGGGAGAAAGCCACGATGAAGACTATCACACCACCCCCAACATAATTATCAACCCGTCGCATTCTGTAGAATATCTCGTTGTCAAACCATCTTTCATCAACCAGTTGTGTCGAATGAGACATTGAATCTTCTTTTTCGGACATCTTCTCCCACTCAATCCTAGAACGGGTACCCAGTTGTCATTTGAATTTCGGTTCGCTCATCAAATCCTCTGCATCTGGATGCAACGCAATCCACATTTGCCTGACTTGATTGGCTGGCTCTTCTGATAAAATGTTAAATGCTTTCTTGCCATCCTCTTTAAGAAATATCAAAAGAAAGAAACCGGGATCCAGTCGTACGGGTTTCATTGTCACAACATTTTTCCACGAGATGTTTTCTTTTCTCCCGCTCCTGTAGACTAGCTGAATGCCTTGAGAGCTAACTCCGACCATAATCGCGACTCTCAAGGCCCCCAGGTATGCAAATACTATCAAGACAAAAGGCATCATTGCGAATATCCCGGTAATCAATGGGTCCTCCTGAAAATAGACACCGAGAGATATGAGAATAATTGAACCCGTTACTGCCATAAGCACTGCAATAATGCCCGTTCGACGACTGAGAGCGTTCTTAATGACTACTATCTCTTGTTCATTCATTCAGGTCACGCTCACATACCCAGAGAATCTATAAATGCACCGATTATCGAGAAATCCAGTTCCTCTTGGAAGTGTCCTTTCTTCCCTTGAATGAGCTTAACGATGCCTTGGTAGTTGGTATTATCAATGGTGATATTCACACTAGCGTTAAATAGTCCCGTTCAGATGCCAGAGGTGATAAGAAACCTGGGAGAGGGGGAAAAGAAAGAGGAATCAATAAGCTTCAAGCTGCTGATGGAGGAGGATAATTTTAGACAGAATAGTCCTATGCCTTCCGCTACGTCCTCCTCCCTCTATTTTCGTATGATATCACCTAACAACAATCTGATCTGACTGGAAAACGCGCAAAGCTCTGCCTTCACAGTGAAGAATCGACCAAAATGAGTTGTCCAGAGGCTCTGACACCCAGCTAACCGAAGAGCAGACCCATTCCTCCGGCCGCGTCATCCTCTTTTTCCTTGATTTTGTTGTGTATCTCCTCAGCTTCCGAGCCTTCCAGCTTCTCCCCCACCTCCTCAAAGAGCTCTTCAGCCTTCTTGAGAGCCTCATCGCTTCCTTCTACCAAAACAAAAGTCTCTTTGCTCTCCATTGAAAGCGCCGAAGCATCTCTGACGACTATGCTCTGCCTGCTGACAAGATCGTCCTTGAGTATCTCGTCTATCTTCCCTTTCTTCTCGACCAGGACCTTGAAGATTACGTACATGTGGTCTCCCTTCGGGTCAAACACCATTTTCCGATATAAAGCTACCTTTCAAGCTTAAATAGTCCGAGACTTGATGATACTGGCTATGCCGATTTTAGTTCCCAACTCACCAAATTGTGGATTCCGACTTTGAGCCAGTCGATTCTGCAAATCTCTTGATTTGGTGGAATATAAGTGAGGTTGAGTCATGGAATATACGCACAAATCCCCCAGGGACTCCCCGAAAACCCACTTTTCTCTACTAGGCCTTTGAAACGATCTTCATGAACCCTCTAGCTTCATCATAATCCGCGTACACGCCTTGTTGATGTTTTCCTCTTGGGCCTCAACAGTCTTGACCGTGGAAACAGTCGAATTGATATCGCGAATCAACGACCGGATATGAACAAACAAGACAATTATTGCACACACAAGTATAACCCAACCAATCATGATTGCAGTTTGCCAATAGGAATCACCAACAGCTAAGAGAAGTACCAATAGAATCATAATACTACCGAATATGACAATCATATCCAAAAGGAATGACTTCTCATCTCTATCTCTCAATCTCTTGGCATTCGATTCCAGCTTTGCCATAAACCTCAAAGTAGCCTGAATCTCTTCTATATCACTGTTGATTCCCGACTCAAGTTCATCAACAACATCTTTTTCTTGGATTCCCGCTTTGGTGGATCGCTTCAATTTGTTTATGAAAGGACCGATCTTTCCCCTAATGTAATTCAAGCTAGACTGAATCTTTATTGTCGAACCTACGAACTGTCCAATCATTATTGAAAATTCCATCAACATCCTACTACCAGTCATTAAATGGAAAGCCCCGAAAAAAGTTATTACGGTTATCATCATTGAATACATCGCAATTGCAGCGCTTTCATTCACTTAATCACCAGTCCTCACCACACACCATCCTTCTTCAGATATACAGATAACCTCTGCTCAAACCTCACTATATCCTTACCCACATCAAGAAAGCGATACAGCCCATAGAGTAGAACTCCCAGACAATAAAAGAACATCAACCACATACCAACCAACGTTTGCATATCATCCCAACCCTCGCCACCCACAAACCATAACGTACCCAACATTACAATCAACCCAGCTAAGAGAAAACCCAACCACGACAGAATCGTCTTGATAAAATGTACCTTAAGATTGTTCTCCATTAGTCGATTCACAACACGAATATCACCCCACTCCCTAAACAACCCCTCCACTTTCTTCTCACTAATGACGCCACATTCCATCAAACCCTCAAGAAAAGCGATAAATCGCCACGCATCCGCCACACGACTCACTATGATGTTCAATACGAAACCACCAAGAAACACTACCACCACAATCATCATCGAATAGACAGCAACAGCGATCTGCTCCTCCATCGAAATATCCTCCATCACTCACAACAATGGCCGTTCTTAAAAACCTTCCCTCAAATATGAAAAACAAAGGGGCGAGGTAGGTGTCAATCCATCAATCAAGTAAGAAGGGAGACTCCTTCGCAGACAACATCCGCAACGTAGGTATTGCCCATGACAATATCCAAGAAATCATCCTTAGTTAGATTCTGTTGAGCTACTACCGGATTCTTAACTACAATCCCTCCCATCCTCCTCCCGGAAGGAAGTCATGCTATAGAACACTTGAGTGGCATTTTAAATAGTCCCAGCTTTATCGGTTTCCTAATGAAAGAACGCGGACTGGTGCACGTATATACTGGCAATGGCAAGGGGAAGACAACGGCAGCACTTGGCCTGGCCTTGAGGGCATCTGGCCACGGGAAGAAGGTCTACATCGTCCAGTTCATGAAAGGGCGTATAGATTACGGTGAGCTGAAGGCCTGCAAGGATAGTCCCAACATCACAATCGAGCAGTTCGGGCGGCCACAGTTCGTGAACAAGGACAACCCTGAACCAGAGGATCTTGAATATGCCAAAGATGCTTTGTCCAGAGCGAAGGAGGTCCTACAAAGCGGGGAGTACAATATCGTGATCCTGGACGAGATCAACCTGGCCGCTGACTTCAACTTGATAGATCTGGAGAATGTTTTGGAATTGGTCAATGAAAAGCCCGAAGAAGTGGAGCTCATCCTAACCGGGCGAAATGCGAATCCAGAGATCGTCAAGATCGCGGATTACGTCACCGAGATGCTTGAGATAAAACATCCATACAAAGAAGGCCAGGTGGGCAGGAAAGGCATCGAGTTCTAAAAACGTGCACGGGTCATGGGTATTATGATGAGAGCGATTGCGACCAGAATGATCCCTGCTCCTATGAACTTGTCATAAGAAGCTACGTAGATTCCCACGATCAATATGAGTGCAGCGAGGATGTAGAGAACCACAACCAGCTTTGACGTGCCTTCGTCCATTTCAAGGGTCCAACTCAGTAACTGTATAAAGAAATTCGTACTACTTCGCCTTCACATCTCTTGAGAACATGAGCAGCTTGATCTCTGGGTTGGTGAATCTGGACCGCCTTTTCAGCTCTTCCGCATCACCGTCTCTTATCAACTTCAGATACAACGGACAACCCTTTGTCAGCAGGTAGACCCTGCGGAACGATTCCTCGTCAATGTCCGGTCGTCCGAGAAGGAGCTTGCTGTTCTCCTCATCCAAACCCCTCAAGTGGATCTCTCTGACCAACTCTCTCTCGACAGAATCCTTGGTGTAGAACCTACAGTAGGAAGGTGTTGCCTCCCTTGCCAGTACGAGGACCCTGGAATTCTTCAGCCTCTTTGAGCTCTTTGCCAGGTAGGAGAAGAAATCCACTATGTCCTCTCCCAGATGGAAGTAGTTGTCGAACACGTAGACGGAACGTACCGAAGCCATCTCGTCCGGAAGCGAGGATAACAGGCCGTCTATGTCCCCATCCTCGAAGAGCTCTGAGGACCTTTTCCTTCCTCTCTTGGCTAGATACTCCGAGATGCCCTGGAATATCTCATATGTGGAGTGATTCTCCGACAGGTCTTCCCAATAGATATCGGACTTCCTGAGCGTCTTGAGGAACCTTCTCGCCATCCGTGTCTTCCCGAAACCTTCTGGGGAGTATATGACGAGCAATCCCGTGTCCTGGTTGACCCAGTCTCTCATTTCCGATAGCTCTTCCTTCCTGTCCAGGAACTCGATCTCCTCTTCCACCTCTTCTGGAATCTCCAGGACACCCTCCGGGGTCAGGTTTCGCAGTATCTCTAGACTGGTCATCTCGAAAGCCAGTCTCGCCTCTCGGATCGTCATCTCCGTCTCTTCCACCCCTCTGATCATCACCTTCTCCTTCTCCATCTCCTCCGAGATCTCTCTGGCAATCCTCATGCCCGGTTCGGTAAGAAGGTACATCTTCACCTTTCTGGCCTTGCCTGGCAGGCGGCCCTTTATCTCCTCAGCATTGCCCTCCGAGATCAACTTCTTGACCGCTCTTGGCACATGGCTTCTCCTTATGTCCACGCCTCGGGCGATCCCCTCCTGGGTGGCACCAGGGGTAAGATTCTCCCTGCTGCTCCTGCAGTCCTTGAGATGAAGCAGGATTTTCTCATTGACGGTCATTCCCTCCCCCGTCATGTCGTGCACGATTAATGGGCGGATTATATAACAATGACGGTTTGACTCCGAGACAGATGTTGCCAAGGAGTGTTCGTATTTCTGATTATCAGAACCAATCTCTTGGTACAGTTCGGGTAAGTACCACACAAGTCTTATATACCCTTCTCTCCACTTTCTTGTTAGACTTATGGGGAGATCGACATGAGAAAGCCTCGTCTCGTTAGGAAAGCTCGCTGGAATGAAGAAGGTGTCTCCGAGATTGTGGGAACAATCCTGATTTTGGCCATAACCGTTGTGCTATTCTCTGTTATCATAATCTGGGTCGGGAGTATGGAATCGCCGAACCCCGTTATCCGTTTGAAGATCCACGGCGAACTGGAGCCCATTATGATCGGCGGGGCCTGGTCGGGGGCGATCATCAACATATCTCATGAAAGCGGTGAACCTTTGCCCGAGTTCAAGACATTGGTCATTATCGAGGTCATCAAGATAGATGGCGATTACATGCAGGACAGGCTCAGGCTCCGAGGAATAACGAGCGAAGGTTTCGTCTATGGCATCGGTGTCGGTGACGACGAGTGGAACATCGGCGAGAAATGGACATACAAGAACACCACGATAGAAGCCAGTGACACGGTAAGTGCCCTTGTGTTGGACAGCGAGAAGGGGGTGGTACTTTGGAGGAGTCAGCTCCTTGGGGCGGAGCTCACGAACTTTCCCGTCTTCGTTGAGAAATGGACCGACGCCTGGCCTCAGACTATATTCACGAGGGACCTGATTGAGGATGACGATCCCTACTTTGCCGTTTATGCCAGGATCCTTGACGAAGACGGGGACTTGGATCCCGCGAAGGTGCATCTTCTGCTGACCTGGCTCGAGATTGAGACAAGGTTGTTCGACAATGGCGAGCATGGGGACAGAGTGGCAAACGATGGGATATTCTCTTACGATTTCGCATACTACGAAGATGATGCTGGTGTCCCCTTCCCCGGAATCGAACTCTCTTGGGATGGTGGAGTAATGCTCTTCAACGCGACCGACAAGGCCAATCATACCACCCAGTCGACAATGAACCTGGCGGTGGTTCTCTCAGAGGCCACCAAGCAAGAACTTCACCTCCAACAGAACCTGACACTGCCTCCAGGAGGACCCGGCAACCTCAGCTTCGGCAACAGGCTGCAGAGGTTCGATGTCTTCAACTATACCGAATGGCAGAGCAGGAGATGGCAATCCAACTCCACTAGGCAGTTCGTGAAGGGAGAGATAGTAGTTGTCCTGGTGGCTTCCAAGACGCTCGAGGCCAATGATGAAGAGAACTCGTTTATGCTCTACAATAGCCAGGGCGTTCCACAGGTCTATTGCGCGCCTGCACCTGGACCAGCTACGACTCCATCTTCCACTGATGCCTTCATATTCTTAGATGCTGTTGGGAAATGGACGGTGTTCATCTACATATGGAATACTACTAGCGAAGTGATTGGGTGTGGCGATGGCAAGCTTGACTACGGTAGGTACCCATTGGAGGTTACGATCAGGGACACCTATGGAAACAGGTTCCACACCGTTGACAGGCTCAACATCACGGACGAGGACGGCAATATTCCCGAATATCCAGATCTGCTGACCTTCAGCGATCCTGACCATTTGGTTCCTTGCAGCGAATTCAATTTCACTGATATGGTGTACGTCAAGATAATTGTGAAGACGGCCAATACCGATATGGGAGAGGTTGATATTGGCGATGTCATCATCGAGGATTATGTGGGCGGAAAGCAGGTTTGGGCTCCACCGGGTGTAACGCCGGTCGGCGATACCCAGTACAACTCGACAACGAGCTACAAATTCACCATCGACCTCTCCAAGCCGAACATTGACCCCTGGTTGCAGGGAGCCAACTATTACGGATTCTGGGTGCGTAGCCTGGTGGATGACGATGAAGAATACATGCTGGCTCTATCCATGCAGATCAAGGTCAATGGGCCGCGGTGGAACCTGGACATAGCAACCGTTGTGGAAGAGTTCGCTCATCCCACGCACGACAAGAAGTACTACGCTTTCTTCTATGACAATGTGGCACCTCTCTTCCCGAGGTCTTCAATCCAGGAGTTCGAACCTTTCCCAAGCCAGAAACAACCTCCGTGGGGCGGTGGCGCATTCTTGTCTGTGGTATTCTCTGACTTGGACTTGGACCAGGACTTGGACGTTGCTGTGGGAATCGAAGCTGGATACGTATATTGGTACCGAAACATTGCAGGCGAGGGAGAGCTCTGGACAAGGTACGAGATTGACAACATTGATTCGCCTGTCAATGGAATCGATGCCGGAGATGTGGACAAAGACAATGATCCAGACATAGTCGCAGGTGCTACCAATGGTCAGATTTGGTGGTACAGGAACGGGGCGGCCTGGGCGCCGACTTTGGTTGACAGCGTGGGTGCCTCTGTAAATGCGATCAAGCTGGCGGATGTGGTAGGTGACGAGCTCCTCGATATCGTGGCTGCTTGCAGTGACAACAAGATAAGGGTCTACCAGAATAATAATGGCACATTTGGTGTAACCAGTTCGAATCCATACTACGCCCTCAGTGAAACGACGAACATAGGTTCGATTGTCACCGGAAGCTATTTAGATACAAAGGCTTCTGATAACGTCCGCGAAGTGCTGAGAGAAGGAACTGGGGATGCATACATCACAACTATCTACAGTGCCACAAGTGAACAAATGCCAAACGTAGGGACTAAGACCGGAATCTACTCTGATACTCACGCGGACGACGGAGTTTATGAGATTCTCACTGAAAAACCTTATGTCGACGGTCCGAAGACGAGGTATCTGTATAGGGATTCCGGCCTTTCTGATGATTCTGGACACGCATACAACATGGGCAATGTAAGTGTTCAGCCCGGAGATATCGTTACCTTGACGATTACTGGTTTCCTGACGCCTGATAGTGGTGCGAGCACTGAACCATTCGCTGTGGGATACTATGACGCTGCTTTTGATTGGCCTTGGCAGTTTACCTCGACGACCGAGACAACTGTTACCTGGAATTTGACTGCCAGAGGCTTCAGTGGAGGACAGCTCTACATCTATGTGCGCGACACTGACATTACCTGGAATCCCACAGACGGAAAGTCGGACGGGACTCTCACCTCTTTCAAGATTGACCATTTGTATGTAGGAGTCAGCCGCCAGAGCGGCCAGACAAGCACACTCGACCACGTATGGACGTTCGACTCACCTGCTGCTTTCGGAGACGCATACAAGTTCTACGTAGAGGCTTATCGCCCGACAAACGTTGAGGGAGACAACTTCAAGTTCCAGTACTCGCTGAATGCGGGCGGTCCTTGGTCCGACCTCCTCATTGTGTCCAAGGCCACAGACGATGACAAGGCTCAGTCTGCATCAATGCCGACATCGATTGGAGGCAACACAGTGTACATAAGAGTGATCGACACCGACGGTACAGTCAACCACCTCAACAACGACACCGTCCATGTGGACTACATGAGAATCGACAGGATCATAGTGATTCCCACCTTGACCAAGATCAATGTTGGTGCTGTCGTGAATGATGTTGCGGTCGGAGACATAGACGAAGATGGTGTGAATGACATCGTCTGCGGGTTTGCAGCCAATCCTTTCGTGAGAGTATACTACGGAGCAGGCTGGACCGCCTCTGACTCCTTGACAGCGACCGCCAATGCTCTGACCGTGGACATAGGCTACTTCAACTCTGACGATTATCTTGACGTTGCCGCTGGGACCACCGACAACAGCGTGTACATATGGATAAATGGACAGTCCAGAGGTTCCTGGGCCCGATCCACTGTCGCAACGACATCGGGAGACGTCTACTCGATTAGGGTCGGTGATGTCGACGGAGACTACTGGGACGACATCGTTTACGGAACGGACGTGCAGGAGCTCGTATTCCTCAGGCATGTAAAAGGACAGTACTGGGAGAGCATCGTTGTCAACGTGGACCCCGAGCTCGTGACCTATTTCTATGACATAGACCTGGGCGACGCTGACCGTGGAATACTACTGGACCCAGTCAGAGCAGAGAAGTAAAACCATCTACTTCCTTTTCTTTTTCAGTTCGGACAGAACCCCATCAGCTCTCTCTATCTCGATAACAGCCATTATCTTGTCCTGGGTCTTGGCCAACATCCATATCTTGTGGGCTATCACTCTCTCCCTCTCCCTCTCCAGCTCCTTGAAGCCTTTGGATTTGTTCACCGTCTGGTCAAACTTCAGTACGAACTCCTCTGGCGTTTCAGATTCCAGTGATTTCGACTGCAGCTTCTTCTTGAACCAGGACTGTCGCATCACTTCGAATGTAGAAACGAAGTGGCAGTATGCGTCCGTGTACTCATCCTCTGTCATATCCACGCCCACACACTCAACATCATTCTCTGTGCAGAGCCTGACAGCTTTTAGAAAACAGGGCGGAGGTTTCTTCACTTCCCCGAACTTGCTGAGACGCGATACGTACACCTCTTCCTCGAAGGTCTCCAGTTCCGCCATTTCGTCCTTGAATTGCTTCAGAGCCTCCAGTTCTTCTTTCGATATGGATAGGGCAACAGAACTCGACTTCCACTTCTTGAAAGCACCCTCGACCTTCCTCTCCTCGGACACAAGACCCCTGACCACAGGCAGAATCGCAACCTTGGAAGTGCCGACGTTGACTACTTCCATGTCATTTCTTCCTTTCCGAGATTATCTCCAGAATCTCCTCCCGGTCCTTCACCTTCTTCAGTTCCTTGCTGCCGATCAACGGAGTTCCTGCGATGTTCTCTCTAACCCGTCTTCTGTCCACGAATATCACTGAGTCCCTTTCCACGACTCTGGATATGTTAGCAACAATGGTGGCCCTTCGCTCTAGTGGTTTTGCCAGTTTCCCCAATCCTGTAAGGAGAACTGTCTTCGGATCTTTCGTGAATACGTCGAAGGGACATCTGGCGGTCGGTATGAGGCTGTACCCTAGCTTCCCCAGATGATCCAGGATATCCCTTTCGAATCCCTCGAACATGTTAAGATCGAGAGCCTCCCCAACAGGGGCTTCTTTGTGGGAAAACGGATTCAATGCCACGACCAGGGGCTGACCCAGGAACTCTTCCAGGCGAATCGCAACATCAAGGGTTGCTCCCATTCCATCTTCGTACATCTGGATGGTCCTTCTCGAAACACCAGCAGTTTCAGCCAGCATGCCCAGAGATACCCTCTTCTTTCCCCTGATTCTTCGGATGATGTCCCCGTCCATTTTCACATAAAGGCCACCGGGAGCGGAGAACACGAAAGGAGGAACGCCCTCCAAGAGGAACTCGGACACCGTTGTGAGAGAAAGGATTGGCACCCCGAATCTGGAGTATATCACACCGTCCTCTATCTTTCCCGCACCCGACCTTTCACCCACCAGCAGTGGGGAAGCACCCAGGATGCCGGAAATCATTTTCAGTTGCATCGCGTTCTGAGCGTTGAAGGAGTCGATATTGGTCAGGACCTTCACGATCAAAAGATCGTCATCTCTCCTTGTGACGATATCAAAACAAATCAGTCTGGTATCATGTTTGTCCGAGAGAAAGAATCCTGCCTTTGCCAGAACCGTCCTCAAATCCTCTATCAACTGCTGGCGGTTCATACTGGCTTGATATGAATGAGTTTCTATTTAAAGTTGATGTCGATGGGCATTGCTGGCTGGACGACCACACTCTTAAAATATCCCAATCGGTTTGGCTGAATGGAATGCCAGAGGCAGAGCTGCTAGAAAGAGCAATGATCATCAAGGAGGAGGCCGAGGCCAGCCAGATCTACAACAAGGGGTATTTCGGAACTCCTCAGTCAGGCGGAGCTTTGAAGCTCGAACTGGTGGAAGGGATATTCCTCTCGGAGTCAGGGCGGATCGATGTGAAGAAGAAAGGCAGGAGGATGACGTTCCCACAACTGCTGCATGTGGCGAACAACATCCATCCCAACTTCGGGATCAAGTATCTGGTCTACCGGGACCTCAGGTTGCGCGGATATGTCGTGAAGCCCTGCGTGGACCCGCTGGACTTCCGTGTTTTCCCCCGCGGAGGCAGCCCGAGCAAGACACCTTCCAAATACTGGGTGTCCGCATTGTCCGAGAGGTCGATTTTCGATCTGAAGGAACTGAGGAAGCATTTGTCCAAGGCCATGCAGGTCAAGAAGGAGCTCTTACTTGCGGTCGTGGATGAGGAGAGCGATTTGACGTACTACCTGGCCAGAGTTGTGAAGCCAAAGGGCAAGAGGGGGAAGAAGAGGAAGAAACCGAAAGCCCATTCTCTGCTCCTGGAGGACAGGGTGATGGTCATGGATGAGCAAGAAGCCAGGGCGCTGTATGAACACGGGTTCTACGGCAAGATGATTGGCAGCAGACTGCAACTGTCGCTGATAGAGACGGCATATCTCCTTGAGAAGGGCATGATCGAGGTCAAGAACGCCAAAACGGGTCGGAGGATTGGTCTGCATTCATTTCTCAAGAAGGCAAGGAAGATTCAACCCGACTTCGGACTCAGGCTGAAGGTCTTCCGAGATCTGGAGGATAAGGGGGTAATCGTCAAGACGGGATTCAAGTACGGATCCCATTTCCGCGCCTACACCATGGACCCACACAAGGCACATGCGAAGTATCTGGTTCACGCCTTCTCAGCGGGACACAAAGGCATGTGGCCCGAGGTGAGCAGGGCTGTCCGAGTATCACACGGAGTGAAGAAAGACATCTTGTTCGGAATGGTCGGAAAAGAAATAGAATATGTCGCACTCAAAAGAGTGCGGCCTTAGAGCTGGATCTCGATATTCAGCTTCTCCGTGAGCTCTTTGTACCTGTTCCTTATCGTGACCTCAGTGACGCCGGCTATGTCCGCGACCTCCCTCTGGGTCCTACGCTCGTTGCATTTTATGGAGGCAATGTAAATCGCGGCTGCCGCAACACCTGTTGGACCTCTTCCGCTCGTGAGCTCCTTATCCGTGGCTTCCTTCAGTATCTCTATCGCCTTGGTCTGGACATCTCCACCGAGCTTGAGCTCGGAACAGAACCTGGATACGTAGTCCTGGGGTTTGGTGGGCATCAGCCTGAGCTTGAGCTCCCTTGTCATGAACCTGTACGTTCTGCCGATCTCCTTCCTCCCGACCCTGCTTGAATTGGCGATCTCGTCCAGCGTCCGTGGTACATTGCATTGCCTGCATGCGGCATAGAGAGAAGCGGCCACAACGCCTTCGATACTTCTCCCCCTGATCAGGTTCTTGTTGACGGCCTTCCTGTAGATCATCGCGGCCGTCTCCCGGACGTTCCTTGGCAACCCCATGCCGCTGGCCATTCTGTCTAGTTCGCTCAACGCGAAAGCCAGGTTCCTCTCGGTGGCGTTCGAGACCCTGATCCTTCTCTGCCACTTCCTCAGCCTGTACAGCTGGGCCCTGTTCCTGGTGGGAATGCTCTTCCCGTAGGAATCCTTGTTCTTCCATCCGATTGTTGTGGAAAGGCCCTTGTCATGGATGGTATAGGTCATCGGGGCGCCTGTCCTTGCCCTCTTCTCCCCCTGCTCTACGTCAAACGCTCTCCATTCCGGTCCCTGGTCTATCATCTGGTCATCAAGCACTAGCCCGCAGTCCTCGCAGACCAACTCTCCCCTCTCATAGTCCTTGGTCAGATGTCCGCTGTCACATTCAGGGCACCTGTTCACGCCTTCGTTTGGCTCTGTTTTCTTTTTCTTCTTCGTTTCTTCCATCTTACCAACCTCCTCCAAGTCATCTAAGAAAGAGCTCCTGCCCGACCAGGCTCAAGGAGGTCTTCCTCTCAGAGGGTCTGATGGTGACAAAAGGTGCTTTTGTTGGCCCGAACACTCTGGTGACTCTGCCTATCTTCTTCTTGCGAGAGTCCAAGATATTCTCCCCGATTCTCGGCGCAAAATCTGCGCGGACAAGGAGGAATCCGCTGTATGTAATGTCTGTTATAACACCTAGTTTTCTCAACCCGCACCCTTGCCGTTCTAGCTTAAAATCATGATATTCGTACTATTTAAATATTTCGGAAAACTTTATAGCTAGGAATGAATATTGAGCGAAAAAGTTTAAAAACTTTTGCCGACCATCAACATTTATCTATGAGTGGAGAATGAGCTACCGATGCCAGAGAGGTTACCACAGCACAAACATTGTCTCAACTGCGGTAGGGCCGTCTCCGCGAGCAAGGACTTCTGTTCGGACGATTGCGAGGAGGACCGCATCGGTATGCTGCGAAGGAAGAGGAGACAGCTCTTGATCCTGTACGTTGGAAGCATAATCGTACTCTTAATGGCAGTCATTTTCTCGACGGTGAGGTTTTGAGGGTTGCTTTCGGTGGAACTTTCGACATAATCCATAGGGGTCATAGAGCCATCATCGAGAAGGCCTTCTCCCTCGGGGACGAGGTTCTCATCGGGATGACCTCGGACCAGATGGCAGAACGGGCAAGGGGACATCCCGTTTCACCCGTTAAGAAGAGAAGGGAGGGATTGGAGGCCTTCCTGCGCTCCCTCGGGCACGAGCAGTTTGAGATCGTTGAGATATCGGACGTGTACGGGCCAGCACCGTTTCTGGAGAACCTCGACGCTATCATCGCTTCCGAAGAAACAAAGAAGACCGCGGAGGAGATCAATGAGATGAGAAGGGAGAACGGTCTGAGACCGCTGGACATCCATTTGGCCCCCATGATTCTTGCTGACGACAGCTGCCCCATCAGTTCATCGCGGATCAGGAGCGGGGAGATAGACGAGGAAGGGAAGCTCCAGAGACCGTTGGTTGTCAATGTGGGTTCCAAGAACAAGGCAAAGATCTGGGCGACCAGAGATGTCTTTCTCAAGGTTTTCAAGAAGGTCGAGATCCACGGTGTTGAGTTGGAGACGAGGGCGTCCGGCATTCCCACTGATGATGAGGCGATTGAGGGTGCGGTCGAGAGGGCGAAGGAAGCGATCAAGAACGCGGATTTCGGTGTTGGCATAGAATGCGGACTCTTCGTCAACGATAAACTGGATAGCGGTTTTTTTGTGCAGTATTGTGCGATCGTGGACAAGAGGGGCGTGCTGACAATGGGTCACGGACCAGGTTTCGTGCTACCGCAATCGGTCGTGGCCGATCTGAGAGGAGGATTCCCGGTCGCCGAGGTCATCAAGACATGTCTGGGCGTAAGCACCATAGAAGAGGAGAAGGGAACTGTCGGCCATTTGTCAAAGGGACTGACGAACAGGAGAAAGCTGACCGAACACGCCGTCCTCATGGCTCTTCTGCCTCGGTTGAGATCGGACCTGTACCCCGAGCTCTCCAAACAAAATCCTTAAGACTTCTTTGCGTTTTCACCCTCGGGGGTTGTAGTGAAGGTCAAAGTTGCAATCAACGGATATGGGACGATTGGTAAGAGATTGGCGGACGCGATTAATGCCCAGCCAGATATGGAGGTCATAGGTGTGACCAAGACCAGGCCCACCTTTGAAGCCAAGATGGCTAACCTGAGAGGTTTTCCTCTTTATGCAGCTTCGAAGGACTTCGTATCGAGGTTTGACGAGGCCGGTCTGGAGACCCAGGGCACATTGGACGATTTGTTACCCGAGGCGGACATCGTAATGGACTGCACTCCGAAGAAGATGGGCTACAAGGAGATGTACGAGAAGCTCGGGAAGAAGGCCATCTGGCAGGGCGGGGAGAAGCATGACCTGACCGGTCTATCATTCAATGCGATGGCTAACTATGAACAGGCGTACGGTGCGCAGTTCGTGAGGGTCGTGTCCTGCAATACCACCGGTCTGCTGAGAACTCTATATCCTCTCTACACCGAGTATGGCATAGACAATGTTCTTGCGGTCATGGTCAGAAGGTCCGCGGATCCCTGGGACACCAAAAGAGGACCGATAAACGCCATTGAGCCGGTGCTGAAGGTGCCCTCCCATCACGGTCCGGACGTGCAGAGCGTAGTTCCCGAATTGAACATACAGACAACTGCTGTCAAGGTTCCCACCACGATAATGCACCTGCACTCGGTTGTGGTGGATCTGAAGAAGGAAGTCTCCAGCGAGGATGTCATTGGTCTATGGAAGGCGACCCCGAGGATCATATTCGTCTCTGGCTCGGAAGGCATCAAATCGACCGCGCAGATAATGGAGATGGCGAGGGACCTGTGCAGGGAGAGGGGAGACCTGTACGAGATCGCTGTCTGGGATGACGGTGTCCATACCGTTGGGAAAAAGCTGTACTACTACCAAGCCATCCATCAGGAGTCGGACGTAGTGCCTGAGAACGTGGATGCCATCCGTTCAATGCTGGAGATGGAAGAGGACAAATTGAAAAGCATGGAGACTACGGACAAGTACATCGGGGTTTGCTAGTCCTTCATCTTGGATTTGTTCCTGTTGAGCCTGTCCGCAGCGGAGCTTATCACTCCCATCATTGCGTGGAATTCCCATTTGGAAGGCGTGGCCCTGCCCATCAATCTTCTGAACATCATCTTGGTTCTTCCTTTCTTGTGTTCCGGGTAGCTGATTGCATCTAGGAGTCTCTCGAAATGTTCGTACAGTTTCTCTTTCTCGAATCCGGACGCCTCCCTCGGCTTCTCTTTCTCGGATTGGTGTTTGAATAGTTCATAGAACAGGATGTTTGCAGCGTGGGAGATGTTGAGTATTGGGTATTCTTCACTTGAGGGGATCCTGAGCAGCATGTCGCATCTCTTCAGTTCTTCGTTCAGAAGACCAAAGTCCTCCCTTCCGAAGAGTAGGGCAATCTTTCCATCCATTTCGCTTAGCTTCTCGGACGCTTCCTCCGGGGTCAATGCGATGCGAATGAACCTCCGCTCCCCAAGAGTATTCACACCCGAAGTCCCCACCACGAAATCCATGTCCGCCAGTGCTTCTTCGAGGGAGTCGAACGTTCTTGCTCCTTCTAAGATACCGATGGCCTTCATCGCCCTCTTCTGAGCCACATCCCCGATTTCGCAAGGATTGACCAGACCAAGCTCGTTCAACCCGAAGTTCATCATTGACCGGGCGACCGCTCCTACGTTCCCCTCTGTTTTCGGCTCTACCAGCAGGACGAAGTAATCGGGCATCTGGGACACCTTATATAGATAGATAATAATCATGCTTCCGATGAGGGTAGCCCTCAAATTCGCGTATGATGGTTCTGTTTTTTGGGGTTATCAGAGACAGCCCAATGTGAGGACGGTGGAGGGGGATATCATCAAAGCCCTGAACAGAACGAAGATGATTCAAGGGGTGAAGGAGAACAACTTCCAGAGCTCGAGCAGGACAGACCGCGGGGCTAGTGCAGTCGGGAATGTGATTGCCTTTGACACCGATTTCAAGAAGGGCCAGATGCTGAGAGCTTTGAATTCGAATGTTAAGGACGTTTATTTCTGGGGCTTTGCTGAGGTGAACGATGATTTCAATCCACGCCATGCCAGGCAGAGGTGGTACAGATACCATCTTGACAAAGGACTGGACTTGGACGGGCTGAAGCGCGCCTCCTCTCTGTTTGTTGGAGAACACGATTTCAAGAACTTCTGCAGAAGGAGCGAAAGGTCCACTGTGAGAAGAATGGATTCGATCAAGGTTAGCAGGAAGAGGAATTTCATCTACCTCGACATAAAGGGAGAGAGCTTTCTCTGGAACATGGTCAGGAGGATGGTCTTGGCCCTCGTCAAGTACGCGAACGGTGAGATACCGAAGAAAGCCATCACTGAAGCTCTTGCTGGCAAACAAACGGATTTCGGCCTGGCCCCAGCTCATCCGCTGTTCTTGATGGACGTTACATACGATTTTACGTTCGAAGTCAGGGAATCTTCAATTCCTCCCTCCTTCAGACAGAATTACGAAAAGGTGCTAATCCAGGGAGAGTTGTTCTCAACACTTCAAGAACGGATAGGTTAGATTAGTTTCATTCTACTGCTCGTCGCAAACCATATATCAAGGAAATCAATGCAACACTCGATGCTTGTGGCCATGACCGGCACGCCTGGAACGGGTAAGACCGCTGTATGTGAGAGATTGAGGGAGGAAGGATATCACATAGTGAATCTGAACGAACTGGCTTTTGAGTCGAACACAGTAGTCGGTGTGGACCCTGAAAGGGACGTAGATATTGTTGACGTGGACGCGCTGCGCGAGAAGGTGAGAGGTCTGGAGAACGATGTCATTTTCCTGGACGGCCATTTCTCCCATTTGATGGATGTGGACCTGTCCATCGTCCTGAGATGCAACCCCAACGAGCTGAAGAAGCGCCTGGAGGCCAAGAACTGGAACGAGAAGAAGGTGAAGGAGAACGTGGAAGCGGAAGCGGTGGATGTCGTCACGATAGAATCGGTCGAATCCGTTGAAGAGACGTACGAAGTCGATACAACCCGAAGGACGGTTGACCAGACGGTGGAAACCGTGCTCAGAATTGTGGAAGGGCAGAGGGATGACCACAGGGTCGGACAGATTGACTGGAGCGAGGTGATCCTGGATTGGTACTAGATTCCCATAGAGACAAGGCCGAGTGGTTCTTGCTTCCATTGGCAACAAGGATGAAACACATAAACCCCAACACTCTGACCTGGATTGCCTTTCTGTGCGCGGTGTTTGCGGGAGTCAACTTCTGGATTGGTGGATTCTGGGGACTCCTATTTGCCTTTGTCTTCATTGCCCTCAATGCTCTTTTCGACGCACTTGATGGGAAAATCGCCAAAATGACAGGGAAAGCCTCGAAGAGGGGAGACTTCCTAGATCACGTTCTGGACAGGTATGCGGACATCTTCATAGTTGGCGGGATCATACTCTCGGGAATTCACAACAGCGTCATTGCACTATTCGCTTTGGTCGGGATCTTGATGACGAGCTATCTTGGTACGCAGGCCCAGGCTGTCGGAGCAGGACGCGATTACGGGGGGATAATGGGCAGGGCGGACAGGCTAGTGATCCTGATGCTCTTCACGCTCATCCAGCTGATTGCATCTCAAACTGATTTCTGGAGAATCGGGTACGGTGGTTATTACCTCACATACATTGACGTATCGATGGTAATCATAGCTATTGGAGGGAACATAACCGCAATCCAGCGGGGTGTTAGAGCTTGGAGAAAAATCCGCTAGGCCGTTCTCTTTTTCCCCTTCAAACGATAGTAGGAAAGTGGGTGCTTTATCTTACCACACAGCTCATCCGGGTTGTAGCAGATCCCGTAGGACTTCATGGTGCTGCACTCCGGGGGCGTGTATTTCGTCCCTGAAGTCATGCCGCATATGTGTTCTATCTGGTATCTCGTCTTGCCCTCGTCAAAATCTGGGATTGTTGAGAACATCCTCAGGATGTCATCTGGCCTCAGACCCAAATGCCTGAGAAAAGCGGTGAGAGCAAAACGCCCGGTGTGAGGTACGCCCTCTCCTGTTTGAAGAGTAGCTAGAAGCCTGTTCATGCACGGAGGCAGTCTGGTGGTCCTTATCTTCCCGAAATCCTCCGCCTTGTACTTGCTCTTTTTCTCCTGTATCTTGTCTATCAGTTCGAGCGTGGGTCCCCGGAAGGTCTCCAGTATCTTCTCGTTGACTTCCAGTGGCAGCTCATTCTCTATTCTTATCCTCAGGGCGTCCTGAAGCACTCGGAGGAATTTCTGCCGGCTCAGTGTAACGTAACCTCCGTCCAGCCGTTGGTTGATGAGCTTCCAGCCCTTGCTTCTCATCTGAGCGGTGTTCTTCAGGAAGTCCGAGAAATGGATCTTGATGTATCCGTCCTCCATCCTATGATCGACGTCCAGCTCGTTCGAAAGACCGGCGATGAACTCGTTGTCCTCGTCCAACCATCTTCGGTTTGCCGTTTTCGCTTCCGAGAGCGCATATCTTCTGACCAGGAAGGGGTCTCCGACGCAGGACACTATCATTCGTGCCACGGGGTAGGAAAGCAACTCGTTCAAGATCTCAGCATCGCTGACCAGACTGTGGTCCTCGATTGTGCTCTTCTCCAGGGCCTCGAACACTCTTCTTTCCCCAGCCATCCTTGCTTCCTCGTAGGCCGGGTCTGTTAGGAGATCGTCAAGCGATGGATCTGATTCCTTGATGTGACTGGCAGTCTCTTTGAGATAGGGGAACCTAGCCAATTTTCTTGTGTCCACGGTTTTGGATAACCGTTCTCTGCAAATAAAAACCTTATCAAACTGGAAGGCTCCGAATCGTTGGCCATTATAACGCAGTAATATTGATATAGTGTCAGGTGGATTCAATCTATGCCATTCTATGAATGGAGGAGTGAAAATGCGGGCACATTCTCGTATCTTGTGGGCTTCATTTGTGGCTGTTGTGATGCTTTCGGGCACATTCGCGGTTGTGATAGGGTCTCTACCTGAGACGGAACCTAATGCTCCTGAGGAACCTATTGCAAATGCTTGTATCGATGGTTCCAGCGAGAGAACGGTCGTCTTGGAGTTGTTCACCGCCGATTGGTGTCCGTATTGCCCCCCTCAGGCTTTCGCTGTCAATCGGTTGCATGATGAGCTTGGGACGGACAACATCATTGTTCTGGAGCATCATCCTTCAAGTTCGGACGCGATATACTATTCCCCCAGTAATACCAGGAGGCTATGGTACGGCGTTACGGGATATCCGACAATGATTGTGGACGGAGGGGGCTACTACAAGGGCGACGCTGGTGGAAATGGCGTTGCTGGAGCAACTCTATGGGCATCCGGTGGAACCACCAAGTGGCAGAGGTATCATGATGACAGAGACGCCTACCAAGCGGAAAAGGACAGAACAACGAACCTGACAATATCCCTAACAGGGAATCTAACCAGCACCGAAGGAAGAGTTCTGGCTCACATCGAAGCAACTGATCTGATTGGCGAGGACAATATGTACGTCACGTTCATGGTCTATGAAAGCAACATCTATCTGCCGATTGCGAGCGAGACCTATGGGCACCACAGGGTGTACAACCAAGTTGTGAGGACCATTCTCACTGATTATGCCGTTCCTGCAAGCTTCGATGATGTTGGTGACACACTCGACATTGAGCGGACATTCACCATTCAAGCGGGGTGGGACATCCGTACTCTTGGGATTGCCGTTTTTGTACAGACGCACAATGGAATTGGTTTTATGTACCTACCAAGTATGGCGTGGCGCACCAATTATGCTATTCTGCAGGCAGCGGCATTGAATTTCGTACCTGACGGTGTTCTCCTCGTTGACGAGAATGACAATGACAACTACGCATACGAATTCGACACATATGATGAAATCTTGGTGAAGGGAAGCGTACCACACGCCAATTGGGACTCATATGAGAATAAGATGCTGGACACTGAAATGGACAACTACAGGGCTAAGCCAACATACAGCGACATCTCAGAATACCCTGCCGTGGTCTGGTTCACAAGTACCGACAGTACCTCGCTCTCAGCGACGTCGCGTACTGCCATTGAGACCCATCTTGGTGGCACAGGAAACTTCCTTTTCTCAGGCGAGGAAATCGCAAACGATGCAAACATCAATGGATGGACTACCTGGCTGAACGACAATCTTCACGCGACCTTCGTCGCTGACACCTCAGGGGACAACCAAGTGGATGGCATACCTGGTGACCCAATCACGAACGGAATCTCAAACTTAGGTATCACGCACAGTTCGCCCGACATCATTGGCACATCTGGATCAACCGAGATTTTTGTCTATTCATCCAATCCGACCGACATTGCTGGCATCAGGGCGGATCACGATCCGGATTCCCGCGTCATATACGATGCATTTGACTATTTCGAAGCCACCGATGTCAAGGATGGTGACAGCACGGAAGAGACACTGATGAGGGACATGCTGGACTGGCTCGACGGCGCAACCCCTCCACATGTTGATGTCCTGCAACCTGACGGTGGAGAGGTCATTGCCAAGATGACCGTTTACGAAATACGATGGTACGCGAACGACGTTGAAATGCCCGAATTGTCAGTGACGTCGATTGATTACACCATAGACTCTGTATCTCCAACTTGGGTCACAATCGCAACCAATGAACCGAATGACGGGTACTATATCTGGACCACTCCGAACGTGGACTCCAACAAATGCAGGGTCAGAGTGTGCGCAATCGATAGTGTGGGTCAAAGCAATTGTGTGATAAGCGACGCAGATTTCGTCATTGGTTCTGCTCCTGTTGATAATGAACCTCCTGAGATTTCCAACGTCCTACTTGATGGTCAACCATCCAAGACTGTCAATCCTGGTGATGTGGTGGTTCTCACTGCAGATATTGACGACAGCAACACGGGCAACTCGGACATAGCTGGAGCGAACTACACGGTCGGACAGGGCAATTGGCCCGGCATAGATATGGATCCTCAAGACGGAGCATTTGACAGCCCCATAGAAGGTGCCACAAAAGACATCAATACTGCTGGCTGGTCGGACGCTACTTATGATGTCTGCGTTTATGCGTGGGATGCGTCGGCCAAACGAAACACCACCGGTCTATGTGCATCACTGACGATTACTAGCACTCCAATTGACAACGATCCTCCCATGATCTACAACGTGTTGGTGGACGGTTTGCCCTCCGTTGTCGTGATGGCCGGGACTCTGGTTACTCTGACGGCGACCATTGAGGACCTCGAATCCAACGTGCAGAACGCAAGTTACCTGATAGTTGGAACTGGCGGAAGCGGTGCTATGTCTGCTGCAGATGGCGCATTTGACAGCCTCATTGAGGATGCCACTGCCGCAATTGATACGACTCTCTGGGCCGAAGCTTCCTATGACTTATGTGTCTTCGCTTCGGATGTAGCCAGCAACATCAACGTGACCAGTCCATGCGCAACCATAATCATTTCTTCTGACCTCTGGCCACCTGATATCTATGATGTATTCATCAACGGACTCCCAGGGGCATCATTTGACTTCTCTGCCAAACCGCCAGACTTCATTTTGAGTGCAACGATTGACGACACCAGCAGAGGTAATAACAATATCCAAGATGCGAACTACACATTAGGACTGGCCAATTGGCCTAGCACCAAGTTGTGGCCGCTCGACTTTATTTACAACAACTCGGTCGAGGATGTCCAAGGGATTGTGACAACGCCAGACTGGCCTGGATCCTATCAGTACTGCGTCTATGCCAGGGATAACGTACCCAACCTCAATATGACGGGTGCGTGTGTGACTCTGACCATTGTGGACAACCTGGCTCCGGAGGTTCTGAACGTACTGGTCAACAACTCCAAATCCACTACCGTTCTCTTTGGAGATCCTGTGTACCTGAACGCAACGATTTCCGATGTGAACACCGGGAACCAGAACATCGTCAGTGCCAACTTCACGGACGGGATCACGAACTGGGTCACCAGCACACCCATGTTGCCTGTGGACGGCACCTACGATGGGCCTCTTGAGGACGTCACATATTTGATTGACACATCCACTTGGTCGCTGGGTTTGCATACGATTTGCGTATACGCAGAAGACTCATGGTCTAACTACAACCTTTCCAGTGCGGATTGCGTAGAGCTCGATGTGGTGGCCTTCGGGCCGGCCCCGCCCGTGATGATGGATGCAGAGCTGACCGGTCTCGGGCTTGGGGACATACTTGTCACATGGGCAAGGTCTGGGGATGACGGTATTGGTCTGGACAACGTGGTCAACTACGAGCTCTATGTCGGCTATCTCAGTATTGGACCTTATAATCTGGAGACCACAATCCCAGCAACCGATTCACCCACCTACCAGTGGACATGCGTTGGATGTGGATACGGAAACACGAGTAACATATTCTTCTACGTAAGGGCCTACAACGGAGTGGAGTATTCTCCAACCCCGAACAAAGCAGCCAAGTTCGTGAAGCATTTGACCACTGGCGTGCAGCTTATCTCTCTACCACTGGATTTGACGGACACCTCGATCAGTACAGTTCTCCAAACCATTCAATTCGACAGGGTCTGGACGCATGATTCCTCAGATACCGCGGATCCGTGGAAATCGTACATGGAAGAGAAACCCCACAAAGGAGACCTTTGGAGCATCGACCGCTACAACGCCTATTGGGTGAACGTACTGGCCGATGATGATTGGGTTGTTGCAGGACTTGTTCCTGTTGCCACACAGATACAGTTGTATGCCGGATGGAATCTCGTTTCCTTCCCGTCTTTCAACCCTATCTACACCGTTGGGCAGCTGAAAGTTGATATCGGAGCGCTTAGGATTGAGGGATATGACAGTACTACCGGACCATATTATCTGAAAGCTCTTCTGGACACGGACGTAATGGTGGCAGGGCGCGGCTACTGGATCTACGTGGATTCAAACGTCATGTGGAACGTTCTACAATAATGGCCACTGGCGGACAGAAACCAAAATAAGGCTATCACATTATTCAAGGCCAGAGACATCTAGATAGAAAGGGGAGGACTGGAATGTTCAGCAATCTTGGTTTGATAGCAGAGGACTACTTCAAGAAAGGATACAACTGCGCGGAAGCTCTGTCCAAGGCGGTTGCGGAGAAATGTCAGATTGGATGTGAATCCATACCGAACATCGCCACACCGTTCGGAGCTGGGATAGGTGGAAAAGGGTCCCTTTGCGCTTGCTTGAGCGGGGGAGTCGTGGCCATAGGGCTTCTTTACGGAAGGTCAGATGCGAAGGACATGGATAGGAAGTTGCAGGCGTACGAGAAGGCCAAGCTGTTCTATGACAGATTCGTAGAGAGGCTCGGGACAACGAACTGCTTGGACATCTGTGACGTGGACCTTTCCACCGAGGAAGGCTTGAAGCGATTTCACGATGAGAAGATCCGGGACAAATGTGGGAAGTACGTGAGAGAGACCGGGGACATTCTTTCAGAAATCCTGTGAGAACTACTTGTCAAGGCGTGGTCAAAATCCACCTTCTTCTTTCAGAGTTTCTCGAGCAATTACTGCGTGTTCCAAATGAATGTCTTCATGTATTCGGTGAGTTTCTTAAGAGGTATCCTGACATACTTGGTGAAGAGTGGAGACGGTTGGAAGTATCCCTTTTTGGTCATTTCGAAACCTAGATTGGTGTACACATCCACAACTACCGCGGGAATCTGCCCCATCCCAGTCCTTTTGAGAGCCCAGAACCTGTGATGGCCGTCCAGAACTGCATAGAGGTCCTTCTTAGGATGTTTGATGACAATTATTGGTTTCAATTCCTTTCTTTGTTCCAAGAATTCCTGATAATGAGAAACTCCTCTCTCCTCGATCTTTTCATCCGCCACGATTTTTTCGACTGGGAGGTTCGTCCTGTATTTGTCGGGACTAGCATAGGCCCTGATGATGTCTACCATGAGATTTCACCAATCCTCTAGCTTGCTCTGTGAGTGCACCGCATCTTAATAGGTTTTCCTCCGAGCATCTATGACTGGCTTGAAACGTCCAGCTGGCTCTTTCATCGCTTCACGTGCAGAACACGGTTGGCAGTTCTCACGGGACCGCAATCTTCCCGGGATTTTTCTGATGGTCGGGTAGATGGGAATGTGGCCTCTTTCTAGCGCCTTCTTCTCAGAATGGCCAGAGAGAGCATCGATGCAGCGAGGGCAATTACAATCAAGGCGATTAGAATGTTCTCAATACCTTGCGTGGTCTCGGGCTCAACTCTGCCGCCTTCATTTAAGTCATCAAACGATTCGTCCTGTTCGGGCAACATGGAGTCATCGTCCGGAGGAAGCTCGATCTCAACTTCCGGCTCTGGCTCTTGCTTGGGTGGAACTGGGTCTGTTGTCTCTCCCTCCTCCGCGGGGGGATCGTCAACCACGTCTTCCTCCGCGGGCGGACTCTCTACCACTTCCTCGACGTCCGGATCCTCAACTACCTCTTCGACAGGTGGGTCATCCTCATCCGGCAAAGGAGTCTCGGGGTCTTCAATGATTGGTGGAGATTCAGGCTCCTCTATTGGATCCTCCTCATCCTCACCAGGACTCTTCTTCGGCTTCTTTCCTCGGCCTTTACCTTTACCGTTCCCCTTTTCCTCCTCTTTCATGAGGGTTGCGTCATGGCTGTTTGGACTCCAGAATGCCAGTTCCCCGTCAGTATCCAGGGCGTAAGCATCGAAGTGGACCACGAAGATATCGGACGGATTCGGTCCCAGTGTCACCTCAATGGTCAGAGTGGTCACATTGTTGCCTGAATCTCTCCCTTCCATCCAGCCCACTGGGT
This sequence comes from Methanomassiliicoccales archaeon, assembly GCA_004377185.1. Lineage (GTDB taxonomy): Archaea > Thermoplasmatota > Thermoplasmata > RBG-16-68-12 > SOIM01 > SOIM01. The sequence goes on along the minus strand of SOIM01000025.1, from coordinate 25,647 downwards.
AGGTGACCCAGATGCCGTTGCCCGATGGTGGATATACGCCATGAGAGCCTGCCGATACTTGGTCCAGATAGAACGGGTTGAAATCGGTCTGGTCGAAGTCGGCCAAGGTGTAGGTTATGGTACCCGAGGCCCCGCCTTGGACAACAATGGTCTGCATATCATCGGCGGTGGTGTTACCTCGTATCGCTATCAGAACGTACACGTCCGTACTCTCGGAGGCCCTGTTCTCTACCGTCAGGTTGAACTGGATGGTTCCGTTCTCTTTGTATTCCGCTGCCCAGACCCAGCTCTCGTTTATCCACGGATCGGTGTGGTTTCCCTCGTATTCTCCGTCCTCGATGCTCAACCGAATATGTGCTCCCTGTTCCTGCGCACAAACAGATGGAGTGACAGCAAGTGCTCCCCAAAGGACAACTACGCACGCTAGTATCACTCCTCCAAATTTGAGTTTCATTTTCCCCCTCTCCAATTTGTCATGAACTCGCCAGTACTAATCAATTTCGGTCATGTCTTGGGAAGGGTAGGGCATGTTTTCCTGAGATCATAGGCTTCAGCGGGTTCGGTCTTCCTCTGACTGTTTGCTCTGTCCAGTCCACCACTTCCCTATCATCATTCTGAATTGCTCACTTGCCCTCTCTTTTCAACGACGTTCTGAACTTCTCATGTGCCTCCACATTGTCAAATGCAATCACTGAAACCGCTCGATCACAGTCCAGGCAATGGTAGCTCCCCACGAACGCTCCTCTGACGTGGAAGAGGGCTTTTAGGTTCGTACCTCCACACTCAATGCAGGCCATTATTCGATCCATATCAGATTCTCTTTGCCTTCTTGATCAGCATATAGGATTTGTAAGGTTTGAAACCTACCTTCTCATAGATATGAATGGCCGGATCGTTATCTCTCAGAACGTGAATCATTGCCGTGTCACACCTCTGGAGTATCTCCTCGGTCAGCGCAGACACTATTGAGGTCGCATAGCCTCTGTTCCTGTACGCTTCGTCCGTGGCCACAACTCCGATGTTGCTCCCGAAATCAAGGAAGCGGGTGTTGCCAAGCGCAACGACCTTGTCATCCTGTTTTATCCCTAGCCAGAAATTGCGTTTCATGAGATACTTGACCCGTTCTGCCGTCATCTCTCCCCACCAATCCGGGTAGGATATCCTCATGAGGTTGGCAATCTGTTCAGCATCGTCCGCAGAGAGCCTTTCTAGCTCCTGGTGTTTCAGGATTCTCTCTTCACCTTTGCTCAAGTGCATCAGGACGATTTCGTTTCTTATCTGCGGTTCGTATCTCTCAAGCATGAGGTCTTCGAACTCCTTGGGTGCGCCCATTTCCACTTCCTCCAAATCGAGGTGCTCAAGCAGCAGGCTTGCAGCTTTGCGACTGCCTCTCAACTGGACGATTGACTTCCTGAAGATTACCATCATGCCTTGGATTTCATCCTCTTCCAGAGCAAGCAAGATTTTGGTTTTGTCTCTGTCGAACTTCCAGTCAAGAATGAAGAAAAAGTAGTCTAGTGGGTCCCGGTAGACGTGTTCCCAGAATTTCTCTTCTCGATCCTCATCAAGAGTTACGACTTCCAGAGCCAATTTCTCCACCGTGAGCAGACCCATAGTCTGCAATCCTCTATATGAATCTCTCCGATGGGAAATCCCTACAACCCAGACTATACCCTAGAGAAAACTACTTCTTGGCTAGTTTCGTTCCATAATAGCATACTCTTCGTCCACTTCTTTTTCGCCTAATGAGCCCAGTCTTCGCCAGTTTCTTCAGCTGATATTCTAAGGTCGACTGATGCAGGCCCAAGAGAGTCGCAATTTCCATCTGACTTATCCCGGGTGCTTCACCAATACAAGAGAGAATTCGTTGATGGATTTCCGGCAATGGGGCGCTGTTGTCTGGAGGCAGGACCGCACCTTTGGGATAGAACCTCTTGTACATTCCATCGTTCTTTGATTTGATAAATCCCTGTCTTTCCAATACCTGCAAATGGTAAACAGTATTCCCATTGGAAAGTGAAAGAGCTTTCCTGATGGCTCCGAAATGTTCCCCAGGGTTTGCTTCAACGTATCCGTAGATTCTGCCCCGAGTGAATTGCTCCAAGACGTCCTCTTTCTTCAGTTTGACGTAGAACAGCATGAACACTGTCAGTAGGGCATAACGACTTCTTTCGATAGTTGTAGCAGGGGCGAAACAAAGAGCCGCTACGGCAATGACGATTACTGCGAATAATAGCCAAGGCTGTTCCGAGGTGGGCGGTAGGAGGCCTAACGAGAAGATACGATTTGAGTCCACAGTCAGCTCGAACTGTTGTCTTCTTCCGTCAACTACAACCTCCACGAGGTAGGAATCCAAGTCAAGTGTCCCGGTCTCATCAATCCTTTGTTGAATTGCATCTATCAAAGGTGTCAGACCTTCTTCATCCGATAGGAATTCCGCAATGATGTTGTTTTGAGAATCCACGATTTTCAGACTTGCTCCGGGAATTGGCTCTCCCCCTTCCGACAATATCTGCAACCGAATCCACCATCTGATTTCTACCGTCCCCCCTTCACCGATGTCCAGTTCTTCCCATGAGGAGTTAATCAACTGTATGGTTCCATTCTGCACCTGCAACTGGTTCAAGGTCGAGTTGGATATGATCGCCCTACCGATGCCAAAATCATTCGATGAGACGGAAGCATTTCCCACCTCTTCAAGCCTGAGCGCGTACACATCAGAATCACGAATGATGTTTCCCTCTATTATCGGCGATTCTCTGGTTGCCATGATGCCAATAGTTGAGTTCTCAATCACGTTCCCAAGAATGTAGCTTGAGGAATCTATGAGCTCTATTCCGTAGATCACATCTGAAATGGAGTTGTTTTCCACAAACGGCGATCCATTCAATATGGAAATTCCCTTCTCACCGCGTAGCACGGTGTTGTTGGTTATGTGAATTGTTGAGGCATACTCTACGAGGATTGCAATCTCATTGTCTTCGAAGACATTGCTGTCCAATATTAGTGGTTCGAGGTCCTCGTCTGGGTCGTAGTAGTACGCAATCTTGTTGTGGTGGAAGTAGTTCCAGTTAAAACATTTGCTTAACTCCGAATCATAGTCTTTTGCTCCGTAAACATCATTGTAGGAGATTTCGTTGTGCCAAACTGCATCATTGTCGGAGTGGACCGTCACTATGCCATTAGAACCCTCTGTCACGAGGTTCTTCTCAATGTGAGTTCCTTTCGAATAGTTGCTGTAGATGCCGTAATCGTACCATCGCACTGTGTTGTGGTCTATACTGGCGGATTTCACATGTTCTAGAAAGACTCCGTACTCGGAAGATTCGATAGTAAGGCCTGTTATTCGGACATTATCTACAGTGACCAAGAAAACTGTTCCATATCCGCTGCCGTTGACCCAAGTATTTGATTTGTCCAGACCTTCTATGAGAACCGACTTGTTCACCACAACATGTTCGAAGTATGTTCCATTGAGAACCCTGATGATTGTTCCATCTACAGCCTCTTCCAGAGCCTCGTGAATCGTAAGGTAGTCCCCACTACCATCGTCATCTACAATGATAATCGGTCTGGGAATCACGTGAAGCAAGCCTGTGGAGTTGAAAATAATGCCATGATAGTTTGCCGTTACTTTGCAGTAGCCAAATGCTTTCGCTCTGAAGATAACATAGGTTTTGTCTTCGGGGTCATGGCTCAATCCACAACTAGCAGAGTTGTTAGTGGTCCATATGACCTCCAAATCCTCTACGAAACCTCTGGTGTTGTTGTAGCCTGCGGCGTAGAATTTGTCCTGGATGAAAATGGGGTAGTCCCTATCTTCCACCCAGTCCCCCGAATCGCTAGGCCCATCCCTGACGACTATGTAATCTATCTCCGACACAACCGTTAGATTGCCTGTAGAATTTGAGACTCTGCCAAGATAGGTGGCCGAGATTCTGCAATATCCTATCGATTGCGCACGGAATCTGACAGGACCGTTTGAAAAGGGAAAGATGTTGCACACAGTCGTGTTGGAGTTCGACCAAATGGGTATCAAATCCCTTCTATAACCCAAAGAATCGTTGTAACCAGCCGCATAGAAGTACTCCTCGGAGTCCAAAAGGTACGTTCGCTCTCCAACCGGATTCCCACCCCCATCCTGCTTGTCGACCACGACCAGATAGTCGATGTCCCATGCCACGGTCACGTTACCCGTACTATTCACAACCAAACCATGGAAGTCCGCTGTGATTCTGCATACGCCCTCGTCCCAGAATTTGACCCTTCCATTGACATCCACTGGGCACACACCCGTATTATTGCTCCACCAGGTTGGAACCAGATCGCGACGATAGCCCGTAGTGTTGTTGTATCCTGCAGCATAGTATCGTGTGCTCTGTCCTGTGAAATATGTTCTATCGACCACTGGACTTCCGCCACCGGAGGAACCATCTCGGATAATGATGTAGTCTATGTCAAATATGACCGTTAGGACACCGGTCTTGTTGGAAACCAAGCCCCTGAAATCAGCTGTGAGATTGCATGTTCCTGGCAAGGGAGGTATCACTCTGATGGGATCCCCATCAACAGTAAGCCTCTGAAAGGGGCATATTGAAGTATTGGAGCTCGTCCATGTCGCATAAACGTCCTTCATATAGCCTGTTGTGGTATTGTAGGCTGCTGCGTAGAAGATGTAAGTCTGGTAGGTGTAGAGAGTCTTGTTGCCGAGGGCATTGCCCCCACCGCCAGCAGCGGTTCTGATAGTTATGTAGTCGATATCGAGAAGTATTGTCATGTCGCCTGTGCCGTTCGTGACTCTTGACTTGAAGGTTGCGGTGAGACGACAGCTACCTGTGAGCCATGTCTCCAACTTGTACTGTTTTCCTGTTACTGATTTGGGTTTGCATACGGCAGTGTTAGAATTGGTCCATTGCACAGAAAGGTCCCGCCTAAAACCATCGGTGTCGTTGTATCCAGCAGCATAGAAACTATAGTAGTAATCCACATAGAGAATTTTTCCCACAGCAGGTTGGCCACCGCCAGCTGGAGCATCCCGAATGACCAAGTAGTCGATGTCAAAGAGGACAGTAATCGTACCGGTGATGTTCCAAGCAATCCAATCATAGTTGGCAGTTATCTTACAGTATCCATCATTATTGAAAGTGAGTATTCCCTTTGACCATGGTCCAGGGGATACGGTGCAGACCGAGGTGTTGCTTGAGAACCAATAGGCCCCCACATCCCTCATATAACCAAGTGTATTGTTGTACCCAGCAGCGAAGAATTCGTCGATCTGATCCAAGGTGTACGTAAGGTTCTTAACTACAGACCCCCCGCCCAGCGGTGCATCCCGAATTACAATGTAGTCAATGTCCGTAATCACTGTGATAAGACCTGTGGTATTGGATATCCCAGGAGAATAGGTGCCTGTTATTTTGCAAGTTCCCACGCCTTGGGCTATGATGTTTACATACGGATTCTTTCTGAATCCCACATTGCATAGTGTGCTGTTTGTGGTTGACCAATCAACTGGTACAGCCCTCCTATAGCCTTGGGTGTTATTGTACCCCGCGGCATATATGACAAAGAATGTCTCAGTCATTATGACAGTGTCACCGAACCACTCTCCGCCTCCACCTGATTCATTCCTCAGGATGACATAGTCTATGTCCGAGATGACGGTGAGGTTACCAGTGGAGGATGTCAGATTATTGCCAATCCCGAATGTCATTAAATGGACTCTTGTTGTCCCATATTCAACGGCCACGCAGATAGTTGAATTTCCCTCCTTCCCAATCACATGGATGACATCCTCGTTTCCGCTCCCCCAATAAGCCACCACATCTTTCACATATCCCGCGGTATTGTTGTACCCTGCTGCGTAGTAAGTATCGTTTTGCCCTGATATGTAGGTTCGATTGCCTACTACTGAGCCAAGTCCATTCGCTGCATCCCTAATTAGAATGTAATCAATCTCCGGTTGAGCTTTGGCTTCCTGAGGAACTATTAACAACCCGACAAATAGCAAGCCCACCAATCCCAATCCTGCGAAGCTCCTCCACTTACGCTCTGACATGAAACAGCCCTCACGTGCTGCAGGCCAATCTCAAAGTTGCCCACCAGGCCGCTGATATGGACATATGTCTTATTAATAGAATTTGGAAGGCTTTTCGTTTAATTGCCATTTCCCTAACGTGCTGGCTCATCTTTTCATCTTTAACAGAGGTGATTTTGGGACGGTAATGGGGTTACCTATTTATTCCCCGTCTCGGATACATAACACATGGAAAGGGGCGAAATCGAACACCGCACAACAAGCACAGAGATCACCACCAGGGCCGGAGGGATATTCTGGGGCATTGTGTTGCTCATTGTCGGCCTGATCTGGCTATTGTCCGCCATGGAAATTATCCAAGCTGATCTCAACCTAGTACTGCCTTTAGTGGTCTTGCTAGCAGGAGTCTATCTCCTCGTGACGAAGGCGATACGCTAGCCACACTTGGATGATATCAAAACATTCTTATCCACAGCTTCTGTTATCTACATGGGTGCTCATAATGCCAGATTTGAGGGATAGGGTCGAGGAAGAGCGCGGACTCCTGAAGAGGATACAACTACATGTTCCAGGCTTCGCAGGCTACCGAAGACGGGAGGACATACGCACAGCGGACAACATGCTCCGCAGGCAGTTGGCTGAAATGATCGAGGAGGCCCGGAGAGGGGTGGAGGATGCCCGCAAGGCACTGGCCGAGAACTATCAAATGGCCGTGCTGGACGATGTCGGAGGGTTGATCCATAGCTTCCAATCGCTTGAGGGAAAGGTCCGCCATGCCGAAGGCGGCTATTCAGGCATCTCTCCAGCAATTCGCATAGTGGAGGACGAACTGAACTACCTGTACGAGTACGACCTTTCCATGCTTGACGCAGTTGCGACCATGGGTGAGGAGGCGGATGCTCTGAAGAGCGCAGTGGGCGGTGATGATGTTCCTGAGAAGATATCGAAATTACTTTCACTTGTGAACGATTTTGAGGATGCTTTCAAGAAGCGCATGCGCGCAATAACGAAGACGGAGGTGAGCAAATGAGTCTATTCGGGTCCAAAACGTTCGCGTGGGAAGATGCCACCAAGCGTGGTAACATAGTATGGCGCAATCCGCGCAACATCAAGCTGAACGACAACATCGTGGTGAGGGAGGACGAGATGGCTGTCTTCTACCGGGACGGAAAAGCTCTGGCATACATAGACAGACCGGACAGGTACGCTCTCACTAGCATCAACGCTCCCATTGTGGGGGCCATCGTGAAGCTCCTCAGCGGCGTGAAGCAGCGGGCCGAGGTCTATTACATCCAGAAGAGACCATTCGACGGAAAGTTCGGATCAAAGCAACCTTATCAGTTCAGGGATCCCGAGTTCCATGTCGTGAGTCTGCGGGTCTTCGGGGAGTTCAGGTACAAGGTCTCCTCGCCTGAGAATTTCATAAACCAGTTCGTAGGGACCCTGAACCTGACCACGGCCGCACAAGTGGAGGAAAGGATCAAAGAACAGATAGTTGTCGTCACTTATGACAGTCTCGGAGAGATAAAGAAGCGTGGTATGGCGGTTCTGGATCTGGCCGCCAACCTGGAAGAGATCGAGCAGGTCATCCTTGCCAAGTGTACCGACCACTTTGACGCCTTTGGGATCGAGATAGTCAAGATCAGCGGACTCAATATCAGTCTTCCCGAGGAAGTTCAAGAGGCTGTGGACGCAAGGGCATCTATGGCCATCACAGGAACGGGGTATGTGCAGTACCAGACCGGTCAGGCAATGCGGGATGCGGCAGAGAACCCTGCCGGAGGCGGTGCGGGTGCTGGAGTAGGCATTGGGGCCGGAATAGGAATGGGCTACCAGATGGCGGATACCATGCGCCAGCCTTCCGCGGCACCAGGAGAACCCTGCATCAAATGTAAGGCCATTATCCCACCCGGGTCCAAGTTCTGCAATGTCTGCGGGGGCCGTCAAGAGAAAGGGATAGAGTGCCCGAAGTGCAAGGAATTCATACCTAAGGGAAGCAAGTTCTGCCCAGAGTGCGGAACATCCATGGCTGTTGCGGTGCCCTGTCCGAAGTGCGGTGCTGAGATGGCCAGGGGAAGCAAGTTCTGTAATGAGTGTGGAGAGAAGTTAGGAGAATAATTGCTTCTGGCAGTGGTTGGTACAAACATTTTATTTGCCCGTTGCAGATTCCCTGCCGTTGGACGAAATCTCTATCGAAACTGACAAAACAAAGGAGTTCCGCTGTTCTTCCTGCGGTGCTGGTCTTGCCTACAAACCGGGCTCGCTATCGATGAAGTGTCCCTACTGCGACACTGAGAATGAGATCCCTACAGAGTTATTGGAGATCGAGGAACACACGATCGAGGAATTCCCTCTTGCTGCGGCCGAGACTGATTTTGGCTTAGGTGTCGAGCAGAAGACTTACAAATGTGACAGCTGTGGTGCAATACAATCCGTAGATACGAAGGTCATAGCGACCAAGTGCGATTTCTGCGGTTCCGACACCGTCATCGAAACATCCAGCAATCCAAACATCGTTCGTCCGACCGCTTTGGTGCCCTTTGCGATCAATGCCCAAGATTCCAAGGCCAAGTATTTGCAGTGGCTCAAGAGGTTGTGGTTCAGGCCAGGCGACCTCAAGAAGACGGCCGCCCTTGTTGGTGTCAAAGGTCTGTACGCGCCTTTCTTCACCTTTGATTCACAGGCAGAATCGGACTGGAGCGGCTGGAGGGGGACTTACTACTACACGACGCAAACGTATACAACGACGGTAAATGGGCGCCCTGTCACGAGGACAAGGCAGGTGCAGCACGTTAGTTGGAACTATCGATCTGGTCACCACTCATTTTTCTACGATGACCTTCTGGTGAATGCCTCCATGGGCCTTCCTGAGGAGATACTTCACAAGATTTATCCTTACAGACTATCGGCGCTCGTGGGCTACCGACCCGAATTCCTTGTAGGGTTCGGGGCCGAGGAGTACACCAAAGAGCCATGGGTTCTCTGGGACACGGCCAAACTGACGATTCGCAATCGCGAGCGGGCAGCCTGTTCCACACTGCTCGACGGTGACACGCAGAGAGGTCTGCATGTCAGTACCCAACTAATCGATTCGAAGTGGAAGCACATCCTTTTACCCGTCTATGTGGCAAGCTACTTCTATCGAAGGAAGCGGTACAATTTCCTTGTGAATGGTCAGACTGGCGAAGTCCAAGGAGAGGCCCCACTCAGCTGGGTGAAGCTACTGGCATTGTTCGGGAGCATTATTGGATTCATAATCGTCCTGATATTCCTTGGCCTTCACTTGAATTGGTTCTGAGTATTGGTCCCTGTGGAAAAAGACGCCCTTCCAAAGCACTCCTCGAAATATGAGACAGAGATACACAAGGTTAGAATACTTGAGGCGCAATTCTTCAGTCAATGCGCAAATGCCCTATCTGCGACGAGGACCTGAAGGAAACCGAAGGGAACGAATGGTATTGTGAGGGCTGCGGTGAAATCATCCCTTCAGAACACGCCAAGGAATGCAAGGTTCCCTGTTGCGATTCGTTTACGAGATGTAAGTCTGTCTAGATTCTTCAATCTCTGCTCAGAACGCGTATATCTGCTTTTGAGAAAAGTGAATTTTCTTGTTGTCCTCGTTCACTCGATTCATATAGAAAAGAATACCTTCAATCTTCTGTTTCATCCTCTTCCTTTTTCTCCTCCTTTCTCTTGATGTACTCCATACTTAGTAGGAATCCGATGAACAACAGTAGCGCCCCGATGGTGTCAAATGCATAGAAAAGCGTGATGTTACCAGCCCGGGCGAGGGAACCCCCCATCAAGGGAAATATTCCACCCAGAGCTATGAGCAGATTGTACTTCTTGGTCCTATCCAACCAGAAGCTGTAGACCGCTCCTCCTATCAGGAGTATCCCTCCGGGCACAGTCAAGAGAGGGGAGAAGATGCGGACATGGGAAGGCATGGCTTTTCCGGCGGTCTTGAAACCCTCAGTCAGCATTGCCGTGTCCACCGAGGCAGTGAGACCCAGAGCAATGAAGGGGATGAATACGACGATGACATACAGCAGAAAATATTTTCCCCACGGTTTGTGCGTGAGCAAGTAGAGAGATCCTGCCCCCATTATGCCCACAAGCGTCGCTGCAAAAACATAGAAAACCTTGTACATGGTCGGATTTCCACCCACTAGCTCAGGGTCCGACAGGAACTCTAAGAGCATCGTTATGAACCATAGGCCGATCGCAACCGTCCACAACAGCTGGTGCATCTTCCTTCTTTTCAAATACTGTATCAGCAGAAGAACCATGAAGACTGCTGCAATGATGCTACCCACCAACGGAAAGTAGTCTACCATCTAATCACCTCGAATCTGGCCGCTCCGAAAGATGCGTTATTATTCGCCTCCCCTTCCTCTTTGAACAGGCAAGGAATCCCCTATAACCCTGTTATATAATAGGTTTGCGTTTCCAGAGAATTCAGGCGTTCTCAGATCTTCGTGGTTAGGATTGACTCACACAGTCTATGCTTGAGCTCTGCAGGGACATCATATGGATAACCGTTCTAGGATGAGGGCAATGGTACTCCATTTGCCGATGGAAGGCTTTGGATTTCAGGTTCAAAGTCGAAGGGAAAAAGCATTATAAGCCTATGCGAAGCTTCATTACACGTTGCCTTCCCGATCAAATCCCAAACCAAAAACAAAGATTCTAGATATAACTCGGAGCAAAGAGTTTGAGGTGCGCCTCTTCAGATGCCTTGCACCTATGCCCTCCCGGAAATACAGGAGAAGAGCTCAATATCTGGAAAGAGCTGTACCAAAAGGGTTCCGCAAGAAGATTATGTTCCTCAAGGGTGATGCAATTGGTCAAATTGAATATGCCCCAGCGGAGGCATCGGGATTACCAATCTCGGGCAATGGCATTATCGTAATGAATTGCATCTGGGTGCTGAGAAGGGCGAAGGGGCACAATCTCGGAAGAACTTTGTTAGCCGATTCGATACATCGCGAAAGGAACGCAACGGGATTTGCTACGATCGCACTCGAGAATCATCCGAGTCCTTGGATGAAGAAAGACCAGATTGAAAGACTAGGCTTTGTTTCGATTGATTCTGTTGAATTGAGGCACAGAGTGAAGCATAAAGAGATTCCATTCAAAGTTCACCTGATGTGGTTGCCTCTGAAAGAGAGAGCACAGAAACCCGCATGGAATATAGAAAGCCTTTTGGAAGGGGTGACTTTCTGTATGGCTCACCCACTTTACAACCCAGAAAGTCTTGGGATTAGAAGGATCTTTGAGAAACGCTAGGACTCTGTTTGACTCTTGGTACCTCTTTCATCCTCCCTGAATCTCTGTAAGTTCTTCTTTTGCTTCCGATAGTATTCCTCTTCAAGGTCCACTCCCAGACTATTCGCCATCATACAAAGGTAAATCAGTATATCGGCCATCTCTTCGACAATCTCTTCCTTCTTGCTCACTCGATTCCTAGTCTCTTTCTTCACCAGGTTGCACAGTTCTCCGATTTCTCCTGCCAAAGCCAAACACCAATAATGAATGGAAGCTGATTTTACTCGCTCTTGCTCTACCGTTGGGAGCTTTTCGAGGCTCTCTTCACAGTGGTTTTGAATTGTTCTCATACAACCAATCCTCCTTTCTGTCCTTGCAAAGACCGATCAATCTAATGCGTTATAGTCCCCTACTTGAGGCCCTAATGAAGGTTCCACTAATTAACGGCGTTCCTAAAAAGAATAAGCTGTTGAGGAAACATCTGCGCTTTCCAAATCCTTTTCGGTTTGCTTGCACGAAGTCTGGACTGTCTCTTTGGGAGACGTACTCGGGAGAGAAGAACGACATCTCAACTGTTCGCCGCAAGAGCCGATGGAGAGTTTCGGACTTCAATTCAACCACCAACTTGGGGATAGCGACCTCTTTCGTACTTGACGTTGAACGGAGACATTTGGGTAGCTCTTCCTGCTATCTTGTGTAATGAATACAGCTTCCGCTCATTAAATCGAATATCGCCAAACGATTCTCGACAAAAGAAGTCATCAAAAAGAAATCTTTGATCTCCTTCCCAGCCGTTGTTCGTCGAAGTTCTATATCGAATCTTCAGTGCCTGAGGACCGCTTATCAGTAGCGCCCTCCACCGCCTCGACGCTCGGTACGAGGTCGGGCCTCATTGACAGTGACCTCTCGCCCTTTCATATCCTTTCCGTTCAGGTCTTCCATCGCTTTCTTGCCTTCTTCTTCTGTGGGCATCTCGACGAATCCGAATCCTCTTGATGCCCCTGTGAACCTGTCCGTGATGATCTTTACTGATGCGACCTCGCCAAAGGCTTCAAAAGCCTCTCGCAAATCGTTCTCGGTTACGTCACGTGACAGATTGCCTACGTAGATGTTCATTTAGATCTCCTTGCCTGTCTTAATATCTATTTCTATAAGAATCTTCGCCTTACTTTCATTATGCGGGCCCCAGCCAAGTACTACTCCTTGCTGTTAGCTCGAGTTCTCATGGCCCCTGCTTTTCGCAACACTCTTCATGGAAGACACCTCATTCCTTTTGGTGAATGGGCATGATTTTCGTATGAATCCGTACAGCCTACGTCTGTCTCAAAGAAATGTCCTCGTCCGATAAGAACTGAGACGCGGTTCTTGTTCCTACAGAAGCCGATGGAGGGATTCGAACTTCAGTTTCAAAGCCGACCCTGGTAACAACAGCACTTTTTCGGCTTCATGATCTACATATATGTCTAGGCTCCATCTCATACTCAACATGGTGAATAGCGCTATCGCTCAATCAGTTCGAATATCGCCAAACGGATCAGACAAAAGAAGATATCAGAAAGCATCCCGAGGGATCTTTGATCTCGTTCCCAGGCCGTTGTTTGTCGAAGTTCTTTTACGGTTCTCTTGTTTCAGAGGATTGCAGATCAGAAGCGACGTCCGCCACCGCCTCGGCTATCATTCCGAGGTCGGGCTTCGTTGACAGTGATTGCCTGTCCTTTCATTTCGGTTCCGTTCAGTTCTGCCATCGCTTTCTTTGCTTCCTCATCTGTGGGCATCTCGATGAATCCGAATCCTCTTGATGCTCCAGATAATCTGTCTGTGATAATCTTGCAGGACGAAACCTCGCCGGAAGCTTCGAAAGCCTCCCGCAGTTCAGTCTCTGTGACATCATGTGACAGATTGCCTACGTAGATGTTCACTTAAATTCTCCTTGCCAGTCATGACGTCCCTGGCTATAAGAACCTTTGCTTGTCATTCATGACTAAGTTAGGCTTTGTTGTCTGACCCTGGCCAGCTTCAAGACGTATGATTGCCCTTTTTTGAAACATTCTATCCCAGAAGCCGATGGAGGGATTCGAACCCTCGACCTACACCTTACCAAGGTATCGCACCACCAGACTATGCTACATCGGCACCAGTAGTCCATTAATCGTTCTCGATTCTTAATGTTTCCTATATCGAATGATGTTGTCGAAATCTCCTTATTACCGTTGAGCCATTGTGTTAATGGTGAGGAGTACGGACGGGAAAGAGGAATTCATTAAGTCAGATGATTGTTCTGAGTATGAATCCTTCATGAGAAGACAATACGGAATCTTGGATGAAGAGTCTGAGTGGATGTCCCTCGATGACCTCGAATGAGGAAGACCTCTCCCTGATAATAGCCTTAAGTACTGCAACCACTTTTTGCTAAACAATGAAGAAAGCGATGAGCAGCTTCGATCTCATGGCCGTTGCCCAGGAGCTGCAAGTAATGATCGGTGGCCGGTTCGACAAGGCCTTTCAAACCAAGGACGAACTCTCGATTAGAGTCGGTTCTAAGGAGATTGGAAAGAAAGACATATTCTCAAAGGCTGGCAAGTGGTTATTTCTTCGCGACCCCAGAAAGGGAAAGGGTCAACCAGGGACATTTGCAATGGTTCTTAGAAAACACTTGTCAAATGCAAGGTTCACAAAAGTGGAACAACATGACTTTGACAGGGTCCTGGTACTTGATTTCGAAAAGAAAGAGAGATTCCAGCTGATATTTGAACTATTCAGTAGGGGGAACGCAGTTCTCGTCAAAGAAGGCAAGATCGTCAACCCCCTAAGGAGGGAGTCTTGGAGCAGCAGGGAGATTAAGATCGGAGAGGACTACAAGTTCCCACCGAGCCACCAAAATCCCCAATCATTATCTCAGTCCGAGTTCGAATCCATCATCAAAGAATCCGAGAAGGATCTGGTCCGAACACTGGCACTTGATTTCAACCTGGGGGGCCAATACTCAGAGGAGCTCTGCCTCAGATCTGGGATCGACAAGAAATCCCGGGCAGGCGAACTATCTTCTGAACTGATCGGGAAGATCTATGGGGAGTTGCAGAACATCTTTCAAGATGTTCTCACCAAGAAAAGCCCGAACGTTGTTATTGAAGACGAACAGGTCTTTGATGCCGCCCCAATCTCTCTAAGACAGCACGAAAGCCTTGAATCAAGAGCTTTTGAATCTGTGTCTGAGGCACTGGAATTCTTCGTATCTTCGTTGGAAGTGGATGTGGAAGAGGTTGAAGAAGAGGATGAAACTGCTCGCTTTGAGAGAAGGATAAAGCAGCAAGTAGAAGCTATGGACAAATCCTTGGAAAAGGAGAAGTTGTACAGGGAAATCGCGGACTACCTTCATGCCAACCCCTCCCATTTCGAGAAGCTGCTGGAAGAACTCAAATCAGGTTCGACAGAGGATGCCAACGTCAAGTCCATTAACCACGAGAAAAGCATCGCCAGGATGGCTCTGCCAGATGGAAAGGAATTTGAATTGAACTATCGAAATACCGTCTATGACAACGCAAATCATTTCTATGAAAAGGCGAAGAAGGAGAAGTCCAAAAGGGATAGACTGAAGGTAGAAATAGCAAAGAGCCAGCAAGCAATGGAGAAGGTCGCGAAGCAAAGGGAAAGAAGAGAGAAGCTTCCAAAGATGGAGCCCACAAAGCATTTTTGGTTCGACACATACAGATGGTTCGTCTCAAGCGAAGGTCATCTGGTCATAGCCGGCAGGGATGCGAGGAGCAATGACAGAATCGTGAAGAGGCATCTCAAGGACGGGGACCGGTACGCTCACGCCGACATCAAGGGTGCACCCAGTGTGGTCATCAAAGAAGGTTCCAAAGCCACTGATGTCACGCTGAGAGAAGCGTGCGAATTCGCTCTTTCCTTCTCAAAAGCGTGGAGTTCCCGGGTCGGTGGTGGCTCCGCCTATTGGGTCAAACCCGAGCAGGTCAGCAAGCATCCAGAGTCTGGAGAATTCCTGCCAAGAGGAGCCTTTGTAGTAAGGGGCAAACGAAATCATTTCCGTGGTCTGGAGCTGCAGGTCGCTGTTGGCGAGATAGAATACGAAGGCAGCCGGAAGGTCATGTGCGGGCCTATAAGTGCGGTCGAACCCCAGAGCAAGAGGTTCGCGGTCTTGAGACCAGGTGAGACCAAGAAAGAAGAGATCGCAAAAGAATTGAGCCGAGTCTTCCAAGTTCCAGTGGATGAGATGTCCAGGATCCTCCCACCCGGTGGCATTGAGATAGTGCAAAAGAGGATCTAACGCCGGCATGTTATCTTCCCCAGAGATTTCGAAACCTTAATAAGCAACCTTTTGAGATATACTCAGCTGAAATGCATCCAAGATTGAGAATACTGGGACTGTTCCTACTACTGATGTCCATATTCATGGCCATAGGCTGGGTACTGGGCGCCTTCCTCATGGGGGATTATTGGTGGTTCGGATTGGTCTTCTTCCTTTCAATTGCGATTGCGATCAACCTGATTGCCTACTTCTACAGCGACAGAATCATCATGTGGTCCTACAAGGCCAAGATCGCATCTCCCAAAGAGGCTCCCAGGCTGTACAAGAGCGTACAGAGGGTGAACTCCTTCTACGGTCTGCCGGAACCCAGGATAGCGATCATTCCATCCGCCACTCCCAACGCGTTCGCAACCGGAAGGAATCCAGAGAAGGCGGTTGTGGCCGTAACCGACGGGCTTCTCAAGATCCTGACCGACAGGGAACTGGATGGTGTAGTCGCTCATGAGATGGCTCACGTGAAGAACCGTGACGTACTGGTGATGACCGTTGCCGCCACCGTCGCTGGTGCCATCGCTTTTCTCGCAAGGATGTTCTGGTTCAACATGCTCTTCGGAAGGAGAAGGGGCGGCGGGGACATGGGGATGATACTGATAGTGATTGTCGTTGCCATCACCGCTCCACTGGCCGCGTTGCTGGTGAGGCTTGCGATATCCAGAAGCAGGGAGTTCAAGGCTGACAAGATCGGTGGGATGACCATTCACCGACCGAACGACCTTGCGGACGCATTGCTGAAGCTCGAGAAGGCGAACAAGAGGAAGCCCATTGACAAGGGCAACCCCGCCTCATCGTCCCTGTTCATTGTGAACCCCTTCCGAGGCAATGCCCTGGGCAGGATGTTCGCCACACATCCTCCCGTCAAGGAGAGAGTCAAGAGGCTTCGAAAGATGGCCACCGGAATGGTTAGCCTTTAATCATAGGAACGGGTTTAGGATTTTGGTAAGGAGATGTTTCCTCACAGCGCGAGGCACCGTGTGGGCTTGATCGGGAAGACAATTGTCTTGGTCCTCTGTTTTGTTTTGGGTTTCTCGGGAACGTCAACTTCGATTGTTAGAGAATCAGTTTTGCTCGTTTCTGCAGGTGAGGAAGGTCCAAATTCAGACATTGGTCCGAACCCTGTCCCTACCAACTGGCATATGGAGAACTTCACAAAGACCGCTCAGTTCTTCGCCACACTGCAAGCTCCGGACGGAGGAATGATGGAAGCGGAGGATGATCCTTACGAGAATACAGACAACACCCTGGAGTCGATCTGGGTCTGGTGCAGGTACTATCAGTTGACTGGAGATAATACGTACTATCCCTATGTTCTGAACGCATGGAACTACTCTATTGCACATCCAGCTTGGTTGGAAGATGATTCAGGAAAGGTTTACAGCTCAGCTTGGGCCCTGGCCGCCGAGCAGAATTTCCGCGAGGTGTATAACAACTGGACCTATAGCTGGTACGCGAACTCCTCGATGTCGTTCATAGTCAATGTGAATGCCTTGGAACCCGACATCTTCTTGTTCAACTGGTTGACAAGAGTTCACATTCGAGGATGGGCTGCTGGGAATATGTACAACTACGCTTTGGGTGTGGGGAACGAGACCGCCAAGTGGAAGGCAGTGGAGTACGGAAATGCAACAATGTCTACGATAGAGGGCGATCCTACCCTACTCGCTCAGGAAGGTTGGGCTCTTGCTGGCGGAACCTCAATGTGGGGTATTTGGCAGTCCAGCATGCAGGAGTTCCCGAATGCAACTTGGATGCAGACCTACGGACCCTCTCTGCGGACGGAGGTCACGAACCCTGGTGTAGGAGCTGGCAACAGCCAGGTAGGATGGGAGGCCTGGTATGCAGGCGGTCACTATGGTGTCTGGAACATCACCTCTGACAAGCAGTACTACGTCAACTTCCTGGACATCCTGGATAGACAGATTGCCGCGGATGGAGATGATGATGGTGGTCTACCGACAAATTACGGAGAACCCGATGATACCGATGAGTCCTGGGTCACCAGCTATCGCGCCTTTCTTGTTCTTGACCTATTCAACAAGATGCCTTCTGGAAATGCACCTGGTGTCGCCGATCTTCAAGGAGCTGATTGGGTCGGTGCTGGAGGCGACGTTGTGCTCGGCTGGAATCCTTCCGGAGATGATGGGGCAGGAGAATCAGATGTGGTCTTTTACGAGATATACTACAGCGTGAACGACCTGTCCTGTGGGTATGGAGTTCTGAACTTCACACGTCTTGGCGTGGTCTTCGCTGGATCCTATGTCTTCGATCATTCCGGAGCAGGTGCCGATTCCAAGAACTACACATACTATGTCGCAACCAGGGACTACGAAGGGTGGAGAACCTCCTCGAATGTCTACGGAGGCAAGTGTGCAATTCCTCTGTCTTCTGGCATGAACCTTGTTTCCATCCCATTCCGGACACATTTTGCGGACGCTTCGTTCATATTCTTTGAGATGTGGAATCTGGAATCGGCCTGGACCTATGACACATCCGATCCAGCAAACCCTTGGAAACTGTATGATCCGCAGAAACCTTTCAATGACCTCTCTGCCGTTGATGTGACTATGGGTGTGTGGGTTAACGTCTCAGCGAATGCAAATCTCTATGTTGCCGGAATTGTGCTGCAGTCAGTTCTTATCCCGATTAAGAGCGGGTGGAACCTGATTGGATTCCCCTCCATGACGAATGACACGCTGGGCAATGTCCTCTCAGGGATTTCGTACGACAGGGTAGAGGCCTATGATCCGTCCTCCCCGCCTTACCATCTTAAGGCTGTTGGAGACACCTATCTGATGCAGGCTGGCAAGGCGCTCTGGGTTCACGCACTGTCTGATGGTTCGATTCTGATCCAAAACTAGATGCTACACTAAGCGAGCAGACCATCCAGCACATTCCATATCTCCATGTAGTAAGCCTGAGTCCTGTATTCCGGATAGAAGTGTGCGCTGGTGATCTTTGCCTTCAGACTCTTGTAAGGGAAGTTCGTCTCGTAAGAAGCATTCCATTTTGGGGGATCGATGCCATATGACTGTCTCAACTTCACAAGAACGTGTACGCCGTCCGCAGGCATCTCGTACGGGATGTCGATATAGTAGTTGTACCCTCTGGATACTGCCATGTTCAAAGCCCTCTTGGGCGTGAGCACCTTGGTGTCGTTCTCAAAGCCTCTTGCCATCTGCCTTACGAAAACCTGGACCACCTCAAGACGCCCTTTCCTCTTCACTGTTTGAGTGATTTTGTTCTTTGCAACCTGGAACACCTTCTCGGCATTCTCGTGATAGGAATCTTTGCTCCCATCGTAATCACCGACCTTTGCAGGGGGGAGACCATGGTTTGACAGTGCTATCATGACCTTGGACCTTTCAGGCAGGATTTTCAGTTCATCTGAAACCTTTGCAATGAGTCCCATGTTCATCGCTTCGTTCTCGCCCAGTTGATTGATGTAGCTGACCGGGATTCTTGATTTGATCTCCTTCAGTGCGTCCTCCACCATCTTCCTGAGATAGAGGGTGGTCGTTACATCACTGAAAATATTCATATGCTCCGCGACCAGCAGGTGAGATATCTTGTCCTTCTTGACGAGGTTCTTGATGACTACGTCCGGGGTCTGCTCCTTTTCGTGCGGGACTGGATCCTGTCCGTAGGCGAATCTCACCGCTATCTTGTCCTCGAACTTCTTCTCAAGCATCTTCTTGACATGCTCTTTCACCTTGAGCGCTTGGTGATAATAGGGCGAGAAACCCCTCATCAACTGCCACCTGCGGCAGACCTCGAACCCGTACATCTCGTAGAAGTCGGGCTCACCTTTGCCAGGGCCCTTCGCCTTCAGATAAGAGTAGGAGTCCACTAGTTGTGGGAGTATGCTAGGATGTCCCTTCTTCTTTCTCGAAGTGGAGGCTTTTTCCTTGTGAGGCTTGAGCCAAGCATCGACCAGTTCCGGACCTGCGGTACTATCGTAGGGGAAGAGATTCTCCCTTTTCTGCAATATTGTCCCTTTGTCCTCCTTCAGAACCTTCTTGTCCACAAAACCAATGTTGACAAGTGCTTCAACGTAACTTCGAAAGGAGTAGTACGTGCGCTCATTGTATTCGGGCGGCTCCCCCATGTCCAAGAGCAGAATGCCTATTTTCTCAGAGGTCCCCACAGTTCAGCAACCCCACCGACATAGATTCACGTTTGTTATTTAACCTTCATCAGTTCATTCACAGATTTGATAACAGCTTGCCTGGAAGAGCGTTCATTCGGACTTTTCCTCTTTCTTCAGTATCTTCTTCAGGTCCTTGGCAGCTTCAGGAATGTGAGCTATCTTTTCTGTTGACTTGGAGACCATTTCCATCTGCTTTTCGATTGTCTTCAGCTCGGCCTTGAGCTCTGCATGTTTGGGTATCGGCCCAAGGACGTCATCAGACTTACCCAAGAGCTCCTCCAAGTTCCTGTAATCCGCAATCTCCCTTTCCGGAACCTTCCTACTAACCCCCAGATACTCGCTCGCACCTTCGATTAGCCTCGTTAGTTCGAACGGGAATATGATTTTCGTCGCTTGGCCATCGCTCATGGTCTTTACTGTGTCAAGCGAAAGAACGGTGAGGGCCTTGGAGTCCAAGGTTGCCGCACCCAGTGCCAGTATCCTCAGCTTTTGGGCCTCGCCCTGACCTTCTAGGATGATGGCCAATCTCGTACCCTCTGCCTCCAGTATCTTCGCCTGTCTCACACCCTCTGCCTTGAGAATTCTTGACCTTTTCGAACCTTCCGCCACGAGGATTGCGGACTTCTTGTCACCATCCGCTCTCAGGATGGCTGCCCTTCTCTCCCTCTCTGCCGCGGTCTGTTCCTCCATTGCTGCCTTCACTGCTCCGACCGGATCCACCTCTCTTATCTCGACCGCCTCGACCTTGACACCCCATGCGTCCGTGGCATGATCCAGTGTGTCCCTCAGTTGGACATTTATCTTCTCCCTGTTGTACAGTATCTCGTCCAGTTCCATATCGCCGATGATTGATCGAAGTGTGGTCTGCGCCAGCGCTATGGTGGCTATCTTGTAGTCCACCACTTCGAAAAAGGATTTGACGGGATCGATCACTTTGATAAAGATGATAGCATCGACGTTCGTAGGCGAGTTGTCCTTTGTGATCACTTCCTGCCTGGGGACATCCAGAACCTGGGTTCTCAGATCTACTCTAATGACCCGGGAGATTAAGGGCGGTACGAAGTTCACACCGGGGTTGAGAACCCTCTTGAAACTCCCCAGAACAATCAGCAGACCCTGCTGGTACGGTTGAATGATTTTGAGTGCTCCACCCAGAATCGCAATGACTGCGAGTATCACCAGGAAGGTGATTCCGAGCATTATGGCAGGATTGAGCTGGGCTGCAATGTCGGTTATCCAGAACGGAGCAATCCCCAGAAACAGTCCCCCTATGACGAACAAGGACCTCCAACCACTCATCTTTCTCACAAGACTCATACCTCTCTCCTCTTGAAACCTCTTTGTCATATCTACCCCTCACGCGGTGTTTCAGATAATGTCTTTCCAGTCTCTTTGACGATTACATGGACTCCTTTGCTTTGGACGACCTCTACCAAGGCGCCCTTTGCAATATGACGGTCGGATGTAGCGCTCCAAACCTGATTCTCGATCCTGACCTTGCCTTTGATTGTGTTTGGCTCGATGGGAGCCTTTACGATTCCTGTCTGTCCCACGAGCGAATGGCCCACCGTCGTTGTGGGCGGTGCTGGCGGAGACAAGGTCTGATAGAACTTCATGGTCAGGATCGTGGCGGGTATCACTACCACTACGGCAACGATGGGGCTCCAGGGTGTCCAGAAGAATCCTTCAACCGCCATTCCGATGGCCCCGAGCACCATGAGCACGGTTGCGGGAATCGCAATGAAGAAACCTGGTGATGCGGCCTCAACTACCAGCATCGACACTCCCACTATCAGGAGAATCAGTCCTATGTGCCATTCTTCCAACGCCATACGCCAGAAGTATCCATGATTGACTATTTTACACTTTCTAACGACCCCAGATTGCTGTTGTGAAAGCTCTCTTTGCTAAATTACAAAATCAAGAGAACTTCACTGGCTGGAGAAGCTGATCAACTCACTCTATGTTCATCACAACTACGTCTTTGATCGCCTTCAACCCGGTGAACGGTAGTATGATTCTGCCCTGGGCATCCACCTTGAACAGTCGGGGCTCAATCTCTTCAGCAGGAATTACCAGCACATCCAGGAGCTTTCCGGTCTTGGTGTCGATTATGAAATTCTCAATCATTCCTAGAATCTGACCGTCATTCGTCATGACAGTCTTTCCCCTTAGTTCGGTTGCGAATTTTTTCATCCCTTCTCACCCCATCGCCATCGCTCTGGAGCAACTATGTGGCTACGGGTTAAACGATTCCAGACTATATAAAGATTATCTGGTGCCATGCTCGTTCTTGTGCAACTTGGGGACTGACGTTCATCGAAAAGAGCTTATCAAACAACGGCTCTAAGCAACGTAGAAGGGCCTGTCCCTATCCTTATCCGATATCCCGGTTCTGTCCAAGGTCTGTGCAATCGTCTCGTAGAACTTGATCGTCTGCGGATCGATCGAGGGCAGTACGCTCTGTCTCGCTTTGTGGAAATGCTCAATGCCAACCTCTCTCTTCTTTTTCTTCTCTTTCATCACGAGGATGGCAGCCTCCGTGCACAACGACTGGATGTCAGCTCCGGAGTAGCCCTCCAGCTCGTCCGCCAACTCTTCAAGGCTTACGTCATTCTTGAGGGGCATCTCTCGAGTGTGAACCCTTAGAATTTCGAGCCTGGCATCTCTGTCGGGAACGGGTATTAGCACGAGCCTGTCGAATCTCCCTGCCCTCAGCAGCGCAGGGTCCAACATGTCGGGACGGTTAGTGGCACCCAGGACCACAACGCCCTCCAGACTTTCTAGACCGTCCATGGAGGTCAAGAGCTGGTTCACAACCCTCTCCGTGACACCTGAATCGCCCATATGCCCCCCCCTCATGTGCGCAATGGCGTCTATCTCATCCAGGAAGATGATTGCCGGGGAGACCTGTTTGGCCTTCTTGAATATCATCCGTATTGCCTTCTCGCTCTCTCCGACCCACTTGGAGATGACCTCCGGACCCTTTATCGAAATGAAGTTAGCTCTCGATTCATTTGCCAGCGCCTTGGCGATCAGCGTCTTGCCGCACCCGGGAGGACCAAACAAGAGAAGACCTCTGGGAGGTTTGATCCCCATCTCCTTGAAGGCGTCCGGATCTGTGAGGGGCATCTCGACCATCTCCTTGAGCTTCTCCTTTACGTCCTGGAGTCCGCCCACATCATCCCATTTCACCCTAGGGATCTCGACAAGGAGCTCCCTCATCGCACTCGGCTCGACCTCCTTCAGGGCGTTCTTGAAATCCTCGTTCGTGACCCTCATCTTCTCCAGAATCTCGGCCGGTATTGGTTTGTCCAGGTCGATCTCCGGAAGGTAGCGCCTGAGCGTCTTCATTGCAGCCTCCCTTGCCAACGCGGCCAGATCTGCTCCGACGAATCCGAAGGTAATGTTTGCTAGTTCCGTGAGCAAAGCGTCCCTGTCTTCCTCGTCCCCCTCGAACGGCATACCTCTTGTGTGAATCTGAAGTATCTTTTTTCTCCCTGCCCTGTCCGGCACTCCTATCTCTATCTCTCTATCGAACCTTCCCCCTCTTCTCAGCGCTGGATCAATGGCATCCTCACGGTTGGTTGCTGCTATGACGATTACGTCTCCTCTCGTACTCATACCGTCCATCAATGTAAGCAGCTGAGCCACAACCCTTCTCTCTACCTCTCCGCTGACCTCTTCCCTTCTGGGAGCTATCGAATCCAGCTCATCTATGAAAATCACGGACGGAGCGTTCTTCTCGGCCTCCTCGAACTTCTCTCTCAATCTCTCTTCGCTGGCACCGTAGTACTTGGACATAATCTCCGGTCCTTGGATGGTATAGAAACTGGCACCCGCTTCGCTCGCGACCGCTTTTGCAATCAATGTCTTGCCCGTTCCCGGAGGTCCGTACAGAAGAACACCTTTCGGAGGATCTATTCCCAGCCTCTCGAACAGTTCGCCGTGCTTCAATGGAAGCTCTATCATCTCCCGCACCCTCTGTAGCTCTTCGTCCAATCCACCTATGTCTTCGTAGGTCACGGTGGAAGTGACCATCTCAGCTTCGGTGACCGGCTCCTCTTTCATCTCGATGATGCTCTCGTCCACGATCTGAACAATCCCTTTCGGCACCACCTTGGTCACCAAGAATGGCAAGGCACCGCCCATGAGCGCAATGCCGGGAACGATCACCACATCTCCTTTGTTCATCGGTCTCTTGAGCAGACCTCTTCTCACGAAATTCTCTATGCCCTGGCCAAAGCTGATTCTATGACCTTCAGAAATAATCGGAGCGATTATGACCTTCTCTGCGTCCGCGATCTTGCCCTTTTTGACAACTACCTTGTCGCCTATCGAGATCCCTACGTTCCTTCGAACCAGGCCATCTATTCTCACGATGCCCTTTCCCTCGTCCTCCTGCATCACTCTGAAGAGCTTGGCGGCCGTGGTCTTCTTGCCTGTGAGTTCAACAATATCTCCCACATCCACTTCCAACAGCATTCGAGTCTGGGTATCCATCCTGGCTCTTCCCAAACCAACGTCCGATTGGGGGGCTTCTGCAACTCTCAAGGTCACCGCTTCCGGCATGAGGCCTTTCTATTATCCAAGGCGGTTAATAAAGATTGCGTAGTAGCTATCGCGTTGGTGTTGCTGGACCGTTGACTACGCTCTGCTCTCCATCTGCTTCCGGATTGCTTCTTCGAGGGTGATTTCTCCTTTTGCTACGAGACTGGCTAGATGCTTGGATATGGTTATCTTCCCCTTGCTCTTCTTTCTGCTCCTGTTCTGTATGTCCTTTACCTCTCCCGGAGTGGGTGAGATCTCATATTTCCTCTTGGCGGGATGACCCTTCATGAACGATATTCCAGTGGCAGCCTCTTGGTCCGGCGTATCGGACCTGGGGGTTGTGCCCTTCTCATTCACTATTTCGATGTCAAACCTTTGTGAGGAGAGCGAGTTTATGATTCTGTTTCTGTTCGTGGGATCTCCATGCCCTATTCTCAACCCGATTCGGGTGGCTGGATAGGAGGAAGACATCTCCTTTACCATCTCTGCAACTTCTTCAGGGGAGGAGGCCCGTCTCGTCTCCAATACGAACCCGTCCCCCACAACTGCAACTCCAGGCTTCGCTCCCGGGTCAATCCCTATAATCAATTCATCAAAACGTTCCTTGCCCTTCAGCACGCGAATGGATTCCGCTATGGCCGCGGTTATGTCCTTGCACACCACCTTCCTCTCAAAATCGATATGGTCAACCTCTTCCGCTGTGGTTATGATCACTCCCGTGTTGGGCGGGATCGTTTCATCGAAGGAGAGGCTTATGAAAGGCAGATCCCTTTTCTTGAGGACCTTCACCAGGTCATAGTACAGTTTGAAATCACGTGTCAGCACACCAATGACCTTTTCCATTCGATGTGAGAAGGAGTTACGGGAATATACGTTTTTGCAGAGGGCTGGGAGAGCCCATCCGGCACTCATCCCGATTATCATGAGTTCTAATCCCGTGACAAAGGCCCTGGCACATATGGTAGTCTGATCTCCTCTGTATCTCCCTGTCAGTGTCCAGAACTAATCCCGCTCGCGCGTCTTCTCTATGAGCTCATCCAGCATTCTCCTTGATTTGACATAGTATTTATTGGCCATTCTATTCGCCTTGAGCGTCGTTTCGGGGTTGCCCACTTTTCCCAAGCAGGCAAACTTCTGAACACTTCTTCCCTCTGCATTCTCGTACCACCAGAAGTAGAGATATCGGTTATCCTTTATTGTCTTGATAGTCCGGCCACAACCAATCTGCATGATTTCACTGAGGGGGTAACGTTAGGAACAGTTACAAGGTTAACCTTAAACAAGGTTAACTCCTCTAGAGATCAACCACTAGCAACACTC
>SOIM01000017.1 GCA_004377185.1 Methanomassiliicoccales archaeon | reverse complement strand
TAACATACGCGCGTCTTGGTGACTTCTGTTCCGCTTTCGAGGCGTGGGATCGTGCTCGCAAGCTGTACCGGAAGCGAGGCAACGACAAAGAGGTCGAGAGAGTCAGGAATCTTGGACGGGCGGCCAGAATCAACTGCGCGCGCCAGAAGAAGGCGGCAAAGGCTCAGAGAGAAAAAGAGAAGTCTACTCGACGATTTGACGATCGATTCGAGGCACGACGGAAGAAACGAAAAGGCTCTCGATGAGGGGCAATCCCTGTTGGCAAGATCGTCAGTTTCTTCAGCAATCTTATCACATTTTGGCCCCTGCAATAGGCGACCAATTGTTTATCTGAGAACTTTGGTAAGTATTGCACGAGTCTTGTTTCATCAATTTCCACTCAAGAAGATGGGACTTATGGAAATAAAAAAGAGAGATGGGTCAACCGAGATATACATGTCTGAGAAGGTTGTTGTGAGTGCTGTCAAGTGCGGTGCTCCCTACGAGGTTGCCCGCGAGATCGCAAGTTCGCTCTCTGAACGCTCAGAAGCAACAATGAAGAGTTCAGAGATTCGAGAGTACGTTCTCACGGAACTGAGATCAAAGGGAGCAGCCTCAGCGGCCGATTCATGGGAAGCCTACGACAAGAAAAAGAAGAGTTGAAGCTAGTAGAGAATCTGGTTTCATCTCATCAAACTTCTTGCATAACTTAACGAGATGCATTCATACGTTAAACGATGCAACTCCTATACACTAAAACAGCCAGCAACTAGGTTCATGGCTGGTCGAAGATAAGTGACCTGATGAGATAGTCGATACCGAATCTCCCTTCAGTCAGGTCCATGTACCATGGAGGTTCGAAATTCAGGATGGATTGTATCTCTTCAATGGTCTTTCCTTCCTGGTGAAGTTCCAGTACCTGATTCTGAACCCCTTTCAAAAAGTCAATCCTTGTCTGGATATGCTGTTGCGGGTCACGAATCGGACCCCTGTGGAAGTCGAAGAGAACATCCACGTCGAGTTCGAGGATTCGCTCCATGGTTGCAATTGCCTGCGGGACATTCTCGTCATCCATAGCAAGGCGTTTCTTGGAGGGCAGTGGGACTCCATCCGCTGAGAAGAACCACCGATTATGAACCTCATAGAATCCAACCATGTCCTGACTATGTCCTGGGAGGGGGATGACCTCGAAGTCCAGGTCACCTACTGAGAATTGTGAAGGCATCAACTCGACATCTTCGATAGGTTCGGGTTGACCCCATACGTATTGAAAGAACTCGTTGAGGTTGGGCGGACTCTTCAGCACCGGGATGGTGAGGTCTGGAGCAAGAATCGGAATATCCCGACCGAAGACTGAACCTCCACCAACATGATCCTCGTGCGAGTGTGTAACAAGAAGTCGTTCTATTCCTTTGATATGTGGGCGCAGCTCCTCCTTTGCGTTTGCACATCCGGCATCGAAGAAGACGTTGTCAACTCTGTAGGAGTAAGCCCACATTATGGCCTTCCCACCCTGAGCCGTAGCGGTCTTGATGCCGGTGACTACGTCATCAAAGGGCTCCAACTCAAGCATAACCTTGTTCCATGTGGCCCTTCAAAAGTACTCTTCGGTATCATTCTCACGCAAGGGCTTGGTGTTCAATCTCCTGTGTTGACCGAAGGATTGGCGGGGCGAATTTCCTCAGTCGTTTGAGCCCCACAACCTTGTCTCGCCTGCCCATCTTGGCATCGTTGAGAGCTTGCTCCATAAAGGCTATCGCGTCGTCGTAATCCTTGCGGGGCACGGGAAAGGGTATGTAACAGCTGCAGAAAACCTGTACAAAGCTGGACATCTCTTAGATGAATGGCGAAT
>SOIM01000019.1 GCA_004377185.1 Methanomassiliicoccales archaeon | reverse complement strand
GCTGGACATCACCAGTGAATGCCCATTCAACTGAGCCAACGAACTCGAACTCCGGTTTGGTCAGCTGTATCCAGTAGTACATGTGGAACCATTCGTAGCGTACAATCAGGTCTCCATTGGCATCATCGTGCTGATTAGACTCGACAGAAGCCACAAGTGTCATAACCAGTCCACCTGCCACACCACCCGCGTCGTAGTAGACCAGCTGTCCGCTCGTCACCATGGGCAGAGGGGTCACGTACAATCCTTGAGCGAACTTAGAGGTCGGTTCAACGATGTGTGAACCTCCACCGCCAGTCGCATCTGGACAGTAGTACATGATTGCAAAGTCGTAGGCGTCCCCGTCACCGTTGGCGTCGCCTGCTGGGCTTGGGAACGGCATCAATTGGATGCCGGCCCCCCTCAACTGGGATTCGTAGTTTACCTGCTGAAGACACTCACCACCCAGTGCTTGTACTGGCATGCCATATCCAACGTAGTATTGCGGTAGATACGTGTGACGATTGCCATCTTCGTCGTCTATCAGAACGGTGTAGGTTCGGTAGATCGGCGATTGGTATTTCTGGAATCCAACGCCGAACTTCAGCGGATATGTCCTGTAGGTGCTCGACTCGTACACTGCATTCCATCCGAATCCCCATGCGGGGACGGATGCCGTGAAGGTGAAGGATGTGTACATCTTACCCTTCATTGCCCAGGTGCTGGACACCTCGTGGTAGATCTTCACGTACTCGTTCAAGTTGCCATCCTGGTCCCAGTCTCGGCCATCATAGCTATCGCGTGTGTACATGGGAGTAACGAGGTCTCCACTGGTTGTCTGGTAGATACCGTAGATACCGATGTTGACAGCGTTGTCCCTGCAACTTCCTGTGACGGGATCGATGGCGTAGTAGGCCGCGATTCTGTCATTTGTGTCGCCGTCTCCGTTCCAGTCGTGGTTGTCGAAGCGCTCATACAGGTCCCAGCTTGTGACCACCCAACCATCGTCTCGCTGGAAGGTAACGCCCATGTAGAGCCTGTACCCAGCAGCGCAAGGTGTGTCGACAGGTGGTCTTCCCGGGAAGCCTCTTGCGTCTACGCTTCCGACGTATTGGTCGGACATGTCGCTGTCCATCTCCGGGTTGGCGTTCACTCCATTGCTACTCTCAGAGGCATAGTAGGAGATGAACTCCCCTGCCACCTGAGGATAGTTGGTGAAGCCTCGGAACTGGTAGGCCATCCATCGCGGTGAGACGAATGCCCTGTAAATCTCGGTAGCCTGTATTGCAGAGTACCAGTCCACGTTTGTCATCAGACTTCCATCCTCGCCACCCGAGTCAACAAGACCCCCAGTTTCGTAGTAGACTATCTGGTCTGGAACTCGGTCGCATCCTGTTTGACCGTCCCAGTTGCCGAAGGTCTTCTCGTCCACGCAGCCATCTCCGTCGTTGTCTATGTTGTCCTCACCAAAGGGTCTGTAGCTGAAGCCAGCTATCCACTCAATGACGCTATTTCCGTTTTGGTCGCCAATCCATGATTCATGGGTGTCACCACCGCTGAATTCACCAGCGCCGCCCATGGCATCTTGCGAATACCAGCCACCGGCGTTGTGTGGCGGATAGTAGTTGATGTCGGAGACATAGTCGCTGCCCCAAGGCATGTGCTGTGGAGTTCCGGGCGGACTTCCATCATCTTGGAACTCCGGGAAAGGTCCGTCCGTATACGTGAAGGCACTTGCCGCAACCTCGTCGACTGCAATGTACGGAATCACGCCCTCGGCCGCCTGTCGCTCAAGCTCCGCCCTCGCGAACATGTAGTTCTCGTAGGGGGTCATTGCAGGAGCAACGGGTGCTTGGTCTTCTGCGGTAGCAGCTACTGCAAAGGCCATTGATACCATCAGGAATGATGCTAGAACTGCTGCATATTTGTATTTCATATACCCTCCTCCTTAGGGTTTATTGGTATTTCCTCATGGCGCCCCACCTCGGCGCTCCTTACGAAAAGTTGACTGTGAGTAGACCTGTTAGAAATCTCCACTTGACATGAGAGATGTGTATTGAGGATACCTCTCCCCTCCTTCGAGCCCTATTTGCGGACAGCGACCCTCTCCCATGCTCAGTATTGACTTGAAGGTATTTGAACTTAGTCCCCGATGCTTATGAATATGTTAAAAAGGACAGTGGAAATGGAACATATTTGGAGAATATTGAACTCTCTCCCTGAGAGCGATAGCGACTAGAGCAGTGCAAAACCTCGTGCAGTCTTCAAGAAGATGGTCACCGAGTTGATATCTGCAAAGAAATATCCCGATTAGACGCGTTTTTCCATCTTCATCGGTTGTCCTCAACCAGCAAACGAGCTGCCCAAACAGAATATTTCCATAAGGGTTAAATACAGTATATTATATTGCAACAGAACGCATCAGATATGGCCAGACGATCTGGGAAAAGGTAAACTCCCAACAACGCGGTCCGCATCCTTTTGGATCGCAGGAATCGTCACGGTCGCATCGGTCAAATGCGAAACCTTCGCAGAGAAGACAAGCAGAGAGGACTATCGAGGAATCTCATGCCCAGGAGGACTCGCCCCCGACACGGTTCAATGGGCTATTCGCCCCGTAAGAGGGCAACCTCTCAAGTCCCAAAATTCAACTCTTGGCCTCAAACGGACGACGGGCCCAGAATACAGGGATTCGCTGGTTACAAGGCTGGGATGACCCATGCTTCTGTCGTAGACTACCGGAAATCCAGCACCACTGCTGGACAAAGCATCCAGGTACCTGTGACCGTCATTGAGGTTCCACCCATGAAGATTGCTGGAGTCCGATTCTACAAGAATTCTCCATATGGCCTGAACACACATTCCGAAATCTGGGCGCCAAAACCGGACGAGGCGCTGAGAAAGAGGTTCCCCATACCGAAATCGAGCTCCAAGGATGCCTGGAAGAAGATCAAGCCTGAAGATATTGACGATGTGAGGCTCATCACCCATACCCAGCCAGCTCTGGTCACCGGAGTCCCGAAGAAGGCCCCTGAGATAATGGAAATACGAATAGGCGGCGGCTCGGTCGAAGAAAGGATCAAGTACGCGAAGAAGCACCTCGGAAAGACCATTAAAGTCTCTGACTTCACCTCCGAGGGGAAATTCGTGGATGTTGCGGCAATCACAAGGGGGAAGGGTTTTGGCGGGCCTGTCAAGAGATGGGGCGTCAAGCTACTTAGTCACAAGAATTCAAAACACCGAAGACAGGCAGGGACAATAGGATCGTTCTCTCCTGGATACACGAGACCCACCGCTCCTCTAGCGGGACAGATTGGCTACCACCAGAGAACGGAACACAACAAAAGGGTCCTCAGAATAGGAGAGAAGGGGGAGGACGTCAATCCTGCTGGTGGATTCCTTCACTATGGGTTGGTAAGGAATGGTTATATCATCCTGCACGGTTCTGTTCCCGGTCCGGCAAAGAGACTGATTAGATTACGAGATGCGTCCAGGGCTACAGTCCCGGACGTGGAGCCCGAAGATGTGAAACTCACCTATTTATCCACTCAATCGAAACAGGGTGCGTAGCTATATGGCGGAGAAGAAGGCTAAGGCAAAGAAGACGAGGAAGAAGAGGGGTCCCAACCAGATATATCTCTATTCGCTGAAGGGGAAGGCCTCTTCCGTGCTTGACCTGCCGTATGTCTTCTTCGAAGATATCAGGACGGACCTGGTTAGGAGAGCGGTATTGGTCGCGAGAGCGAACAGGAGACAGAGCTACGGACCCGGCAAGGGAGCCGGCATGAGACATGCAGTATCCACTTGGGGCAAGGGCAGAGGAGTGGCGCGTGTCCAAAGACTGACAGACAGCAGGAGAGGTGCCCAGTCGCCTGGAACGGTCGGGGGAAGAAAAGCTCATCCTCCTCGTCCCTGGAAGGACTGGTCCTTGAAGATGAACCGGAAAGAGAGGATGAAAGCCAGAAACTCGGCCCTGAGCGCCATAAGGAACTCAGAAATCGTTTCCAATAGGGGACACAGGTTCAATAAGAAATTGACACTTCCTGTCGTAATCGAAGACGATGTGGAAAACCTCGAGAAAACCCAGGAGGCTGTGGACTTCCTTCAGAAGCTGGGTGTCTACGAGGACATTGAGAGGGCAAGAGATGGAAAGAAAGTGAGAGCGGGCAGAGGGAAGATGAGAGGAAGGAGGTACAAGTCACCCAAGAGCTTCCTGTTCGTAATCTCTGACACGTTTGCACGGGGAAAAGCGTTCAGGAACCTTCCCGGAGTGGACATCGTCTCTCCCGAGGGACTGAACACCGAGGTTCTCGCACCGGGAGGTGACATAGGCAGACTCACACTGTTCAGCGCGAAAGCCTTTGAGGAACTGAGGGAATGGTAACATGAGAGACTATCACAAGATACTGCTTCACCCGTACGTGACCGAGAAATCGATGAACGCCATCGACGGAACACCAGCGCAGGATCTGAAGGATGGCAACAGAATAGAGTTCATAGTCAAGAGAGATGCGACCAAAACTGAGATCAAGGAAGCTTTCGAGAAGACCTTCAAAGTGAAGGTGGCAAAGGTCTATACCAGGATAAGAAAGGAAGGCAAGCATGCGATAGTCAAGCTCGCAGAGGGAGAGGACGCCAAGGACCTGAGCATGAGGATAGGGATATTCTAGGTGGTAGTTTGGGAAAAAGGATAGCTACGAGAAGGAGAGGGAAAGGCTCCCGCACCTATCGTTCACCCAGCCACAGGCATCGCGGTAAGGTTTCTCTTCCACCTCTCAAAGATGAGGAAGGTATCGTGACCGAGATTGTTCGACACCCTGGGAGAACGGCAACGCTGGCTAAGGTCTCCTTCTCATCGGTGAAGGTCTTGATGATTGCTCCTGAGGGGCTTCAAGTGGGACAAAGAGTCTCGATAGGGAAGAGGGAGGTGGAATTGGGCAATACGCTTCCAATAGGTGACATCCCCGAGAGCACGCTGATTTTCAACGTAGAGGCTATGCCAGGGGACGGTGGGAAGTTCGCACGGACGGCTGGCACATCAGCTGTTGTGCTGAGTCAAGGAAGGGAGACGGTTGTTCAGCTGCCCTCTGGGAAGTACAAGAATCTCAATCCAAGATGCAGAGCCACCATCGGCGTGGTCTCGGCAGGAGGTCTGACGGAACAACCATTTGCCAAGGCCGGCAAGAAAGTCAACGTTTACAGGAGCAGATCGAAGAAACCTTTCAAAACAAGTGGAGTGGCAATGAATCCGGTCAGTCACCCCCACGGAGGAGGTAGCCATCAGCACGTTGGCAAGCCTAGCACTGTTTCGGCTAATGCGCCTCCAGGCAGAAAAGTCGGGAGGCTATCATCTAAGAAGAAAAAGAAGAAAAGGAGGAAATAGATGGCGAAGAAGAAAAGTTCCTCGGGAAAAGCGGCAAGAAGGAGAGTGAGGAAGAAGAAGGGCGTTATCGGAACGCGCAGGAAGAAGGAGTTCGCCTATCGAGGATACCCGATGGAGGACCTGGAGAAGATGAGCCTCGATGAGATTCTGGACCTGCTACCCGCAAGAGCAAGACGCTCCTACAAACGAGGGTTGAACGAGGAACAGCAGGCCTTCCTTGACCGATTGAGGAAAACGGATGAGGAGATCATCAAGACCCACAGGAGAGAGATCGTCATCCTTCCCGAGTTCGTCGGGAGAAAGATCGCGGTCCACAATGGAAAGGAGTTCATCCAGGTCGCGATAAAACCTGAGATGATCGGACACTACCTTGGAGAGTTCGCGCTCACACGAAAATCGGTAACTCATTCAGGACCGGGCGTTGGTGCAACAAGATCATCCAAGTACATGCCGCTGAAGTAAGGAGAATTGGTAATGGGTTACACCGTGGAATTTGACCCGAAAACGATGTCCCGTGCGCTGGGAAAGGAATTGCCCATTTCACCGAAGAAAAGCGAAGAGGTCTGCAGGGCGATAAGAGGAATGCACATAGACGATGCCAGGCAGTTCTTGGAGGGCGTAGTCGAATTGAAAAAGGCGGTTCCGTTCAGGAGACACAAGAAGTACATCGGACACAAGAAAGGGGTCGGGCCGGCTGCCTATCCGGTAAAGGTTGCCAAGGAGATTCTCAGGCTTCTGGACGGTGCTCAAAGCAACGCGGAGGCTGGAGGACTGGACTCAGAAGAAATGAAGATTCACACAATCTCGGCATCGAGAGGGCAGCCCGATAAGTTCTACAGGCCCCGAGCGCAAGGTCGAAGCTCGCCGTGGTTCCATGAGAAGACCAATGTCGAGGTCGTTCTGGAAGTCATAGAGGAGGAATAGGTTGGCTGGAGAGAGGAAGATCGTGATTGAGAACATCAGACGGGTCCTGCTCAAAGAGCATCTCATCAGGAAAACGGAGCGGGCGGGATTCGGTGGTCTGGACATTCAAAGGACCCCGCTGGGAACAAGAGTCACCCTCCTCGCTGAAAGGCCAGGTCTGGTCATTGGAAGAAGGGGAAAGACAATCAAAAGCCTCACTCAAGACATGATAACCAAGTTCAATTTTGACAACCCCCAGATTGAGGTCGAAGAAGTTAGGAATCCGGCCACAAATGCACAGATAATGGCCGACAAGTTGGCAAGCGCCCTTGAGAGAGGTTGGCATTTCCGCAGAGCCGGGCACTCGACCGTTCGTAGGATAATGGAGTCGGGTGCAAGGGGCTGCCAGGTGACGATTTCCGGGAAGCTGACAGGTAGAAGGCACAGAACTGAGAAGTTCAAGAAGGGTCACATCAAGCACTGCGGGGAACCGAAGTTCATTTGGATGAAGGAGGGTTTCTCAATTGCAAAGGTCAAACTGGGGGTCATAGGTGTCAAGGTTATCATAATGGAAAGCGACGCTGAGCTGCCTGATGAGATACACATTATCCCGCCAAAGGAAGCGGAAGCAGTGGAAGAAGTGGTCGAAGAGGCAACACCTGCCGAGGAAAGCGCCCCAGAACCAGCGGAGGGTGAAGCTAGGGAGGTTGTTGAGGAAGTGGCGGAGACCGAAGAACCGGTTCAGAAGGAGGGCGAGAAAGAGGAAGAAAAGAAGAAGGCCGCTCCCAAGAAGAAGAAAGCCACCAAGAAGACAACGAAGAAGACCACAAAGAAGAAGGCGGCAAAGAAGGAGGCCGAATAGATGGCGCTGCTCAAGACCAAAGACATCAGAGCAATGTCTTCGGAGGAGAGGGACTCCAAGCTCAATGAATTGAGAAGCGATCTGATGCACGAGAGAGGAGTGGCAGCAATGGGAGGAGCGCCAAAGAACCCTGGAAAGATACAGGCCATTCGCAGGAACATCTCAAGATTGCTCACGATCATGCGTGAAGAGGAAAAACTGAAAGAAAGGAGTGTGAAGAAAGGAGGATAGTGATGGTTGCAATATGTGCGACATGTGGCTTGCCAGAAGAGCTGTGCATGTGTGAGGAAATCGCAAGAGAACAGCAGCGCATAAAGATATACAGCGACAAGAGAAGGTACGGCAAAGTGGTCACCATTGTAGAGGGCATAGATGAGAGTGACATCAACATGGAAGAGCTTGCCAGAAATCTCAAGACCAAATGCGCTGCAGGCGGAACATTCAAGGATGGAAGGATAGAGCTCCAAGGGGAGCATAGGAAGAAGGTCCGAGAGGCCCTGGAAAAGATGGGATTCACGGTCGAGATGAGATGATTGCCCTATGAGAACAAGGAAGAACATCTACAAACACGAACTGATTGGATTGCCAGCTGAAATCCTGAGCGCAACGCATCCTGGATACGTTGGTATGAAAGGTCTGATTGTGGATGAGACGATGAACACCATAGTCCTTGAAATCAACAATGCCCAGAAGGTTATTCCGAAGAAGGGAACTAGGTTCAGACTTTCGGCCCATGAGGACATTGAGGTGAACGGTTCGCGCTTACTCTTCAGGCCAGAGGACAGAACCAAAAAGGCGGGAAGATAACATGCCTCGAAAGAAGAAGGTTCAAAGCAGGGACATCGGGATAGACGTACCCCCACCGAAGGAGAGTTGCCAGGACGCGAAATGCCCCTTTCACGGCAAGCTTTCGGTCCGAGGCCAGATGATCGAAGGAGTGGTGGTCTCAGATAGAATGGACAACACCGTGGTGGTGGCAAGGGAGAGACTCAGGTACGTACCTAAGTACGAGAGATACGAGAAGAGAACGAGCAAGCACCACGCTCACAGTCCTCCGTGTATCGCGGCCAAGACAGGTGATCATGTCACCCTCATCGAATGCAGACCCCTGGCGAAGACTGTCTCTTACGTGGTGATACAGAAGAAGTGAGGAGATTTCATGAAAGGATTACCAGGAAGGCAAACGAGAGGAATCCCGAAGGGCGCATACCTGACCTGCATAGACAACACAGGAGCCAAGACCGTCCAGGTCATAGAAGTGCCCAAGTATCACGGAGTGAAGAGGAGATATCCTTCGGCTGGGATAGCTGACCTCCTGATCGTTACCGTCAAGGCCGGGACGCCCGAGATGCGCAAGCAGATCTTCAACGCCGTCATAGTGAGACAGAGAAGACCTTTTCGAAGATCGGACGGGTTGATCGTTCAGTTCGAAGACAACGCAGTTGTGATTACGACCGAGAAAGGAGAGAC
The DNA here is from genome assembly GCA_004377185.1 of Methanomassiliicoccales archaeon. Taxonomy (GTDB): domain Archaea; phylum Thermoplasmatota; class Thermoplasmata; order RBG-16-68-12; family SOIM01; genus SOIM01. The sequence continues at coordinate 37,812 of SOIM01000019.1, read as the reverse complement.
GAAAGGGAGCGATATAAAGGGTCCAGTGGCTCGAGAGGCTGCCGAGAGATGGCCCAGGATAGCTGCAACTGCATCAATGATAGTGTGAGGACCATGACAAAAACCAAAAAGCCCGGGAAGCAAAGAAAACGCCAGTGGGAAGCACCCCTGCATCAGAAGAGAAAGATGATGAGAGCTCATCTTGCACCCAAGTACCTCGAGGCAGGGAAGAGAAGGTCCTTCACGATCAGGAAGGGGGACCTGGTGAGGATCATGCGCGGTGAGTTCAAGGATGAGGAGGGGAAGGTTGAGAAAGTGGACCTGGCGAAGATGGTGATTACGATCGAGAAGATCACACAGGCCAAAGCGGACGAGAGTCAGGCCGCACGACAAATACACCCGTCCAATGTCATGATCATAAAGCCCGACATGTCAGACAGGAGAAGACTGGTCAAGTTCGGAAGAGTCATTGAGGAAGAGGAGTTCGAGGAAGAAGAACTCGAGGAAGAAGAAGCCGAAGAGAGTGAAGAGGAAACCACAGAAGAGGAAGAAGAATGAAAAAACATCTCAAGCGACTGGCAATGCCAAGATCCTGGCCCATTTCAAGAAAATCGCACAAATGGGTGACGAAGCCCTCACCGGGCCCCCATCCACAAGAGTGGGCGATACCGCTCTCACTGATACTCAGAGACTTGCTTGGTCATTGTGACACGGCGAGGGAGGCGAGGAGAATCATCGGGTCGAGACTGGTCTGGGTGGACGGAAAACCTGTGACGAATCCCAAGCACCCGGTTGGGATCATGGATGTAATATCCATTCCAAGCACAAAAGAGCACTATCGATTTCTCCTGGACCCCCGCGGCCATTTCACGCCCATGATGCTCACGGAAAAGGAAGCCAAATGGAAAATCGTCCGGATAGAGAACAAAACCACTGTCAAAGGTGGGATGTTTCAGTTGAACCTGCACGACGGCAGGAACATCCTGCTCAAGAAGAACGAATACAAGACTGGTGACTCCCTCAAGATATCGTTGCCCGAGCAGAAAATCCTGGGGCACTATCCTCTTGCCAAAGGTAATTCCGCAGTGCTAATCGCCGGAAAGCATACGGGGGAACTGGTGCATATCGAGAACTACACGCCGACACGCAATCCGAAGGTGAATATAGTGACTTTCGAAGAAGGCTTCGCGACTGTGAAGGACAACGTATTCGTGATAGGAAAGAAGAAGCCGGAAATCAAGCTCCCCACCCTGCCGGCCATATAGGTGATTGATTGAACAAGATGAGAGAACTGAGAGTGCGGAAAGCGGTCCTCAACATCGGGGTAGGCGAAGCTGGGGAGAAACTCCTGAAAGCTCAGAAGGTTCTGGACCTCCTCACCAACCACAAATCCATCCAAACACTCTCAAAGAAAACGAACAAGGACTTGGGGATCCGAGAGGGAATGCCCATAGGTTGCAAGGTGACCCTGAGGGATTCAGAGGCAGTTGAGTTCCTCAAGAGAGCGCTCTGGGTGAAGAACAACAGATTGGCGGAATACAACTTCGACCAAGAAGGGAACTTCTCGTTCGGAATACCCGACTACACGGACTTCCAGGACATGAAATATGACCCAGACATCGGAATCTTTGGAATGGACATTTCCGTCACAGTGGAGAGACCTGGGACAAGAGTCTCAAGGAAGCGGAGAGGTCGCGGGAGGATACCCAAGAACCACCGAGTGGGCAGGGTAGAGAGCAAGGAATTCATCACCAGGGAATTCAACGTGGAGATAATTGAATGAAACCCAAGAAGAAGTTTGGAAGAATAGAAGGCTGTGCCAGATGCGGCAGGAAAAGAGGAATCATTCGGAGGTACCGAATGCATCTGTGCAGGCAGTGCTTCCGAGAAATTGCAATTGACATAGGATTCAAGAAGTATTCCTGAGGAGGCATGAAATGAGACACGATCCTCTGAACGACGCGATGTCCAAAATAAAGAACGCAGAGAGTTCCGGAAAGAGAGAGTGTATGGTCCGTCCGTCCTCGAAGCTCATAGGGCGGGTGCTGAAGGTCCTGCAGGAATATGACTACATCAGACAGTTTGAGTACGTTGAGGACGGAAGGGCGGGTATGTTTCGCGTCCTGCTGGGAGGTAACATCAACAACTGTGGAGTCATAAGGCCTCGCTTCTCCGTCAAGGGAACAGAGTTGGAGAAGTACGAATCGAGGTACCTGCCAGCACAAGATTTCGGAGTGCTCATATTGACTACCACCCAAGGCGTCATATCTCACTCGAAGGCAAAGAGATTGGGTGTGGGAGGTAGGCTTCTCGCATACGTGTATTGAGGTAGACAAATGCCAGTAGCTCGGAGATTGGTGAAGAAAGTGGAAGTCCCGGACGGGGTGAAGGTAGAGCTCAAAGGAAATGATATCATCGTCACGGGAGAGAAGGAAGTGGTGACAAGGTCTTTCGAGCATCCGAGAATCAGGATCACCATTGAGAACGGTAGCGCAGTCGTGTCAGCCGAGTATCCATCAAAGGCGGACATGGCTCTCCTTGGCACGATCACTTCCCACATCAGGAATATGGTCAGGGGCGTATCAGAAGGGTTCCAGTACAAGATGAAGATAGTGTACTCTCACTTCCCCATCAAGGTATCGGTGAAGGGTCAAGAGTTCGTGGTGGAGAACTTCCTTGGTGAGAGGAACCCGAGAATCGCCAAGATTCTGGGGAGAACCCGGGTGGAGGTGAAGGGTGACGAAGTCGTCCTGACGGGACCCAACATCGAGGATGTCGGTCAATCAACCGCGAACATAGAGCAGGTTACGAGGATCAAGGGCTATGACCCACGCGTCTTTCAAGATGGCATTTACATAGTCCAGAAGCGTAAGGAGGAATAGCAGCTTGCCGAAGAAGGACGAAGAGGAAATAGAAATCGTGGACGAAGAAGAAGTGGAAATCGTAGAAGAGGTCAAAGCAAAGAAGGTTCCCAAGAAGAAGGAGTTGCCCACCGTCAGCGAGATCAAGAAAGCGAAGAAGGATGAACTCGCGAAGATGTGCAAAACCCTTGGACTGAATCCCGAAGGCAAAGTTGCTGAGCTCCGTGAGAGGCTCATTGACTACGTCGAAATAGAAGAGGAAGAAGAGGAAGAGTTGGAGGTCACGGAGGAAGAGTACGCAGTTGCGATCAAACCTAAACTGGACAAGAAGACAAAGGAGCAACTGAAGCTGAGAGAACAGATTGCGAATTCCAGACCCACCTTCCGAAGGCAGGAATGGTTCAGATACGTTCGATTGGGAGAAAGCTGGAGGAAACCGAGAGGACTTCACTCTAAGATGAGAAGAGGGTTCAAATACAGGGTCAATCTCGTTTCGACTGGATACAGAGGACCCAAGGCGGTGAGAGGTCTCCATCCCTCCGGGTTCCAGGAAGTGATGGTCTACAGAGTAGAGGATTTGGAAGAACTGGACCCGAAGAAGCAGGCAGCCAGAATAGGCCATTCAGTTGGATCTCGGAAAAGAGAAGAGATAGAGAAGGTTGCTGACGAGAAGGGGATAAGGGTCCTCAATAGGAGTATGTTGCATGGATCTTAAGAATCAGAGAAGAATGGCAGCGCAGATTCTCAAGTGCGGTGAGAACAGGGTCTGGATCCATCCGGATTATACCGATGATGTCTCCGAGAAGATTACGAGATCGGATATTCGGGAGGCTATACAGCAGCGTCTCATCCAAGCAAGGCAGAAGAAAGGGACTTCGAGGACGAAGGCGGAAAGGGCACGGCTCCAACGTAAGAAAGGTAGGCGAAGAGGTCACGGCAGCAGGAAAGGTGGCCAGAAAGCAAGATATCCCAAGAAGGAACGATGGATAAAGACCATCAGACCGATAAGGGAGAGATTGAGAGAGTTGAGAGACAGTGGGAAGATAGAGGTGAGGACGTACAGGGAGTTCTACCGCAAGTCAAAGGGAGGCATGTTCAAGAGCAAAGCTCACTTGGAACATCAACTTAGATCGCAAGGACTGCTGAAAGGTGAGGCTGAATGAAACACGGACCTAGGTACCGGGTTCCCTTCCGAAGGAGAAGGATAGCCAAGACCGATTTCAGGAAGAGGAAGAAACTGCTCAGATCCAAGCTCCCGAGGGCGGTAGTCAGGAACTCGAACAGATACACCAGGGTTCAGTTTGCCACCTTCGGTATGCAGGGCGACTTTGTGGTCGCTTCCGCGGTATCAAAGGAGCTCGAATCATTCGGCTGGAAACACTCAAGAGGCACGACACCCGCGGCGTATCTCACTGGATACTTGGCCGGAAAGAGGGCTTCAAAGGCAGGGATCACCAAAGCAGTCCTGGACATTGGTCTTCACAACCCAACTCGAGGTTCTAAAGTGTTCGCGACCCTCAAGGGCATGGTGGATGCAGGAATCGATGTTCCTCACAGCGAAGAAATCCTTCCTTCAGAGGACAGGATCAAGGGGAAGCATCTGGACGCAAAGATCAAGGCGGATTTCGACAAAGTAATGAAGAAAATGGAGGCTGAGTAGGGTGGAGCGATACTCGCAGGATTGGGTACCGAGAACAAGGCTGGGGCGAAAGGTCTTGGATGGAGAGATAAAGACAATGAGCGAAGCCCTCCGTTCGGGATTGCCGTTGAGGGAAACGGAGATTGTGGACATATTGCTCCCAGGCCTGGAGGATGAGGTTCTGGATGTCAACATGGTCCAGAGAATGACGGACTCTGGGAGAAGAGTGAATTTCGTTATCACGGTCGTGGTCGGTAACGGCGACGGGTTCGTGGGACTCGGGAGAATCAAGGGACGAGAAGTTGGGCCCGCAATACGAAAGGCCATAGAATTGGCTAAGCTGAATCTGATAGAGATCAAGAGAGGCTGCGGATCTTGGGAGTGTGGTTGCGGAACGGCTCATTCACTACCCTTCCAGGTGAAGGGAAAGGGAGGATCTGTGGTTGTGACCTTCAAACCTGCACCCCGGGGCATTGCACTGGCTGTTGCAAAGGTTCCAAAACACATTCTCAGACTGGCGGGTGTACAAGATGCTTGGGGGTTCTCGAAGGGCCACACGAAGACGACTGTGAACTATGCGATAGCCTCCTTCGACGCTCTCAAGAAGACTGTCTCCACCAAGGTCACAAGGAGACAAGTGGAAGAACTCCACATAGCCACGGGACAGAGCGAAGAGCTGATGGTCGAACCAGAGGCGGAACCCATTGAAGAGTTGAGCGAAGAGAAGGAGCAAGAAGCACCTACTGAAGGGGCGAAAGAGGAGAGCCCGTCTGAGGAAACGCAGAAAGAGCCGCCCGAGGAGAAACCGGAAGAAGAACCGCCTGATCATAAGAAGCCAGAAACGGTGAAAGAGAAATGAGCTACGCAGCAGTTAGAGTTAGAGGCACAGTTAACATTCGAAGGGACATCAAGGACACATTAAGAATGCTCCGTCTCAATCGTGTGAATCATTGTGTCATTCTGCCGAAGGATCCCCCAACGGAAGGCATGCTTCGAAAGGTCAAGGACTACATCACATGGGGGGAATTGAAGCCCGAGATCCTCGCCAAGCTGATTGTAAAGAGAGCTCGCTTGGAAGACGGACAGAACATAAAGGATTCCTATCTGAAGAAGAACAGCAAGTTCCGTTCGATAATTGCCTTCGCGAAGGCGGTGTGCAAAGGGGAAGAGAGATTCACGAATCTGAAATCTGTCAGGCCAGTGATTCGCCTGCATCCTCCGATCAAAGGATATGAAGGGATAAAAAGGACGTACACCGAAGGCGGTGCCTTGGGGTATCGCGGTGAAAACATCAACGAACTGATTGACAGAATGATCTTCGAGGAGAAGTGACATGGGCAGGACAAGAAAGCTAAGAGGAAACCGGACCCACGGCAGGGGAAAGAAGGCTGGTAGAGGAGCAGGTCTCCGAGGAGGTAGAGGCAATGCTGGCCTTCACAAACACAAGTACATGAGCACGATCAAGTTCGATCCCGATCATTTCGGAAGACATGGATTCAAGAGACATCCTTCGCTGACCAAGAGGAAGAAGACGATCAACATAGCACAGATTGAAGAGAACCTGGACGAGCTTATGAGAAAAGGTGTCGCTAAGAAGGAGAAGGAAACAATCAAGATAGACCTCACATCCTTGGGCGTGGAAAAGCTCCTCGGAGGTGGAAGCGCCACGAGGAAAATGAGAATTATCGTTCCCGAAGCCACAAGCAGAGCAGAGAGCAAGATTGTCGAAGCAGGCGGGAGTATAGACAAGCAAGAGGAATAGTCGATGGCAGAAGAAGGTCGGAGTCTCCTCTACAAGCTCAAACCCATTACATCGCGGCTCCCAGCTGTGACTCGACCAGAGAAATCCGTCCATTTTAGACAGAAAATGGGCTGGGTAGTCCTGATTATTATTCTCTACTTTGTTATGACGAATGTCTTTCTGTATGGTCTCGACCAAGCCCAGACAGTGGACATGTTTGCCAGTCTGAGGGTCATCCTCGCTGGTGCGCAGGGTTCCCTGATGCATCTCGGCATAGGGCCCATCGTAACTGGTTCCATCATAATGCAACTTTTCGTGGGCGCGAAGATCATAAAGCTCGACCTTTCGAAAGACGAGGACAAATCGATCTACCAGGGGACGCAGAAGTTACTCGTCATAGTCATGATAATCGTTGAATCCGTCCCACAGGTCTTCGGATTTCTAACACCTTCTGGATCATTGGTGGGGAGTGTCGGACTTGGAGGGGCGAGGAGCATCATAATAGTGCAGCTCTTCATCGGAAGCTATCTTGTCTTTATGATGGACGAGGTGGTCTCCAAATGGGGCATTGGAAGCGGCATCAGCCTGTTCATCGCAGCCGGCGTAGCTCAGCAAATATTCGTAGGAACCTTCAACTGGATGCCTGCCAACCCGGGCAGCCCGATGCCTTCCGGGACCATTCCAAAAACCATCTACTACTTGAGTCACAACAGCGCGGTGGAAATGGCGGGGGGCGGCTACGAGGGACTTCTCCTGGCGAACCCGAACCCCATGATTGCGCTGGTTGGAACCATTGTCATATTCCTGATCGTGGCCTACGTAGAGTCCATGCGTATCGAACTCCCACTAGCGCACGCTACCGTCAGAGGAGCCAGGGGAAGATACCCCATTCGACTCATCTATGCTTCCAACATACCCGTGATCCTGATGTCGGCCGTCCTGGCAAACGTGAGTATGTTTTCGCTTCTGTTTTGGCAGAACCCGAGCTGGCCCATTGTTGGCCAAAACTGGATGATAGGGGCGTACCCGTCAATCGAGCAGGCTGACATATTGGGCATAAGCCGAACCACGCCGTTGTCCGGGATAGCGTATTACCTCTCTTCTGTTATGGGTGTGGGGGACTGGCTCCTTCCCCTGATGAACCCGGATAGCTACGGCTATCTCATGCGAGGGCATGCATACTGGCAAGTCCTCACTCATGTCGTGACATATTCGTCGGTTATGATCATAGGTTCGATACTTTTCGCAAAGTTCTGGATAGAAACGACCAACATGGGTCCGGAAGCCGTCGCGAAACAGATCGAGACAAGCGGGATGCAGATACCAGGATTCCGGAGAACGCCCAGAACATTCAAACGGGTGTTGGAAAGGTATATTCCAGCCGTGACGGTGATTAGTGGAGCTGCCGTCGGTAGTCTGGCTGCCGGAGCAGATATGATCGGAACGGTGGGAAACGCCAGTGGAACTGGGGTCCTGCTAGCCGTAGGCATCATGATACAGTTCTACGAAGCGATAGCGAGAGAGAGAATCGAAGAGATGCCGAGGTTGATAAGAAAGGTCGTGAAGGGATAGTCCCAACGCTCTGTTGGGTTCAGAAACCTTGAAGTACTATATCAGGCCACTGGCCATTTCATACATCCCTCTTATCTTGTAGAGTGATACGAAGAACCTGTCCACATCAAATGACTTCACGTTCTTCAGGGATTTCCTGGCCTCATCTATATGGCTCTCCCAAAGCCTCTCGAATTTCTCCATCGCAAAAGACTCCACGATTTCGTACGCGCTGCCGTCGTAGACATCTTTGATTTGGATGCCGTCGTTCTCAATTGTGTAGATGGTGGCGAAATTCCCGAAGGAGACCTCGTCATTGATTTCACGGTCGATTGTGTAGACGTCGTTAACAAGCTGTATAGCGATTTGAATGTGATGCAGAGCAGCCCTGAAGTTCGAGAGATCCTCTTTTTTGAATTCCGGGGAGAACATCAGGTCCATCGTCATGTGTGGTTTAACGTTGAAGTTATGGGTTCCGTATGCGAGGTATTCCTCGCAGTTGCATAAGGAGGGGGTAATATTGATAGAGTAATTGTATCTCTGACACTGAATCAGCTCCCCAATATCGAACAAGAAAAGGTCCCTGTACTGATAGAACTGGGGACCTGTCTTGAGAAAGGCCATTATCTCATTCCAAGCTGCTCGGGCCAGGGAGAGGGGAGAGTCCTCGCTTTTCTCGCACACAAGGAAAACGCCCAGCTCTTCCTCGTGGGGTATGGTTGATATCCTATCCAGCAGTTTCCTGTCTTTGTACTTGTCCACTACATCGTCAATCAGAACAGTGAAGAGAGTGGTCAGGTTCTTGGCGTGAACCAACCTTTCGAAATACCGTTCAGGAACGCAAGATAGGGTGGTGATTTCATTAGCTTTCTTCATTGCCTCCCAAAGAGTCATGCTTCTTATGCCATTCCTAACGAGCATCGGGGACAGTTCGTTCCTGTTCTCGAATTTCATTGCCTCGAAAATGTCTATTGGCTTCGTAATGGCCTCAACTACTCCCCCAACACATGTTCCCATTCACTCAAGCTCCCCTGTTATCATTATCGATAGGGATAACATGCTACATCTATATATAATCTGCTACACTTTCTATCAATTACTACAGTAGTTAACAAGAAAAAGATAGAAATATCACCTAATTGTTTAGCCTACAAGATGAAGAACAAGGGGACCGAGAAGGCCCAGTACAACATCAGGATTGATGCCGAGCTGTTGCGGAAATACAAGGAATTCTGCGAGGAAAACGGGCTGGACCCGCAAGGTCAGGTCGTCAACTTCATGAGAAGGATGGTGGAGTCAAGGTTCTCGTTCCAAGAGAAACTCTGGGAAGTGCTGACGAAGGACGCGAAATAGCTAGGACTCGACCATATCGAATCGTTTTTCGATTATGCCGACCTCCTGACTGCTGAAAGCTTTGGGATGTATGGAAACGAGCAGTTTTGTCCCCTTGGACGAAACCAAATCAATCAGCGACTGAAGAAACTCTAAGACCTCGGGAAAACCGGTCAAAGATGAAAGGTATTCCAGACCCTCAAGGAGGATGATGTGGCTCGGATTGTCCTCGACGAACTTGGCCACTTCTCGGAGCGCTTCATATCTCAACTTGGACGGATCGATGGCACCGGGCAGTTCCTTCGTTTCCGAGAGCCAAATGAAATCCGTGTTTGGGAATCCCTCCTTCTTGGAGACCTTTCCAGGGAAAGTGGTGGTAATGAACAAACCTATCCTTTCTGCCGCTCCTCTTCGGAACTGGTCATAGCAGAGCTCCTGCCTGTCTTCGAACAGTACACAGTTCGCAGGCGTGTACACGGCTTTCCTTGGTACCTCGTCAGTTTGCGGAATCTCTCTGATCGAATCGAAGCTCTTCCGAACAATGGCAATCTCTCTTTCCTGTAACGCGGATGGGTCAACGGGGACTATCACTGTGGAGCGATTTGCAGAACCAACGTCTGCGACGATCTTCACGAACCTCAGGACATTGTTGAACCCAACAATCTGGATCAAGTACTCCAGATCCTCAAGAAGAACGGAAGTCCTTGGGTTGTCCCTCATGAACTGGGTTGTCGATTGAGAGACCTCGAAATTCAGGTCTGAGGGCTTGAAGGTTGTCTCTCCTACGGATATTTTGGATATCCAGAGTATGGGGGTCTTCTCCAGCCCGTACCGTTGCCTTATCTTCTCTGGATATGTTGTTGTGATGCACAGACCCGGGGTGTCGGACACGATGTCTCTGAATGCATTGTAGGCGTACGTGGAACTGGTGGACTCAATCAAGTTGTTGTGCCCGACCTCAAGAAGGTATTCCAATCTGGGCGGTCTGAACTCCTCGGTAGCGGGTTCGATGACGAGGAGTTTGTACTTCATTATGGCGTACGCGGCGAATATCCCCATTATCACAGTGTATATGCTCCCTATCCCGAGTCTTGTGGGTATGTTGATCAGGACTGGAAGGAAGGTTTCTGTTACGGACCCCACGACTACAGGGACCGCGACACCCATGAGCAGTATCTGGGACCTCTTCTTGATTATCTGTACTTCGCTCTTTCTGTAGGTTCCCAGAAGAACAACCAATGCAACCGCTATCTGAATCGTGTATATGGTTGCCAAAAGAGGGTATCCCAGACCCACCGACGCATCATGACCGAGAGGTCCATGAGCTATCCCTCCGACCACGAGGTCCGAGAACCATACAAGACCGATTATCAAAAATGTAGGAGCGTATACCAGCACATATGTTACCTTCTTCTCGAGAACCGCCTTAGTGGTAGGGTAAGACAAGACGAAATGCACCAACACCCCACCGATAGCAGAAATCCCTGTCCACTCCAACCTGAGCCAGAACATCATGGCAGGGTCGCTTGGATTGTCAATGAGCCTCAGAACAGCCTCCGACAGATCCCACAGCACAAAACTCCCCATGAGGAGAGCAAAGGACCGATTCGCGGCCGCCCCCGGGTTCTTACGGAGTACGTACACCCCGAGCGTCACGTTCACGGCAAAGGCTACGACCGATACGATGACGAACGGATTTGTCATGCACTGCTTGCTCCAACCTACTCCACGAGCACCTCGAAACCACTTTTATCTACTAGCAAGGGATAATAATCCAACTCGTGTTTCGTTCCCCTCATCTTGGCGATACCAATGAACCTTCTTACCGAAGTGGTCCTTCCCACTTCTACCTCCCTCAAGCGCAGATGTATGATCCCGTCCGAGAGAAACTCCTCAACCCCATACTTCCCGAAAGAGCCACCTTCCCTCGGCATCTCAGACACCAGGAAAGAAGTGAGCTTCAGGTCTCGCAAGGCTTCGAAGAACCTGAAAATCTCATTCCTTGGATTCTTTAATGTGGAAAGAGCGTACAGGGCATCCAAAGAGTCAATCGCCAGAAGCTGGAGATCGAACTCTTCGTTATATTTTGCCAGCAAATCCTGCAGAGTCACGATCAAGTTCTCCTCCTCCGATTTCCTCGATTCCCTTCTCAGCTTCGCCAGGTCAACAACGTTCAGAGTGTCCACATTCTCCATGGAAAGACCCAACGAAGAAGCCTGTCCCAAAAGACTTTCCTTGCTCTGTTCAACTGAGAGATAGAGGCCCCCCAAGCCCTGATCTTTGGAAGAGTGGTAGAGTATGTTGAAGGCCAGGGAGGATTTCAAACTGCCAGAAGGTCCGCATATGAGCACAGTGAACCCTGCTGGAATTCCCCCACCTATCCTCTCGTCAAGGCCTTTCACGTGTGTCCTAATCCTGCTTTCAGTGCCGTTCATTCAAACCTCTCCTTTCCAGAAGAGCAGGTTCCATATTAACCTCCCATTTCCCCCTTCCGTTTCTTTGAAAGTGTGAAAAAACCTATGTGAGCGCTATTATTTAATTGTTTTTTGGGTTCTCCGAAACCGCACAGAAGAATACATCATTTGATGAGTCTGGAAAATTGTGAAATTGCTCAAGACTCACTATCAAATCTGATAACCCAAAAAAAAGCTTTATATGAATACCCAAGGCATGGACACCTGATGACAGCGAACGAAGAGCCCCAACTCAAAGAGAAGAAGATGAAGATGAAGATCTGTCTGATCGGCGAGGGAGCGGTAGGAAAGACCAGCCTCATAAGAAGGTACGTTGTCGATGAGTTCGATGACAAATACCTGCAGACACTTGGAACGAAGGTTTCCAAAAGGGAACTAAAGATCGAAGTGGAAAACGAAGGAACACTCATCAAGGTGGACATGACCATCTGGGACATAATGGGACAGAAGGGCTTCAGGGAACTCCTGAAGGACGCGTACTTCTATGGCGCCAAGGGAATCATAGCAGTCTGTGACGTGACACGAAGAAACACCCTGGAGGACCTAGATGATTGGATAGAGGGCGTGTACAACGTGTCCGGGAAGATACCCATCCAGTTCCTTGCCAACAAGGCCGACCTGGAAGATGAAGTGACCATGAGCGAGAAGGACCTGGAACAGGCGGCAAAGGCGTATGATTCTCGCTACTACTTCACGAGTGCCAAGACCGGAGTAAACGTGGAAAGAGCCTTCCTAGAACTCGCCAGGAAAATCGGAATAGAAGAGGCCACGAAGGAAAGCAAGAAGGCCACATGAGCCAATCTGGCTCCGATTTCCTTCACATCGGACACTGCACAGTCAAACTGAGGTCGTGCTTTGAAAAAGGATCGAATGAAGCTTAAAGTGTGCCTCGTCGGTGAGAGGGCCGTAGGGAAGACCAGCTTGGTCAGAAGATTCGTTCAGGACGAATTCGATGACCGGTACATCAGAACCCTGGGGACAAAGGTCTCAAAGAAGAAGCTGAAGGTTGAACGGTCTGACGCGGACAGGGAGTATCATATAAACATGACCATTTGGGACATAATGGGGGAGAAGAGCTTTACCGATCTATTGCAGGAAGCGTTCTTCTACGGAGCGAACGGGGTAATTGCGGTCTGCGACCTCACAAGGAAGAAGACCCTCAAGGAGCTGAAGGGTTGGGTGGAACAGGTCTATGGGGTCACGGGCGAAGTTCCCGTCGTAATCCTCGGCAACAAGAAGGATCTCGAGGACAGAGCCCAACTGACGATAAAGGACCTGAACAGACTCTGCAAGAAGTACCAATCGAGTGCATACTTGACGAGCGCCAAGACGGGGGAGGACGTGGAGGGAGCTTTTCAGGGTTTGGCTGAAGCCATGGTCGACCAGAGAACCACATGACACGGGCATATGGCACATCAAACCCGATAATGTTGTCGAAAGAGTTAGATCGATTATGACAGGGTTTTCCAGTTACTGGAAGGCGAGATAGCATGTCCGAGAGCGAGGACGTATTGAAGGCGAAGATATGCCTGATAGGGGACTCGTGTGTGGGCAAGACGAGCCTCATCCGTAGATATGTTCACAACGAGTTTGACGATAGGTACGTTTCCACCCTGGGAGCGAAAATCTGCAAGAAAGAGATGACAGTCGATTCAGAAGGAGGAGATGTCAAAGTCAACACGACCATATGGGACATTATGGGAGAGAAGGGCTTCAGGGAACTCCTGATGGACAGCTATTTCGATGGAGCTGGGGGCATTCTAGCCGTCTGTGACCTGACCCGAGAGGAGACCTTCGAGGGACTGAAGGATTGGATCACTGCGGTCAGATTGATTACTGGAGATGTCCCCATCGCCTTCGTGGGGAACAAGGAAGATTTGGAGGACCTGGCCTGTACAGAGGTGGACCTCTCCACCTTGGCCGGAAGCTACGACTCCTCACACTTCCTGGCAAGTGCAAAGACTGGAAACAACGTGAACAGAGCCTTCCTCGACTTGGCGAAGAGGATGTTGGGACACAAGCCCAAGAACTAGGCGGGACTTTTCTGTCCAGAGCAAGCATCTGGCGAAGACTATCAACCAGGATAATTGAGAGGAAATCCTTTTTATTCAAGCCAAGGTTGTTTAACTGAATGGTGAGCCAGGGCGTTTCAGGTGGCAACAGCAGAGTTGCGGCCAAACGTATGAAAGCAAAGATATGCCTTGTGGGAGAACAGGCCGTGGGCAAGACAAGCCTCATCCGGAGATACGTCCTGGATGAGTTCAGCGATGACTACATTGCAACAATGGGAGCAAAAGTGACGAAGAAGAATGTTGAGATCAAACACGATTCGCTTGGGAACGTTCAAGTGAATCTGGTAATCTGGGACATAATGGGTGACAAGGGCTTCCGAGACCTTCTGAGAGAGGCTTATTTCCAAGGAGCCCAAGGCATTATGGCGGTTTGTGACGTGACCAGGAAGGAAACACTCACGGACCTGCGAAGCTGGATAGAGGCAGTCTCCAGGGTTTCCGGAAGAATCCCAACACAAGTCCTGGCAAACAAAATCGATCTGACACACGAAATGCAATTCAGCGAGACTGACGTCAAGGGAATCAGTGGCTTCTACGAATCCAGATATCTTCTGACCAGCGCGAAGACTGGAGAAAATGTCGAGAACGCCTTCATAGAGATGGCCCGTGCGGTCGTGGACAAAAGGGTGACACCTTCCAGTGTGTGGGAAAAGCAGTTTCCAGCGATGACCAGTCAACAGCCTCTAAAGGTTGCAAGAAAAGTTTAATAGGGTTGAGACAGTTTATTAAATCCGCAATACGTTAACGGGGAGAAAATAACCCATGCCAGAGGATTCTGAGACAGGAAAGGACAGCGAACTGCCCATCATCGAGGAGTGGGTAAAAGGTCAGGATTTCAAGACCACGGAGAACATCGAGATACCAAGAAAGCTTGTGGAACAGGTCATTGGCCAGGAAGAGGGAGTTGAGGTCGTAAGGAAGGCCGCTGAGCAGCAAAGGCACGTCATGTTGATCGGGGACCCTGGCACAGGCAAGTCCATGCTTGCGAACGCCATGGCTGAACTCCTGCCGAAAGGGGAACTTCAGGACATCATATGCTACCACAATCCAGAGGACCCCAATGTACCGAGAATACGCGTAATCCCCGCTGGCAAGGGAAAGGAAATCGTGAACGCCCAGAAATCCGAAGCGATGCAGCATAAGGAGAAGAAAGCCAGCGTAATGATGACCATAATCTTCATGGTGGTGCTTCTGGCGCTTTTCCTTTCTTTCAGATGGACTCCGGAGGGATTAGTCTTTGACCCCATGATACTCCTTCTTGGGATACTCATCGCGGTAATCATTTTCGTCTTCACTCGGTACACTGGCCACAGGCAGGAAAGCCTTTTGATACCGAAGATTCTGGTAACTCACGAAGAGGATGAAATGCCACCCTTCATCGATGCCACCGGTGCTCACGCTGGCGCTCTTCTTGGGGATGTGAGGCACGACCCGTTCCAGTCCGGTGGGTTGGAGACGCCAGCTCACGAGAGAGTGGACAGCGGAGCGATCCACAAGGCCCACAAAGGGGTTCTTTTCGTTGATGAGATAAACATCCTAAGACTTGAGAGCCAGCAAAGCCTACTCACCGCCCTCCAAGAGAGGAAGTTCAGCATAGTCGGACAGAGCGAGAGGAGCTCTGGAGCCATGGTGAAGACCGAGCCAGTGCCCTGCGATTTCGTCCTGGTGGCCGCTGGGAACCTGGATTCGATATACGGCGTAGTCGATGAACACGGAATCCGTCACGGCGGAATGCATCCTGCCCTGCGGTCCAGAATCAGAGGATATGGCTATGAGATTTACATGAACCAGACTATGCCAGATACCGAGGAGAACAGAAGGAAGCTTGTCAGATTCATCGCTCAGGAGGTTGCCAAGGACAAGAAAATCCCGCACTTCGACAAGAAGGCAGTGGCCGTAATAATGAAGGAGGCCAGGCGCAGGTCGGGAAGAAAAGGCCAGCTGACCCTGAGATTGAGGGAGCTAGGTGGACTGGTCAGAGTGGCCGGTGACATAGCGCAGGAGGTCGGGAGAAGCACGGTCAGGGCACAAGATGTCCTAAAGGCAAAGACAATTGCAAGATCCCTCGAACAGCAGGTGGCAGACCGGTTCATTGAGAGATCCAGAGACTACAGGACCTTCGTGACGGAAGGATCGATTGTGGGGACCGTGAACGGACTGGCAGTTCTGATAGGCGACAGCAGCATGAGCGAGTACAGCGGGACGGTGCTCCCCATCATGGCCGAGATCACCCCCGCTCAGACCAAACAGGGTGGCAGGATAATAGCAACGGGAAGACTGGGTGAGATAGCAAAGGAAGCTGTGGAGAACGTCTCGGCCCTCATCAAGAAATACACAGGAGAGGACATCAGCAATCACGATATCCACGTTCAGTTCGTTGGGAGCAAAGAAGGGACGGAGGGCGATAGCGCCAGCATAAGTGTGGCTACGGCCGTCATCAGTGCCTTGGAGGATGTCGAGGTGGATCAGTCAGTTGCCATGACCGGAAGCCTCAGCGTCCGAGGCCAGGTCCTACCGGTCGGAGGGATAACGGCCAAGATCGAGGCCGCCTGTGAGATGGGAATAAAGAAGGTTCTTATCCCGACAGCCAACCTGAAGGACGTTCTGATAGAAGACAAGTATGTGAAGAAGGTTGAAATAATCCCTGTGGACACCCTCCAGGATGTTCTCGGTCAAGCTCTCGTAGGATCATCCAAGAAGGAAAGCCTTCTCAAGAAGCTCTCTTCCCTGGTGGCGAAAAGGCCCACACCTATAACGGACAGGGCGGTTCCCCAATAGTGGAGGGATTTGTTGGCCGAGAAGGAGGGGAGTGCCAGGCTTCCGGCACTGCTTGTCGGGAGGTTCCAGCCCTTTCACAAGGGTCACCTTTTCATGGTCCGAAGGATATTGGAGGATTTTGATAGTATAATCATAGGCATCGGAAGTGCCCAGTACAGTCACGCACCTAGGAACCCCTATGCATCCAGCGAGAGACAAAACATGATAGGAAGGGCCCTTGAGGAGGAGCATATCCATTCCTATGACATCATAGCCATTGAGGACGTGGGGACACATTCCAAATGGGTCCCGCATGTGGAATCCATCCTTCCGGAGTTTGATGTGGTCTTTTCAAATGACCCATTGACCATCCGGCTCTTTCGAGAGAAGGGGTACGAAGTGAGGGAGCTTCCCCTTGAGAGGAGAGAGGAGTATTCTGGCACGGAAGTGAGAAGACGAATTGCGTCTGGAGAGGATTGGGAGCAGCTTGTCCCCAAGGCGGTGGCGGATTACATCAAGGAAATAGACGGGATACGGAGAATAGAGGAGACAAATGAGCTAGAGGGGGGTCAAAGCTAACAGAACAATGAGAGCAACCAACGACACGAAGCTCACGCAGAAATTGAGTATGGGATCATCATTTCTTCTTTTTCCTGGAAGCGAGACTTTTTTCCATTTCACCCATGAATTCTCTGGGTCATGTTTTCTTCGGAACCATTCTGGAAACCGCGCACACCGGGGCAGTAGGTAGACACCTTCTTCTGTGAAGGCATCTGCAAGAAGATGGGAAGCGAAAGCTGCTGGGAAGACTGCAACCAGGGGAAGAACCTGGCTCATGGGCATCAAACCGGACACAGCGGCACAAAGGATGGCACTTTCAGCCACAAGGCACCATATTGCACCGAACAAGGCGGAATGCAGGAGAGGCGTTCTTTTGCCATTGTAACAATCTCTGTCAAGATCTATGAACATCGAGACTATACCAGCCAAGAAACTGGTTTCCGAGAGAGAGTTCAGACCGAACGATGGGTTCATCGCCGATTGAAAGGCCATTGCGGACAAGCAATGAGCCAGCAGATAGACCACGGGAAATACCGTTCCCTGTCAGCTCTTATTCCTGCGGACTACAGGTAGGGTAGAAATAGCAAAATGACGCCAGATGGGGCGTGAGAACCCTTCCGCGTGAACCACCAGTCCATTCAGTTAACAATCACCGCCTGTGGCAATCGTATTTTTATATTTCAAAATCAATACACCTTGGCGTTCGGAGCCTACCATGGGAGAAGCGATAAAGATTGGCATCACAGGTCTGCCCAATGCTGGGAAGACATATGCTCTCTTGAAAGTAATCGAGATGCTTGAAGGAAAAGAACTGACAGTCGGAGGGATGATAACCGAACCCATAATGGAGGATGACAGAAGGGTCGGATTCTACATAATGGATTGGGCATCCAAGAAGAAGAAGATACTGGCCCACGCGAATCTGGACTCAAAGATCATGGTCGGCAAGTACGGGGTTGATTTGTCGGCACTTGAAGATGTGGGAGTGAAGGCTCTGAGAGATGCGTCCGCAAACGCCGATGTGATTGTCATAGACGAAGTGGGGAAGATGGAGATCGAATGTGAATCCTTTATTGACGCGGTCAAGGAAGCGCTTGAAGTGGACAAGCCGCTCATTCTCACTCTGCACAAGAAGTCCCGGAATCCCTTGCTTCAGGATATCAGGAGAAGGGACGATGTTCGGATCCTCGAGGTCACCCCGGTGAACCGGGACCTCCTACCATATAAGATAGTCAAGATAATGCAGGGCGAGATATGGTAGATCTTGGTTTTGAAGTTGAGGAGATTGTGGAGGGCAGGGCAAGAATTCTGGTCCCAAAGACGGTGAGGGGCAAAGGTCCAGGTAAGAAGGAAGGGATTCCTTTCTACAATCCAGTTATGGAAATCAATCGGGATATATCCGTTCTTGTGCTTCAGAAATGCCTCCCAGGTGGGAAGAACATGGTTCTGGATGGTCTCGCCGGGACAGGGATCAGAGGAATAAGGTTTGCCCTGGAGGTGAAGAGGGAGTTCTCGGTCTTGTTGAACGACTGGAACGAGCCCAGTTACGAGTTGATGATGCGCAACATCAAAAGAAACGACCTGCAGAACGCCGAGGCAGGGCAAGAGGACCTCAACGCTCTCCTGAGTGCGGAGGAATTCGATTATGTTGACGTGGACCCCTACGGAACCCCAGTCCCTTTTCTAGACAATGCCTTGAGAGGAGTGAAAGAGGGGGGAGTCCTGGCCGTGACTGCCACTGATACAGCGGCGCTAGCAGGGAGCTTCCCGAAGGCATGCGTCAGGAAGTACGGGGCCACGCCCCTCCGAAGCAAGACCCAGCATGAGATAGGGCTTAGAATCCTCGTTGGGTATTGCGCTAGGACTGCTGCAAACCACGAGCTGGGCATCCAACCTATTCTCTCACATTCAACCGACCACTATTATAGAACATATTTGAAACTGGAGCATGGCCAGAAGGCAACCGACAATTGTCTCAAGAAAGTGGGCTACCTTTCCAGAGACCCTTCCAAACAAGAAACACTGATGGAAAGGGAGAAGAAGGAAGGACGCGTAATCGCTGGTCCTCTTTGGATCGACAACCTCTGGGATCCAAGTTTCTTGAAAGACCTGAGGCCTAGATACTACATGTCCGCTGGAACATCGAGAATCCTGGAACTGCTGAAATCAGAATCTCAAATAGTGTACCCATTCTATTCATCGGACGAAATCGCATCAAGATTGAAGGTCCATACGCCACGATTGGTTTGGATAATAGAGGGACTGAAGGATGACGGATATGAGGCCTCCGCAACACACTTCGACCCGAAGGGCTTCCGCACCGACGCTCCAATCGAACGAATACAGAGGCTCTTCAAAAAGAACTAGAATGAGAATTCTCCAGTGAAGTCGGCGGCTGGACAGGGGCCGATGCACGAACCGCAGTGCTCACATTTCTCCTCGTCTATGAATGCCACCTCTTCAAGGTATATCGCCCCTGTGGGACACTGCCCCAAGCAGGTTCCACACCCGACACACCCGTGTGCCTTTCTCGCTATCCTCTCAAGGATCCTGGAAGTCTCGTGAAGTTCTTCCTCATCCTTCGCCTTTATGATGGCAACTCCCTCTTCGAATACCGTGACCCTCTCCGTCAGGCACGCCCGGACAACATCGTCGTACTGGACCTCTCCGACCAGATTCAGGAAGACCCGCATTCGGTCTATGTTCAGTGATGAGGTGAATATCCCCTCGGCGCTCAATCCCATCACACAGGGACCATATCCTTCGGCAAGATGGAACTCGTACGGATCTTCCGCGGGCTCCATTCTCTTCTTTCTCTCGCCTAGAAGTTCCTTCATAGGTTCGGGCGGGAGTTTCCATCTCCAACCTCCGTAGCTCACCCATTTCTTGCTCCAACCTGACTTCTCTGCGTACTTGTACAGGAAGTCCTGCCATCTTTCGTAATCGTCTATCTCTGACCTCACAGCCTCGATTTCTGCCAAATCGGAAGAAGGGCACAACCAACAGCCTATTCTCTCCAATCCCCTTTCATACAACGGATTGTACTCCACTCCGCTCTTGAATAGGTATAGCCAGACGTGCAAGGATGTCCAGTTCTGTATCGGGGACGCACCTATCTGCAACGGAACCCAGGGATTCTTCCATACGCTCTTCTTGGCGGCCCTCTGCGCGGACTCATACCTCCTCTGACCGATGAAGGACAGGACTCCGTCCGGGTACTTCTCCTTGATTACGCGGGTTGCCGGTCCGAGCTTGCAGATCTTGCAACACCACCTGTAATCTTTTGCCGGAGGACCGAATCTTTCGAGGTTCTCCCAGAATGATTCTCCAGCCCTTTCCTGAACGAGCGGAAGACCGAACTCCTTCGAGACCGCCTTGACGTGCTCAACTGTTTCCTCGAATTCAAGGCCCGTGTCGATGAAGAGTATGTCGGGTTTGAAATCGGCCTCAAGAACCAGAAGTAGGGTGGCAAGACTGTCTTTGCCTCCGCTGAAAGAGACTGCCATGGGCACGTCGTACTTGTCAACGGTTCTCTTAATGAAACTGACAGCCTTCTTGGTGACCTTGGACAGTGTGTCCTGGTTCGCGGCAACAGCTTCTTCCCATGTCTGTCCGCCTGGAAGTATGTCTCGGGGACAGGGAGTGGAGGCCCAGCGTGTCTTCGTTCCAGGGCCTTTCTTTTTCTTCATCATCTCTTTTCCCGACATCCTGGCAATGCCTACGGCAATCGCCTCTCCATCCTCGGTGAGAACGACCACCTCGTCCCCTTTCTTGATGCTAGGTGAAGCTTTCGCTATTCCGGGAACCATCGCGCTTGCCTTCTTGGAGATGGAGTCAACAGCTCCCTGATGCACGACAACAAAGCCCTTCCTCAATCCTTGTGCTAACCGCCTTCCACCTTCCATCCTCAAGATGAAAATATAGCCTCTGCCGGGGTCATACCTGAGCGACCCTAGAACCTGCCCATCCAGTATGACCTCGTCCATGCGATCCAAGTGCGGTGCTTTGTTCAGAACAATCGTCTTATGGTCCGGGATCAGGAGCTTTCCCTTGCCTTTTCCGAATTGTCCATCAATAGTATCTCTCAGGATTTCGATATCGGCCTTGAACGCAGGCCTCACGTCCCCGGGAGGAGTTATCTTGACCTCAACGGTAGGTTCGGAACAAGCACTGCATCGTTTTTGTTCCAGAACTGGCAGGTTGCACTTCCTGCACCAGCGTAGCAGAAGCCTTCCAAGCCGAACAGCAGGCACGGTTGTGAATGTACTATATGGAATAAGTATTTTCACCAACCTCCCCCAAAAACACTTATCCCCCCCTGAGAAATAGAGCAATGATGCCCCAAATCGGAATTGCGGACCTTCCCCTGCACCCGGGGAGTGCCCCGCGTTGGTTGTTCGGAAGGATGGTCAAGCTTTCGCAAGGCATCATCGAAGTCCTTGTGGAGGAGTTCGGAACGGCAGAGGTCCTCCGCAGAATCTCAGATCCATTCTGGTTTCAGGCCTTCTCATGTGTCCTGGGGTTCGATTGGCACAGCTCTGGGACCACGACCGTGACGTGTGGAGCCGTGAAGGAAGCTCTGAAAAAGCAGGAACTGGGCCTGTTTGTCGCAGGAGGCAAAGGAAGGACCTCAAGGAGAACACCGAAAGAGATCGAGAGCATAGCCGAGAAGTTTGACATGGCCGAGACAACCAAGGAGAACCTCATCTATTCGAGCAGGATGAGCGCCAAGGTGGATTCTGCCGCGGTACAGGACCAACATTCCCTGTATCATCATGCCTTCTTCTTCACTACCGAAGGGGAATGGGCGGTTGTACAGCAAGGGATGAACGAAGAGAGGGGGTATGCAAGGAGATATCACTGGTCCTCTGAACACGTCAGGGACTTCGTGATCGAACCTCACGATGCGATTCTGGGCAACAGGGTGGAGAGGGCTCTGGATATGACTTCGAACCTGAGTGAGAGTTGCAGGAAGACCTCTTTGGACCTCATGAAAGACCATCCCAAGAAACTGTCGAATCTCATCAAGTCCCTGCGCCATCCAAATCAGAGAAGCCTCAGCCACTGGACAGGCGAGAAGGAGCCCATGACCGTTCTCTCAATGCCCAGGAACATCAACTGGGAAACAGCCAAGAGAGCGTACGACTGGCAACCTCGAAATTATGAAGAACTGCTTTCAATAAAGGGAGTGGGCCCCAGCACTGTTAGAGCACTGGCCCTCATCTCGGAACTCATCTACGGAGAAAAGGCTTGCTGGGAGGATCCTGTGAAGTACACGTTTACGGTCGGAGGCAAGGACGGGGTTCCTTATCCGGTCGATCGGAAGGCAATGGACCAGTCCACCCAAATCCTGAAAAGAGGAATCGAAGAAGCTAGACTGGGGAGAGAAGAGAGAATCGATTCTTTGAAGAGACTGAGGACCTTCGTTCCAAGTGCCATCTCTGACTTCTCATAGTCTAGCCGCGACCTATTCATGTAGTTCAAGTGGAGTGCCATTTTACATACGAAGATATTTAATATCGGAAGTGCATACATCTTTCAACAGATTGTTGAATCGGATGGAGGCACTCTCTGAATAGAATTCCCACTGGTATCGAGGGATTTGACAAATTAGTGAATGGAGGATTTCCAGAGGGCAGTGTCAACCTTATTTCTGGACCAACCGGTTCGGCAAAGAGCCTTTTCTGCCTTCATTTTGCATACAATGGGGCAGCCGAACACGGAGAACCTTCACTCTATGTGACCCTGGAGGAGAAGAAGGAAAATCTGCGAGAGACCCTGAAAGGTTTTGGGATGGACCCCACGAAATACGAGACGGATGGAACTCTGACCATCGTGGATCTTGGCGAAATAAGGCAGTTGACAGAAGATGAGAGCGAGATTGATTTTCGCTCAATCCAGGCAATGATCGATGGTCTGATTGAGACCAATGAGGTCAAGAGGCTGGTTGTTGACTCGATAGCCGTAGTGGGGTTGCAGCAGAGGGACCGCCGGGAGTTCAGAAGGGATTTGTTCCAGTTCGGAAGATTCCTTTGGGAGAAGAACACCACATCAATACTCGTGACTGAGTGTTCGGAGAAGGGAGAGCTCACCAGGTTCGGAGTGGAGCAGTTCATCGCAGATTCGTTCATATTCCTAGGCCTGGACAATGTAAAGGGGGAGCTCACCAGGACCATTGTGGTGAGGAAGATGCGCCTTACGCATCATGACATCGCCGTTCATCCTTTTCTGATCACAAATAAGGGAATCAAGGTCTCGCATGATGTGAAGGTGTCGGAGGGTAGATAGAATGGTAGCTATGGGGATAAGGGGGTTTCATCTTCTTTTGGAGAAGGGCATTCCAGAGCGCTCGGCCGTCGTGATACAGGGTCCGGTCGGGGACGAGAAGGATTTGGTATCGTATCAATTTCTAGCCGAAGGGCTGAGATCGGGTGGGGGTGCCTTCGTGGTGCTCAGCAAGGTCTCTCCTGACGATTTTCGGAAGGAGATGGAGAACCTAGGCCTGAAAATCAAGAAGTATGAGGATCGGGGAGAGTTCTTCATCGTGGACTGGTATTCCCACAGGAGTTCCAGAATCGATGGGGTGGAGGAGGATGGCTCCGTAATCCGTTCCTCGGAAAGCATGGTGAACCTGGAAATCGCGATCAGCGAGACGGTGGGGAAGCTCAGCAGTTTCGAAAGGAAGAGAGCGGTCGTTGACGTCCTTTCTCCAGCAGTCAAAATATTCGGCTCGAGTGAAGTCTACGCCCTATCCCAAACCCTCAGGACCAAATTCCGGGACGAGGGCATCACTTCCCTTTTCTTGGTCGAGAAGGACATGCACAAGGAGGATGAACTCTCAAGCATCCACCAGGCCTTTGACGGGGTCTTGGACATCTCAAAGGAAGAGAGGGAAGGGAAGACCGAGACGATGATGGGCGTCCTCTTCATGAGAGGTGTCAGAACAGAGACGAAGTATTTTCCACTTGCCTACTCGGAAGGCGAGATGATTCTGGAACCCCTCCCAGAGGAGGCTGAACCCGAGCTGCCTGAAGAGGAGGGCGTTCCGGAGGAGTCGCTGAGGGTTGTGGACGAGAAGGCGATATTCGCGGAGGGTATGAGGCTTCTCGAGCTGGCCGAGTATGAAGAATCGTTGACCAAGTTCGATGAGGTCCTCGAAATCAGTCCAGAATACAAGGAGGCTTGGAACGCAAAGGCAAATGCTTTGACGCATCTGGGGAGGACCAGGGAGGCAACCGAGTGCTACAAGAAGGCTTTGACGACCGTCCTGGAATTCGTGGACCGGGATTACCTGCGGGAGATTACGAAGAAAGCTACGGCAAGGGAAGCGTTGAGGGCGATAATCAAGGAGGAGATAGCGCTCAAGAAAGTGCCTTGTCCGGTATGCGGCAGCAGAATTCCCAGTACGGTGGAAACCTGCCCGGAGTGCGGAGCCACGGTCGGGAAGGAAGCTGTGGAAGAAGAAGCGTTTCCAGAACTTGCGCCGGCAGAGGAGATCACAGAGGAAGAAGCTGAGCTTAGAGATTGGCTGAAGGATCAGAAAGAGAAGCAGAGAGGGATTGTAGATTTGAGAAAGAAGCTGGCAAAGGAAGCAAGGGCCCCCATGAAGAGGGTCGACAGAGAAGTCGGGCTTGTGAACGGATTGGCCAGGGAATCCAGAGCTGCCGTCGGTCTCACCAACGGTCTCACGAACGGCTTGGCCGCAAGGGGAAGAACGAACGGCATTGTGAATGGCTTGACGAACGGGCTCAACACTGCTCTTAAAGGGCTCACCAATGGACTTACGAACGGGAACGGTCTGACCAACGGTCTTGGATGCAGAAGATTCGGAAAGGAATCGCGGAAAAACAAATACAAGATTCTCGTAATCCCAGTAATAGCATTTTTCCTTCTGGTTCTGCCGCTCACAACGGTCACCAAATTGGAGCCGGAAGGTAAGATTGTGATCGATGGTAGTTTCTCGGATTGGGCAGGGATAGTGTCGAATCAAGAGAACACTGGAATAAACCAGAACGTTGACATAACCGGTACTGGGGTTGACTCCGACAGAGTCGGTCTCTACCTGTACACTCAGGTCAGAGGTTCAATTCTCATGGGTTCTCCTGGACCGAGGGTCACGGACAACGTCAGAGCGTTCATCGATATAGATAGAGATCCCACGTCCGGGTATCCGGTGGGAGGTATTGGGGCCGACTACATGACTGAAGTAATGGGATTCAACGGCCGGACCAGCTTTTCCAGGCTCCACAAATTCTATTTCGCACAGGAAAAGGGCAGGAATGATTGGAACAGCTGGAAGAATGTCCGCAACATAGAGGCTTCAAGCGGAATTGCGCCAAGTGATGCTGGGAAACTGGAGGCCAAGGTGCCGTGGAACTATATGGCGGTGGAAGAGACGGACGTTGACGTAGTCTTCTACGCGGTCGGGTCCGATGAATCGATGGACTCTTCCGATTTCGTGTTGAGCAACAGTCCTGGAATCCTCAGCCTGACCCAGGAAAGCTCCATCCCCGCGAATCACATCATCAGTTCCAGCGGAGAGACAAGGATACTCACTTTGAGAGCGAAAGCCCAGGGGGAGGACATAACTATTCAGAATATACGAATGAGACTAATCGGAACGGCATTCTCGACAGATGTGGACAGGATTTCGCTCAGGTCCTCGGGCGGGGATGAGATCTCATCTGTGTCGCCATTGACAAACGAGGTGGATTTCGACTCTCTGAGCATTCTGGTAACAGAGAACCAGGAGCTCGAATTTGTAGTGGACGTACAAGTGTCCAAATCAAGCAATAGGACACTAGGAGCGGAGATTGAGCTCAATTCAGATGTCAGCATTGACAAGGGAACCCTTACCCTCAGGACCGCTCCGAGCGAGCGGAAGGTGGGATACATCGGTTCTGTCCCCGTTGGAATCGCAATCGACGGCGCATTCGCTGATTGGGACGCTTTGAAAGAGAACGATGATCCTGTGGAACAACCTCCAGGAGGAAACAGTGACATCGATATCAGAAGCTTCGCGAACCACACCCAAGGTGACGATGTTTATCTCTTCCTGGATGTCAGCGGTGAGATCCTTGGCGGACAGCCGATCCCGGTTCTCAACTCGGTTCTGCCCCTATATGTTCCTGGAGTTCTGGATTCGGACCGCGACACTGTTCCGGATTCTGTGGATGACAATCCCTATGATTTCAACAACGACGGCGTCCCCGATAACCAGGAAGGGGGAGATATCGATGGAGATGGGGTTCTGGACTATCCAGCCGGAACGGATGAGTGGCTCAATACGGTGATACCAGGCAGTTATCCACCTCCTTACGCGGGCAAGAGTGTATCCATCTTCATTGGTAAGATTGAGAGACCCGTAATCACCGGGTTTGACGTGGCGAGGGCCTACATAGATTCAGACGATGACAAGACTACGGGTTACTGGATTGGCGGGCTTGGTGCGGACTGCTTGGTGGAGATATTGGGTAGAAACGGAGAAGTCGTTTCTTCGTACGTGAGGAGATACGAAGGACTGAATGGGTCCGCGCAATGGGATTGGGGCGATCCGGAGGATATCAGTGTGGACGTCAGAATGGGGTCTTACAGTCTGGAGGCCTATTTCGACTCGCAGAACCTTGGCTTTGCAACAAGTATTCACATGGTCTTCGAGACAAGCGACTGGAAGAAACACAAGGATGTTGCAACCAACGTAGGCACCCGATCGCTGACTCGAGGCGATTACGGGGAGTACGACATCTCGTTTTCCTCCCGCTCATACCGCGCCTTCTTCACAGAGGACGCAGACAAAGTCATGTTCCAAAGAAAGGATCGTCAGCTAAGTTGGGAACTGCCAAGAGCCATCTATTGGAGAACGGCAGAGGAGCACGTGATCATTGAGGAACTGCAGTTTTCGGAAGCCAAGCTGGATGGACTTACAATTGCATACGAAGGAGTGAACTCTGCTATAGACGTTACTTATCACCCAGAGCAAAACGCCCTCAAAGAGGAGATTGTCCTTTCTTCCCCACCTTCGGCACCGCCCGATTCCTATCTGTCTGTTCCAGTGCGTATTCAGTTCTCCTCCGATCTGATAATCTATCTCGAGGGTGAAGAGTCGATGGGGGGAACCAAAACCCAACAGCCAGTAACCTTCTACGAGAGAGATACAGCAAGATTCACCATCAATCCTCCTTTTGCTGTGGATAACAGAGGAGTTAGAGAGGACTGCGAGTACCTCTTCCAGGAGAACGAGGACATCCTCGAGATGCTGTGCCCCATGGATTGGCTTAGAGATGCTGCTTATCCAGTAATCTTGGATCCCACAATCTCGGTCTACACTTTGGAGAATGACGGCACACTCAGTCAGGCCACCGAATATTTCGGCTGGTCGGTCGCAATTGGTGATTTTGACGATGACGGCTATGCAGACGTTGCCACAGGCGCACCCTGGGCTGATGTGGGTTCCTACACGGACGCGGGTGCTGTCTACATTTACTTTGGTCCTATCTCGGCAAACGATGCCTCGCCTGACGTCTGGATAGTGGCGAATAACACTGGAGCTCATCTCGGTTGGGCGATAGCAGCTGGAAAGTTCAACAATGATGACTACTGGGACCTGGTGATAACACAGTTGGAGAATGATGCTTACGCATACTACGGCTATCCGGGTTGGAGCGGTTGGGATGCAACCCCGAATGTCACCTTCGACCTGAGCGAATTCGAGGCTACCGGATCGTTGAACTTCGGAAACGCTGTTGCGGTGGGTAACATCGACTACGATGGCACCGCCCTCAACTTCGATGACGTGGTCATAGGAGCCAATTTGTCAGACAGTCCGGGTGACGGTCCAGGCAACCTCGATGGAATGGCGTACGTCTTCGTGAGCGTTTTTGCTACCACTGAAACCTCCTACGATGCAATACTATATCCTGTCGACGACAGTAAAGATGGGGAATTCGCAACCTCATTGGCTTGCGGAAAGATTGATAACGATAACAAATGGGATGTCGTTGCGGGAGAGCCG
The DNA here is from genome assembly GCA_004377185.1 of Methanomassiliicoccales archaeon. Classification (GTDB taxonomy): domain Archaea; phylum Thermoplasmatota; class Thermoplasmata; order RBG-16-68-12; family SOIM01; genus SOIM01. The sequence continues at coordinate 9,834 of SOIM01000019.1, read as the reverse complement.
ATTGTCAATACCAGCGATGGAGCGGTTCACATCCTCTATGGCGATAACATAGGCACTGGAGGTGCCTACTACACCGATGCCTATTTGGAGGACGAATCCGCGGACGAGAAGTTCGGCCTCAGCGTAGCGGTCGGGAGTATGGACTCGGACAGCTACGATGACATTCTCGTTGGTGCGCCAGAGAACAGTGAATATGGGTCAAGCAAAAGAGGAAGAGCATACGTTTACCAGACCAACACGGACGGATCAGGAATAACTGACAGTGCAGCTCCAGATCGCGATTTAGCGGGACCAGATGTTGCCGATGGGGCGGAATTCGGATACTCTGTTGCCATTGGAGACTTCGAAGGGGATGGTGTTGGGGATGCCGTTGTTGGTGCCCGGTACAATGCTTCCGGTGGGACCAAGAGAGGGTCGATAGCGATTTTCAACGATCCCATCAGCACCAACAATGTCACTGATTATTTCATAGATGGAACGCAGAACGACGAATATCTTGGATGGTCAGTAACGGCTCGGAAGTTCCTAAGCGACCCAAATATGATAATCGCGGCCGGTGCTGCATCATGGGACGACAGTGGCGAAACTGATGCGGGAAGGATAATGGTGATGCTCATTCCCGAATTTGATAATTTTGCCTTTCCACTATTTATCCTGCTCCTAGTTCCAGCAGTTGCATGGTTCAGAAGAAGAAAGGCGTCCACCTCGGGACATCGAAGAGAAGAGATTGCACCAACAACATCCTAACCTCCGCTGGCACAGAATTCTCCAAATCTAGGAAAATCTATATATCTAGGCAAACCAATCTATCTTGTGCCTTTGGGTCGCTAATTGGTGGGCGTAGGGGGAGAGAAACATGATCCCAAAAGCATGGGCGCGAGTATTGAGCTTGGCTATTGTGTGTTCTCTTTTGACAGGCCTCTATGTAATAACCGACTTCCCCGTGATGGAAGTAAAGGCAGTTAACCACGGGGGGGTTGTTACGCAGAATGAGACCTGGAAGGGGGCACAAAACCACATCATTCAGATGAATGTGACCATTCCAGAAGGAATAGTGGTTGAGATTGAAGCAGGGGCGGATGTGCAGTTCGAGGGCGGACCCCTGAACATCTTCGTCAACGGAACCCTCATCATCAACGGGACATCGGAGGATCCAGTTACGTTCTGGCCAAGGGTTCAGGCGGGAAAAGAGATGCCGGGTGATTGGGGTTCGGTCTACTACAACGCCACTGCAAATGATACGGTAAGCAAGGTGTCCTATGCCATTATGGGATATGGGACAGAAGCATTGTATCTCGAAGATACTAACATACTGGTCGAGAACGTTCACATCCACAACATGTCACAATCAGGGATAGTATCGTATGCTTCCAGTCCGATCATCCGGAACTCTACAATACACTATAACAACTTTGGAATCTGGATGGAGGCAGGAGGAGAGCCTCTCATAGAGAACAACACCATTGAATGGAACTGGTATGATGGCATCTATGGGGTGAGCAGGGTCAAACCAACAATCATCAATAACCGTGTTTGGAAGAACATTGACGACGGAATACATCTCCTCGCGTTGTTCAGTCAAGGCTTGGTCGCCAACAATACTGTGATAGAAAACAGGGACATGGGAATAGTTCTCAACGTACGGGCCGATGTGTTGGTGAAGGACAACAATATCTCACTCAACTGGGATGCCGGAATATGGATAAGAACCGCAAGTCCGATTATTCAACACAATCTCGTCACCAACAACACCCGGAACGGAATAAGGATATTCGACTGCAAGATCTCAGAGTTCTGCCCAGCACCTCAAATAATAAACAACACGATCGCTTACAACAACAAGGAAAGCGGATTGTATCCCGGAATATTCGTTGAGAACGCGGACCCGCTGATAGCGAACAACTACATCGCCTTCAACGACGCTGAGGGCATATATCTGAGAAGGGACTCCGGCGGAAACATATCCAGCAATGCAATCATCAACAACGAGATAGGGATATCGGTGAACGACTCCTCACCATGGATACTGAACAACAATCCCATATCGGGGAATGTCGCTGGCATCTACGTGAAGAAAGGGAAACCGCTCATAAGGGACAATGTCCTGACGAACAACAAGTACGGCATCTACACTTATGATGAAGCACAGCCAGGGATCTACAGGAATGTCATCAGCAGCGCCAGCGGAAAGGATCTCATTGTCGGCGACAAGGAAGGGAAAGTCACCTACTTCGAGAACAGGGGAGAGAGCGTCTTTATGGACAAGGGAAGAATGAAACTTGAGACCGGCGAGGATATAGATGTGGGGTTATACGCAGACCCGGCTTGGGGTGACCTTGACTATGATGGTCTTGATGATCTTCTGGTGGGCAATGGCCTCGGAAATGTGCACTACTACCGCAATCTCGGGAATGGATATTTCCGCGATATGGGTCGCTTGACGAATGAGACTCCGGTCACTCAAATAGGGAACCTCGTGGGCATGTACTGCCATCCGTTTGTGACCGACTGGGACAATGACAGTGACCTCGATTTGTTCTGCGGGAACTCTCTTGGCAACATCTTCTATCTCTCAAACAACGGGGACGACGTCTTTACGAACGAGGGCATGTTAATGGATGGTTTCTTGCCGATCGACCTCTCAATGGCCGCCCCTATCTTCGAACGCTGGAATCCTGATCAGGATAGAGACCTGATAGTTGGGGAATACTGGGGGAGTGTGAGATATTACGAGAACTCCAAAGGGGATGGAAACAGATCGTTCCTTTTCATTGATAACGTTCGGATGTCGGACAATAGCCCGATCATTGGTCCGAATTATACCGTTCCCTCATTAGCGGATTGGGACAACATCAGCGCAACCAAGGATGACCTGACTATAAGCAATGATACCGGCGTGTATTTCTACAAAAGGGCCACGGGGAACACCTTCGATCCACCAATAAAATTCATCAGCAGCGGAAATCCGATAACTGCTCGAGCAGTGGATTGGAACGGGGATGGATCCATGGACTTCATAACAGGGGAGATCGGTGGGTACGTCAAGTACCACAGAAACGATGGATTGAACTCCTTCAATGCGTTCCAGATAAAGAACGGAACCAAGGACCTGTATTTACCTACATGGGCCTCACCCTTCCCCATTGATTTCGACGGCGACGGTATTCTGGACTTGATAATAGGGGACCAGGATGGCGATGTGTGGTTCTTCAGGGGGACGGCCCTAGGAGGAAGCCCCGTTGTGGAGTTCGTATCTATCCTGACCGCATCGGGAACCCGACAGCCCTTGAAGGTCGGACCTCCAGGTTTCGGAATGGCCACTCCGGTCGCAGTTGACTGGAGGAACATTGGCAGGGCTGATTTGATAGTCGGAGAGGTGAACGGATGGATTTGGCTGTTTACCGACGACGGGGACGAGACATACTCATCGGAAGGAAGAGCGCACAATGAGACTGGAAAGCCCATAAGAACATTCTGGCTCAACTCAGCACCCGGTGTCGGAGACTGGGATGGAGACATGTGGCTGGATTTGATTGTGGGCGACCAGAATGGATACATTCACTTCTGGAGAAGGAACATCGTCCTTGGAGACTTGTTCAATTTCACGGACATGGGGTATTTGATGGCAGACGGCAGTCCTCTCAAGGTAAGCTCCTACGCCAACCCCTATGTCGACGATTGGAACGCGGACGGGGATCTGGACATTCTGATAGGAGAAGAGAGTGGCAGAGTGATGTACTATGAGAACGACGGTGACGGGACTCTGTCATTCAAGGGCAACCTCACCAATGTCCTTGGAGGGGACGTGAAGGTCTCGAACAACACGGCTCCGCAGGGAGTGGGATACTACGGTTCGATCCAGGGATACAAGGGTGGCATTGGCATCTACTGCAAGGATTCTTCCCCTAACATTCAGAACAACGTCATGATAAAAGGCGGGGACGGAAACAGAACGGTTGGAGAAGGTGATATGGGAGGAATAGGCATCTACCTACTCCGTTCGAGTGCCACCATCAAGGGCAACATGAACATAACCGGGGGTACAGGTGGATTGGGCCTCACCACTCCCACCGGAGACGTAATCGGAGGAAGAGGCGGACATGGAATCTTCCTGGACAATTCGACTGGCTGGATAGAAGACAACGTGATCATAGGAGGCTTGGGTGGCCCGGCAGAAGATGCAACCTCCCCCTATCTGAGCATTGGTGGAGCAGGCGGCAGCGGTGTGTATTCCGTCAATAACACCACCACGACCATCATAGATGACACGATCATAGCCGGCGAAGGGAACTGGGGCATAAATGGAACCGGTGAGCATGGGGCTGGGGTCAAAGCAATGGACAACTCGGCACCTTATGTCATGAACAGCATCATCTCAGGTCCGATAGGAGTATATGCCGACAACTCCACACCGTTCATCGTGAACAGCACAATCACAGCGAACATGAGCTTCAACGCCACAAATCACGCGCATATAATTGCCCTCAACACCACATTTGACAGAACGAATACGTACTACGGGGACGACGCGTCCGTCTTGGAAACGCAGTGGTTCATCAACATCAAGGTGGTTGACAGGAGCGGATTCTCGGTTCCTCAAGCAGAAGTGGTACTTGAGAGGGATGGTTTCGCCTTCCAGGGACATCTCCAGTCAGGCTTTGCCCCGTTGCTTACAACGCCAGGTCCTTCACCTACCGTGGTCGATTGGGACGGGGACGGACTCGATGATCTGATAGTGGGAGAGAATGACGGTGATGTCCAGTTCTACAGGAATAGAGGTGATGGCACCTTCCAGACGCCTCCCGACACTCTGATAAGAGGCAATCCTCTGAGAATAACTCGACCATATGTGTATGACCTTGATTTTGACGGCAATCCCGATATTGTGTTGGGTGACAGCTTAGGCAAGGTGTACTGGTACAAGAGAAATGGAACGGATTTGGAGTTGTATGACACCTTCAAGATTGAGGACGATTTTGGTGTTGTGATCGGGGAAGTCAATGTATCAAACAATATGAAGGCTGCTCCTGCAGTGGGTGACTGGAACCTCGACGGCTATTGGGATCTGTGGGTCGGCGACGGAATGGGCAATGTGAACATATTCATCAGGAACAAGACCTCCTTCCTCAAGTTCAAGCCGGGCGGCTTGGCAAGAATGACCGATGGCAGCCCAGTGAGAGCGATGATGGATGCTATTCCCCATGTGGTTGATTGGAACAGAGATGGATACCGGGACCTCATCCTTTCATCCATGGGTCAAGTCAGACTGTATCTGAGTTGCGAGAACGGAACCATGCTTTATGGTGGACCGTTCTACGCGAACAAATCCGGTCTGCAACCGATACAAGTGGGAGGGTTCTCTGCAGCGACAGTGACGGACATGAATGATGACGGTGACCTCGATCTGATCGTAGGAGCCACCAACAGTTCGCTTCTAAATGCTGGAAACATCGAGTATTTCGAGAGCAACAAGAATGGGGATTCGAGAACGTTCCAGAGTGACGATGATGGTGTGGTTGGCTGGGTAATTGCCACTGAGTTCATAGAGTCCGACAAGAACGGGAATCACTTCGGAAATGACCCAGGAGACAAGGTCTTCTACACTCAGCACACTATCAAAGCAAAGAAGAATATCGACATCGGCTGTGCGGCACCGCAGGCATTGATGACCGAAAGCCGTGATGTCTATGTTCAGATGTGCAGGGACGTGACGCTACCCATTGTGGTGAAGACTGATCCAAAATCGGGTGAGGAGGGAGTACCCCTCAACAAGAAAGTCACCATATGGTTCTCAAAGCCAATGAATCCTAATCGTGTAATTCTCACCTTTTGGACATCCAACTACACTCCTCAGTGGACAGACAACAACATGACGCTCATACTTACGCCGGACCCGGTATTGACTGAGGATACACATTACACGATAGAGATCTGGGGTGGTTCAGAGGACGCAATAGGAATGAAGCTAGATGGTAATAGGAACGGGAAGTGGGACGGTCCACGGGACGACACTTACTTCTTCTCTTTCCACACCGAAAGAGTCGGTCCACCGGAGCCTCCAGTTGCAGTTCTCACCCACTGGCCTTCGCCCAATATCACCACATTCGTATCCGGGACCGAACTGCTCTTCGACGGCAGGAACTCAACTGATGATGATGCCATTGGATACTGGAATATGACCATCTTCAACGGTACTGATTACTTCTACCCCGAGGGACCTGACATACAGAACGCAACGACACCACCAATCACGTTCACGGTCAACGGTACTTATTGTTCCAACTTGACCGTGTGGGACATTACGGGTCTCTCAGACAACGCAACTGATTGTGTGACCATCATCGGCGATGATGTTATTCCCCCAGATGCCGACGCTGGACCTGATCAGCGGGTAGCTCCGTTCCAGATGGTGACTTTCGACGGCTCCAATTCCAGCGATAACGTAACACCGCTGACATTGCTCAATTTCACTTGGACATTCAACGATGGAGGCCCCAAGATCGAGTGGGGAATGAATCCGACGTATGCTACTGGATTCAGTGCAGTTGCTGATTATATTGTCATGTTGGCGGTCAAGGACGAAGCCAACAACACAGGCTTTGACAATATGACCGTTCATGTTGTTGACGATCCTGTTCCAGAGGCGGATGCTGGGCCCAGTCAAGACGTGTGCGCTGGTGATGTAGTGACTCTGGACGCTAGCAGTACAACAGATAACAACCCACTTGCCAATCTGACCTTCAACTGGACCTTCGACGACGGAACCGGACCTGTCTTCCTTCAGGGCATGATAGTCACCCATCAGTTCAACGCCTCCGGGAATTTCCCGATCATGCTGAACGTGACAGATGAGTCTGGAGGTTGGGATCTTGATGCCACTTGGGTGAACGTGACGGTCTGCATTCCACCGACAGTGGACGAGTCGGGGCCAAGAGGTCCAGACAAGCTTGCGGACACTATCGTCTGGGCAGAGTTCAGCAAGGACATGGCCACCCCTTCGATTCTCAGTTCTTTCTCCCTGATCATAGATGGCACCCCCACTCAGATTGCAGGAGATCCAGTCTACAACTCAACCAATTACAACTTTACCTTCACACCATTCCAACCACTTAGCTACGGGACTACTTACCGGGCATGCTTCAATGCAGACATTGCAAGGGACACAGAAGGTTTCTTCCTGGATGGAAACTTCTGCTGGACGTTCAAGACCGCCGAGCTTCCCTGGGTAGTGTTCATTGAGCCAGGAGCGGATGAGCCAAACGTGCACGTGGGAGCCAATATATCCATATCTTTCAACGATCCCATGGATCCTTCTTCGGTACAATCGGCCTTCACGGTTAGAGATGGAGTCACGGTCTGGGACAATACCAGTTTCTCGGTGAGCTGGGATGTTGACATGCTTGTGTTCACGTTCGCGAATTCCAGTTTCGGATTCAATTTCTCAACTACGTACAATGTGACCCTTGATTCCTCAGTAGCGAGAAGCCGGAGGGGTGTGTATCTGGACGGTAACATGAACGGAACGCCAGAGGGTTCTCCAGTCGATGACTACAGCTGGTTCTTTACTACCGAAGCCACTCCTACTGTCACAGGAATCCCGACCGGAAGTGATGTCCCATTGAACGCGGACATCGTGATGAGCTTCAGCAAGATCATGGACTGGCCTTCTGTCAAATCTGCAATCACCATCAAAGAAGGCACTGATCCAATACAGATAGACAGTTTCGGTAATGTAACCTGGAACGACGCGGCCATGACATTCTCAATCAATCCTTTCATCTTGAAACACGGAACAGCATACAACATAAACATCTCAGGTGATTCTTCCTCCGGTGCGAAGGATCTGAACGGCAACTCCCTGGACGGAAACAAGAACGATATCCTCGAAGGTTCTCCCACCGACAATTATTCATGGGAGTTTACCACAATGGCTCAGGATCTTGATCCACCACATGTCACTGATGCCTACCCAGCGAATGGGACTTTGGGAGTTCTCTTGGACTCACTAATCACCGTCACCTTTGACGAGCTGATGAACGAGACTTCATTCATCACTGGTGTAGCAGTGAAGGAGAACGCCACCACAATGACCCTCGAGCCTTTCGGAACCCTCGAGTGGTTCAGCGCAAATCAGATAATAGTCATAACACCTCTGAGCGACCTGGCCTACGATACCAAGTACACAATCATCATATCTGGAAGCCACTTCGACGGCGTTGTGGACCTTGCAGGGAATCCACTTGACGGGAATTGGAACGACGTTTCCGAGGGTTCACCTGCGGACGACCATTGGTTCTGGTTCATGACCGCGGACCCGATACCACCGTACGTTGTGAATACTACGCCACCAGCAGATGATACCAATGTCTCCCTGGGAACCAACATCAGTGCGACCTTCGACGATGACATGGACGAGTCAAGCATAGCCCCTGAGAACGTTTCGGTCAGGGATGAGTATGGCAACCCAGTGAGCGGTCAGGTCACATACAACACCCAGCGGAGGATGTTGTTCTTCGATCCTGATGAGAATCTCAAACCTGGAAGGAATTACACAGTCAACATTAGCAACGTGAAGGACGATGATGGGAATACTATTCTGAACGGGTACTACGCTTGGTCTTTCCAGACTGAGTTGGACGTTTCGCCCCCCAATGTCACCATCACTTTTCCTTATGACGGATTCACTGAGAAGAGAGGAAATATGGTGCAGATAACTGGGACCGCTTTTGACAACGCCGAGATACAGACCCTTCACATACGAATCGGAGACGGAGATTGGACTAGCATCATAGACAACTACAATCCAGGCGATGGCAGTTGGAGTTATTCCTGGAACACTGCGCAATCTGCCCTGGGTGAGATTGTAATCGAGGTTGAGGCCTACGACCCATCGCCGTTGGTGGACAGAGACCAGATATCAGTTTACCTGGAAGAGAAGCCTGGAGAAGACCTCACCGGGGTCATCCTCGTTGCGATTGCCATCATCTTGGCCGTTCTCTCGACAATCATCTTCCTCCTCATGTGGAAGAGAAGAAAGCAACCTGTTGAAGAGGAGCCAATGCCTGGAGAGGAGGCAGAGGAAGAAGAAGTACTTGAGGAAGAAGAGGGAGAGGAGCCGGAAGAGGTTGGCTGGGAAGAGCCGGAATTGGTCGAGGAAGAAGAGGAAGTAGTGGGCGAAGAAGAACCGGACGAAAAGCCAGCCAGACGAATAAAGAAGTAGTGGTCTGCCCTCCCCGCTTCGTTTTCTTGTGTTCCTGAGCAGCTTTGGCTGTGGAGATAGAGATTCGTCAATTTGGATTCGATTTCGAGGAGAACGATGAGAAAAGTTACAAAACATAAGAAAAAGGGAAGAGTGTTGGTTTTGTTTTGGCTTTTGGTTATGGGATCTTAGAACCCATATACGTCCTTGCGGTCTTGTCCAGTCAGTCCACCGTTGCCGTTACCCTCGTTGCCTTCTTCCTGGCCAGGTGCGAAGCCCCAGTACTGCATGCCCATACCGTATGATCCGGTCAGGCTTGCAGAAGCTGAGTGTGCATGTTCGACATCTTGATGACCGGTCTGCTTGCATCCGTTCTCATACCAGCTGAGAATCAACAGGATAGCCTCTTCTGGGTCCATCAGCATTCCATCGAGTAGGACTAAGTCACCAGGCTCCAGGTTGTGGAGCATGCCCTCATCGTCATCCATATCGAATGCTCTGAGGGTTCTCAGTGCGTTCCGCCTATGCCTGTAACAGGACTGCTCATCACCGAACATCTTGAGGATGATCGGTAGAGTAATCACTTCCTCCTTGGTCACACCGCTGTAGGACACAATGATCTTCAAGTCCATTGG